>CAKZHZ010000040.1 GCA_936928855.1 uncultured Polycyclovorans sp.
TATTTCTTGGCAGTGCCGTAGTTGTACTTGTAGCCACCGTAGTAGTAGCCGTACTTATAGCCATAGCGGCCATGGCGGCCGCGGCCGACCTGGTTGAATAGGGTGCCGCGCACCTGCACGCCGGCGCGGTGCAGGCGGCTGGCGGTTTCTTCGATCATGCGCATGGGGTGCTCGCCCGCTTTCAGCACGATGAGGCTGATGCCGGCGTGGCGGCCGATGATGGCGGCGTCCGTTACCGCCAGCACGGGCGGGGTGTCGATGATGACGTGATCAAAACTGCGGGACAGGCCGTTGATCAGCTCCACGAAACGCTCGTTCACCAGCATTTCGCTGGGGTTTGGCGGGAGCGTGCCGGTGGGGATGACCCACAGGTTGGGGAAGGGGGTGCTCTTGACGCACGCCTCCGGTTTGGCGGCGCCGCTGATCATGTCCGACAGGCCCGGTTCACGGGTTTTGTTGACCATCTTGTGCAGATGACCGCGGCGCATGTCCGCATCAATCACCACCACGCGACGCCCGGCATCGGCGAGGGCCGCACCGAGGTTGATGCTGACGAAGGACTTGCCCAGATCCGGCTCGGGGCCGGTCAGCATGATGATGTTGTTGGGGGCATCCATGGCGGCGAAGTGCAGGGCGGTGCGCACGCTGCGGATGGCTTCCATGGCCGGGCCCTTGGGTTCGGCTATGGCGAGCATCAGGGGAGCGATCTTGTTCTTGTCCAGCAGCTTGGCGAGCTTGCCTTGCTCTTGGCTGTAAGGGATGGTGCCGTAGGTGGGGAGGCCGAGCTTCTTCTCCACTTCAGACGGATCTTCCACGCCGTTGCGCAGCAAATGCATGAGGAAGGCGAAGCCGGTGCCCAGTATCAGTCCTGCCAGCAGGCCAACGATGAGTGACTTTGGTCTGCTCGGGGCGGTCGGGTGTACCGGTTTCACGGGCAGGTCAACGATACGGATGCTGCCGATCGTGCCGCTCTTCACCACTTCCAGCTCTTGGGTGCGGTTCAGCAGGCTGATGTACAGCGCGGTGCTGACTTCCAGGTCACGTGAGAGCTGTAGGGCCTTTTGTTCGATATCGGGCAGCTTGCGCACACGCTCGCTCACGCGGGCCAGCTGGCTGTTGACCTGTGCGATCTGGGAATCCAGCGATTCCACCACCGGGTGGTTGACGGTGTAGCGCTGCAGGGCTTCGGTGCGCTCCTGCACCAGTACGGATTTAGCTTGTTCCAGTTCCACGCTGCGCGTCAGTACCGCGGCGGTTTCCTGGGTGAGATCCGCAGTGCCCTGTTGCACCTTGAACTGGTTGAGCCTGGCTTCGGCCGTTTCGACTTCCTTGCGCAACTCGGGGAGTTGTTGGCTGAGGAAGTCCAGCGTCTGCTCGGCCTCGGCAGAACGGCGGTCGATGTTTTGCCGCTGATAGACGTTGAGCACTTCGGTGAGAATGCGTGCGATCTGCTCAGGGTCGCCTCCTTCGTATCGCAGGGTGACGATGCCTTCTGCATTTCGGGAAGCGGTGGCGGCGAGGCCGCGTTGAACCGCGCCAATGGCACTTTCTCTCCGGAGCTTTCGGACCTGAAACACGCGCCCAGGTTCGCCCACCAACTCTTGCACGAAGATGGAAAGCCGTTCGCTGCTTACCTGAGTAACCAACCGCTCCCCGACAAGGCCTGAAACCAGCGGTTGGTAGTTGGCGTCTACCAGGGCGAAGGCATCACCTTCCTGCTTCAGCACGTAGAGCGGGACGCCCACCATGTTTGGAGGCACCTCTAACGAGGTGACCGTGATTTTCTCGCCACCCCAGCTATATTCGGAGCGGTTCAGGGGCTGTAACCAGGCGGGTGCGCGACCGAAACGGTCGCCACCGTGACGGCGGGCAAAGGCATCGCCGAGCCAGGGCATGCGCAGCGGATGTGCCTGAATATCCAGGCCCAGTCGTTCCACGACGCGCCCCAGCACCATGCGGCTGCGGAGAATTTCAATTTCCGCTGCGACAGGAATGTCGCTGCCGATGGAGTCCGCGGTCTGGGCAAATGCAATGCGGGCGCTGTTGGAGTTTTCCTCCACCTGCACCAGCGCATCCGTGGAGTAGGTGGGCGGGGTGACAAAGAGGTACCAGAAGGAAGCCGCAAGCCCCAGCACCGTGGCGGCCAGGATGTAAGGCCAGCCGGACAGCAGGATGCCGAACAACTCGCGCAGGTCGATGCCGTCGTCCAGGGCTTCGTCGGGGCGCGCGGCCGGGGCGGTGGGCAGTCGGTCGGTCATGGGGCAGGCAATCAGACGGGGGCAGCGCAACACTGCCAAAAAAGCACGCGGCGCAGTGTGCGCCGCGTATCAAATACGGGGCTTACTCGGAGATGCTGTCGATGCGGTCCACCAGCAGCACAGGCAGCAGGATGGACTGCAGGCTGGGCAGAATCTGCGAAATGAAGCGGTTGAAGCGGGTAACCGGGCGGGTGGAGACGTACACGATGTCGCCATTAGCCAGCTGGAACTGGTCCGCCAGGATGAAGGACTCCGGCGAGGCGCCGTTCATGTGGAACACCCGGGCGGCGTCCACGTCACCACGGATCACGAAGATGCTGCCGGGCTTGGCGGTGCCGGTCTGCAGGTAGTTGCTGCCGCCACTGCTACTGCCCGATTTGCTTTCCACCAGTACTTCGGCCAGTGACGTGGCATAGGGGTCGATGAACTCGGTGCGGTTGGGGGCTTCGCCCAGTACATACACGCGGTTTTCGTTGCGCGGCACGAATACCACGTCGCCGTCCTGCAGTACCCAGTTCTGGCCAAAGCTGGGGCTTTGGATCAGGGCGAACACGTCCACCGGGTATTCCACGCCGCCGCGTTTGAGCACTACCTTGCGCAGGTCGGCCTGTTCGTTCTGCTTGGCGGCGATGACGGCCTCGGGGATGGTCATCGGGCGGTCGGTGATGGGCAGGTAGCCCGGTTCCGCAACGGCGCCCGCCACGGCAACGCGCTGGCTGCGGTATTCGGACACGCGCACGTTGATCTGCGGCCGGGTGATGTACTTGGCCAGCGCGCTCTGGATCTCGTTATAGGCCTGTCCCACGGTAAGGCCGGCCACGCGCAGGGCGCCGTACAGGGGGAGGAAGATGTAGCCGTCCTCGCTGACCACGTACAGGGACTCAGCCTGGCGGTCCACGGTGCCGGCAATCCCCTGGTCGCCATACAGGCTCTGGTTGACGAAGATCGACAGCACATCGCCGGGGCCAACGCGGTAGGCGTAGTTCTGCAAGGTGAGGCTGCCTACGGGTGGGGCCGCCACATCAGGGGGACGTACCGCGAGATTGGCCACCAACTCGGGGGTGACAGCCTCCACGGTAAAGGGAATTTGATTGGCGGGGGCGGGGGTGTCATAGCTGGCACCCATGCCGGCACATCCTGTGAGCAGCACGCCAGCGGCGGCGCCAATGGCCGCCAGGGCCACGCGGGGTTTGACGACGATCATGCTTCCCTAATCCCTATGTCGCATCGTTGTCTTGGAATACTAGCATTGGCGGGATGATTGGAGGATGAACAGAGGGTGGGGGCTGGGTTTTGGGGGGGCAGCTGCCTGTCTTTCGTCATGCCCGGGATGACGTCACCTACTCATCTGCCGTCATGTCCGACTTGATCGGGCATCCAGGGGTAACACGGTACAGATGCCATTGCCCCCGTGGCGCGTTACCATGCGGTCACGACAAACGGGCGCATTGAAGCCCCGAGCGGAGAGAGTTTCATGCCGGTGATGAGCAACCCCTTGATCGCAACCCGGGCGGGGGCGGCGGGCGCCCTGTTGTTGGCCCTGATGTGCCCTCCGGCCATGGCTGCCAAGATCTGTACGCTGGGGCCGCCGATTGACGGGCTGTCCACCGTGGAACGCTCCTTGGGAGACTGCCTGGAGCGGCTGCGGCGCTACGACGGCGAACCTGACGGTTACGGTCGGGTTTACGCCCGCTATGGGAATGCGGACCTCGCGGTCGACGCGGCCGGCAGTTACCGCTACTACGAAGACGGGCAGACGTGGGCGCAATTTGCCGGCGCGCCGGGCTGGAAGTCGGTGCTGCTGCGGGATATCGATCCGCCGGGCAAGGCGGAAGCGGCTGCAGAGGCGGAAGCCGCAGTCGAAGCTGACCCGGCAATGGACGATGGGGAGGCAGCGGCAGAGGTGGCCTCCGCCGCCCCCGTGGCAGCAGCAGCCTCTGCGGCGGCGGCCGGTTCCGCAGGCGCCACGGCCGTCAGCTTCGGCGCGCAGCGGCGCGCCACGGCGGAGACGCCGGTCAAGAAGGTGGAGCCCAAGGCGCCAGTCGTCAGTCGCACGGAATCCGGCAGCCGCGAGGTGACCTATGTCGACCCCAATGCGGTTGCAACCGGTGCCGATGGCGCGGTGGTGCGGTGTCAGTATCGGGATGCCCAGGGTTGGCAGAGCAGCAACCATTTCACTCTGGAGGCCTGTGCTACGCAGATTCGTGCGGTGCACACCCAGTCGAACCTGCAGGGTGTGACGCAGGGCTACTGGAACGGCATCTACATCGCCGTGTCCGCCAAGTCCACTTATGTGAGCCGCGATGGTGGCAATGCATGGGAGCCGTTGCGGTAGGGCACGTCGTCCCGGCTTCACCGGGGATGCCGCTGCAAGGGTTGGCGTCTGGATGCCCGATCGAGTCGGGCATGACGGTGGATAGATAGGAAACGTCATCCCGGGCTTGACCCGGGATCCAGCTGCGGCGGTCGGAGTCTGGATACCCGATCAAGTCGGGCATGGCGGTGGAGGGGTAGGCGACGTCCTCCCGGACTTGATTCGGGTCCAGTTGCGACGGCCGGGTTCTGGATGCCCGATCAAGTCGGGCATGACGGTGGATAGGTGTAGGAAACGTCATCCCGGGCTTGACCCGGGATCCAGCTGCGGTGGTCGGAGTCTGGATACCCAAACCACGTCCAGCACGACAGGCCTCAACCATCACCCACAAAAAACCCCGTGCTCATCACACGGGGTTTTTGCGTTGCCGCGATAGGCCTTATGCGTCACCGGTGACCGGCTGCAGCGTCAGGTTGCCGCTGGCGTCTACCACAATGTTCACCACTACCGGGCCGGTTGCAGTGTTGATGGTGACGTTGTTGAGGGTGAAGCCGCCATTGGCGCCTGCAACAGCACCCGGTGCGGCTTTGAGGGCGGCAACGGTGGCGGCCGGCGGGGCCTGAATGGTGACGGACTGGGCGATGGTGGTGACGGTGCCGCCGCCGCTGGAGACGCTGTTGACGCCGCCGGCACTGTTGACGGCTGCGGTCACGCCCGGGAGCGGGGTTACGGTGCCAGCGGGGCTGGAAACCGGGCCCGGGGCCACGACGGAACCCGCGGTGGCGGCGCCGGCGCTCAGGGCGGCGGCAATGGCGATCAGAAGGGGAGCTTTCATGTTGGAATCCTCTTTAGGCGGGGCGATCAGAACTGCCAGCTGTAGCCGAGGCCGCCGGCAAATTCGCTGTCGCTGTCGTTGCGTTCGGTGACGTTGACCATGCCGACGCTGATGGACAGCGGCAGGCTGCGCACCGGCACGGCGGAAACGCCGAGGTTGAGGCCGGTGCCCGCCCAGTCGGCGATCAGCGACCACTGTTCATGCGGCATCAGCGCGATGCCACCAAAGGGGGTGACGTCGTCTTCGCCCGGGTCGTCAAAGCGGCCGTTGCCCAGGCCGAAGTTGACGGCCAGCGGCAGGCGCTTGCCATCGGCGCCCAGATCGAAGACCTTGGTGCCGACCACATACACGCTTTCGTCGGCGTCATCGGCATTGCCCCAGCCCGCCACGTTTTCAACGCCCACGGCGATGGCCGTGGTGGCATCCAGGTTGCGGTGCAGCTTGAGGTTGAGGTTGCCGTCATCGCCAAAGCTTTCGCGCAGGCTGATGATGTTGATCGTGGCTTCCAGGCCGACGGCGTTGGTGGAGTCGCCAAAGCCGGCGATGAAGCCCATGGAGCCGTCGTAATCATCAGAGGCGGTCTTGGGCAGGGTGGCACCACCGATGCCGACGCCCACGGTGCCCCAGTTGGCGCCGAAGCCTATTGCGGAGCCAAAAGCGATACCCGGAGAGGCGACGGCGGCGCTACCACCCTGGATCAGGGCTTGAAGCTGCGCGGACGTGAGGCCCAGATCCTGCGCGGTGAGGGTGGGGGTGCCCTGGGCGTGCGCAAGGCTGGCGGCGGCAAGGCCACCGGCCATCAGCGCTGAGCGGATAAGGGAAGGGCGAAAGGCCATGAGGCGCTCCTGATGCGTGTGCGGATGTACGTTTCAACAATAGCACTCCCGTCGTGACGGGAAGCCATTCATATAAGGGGGCGTTGCCAGCCGTTCATCGGCTGAACGTGGGCTGTTCCTCGCTGGGATCGACGGGTAACAGCGTGATGCGGCCACTGCCATCAAGGCTGACGTGGACGCTGAGGGGTCCTTGCGCTGTTGTCAGCGTTACCGAGCGTACCATCACCCCACCGTCGGCGGTGGGCTGCGCGCTGGCAAAGCTGCGGATCACGTTGAGGGTGGGGCGTGGCGGACGCGGGATCGACATCGGCCGTACCAGCGTGGCGAGGCTGCTGCCGCGCTCGGTGCGGATGATCTGTCGGTTCGGGCCGCTGTGGACGGCGCGGGTCACGCTGGGCAGCGGGGTGAGGGTGCTGACGGCACTGGCCGGGCCCGGGGCCGGGGCGCCGCCCGCATGGGCAAGGCCGCTCAGCATCATCAGGGCGGACGCGCAAAAGGCGATCAGTTTCATCGTGGGCACCTGCCGGATGGAAACCGGATGCGCAGCGGGATGCTGCGCGTTGGACGATACCCTGACAGTGCCGTCAGCGCCAACCGGCGTCAGATGCTGCCCGTGCGGTGCTGCGGCTGATAGCCGCGCCCGGCCGCTGGCGGGGGCAGGGGCGTATCGGCAAGGCTGAACCGGGCCATCACGGCGGCCACGCTGGTTTCGTCGGGCAGCACAAAGTGATCGATACCCATGGCTCGCATCGGCACGATGCGATCGAGGGTGACACCGGCCCCGGTGGCGATCAATTGGCCGGTGTAGCCGGCATCCCGGAGCTGGCGCGCCTGGGAGTAGGGCCGCCCCTCGGCAACCGTATCAAAGGCCAGCGCAATCACCGGCAGGGCCTTCAGGGCCTCGGCATGGGGACGGACCGGCAGGTTGACCGGCAACAGGGCGACCGTGCCATTCGGTGGGGTGAGCGCTTCGGCAGTCACCGGCTGCAGGTTGAGGCCATCTGCGGGCACCGGGCTATCCGGTTCCAGCCGGGTAACGGTGACGGCTTGCCACTGGCCGTCCAGGCTCATCAGCACGGTGCTCATGCGTAGATCCGGGTTTTGAAGGGCGCCATGCCGACACGGCGGTAGCAGTGGAGGAAGCTTTCGTCCTCGCCTTCGCGTTCGTCGAGGTAGGTCTTTATGATGCGTTCCACGGCTTCGGCAACCCCCGCGCGTTCAACCGACGGGCCGGTGCGATCGCCCAGGCTTATGAGGAGATTGGCGGCGGCGTCGAACTTGCCGAAGTTGAAGATCGCGATGCCGATGGCCGGACCGAAGAACGTCATGAACGCGACTGTCGGCACCAGCGCGACCATGGTGAGCCGGGTGGCCAGCGACAGGTCGTCGACGACGGCGCGGGTGTCGTCGGCGGAGGCGTACACGAACAGTTCCAGGTTGTTCGTGTCGTTCAGCGTTTGCGGGTCGAGGATTTCGGGGTTGTCGGCCAGTTCGTAGACCTTCAGGTACCGCTGCCCGGCGTAGTGTTCCTTCAGGGCGGCGTGTAGCTTATCGGCACTGACGCCCAGTTCGTGCAGATGCAGCGGGATGGTCACGGTCATGCCCTGCGCCCAGCCGCCCACGTTCGGCGTGAAGATGGGCGTGCGCGTCAGCCCGCCGTACTTCACGATTTCCGGCAGGTGCTTGTGATCCAGGTTCAGGGCATAGGATAGGAAGGAGCCGCGCATGGGGTGCTCCTGATCCTGCTCGTGCGCGTCCACCAGGGCACGCCCGCCGCCCGAATAGCCGGAAAAGCCCTGAATATGCACTGAGAAATCAGCGGGAATCAATCCACGCTGGGTCAGGGGCGCGAGCAGGGCAATGGCCGCCGTGCTGTAACAGCCGGGATTCGCCACGTACCGTGCC
>CAKZHZ010000041.1 GCA_936928855.1 uncultured Polycyclovorans sp.
CGGGATGACGTTTCCTATCCCTCTACCGTCATGCCCGACTTGATCGGGCATCCAGGCCCTACCGCCCCCTAGATCCGCAAACGCTCCACCACCTCGCCACCCACCAGGTGGCGGTCGATGATTTCGTCCACATCGTCTTCGTCCACGTAGGCGTACCACACGCCTTCGGGGTAGACGACGATGCAGGGGCCTTCCTCGCAGCGCTCAAGGCAGCCGGCCTGGTTGATGCGGACGTTGCCGGGACCGGCGAGGCCCAGGGCCTTGATGCGCTTCTTGGCGTAGTCGCGCACCCGGTTGGCGCCGGCATCGGCGCAGCACACCCGCTCGCCAGGTGCGCGCTGGTTGCCGCAGAAGAACACGTGGTGGCGGTAGTGGCTGTCCATGCGGTCTCAGCTCTTGCCGAACTCGTAGGTCACGTTGACGGCGGTGAAGGTATCGGTTTTGTCGGTGCCTACCGGGACGTCGCTGTTGTTGCGGATGGTGTAGGACAGCGATCCGAACACGTTGCCCACGATGTTGAGCTTCAACTCGGAGATGGACTCGGTGAAAGTGTTCTCCTCCCCGCCTTCCACTTTCAGCGTCTGCAGGAAGGTGCTGGTGTCGGTGATGAGCCACTCGTAGCGACCGGACAGCCGGCCGATGGCGTCGTTCTCGCGCTGATTGCTGCCCTGCGGCAGCGTCTGCCGCGCACCGGCGCCGATCTCGGCATCGAGCTTGTGGGTGGGGCCGGTGAGGATGCGGCGGCCGTAGCCGACGGTCTCGGTGGTGCGCTCCCGCACGCCGCCGTACAGATCCTTCTCGGCATCGACGGCGACGAAGGCATAGTTGTTGTCATCAAAGTTGATGTCGAACTGGTTGCCCAGGGTGTAGCGCTCGGCGGTGCGCACTTCTTCCTGCTCGCCATTGATGGCGGAGGCGCGGAAGGTGTTCTTGAAGCGCTCGACCGAGTAGATCACTTCGGTGGCGGCGTTGAGCGTGGTGGCGCTGGAGTTACCCGAGGTCGACAGAAAGCCCAGCGATACCTTGCCGGTCCAGGGGCCTTCGGCGAGGGCGGCGGTGGGGAGGCAGCACATGAGGAGGATCAACCGCTTGCGCATGGCGCTGTATTCCTTTTGTTGGGGCGGAGAAATCACGGCGTCGGGCCGCGAAAGGCCCTTTATTATAGGAAGCATGTCTTCCCTGCCGCCCTTTCCCGCCGCTGAAGCGGACCAGTGCGTGAAATGCGGCCTTTGCCTGCCGCATTGTCCGAGCTATACCGCGACAGGCCATGAAGGCGACTCGCCCCGCGGCCGCATCACGCTGATGCAGGGGTTCGCCAGTGGCACGCTGGCACCGACGGATCGCCTGCAGGATCACCTCGACGGCTGCCTGGGATGCCGGGCCTGCGAGCCCGTGTGCCCGGCCCGGGTACCGTACGGTCACATTCTGGATGCCGGGCGCGCGCGTCTGGCGCAGGCACGGCCGGCGCCGGGCCTGCAGCGCCGGCTGCGGTGGATGACGAGCCCTGCGGGCGGCGCGGCACTGCGCCTCGCCCACCGCCTGTGGCACGCCCTGCGGCTGTCGCCGCTGGCGCAGGGGCTGGGGCTGTTCCGCGTGGGGCGTCTCGGGCGGTTGTTGTCGCTGCTGCCTTCGCCGGCCCTGCGATGGCGGCCGCTGCCGACGGCGGGCGCGGATCGGGGTGAGGTGTTGCTGTTTACCGGCTGCACCGGCCGCAGCCTGGATGCGGAAGCCCTGGCGGCCTCGGAGACGGTGCTGCGGGGGCTGGGGTTTCGTCCGCGACAGGTGCACGGCTGCTGTGGCGCCCTGCTGACACATGCCGGTGATGCCGCGGGCGGCGCGGCACAGGCGGCCCGGGCTGCGGCGCAGCTCGCGGGCGATGCGCCCATCATCAGCATCGCCACCGGGTGCGGCGCGCAGTTGGCGGAGCATCCGGACGCCACCGTTCGCCGGCGTGTGGTGGACGCCCTGCAGTTCGTCCGCCAGCACTGGCCAGATGACCTGCAGCTGCAGCCCCTGCCGGACCGGGTGTCGCTGCATCTCGCCTGCAGCCAGCGCAACGTGCTCAAGCGGGAAGAGGACCTGCGCTGGCTGGCCGCGCAGCTGCCTACGGCGGCGGTGCAGGACCTGGACCCCACGCAGCGCTGCTGTGGTGCGGCCGGGCATCACCTGCTGGCGCATCCGGCCATCGCCGACGGCCATCTCGCCCCCAAGGTGGATGCCCTGCGGTCACAGGCACCGCAATGGGTGGTGAGCAGCAACGTGGGCTGCAGCCTGCACCTTGCCGGCGGGCTGCGGCGGGCGGGTCTCAATACCCCGAGAGTGGTCCACCCGCTGGTGCTGCTGGCACGGCAGTGGCCGCGCTGAGCCGTGCCTCCAGCCGCAGCAGGATGAGTTCGGCCATCTCGGTCTGGATGTAGCGCCGCAGGCGCTCTTCCTCAGCCTCCTTGGCCAACACCTGCTGGGCATTGAAGCTGAAGTCACGCACCACTTCGAGGTGGTCGGGTGCCACCAGCACCTCGCCATCGCGACGCACCTCGTAGTCCACCCCGGTGACCAGCGCAAACTCGAGCGCCTTGCCATCGATCCCGATGGACAGCGTCTCGCGCACCGTACTCAGGTTGGACAGGCGGATTTCGGTGATGCCAGCGCCCCGACGATCGCTCACCTTGGCGCCCCGTCTCGCCAACAGGGCGCGCAGCGAGGTTTCCAGCGGCGGTTCGCTGACCCGGTAGGGCGCGATCAGGTCGATGTGCACCTGCTCCAGCAGCTGTGGCAGGTCGCGCTCGCCCACCAGCCGGAAGCCGCAGCCGGCCAGGGTGGCGGCCAGCAGTAACGGCAACAGGGCGCGCAGGCAGGTCATACCACCAGATTAACCAATTTGCCGGGCACCACGATCTGCTTGCGCAGCGGGCCGGTGAGAAATCTGGCGACCGCCTCGTCAGCCACGGCAGTAGCGATGATCTGCTCCTGGCTGGCATCCGGCGCCACTTCGATATGGCCGCGCAGCTTGCCGTTGACCTGCACCACCAGCTTCACCACGTCGGCGGTCATGGCGGCGGCATCTGCCGTCGGCCAGGGGGCGTCGATGATGGCGCCCTGCCCGCCCAGTGCCTGCCACAGCGCGTGGCTGATGTGAGGGACGATGGGCGCCAGCCCGCGTACCAGCGCGTCGGCGCCTTCGCGCAGCACGGCGGCGGTCTGCGGATGACCGTCATCGGTGTGGCGCGTGAGGCTGTTGAGCAGCTCCATGCAGGCGGCGACGGCCGTGTTGTAGGTCTGGCGGCGGCCGTAGTCGTCGTCCAGCTTGGCCAGGGTTTCGTGCACCTTGCGGCGCAGGTCCCTGAGCGCGGGCGACAGCGCGCCGGTATCCAGCGCCGGGCCTTGCGGCAGGCTGCCGACGAAACTCCACAGGCGCTTGAGGAAGCGGGCGGCGCCTTCGATGCCGGCGTCGTTCCACTCCAGGCTCTGTTCCGGCGGCGCGGTGAACATCATGAACAGGCGCACGGCATCGGCGCCATGACGGGCCACCATGGTTTCCGGGTCGACGCCGTTGTTCTTGGACTTGCTCATCTTCTCGCGGCCGCCGATCTGCACCGGCTGGCCGTCGCTGCGCAGCACGGCACTGGCGGGCGCGCCCCGCTCGTCGAACTGCACGTCGACATCGGCCGGGTTGATCCAGGTCTTGCGGCCGTCGGCATCCTCACGGAAGTAGGTGCCGGCAATCACCATGCCCTGGCACAGCAGGCGGGTGAAGGGCTCGTCGCCGGCCACTGGCAGCCCGGCATCACGCATCAGCTTGTGGAAGAAACGCGCGTACAGCAGGTGCAGCACGGCGTGCTCGATGCCGCCGATGTACTGGTCCACCGGCAACCAGTGGCGGGCGCGTTCGTCGAGCATGGCGGTGTCGTTGCCGGGGCAGGCAA
>CAKZHZ010000042.1 GCA_936928855.1 uncultured Polycyclovorans sp.
CATCTTCACGCTGGATCCGCGCCTGGTGGGCGTGTCGATCACCAAGCGCTTCTGAGGCAGGAGACCGACATGAATCCAATGAACACCTTGTTGCGCGCCCTGCTGGCCGGCGGTTTTCTGATGGCGCTGGTGCCGGCACAGGCACAATTGAACTGTGGCAGCGGCGCCGCACCGGGGACCGATACCCAGTGCACAACCGATGGGCTTACCGCGGCCAACCTCGAAGCCCCCATTACCTTGTTTGCCCCGGCCAACGGCAGTACCCGGTTCACCTCCACCGTCGGCCAGATTCTCAGCTTCGGTGGGCAGCGCACCATGACCGGCAGCGGCGATGGCGCCATTGAGGTGGTGGTGGGCGGGCACCTGGGCCGCACGCTGGATTTCGCCGGGCACACCGGGGGGCTGCACCTGCGGGTTGCCGCCCCGGATGTCGCGGCGGGTTATGCGGTGCCCGGGGGCTTCCGAATGGGCAGCAGTGTGCTCGGCAGTGGTGCGGACCGGCTGTCGGTCGACCACGGTGCCGTGCTCGCGTTTTCGGTGGCGCAGCTCAGCAGTGCACTGCAGCCCACGACGATTGACTTTGGCGCGGGCGACGACCGTGTCCACAACGCCGGCCACTTCATGGTGGCGGACTCGCAAATGGGGCAGGTGCCGTCAATCGACAACGGGCCCGGACGGGTCTACGGCCGCGACATCACCCTGAGCGGGCTGGAGCGCTTTGAAAACGAGGGCGTCATCGCCCTGGGCGGTGTGCTGGTGGCGAAATTCGGGGAGGACCCGTTTCGTCCGGTCACCGAGTTTCCGGTGCACTTGCAGAACGGGGTCGGCCTGACCGACGGCGTGCCCAGCACCGCGCTGATGATGCCGGGCACGCACTTCGTGGGCGGCCCGGGCAGCGTCATCCATCTGGATGCCGTGTTCCGGTATGGAGAGGGGCAGTCGGGCTGTGGTCAGCGCCTGCAGCGATCCGTGATTCCAGAGGGGGCAGGCGGCAACGGGCCCGCGGGCTCTCCGGGCGCGATTCCGACCCTGGTGGCGGCGGACTGCATCGACCTCACGGGCGGACAGACCTCTGGCGTCACCGAGCTGGTCATCAACGACTGGCAGGCGGGGGTGTTGGCAGCCAACTTCGGCGAGGAGGAGATCGTGCTCATCGACGTTGGCGGCGGTGAGTCGGCCGCCGGGCACTTCGTGCTGTCCCCGCAATCGCAGCACTACGATGCCGGTACCGGCACGGTGCAGAGCGGTTTCGTGATGTTCCCGCTGGTATATGACGCCGAGCAGCAACAGCACAAGCTGGTGTCGCTGCCGGGTGCGCGGGCCTGGGCCCTGCCGCACATTGCCCAGGGCGTGCAGGCGCTGGCGCGCAGCATTGCCGACGATGTGGCCGCACCCCGTGATGCGTCGGAGGGAACCTGGGTGCGCCTGTCCAATCGTCGGCAAAGCCGCGATGTGCAGCATCTGGCCAGCCGCTACGGGCAGGTGATCGGGGTCGACAGCACGCACGACATCGACAGCACGGTATTGACCGTGGGGCGCACCTGGCAGGCGGGCCAATGGCAGGTGGGCGGCGCCCTCAACTACATCGATGCCGCGATCGAGTTCGATGCCTCGCAGATGCAGGCCGACCTCAATGGTGTGGGGCTGGCCCTGCATGCCGACTATCGCGGGGACGCCTGGTTCATCGACAACCGCGTGCTGATGCAGTGGCTGCAGATGGACCTCGGCGATCCCAGCATGAACCTGCTCAGCCGGGGGCATTACCGTATCGGCTACGGCTACTTCTTTGACCCGTCGCCGGCCTATCGCAATCAGGTGACCGACAGCGGCAGCCAGACCCTGCACCTGCGTTCGGAGCTGGGCTGGCGGCTGACGCCGGGTGAACAGCTGACGATCGAGCCCCTGGTCGGGCTGTCCTGGGTGCGGGCGGAGCTGGATGAGGTGGCCTTTCTCGGCCAGGACAACAACCTGGCCCCCAACCAGTTCTTCGGCGACCACGCCGACAGCCTGCGCGCCACCGTCGGTGGCCGTGCCGCGTTCACCCGGTCCGGCGCGCGTTTCAATCTGCGCGCCACCGGCGGCCTGCGCTACTGGCAGTCGCTGAAGGACAAGACCACCGTCTCCATCGCCAACGCCGGCCCCGACCTCGTGGTTCAGGAC
>CAKZHZ010000043.1 GCA_936928855.1 uncultured Polycyclovorans sp.
CGACCGAGACGATCGCGCTGCCGGCAGATCCATCGGTCCCGTCGGCGAGGAGCGCGCGCACCACGGGCAGGACGCGGGAGATCTCGGTGTCGACGTCGACCTTCTGGGCGCCGGGGCGGGTGGACTCCCCGCCGACGTCGATGATGTCGGCGCCCTGGGCGATGAGCTCGCGGGCGTGGGCGACGGCCGCCTCGGGGTCGGCCCAGCGGCCGCCGTCGGAGAAGGAGTCGGGGGTGACGTTGAGGACGCCCATCACGAGAGTCCGGTGCACACCGCCGCCGGCGGGGACTGCGTGCGCCTGCGTCACCGGGTGATCAGGTCGAGGGCTTCGCCGCGGGACACCGCACTGGTCTTGAAGATGCCGCGCACCGCCGACGTGGTGGTCGTCGCGCCGGGTTTGCGGATACCGCGCATGGCCATGCACAGGTGCTCGGCCTCGATCACCACGATCACCCCGCGGGGCTCGAGTCTGCGCATCATCGCGTCGGCGATCTGCTGGACCGCGCTGATCTGCGCGCGCCGCTGCGGCACATATCCGGCTTCGCCGCCAAGCTGGAGCGGATCAGCTAGAGTCAGGCAGGGGCCGCCTTGCCCCCGCCTTCGTCCCGTCCTATCCGGGGGCATGGCCGCATCCCCCCTGATCTGTCCGTCCATTCTCGCCAGCGACTTCGCCCGCCTGGGCGAGGAGGTGCGGGCGCTGGAGGCGGCCGGCGCCGACTGGATCCACGTCGATGTCATGGACGGGCACTTCGTGCCGAACCTGACGATGGGCCCGGACATCGTGAAGGCGATCCGGCCGCATTCGACCCTGCCGTTCGATGTCCACCTGATGGTCGCGCCGGTCGATCCATGGCTGGAGGCCTATCGCGCGGCGGGCGCGGACATTCTCAGCGTGCATCCGGAAAGCGGGCCGCACCTGCACCGGACGCTGGGCCGCATCCGCCAGCTCGGCGCCAAGGCCGGGATCGTGTTCAACCCCGGCACGCCCCTCTCGATCCTGGAAGAGGTCGTCGATCTGGTCGATCTGGTGCTGATCATGTCGGTCAATCCCGGCTTCGGCGGGCAGAAGTTCATCGACATGACCGACAAGGTCCGCCGCCTGCGCGCGATGATCGGCGACCGCCCCGTGCATATCGAGATCGACGGCGGCGTCGATCCCACGACCGCCCCGCGCCTGGCCGAAGCGGGGGCAGACGTGCTGGTCGCGGGCTCGGCCGTGTTCCGGGGCGGCTCGGTGTCGAACTCCGCCCCTTACGGCGAGAACATCCGCGCCATCCGGGCGGCGGCTGAGGCGGCGCTGGCGTGACGCTGCGGGCGATCATCTTCGACGTGGACGGCACGCTGGCCGAAACCGAGGAACTGCATCGCCGCGCCTTCAACGAGACCTTCGCCGCCCGGGGGCTCGACTGGCACTGGGACCGGGACCGTTACCGCGAGTTGCTGCAGGTGACGGGCGGCAAGGAGCGCATGGCCCATGACCTGGCCCAGCGCGGGCTTGCGGCCGGGGACCACGACATCCCCGCCCTGCACCGCGCCAAGACCGACCGCTATACCGACCTGATGGCGCGCGGAGAGATCGCGCTGCGCATCCTGCGATGCTGCCGGGAGCTCGGCATCAAGACCGTCGCAGTGCACTCCACCGCAGACCGCGACCTCAAACATGTCCTGCTGGCGGACGAAGCCGTCTGCATCGGCCCCGCCCCATCGCCGAAGAGCTACCTCAACATGGCGGCCCTGATCTCGGCTGCCGAAGTCACTCAGGCCGACGCCATCCACCCTGGCTATGGCTTTCTGTCCGAGAACGCCGATTTTGCCGAGAGTGTCGAGCGATCCGGCTTCATCTTCATCGGCCCGCGCCCGGAAACCATCCGCCTGATGGGCTCCAAGACCAATGCCAAGGCGGAGATGATTGCAGCCGGCGTGCCCTGCGTTCCCGGCTCCGACGGTGTGCTGCCTGACGACGAAGAGCAGTGCCTGGAAATCGCCGAGCGGGTGGGCTATCCGGTGCTGATCAAGGCGGCGTCGGGCGGAGGCGGGCGCGGCATGCACGTGGTGCGCAGCCCGGATGAGCTGATCAACAAGATCCAGCTGGCCCGCACCGAAGCGCAGAACGCCTTCAATGACGCCGCTGTTTTCATGGAGAAGTACCTGGAAACGCCGCGTCACATCGAGTTTCAGGTACTGGCCGACGGCGAAGGACATGCCATCCACCTCGGCGAGCGCGACTGCTCGATGCAGCGCCGCAACCAGAAGGTGGTGGAAGAGTGCCCGGCACCGGGCATCACTGACGAACAGCGCGACAGCATCGGCAGCCTCTGCGTCGAGGCCTGCAAGCGCATCGGGTACCGCGGCGCAGGCACGTTCGAGTTCCTGTACGAGAACGGGTCGTTCTACTTCATCGAGATGAATACCCGCATCCAGGTGGAGCACCCGGTGACCGAAATGGTCACGGGCATCGATCTGATCAAGGCTCAGATCCGCATCGCTGCGGGCCTGGGCCTGAAGAAGCAGCAGAAAAACGTGCGCATGCGCGGTCACGCCATCGAGTGCCGCATCAACGCCGAGGACCCCCGGAAGTTCACCCCCTCCCCTGGCGAGGTCAAGAAGTACCACGCTCCGGGCGGCCCGGGAATCCGGATCGACTCCCACGTGTATCAGGGTTACCGGGTCCCGCCGAACTACGACTCGATGGTCGGCAAGCTGATCGCCTGGGGCTCGGACCGCAAAACAGCCGCGGCGCGCATGCGCCAGGCCCTGGCCGAGATGGTCTTCGAGGGCATCAAGACCAACATTCCGCTGCAGCACCGCATCATGCGGGACAAGGTCTTCCTCGAAGGCACCCACAACATCCACTACCTGGAAACCATGCTGGAAGACTGGGAGCGGGAGTCGGCGGGTTGATCGGTCAATTCTGAACCGGCGAGTACAGAAATATAGCCGGGCGGTGCTAGACTGCCGCCCGGACCTTTCGCCGAAACCCCAATGAACAACTGCAGCCCCCAGGATGCCGCCGCGGGTCTCGCGGCTCGGACCCTGTGTGTACTGGATGTCCGCGAGCCAGAAGAAGTGGCCGTTGCGACCATTCCGGGTACCGTGTGCATCCCTATGGCAGAGGTGCCGTCGCGGATGCAGGAGCTGCCTCGTGATCTGCCCATCGCCGTGCTCTGCCACCATGGCATGCGCAGCGCCCAGGTTGCGGCGTATCTGGAACGTGCCGGCCTTTCGGCGGTCTCCAATATCACCGGCGGCATCGAACGTTGGTCCATTGAGGTGGACCCTTCGATTCCGCGGTACTGACATTCACACTTCATGAGGGGCCACATGCACGTCGCCACCCGTTTCCTGATCGCGCTCTGCTGGCTGCCGGCGGCCGCCAGCGCCAACGAACTGCTGACCGTCTACGACCGGGCCCTGCAGCACGACGCCACGCTGCAAGCCGCTCAGCATGCACGTGATGCCGCAGCGCAAGCCTACCCTCAGGCGCGGGCGGTGCTGTTGCCACAGCTGTCGGCCGGTTACGGCATTTCCTACAGCGAATCGGAAACAGAACAGCAGGGCATGCCGACCCAGACCCGTGACGGCACCAACCGTAGCCTTGACCTCACACTCAACCAGGCGCTGTTCGACTGGAGCGCGTTCAAACAGCTTGATCAGGCCAGCCAGCAGGTGGCCCTCGCCGACACGCAATATCGGCTGGCGCAGCAGGAGCTCGCCCTGCGCGTGTCGCAGGCCTATTTTGGCGTTCTCTCCGCAGCGGATACCTTGCGCTCCGCAAGCGCAGAGAACGAAGCGGTGGGGCGACAGCTGGAGCAGGCACAAGAGCGGTTTGACGTTGGCCTGTCGGCCATCACCGATGTACAGGAAGCGCAGGCCCGCTTCGATCTTACCGTGGCGCAGGTCATCGAAGCCGAGCGCGCTCTGGATGCCGCCAACGAAGCCCTGCGGGAGATCATCGGTGAACGACGCGACAACGTGAGCCGCCTGCAGGATGACATCCCCCTTCCCGCGCCATCACCGGCCGATAGCGCCGCCTGGGTCGACGCTGCCCGCGACGGCAACCTGAGCCTGCTGGGCGCCCGCTACGCCGTGGGCGCCGCCGAGGCCGGCGTCAAAGTGGCGAAGGGCGCACACCTGCCCACCGTGGGTGCCCGTGCCAGCTACTCCGACAGCACCTCCGAGACCGGCGTGTTCCCAGCCGACACCACCCAGGAGAGCTACGGGGTGCAGGTCACCTTGCCGCTGTTCAGCGGCCTGGCGACACAATCACGCGTACACCAGGCCCGCAGCACCCTGGAACAACGCCGCAGCGAACTCGACGGCAACCTCCGCAATGTCGAGCGTCAGACCCGCGACGCCTATCAGGCGGTAATGGCGGGCGCAGCCCGCACCAAGGCTCTGAAACAGGCTGTGGTGTCCAGTCGCACCGCGCTGGATGCCAGCGAGACCGGACTGGAAGTCGGCACCCGTACCGCCATCGACGTGCTCAACGCTCAGCAACAGTTGTACCTCGCCGAACGCAACTATCTGCAGGCACGCTATGACTATCTGCTGTCGGTGCTGACGCTCAAGGCCGCGGCCGGCCGGCTCGGGCGTGACGATCTGGCGGAGATCGACGCGCTACTGGTGGAACGCGCGCCCTGATCACCTGATCATGCGGCAATCCCGCGCCCGGCTCGGCGCGCCCTGAGGGCAGCGGCATCGAATGCCCGAGGGGCCGCCGGCCATCAGGCGCGCGGACTCGACACCCGAGCGCATGGCCGCTACGCAGGCTTGACCGATCGGCCACATGACCAGGGAGCGCCGGCGCAACTTTCCGGCTGTATGGCCGGGTGCACTGGTTCAACTTTCCGGCCGCATGGCCGGGTGCACGGATTTAACTTTCCGGCCGCATGGCCGGGCGCACTGGCTTAACTTTCCGGCCGCATGGCCGGAAAGAGCAACACGTCCCGGATGGACGGGGCGTCGGCGAGGAACATGACGAGGCGGTCAATGCCGATGCCAACGCCGGCCGTCGGCGGCAGGCCATATTCGAGGGCACGGATGTAGTCGGCGTCGTAGACCATGGCCTCGTCGTCGCCGGCATCCTTGGCCGCCACCTGCGCGCGGAAACGCGCCGCCTGATCATCCGCGTCGTTGAGCTCGGAAAAGCCGTTGGCCACTTCGCGACCGCCAAGGAAGAACTCGAAACGGTCGGTGACCTCCGGGTTGTCATCGTTGCGCCGTGCCAGCGGTGAAACCTCGGTCGGATATTCGGTGATGAAGGTGGGATCCATCAGCTGCGACTCCACGGTCTTCTCGAAAATCTCGGTGAGCAACTTGCCCGGGCCGTAGGTGTCCTTCACATCACCGCCGACCTCGCGCGCGCGCGCCGCCAGGGCCGCACGGTCATCGAACCCGGTGAAGCCGGGATTGAAGTGGGCCACGGCCTCGCGCATGGTCCAGCGCCGGAACGGCACCTCAAGATCGTAGTCACGCCCGTCATAGCAAAGGGCCGCACTGCCATTGACCGTGACCGCGCAATCGCGGACCAGGGTCTCCACCAGGTCCATGGCATCGCGGTAGTCCGCGTAGGCCTGATAGAACTCCAGCATGGTGAACTCGGGGTTGTGGCGGGTGGACAGCCCCTCGTTGCGGAAATTGCGATTGATCTCGTACACCTTCTCGAAACCGCCCACCACCAGGCGCTTCAGGTACAGCTCCGGGGCAATCCGCAGGTACATGTCCCGCCCCAGCGCATTGTGGTGCGTCACGAACGGTCGCGCGGTGGCGCCCCCTGCAATCGGCTGCAGCATCGGGGTTTCCACTTCCATGAAGCCGACGGCATCCAGAAACTGGCGGATGAACCGCACCGTGCGGCCGCGTTTCTCGAACACGGCTTTCACGTCGGGATTGACGATCAGATCAAGATACCGCTGCCGATAGCGCACTTCGGTATCGGTCAGGCCGGCCCATTTCTCAGGCAGCGGCCGCAGGTTCTTCACCAGCGGCTGAAGCTGCTCCACCCACAGCGACAGCTCCCCGGTCTTGGTCTTGAACACCCGCCCGACCACACCGAGGATGTCGCCGATGTCGGCGGTCTTGAAGCCCTGGTAGGCCGTGTCGCCGAGGGTATCGCGCTGGCAGAAGATCTGGATGCGCCCGGCACTGTCCTGCAGCTGGCCGAAGCTGGCCTTGCCCATGACCCGCTTGGCCATCAGCCGGCCGGCCAGCCGGAACCGGCCCTCGACCGCTTCCAGCTGCTCGGGCGTGTGTTCGCCGTAGGTGCCATGCAGGTGGTCGCTCAGCGTGTCGCGTCGAAAGTCATTGGGAAACGCCTGTCCTTCCGCCCGCAGCTTTTCCAGCTTTTCGCGGCGGGTGGCGATCAGGTGATTTTCGTCGGCGGCGGGGGGCGTCGTCGGTTCGGACATGGTCGTTACAGGCCCTGCTTGAGGCTGGCTTCGATGAAGGGGTCCAGATGCCCGTCGAGCACCTTGACGGTATCGGCAATCTCCACCCCGGTGCGCAGATCCTTGATCCGCGACTGGTCGAGAACGTACGAGCGGATCTGACTGCCCCAGCCGATATCGTCCTTGGAGTCTTCCAGCGCCTGCTTCTGTGCATTGCGCTTCTGCATCTCCATCTCGTAGAGCTTGGCCTTCAGCATTTTCATGGCACGGTCGCGGTTGGCGTGCTGGCTGCGCTCGGTCTGGCAGGCCACCACGATGCCGGAGGGCACGTGCTTGATGCGGATGGCGGACTCGGTCTTGTTGACGTGCTGCCCACCGGCGCCGGAGGAGCGGAAGGTCCCCACTTCCAGATCGGCCGGATTGATCTCGATCTCGACGTTATCGTCGACCTCGGGGCTGACGAAAACACCCGAGAAGCTGGTGTGCCGCCGGTTGCCGGAATCGAACGGGCTTTTCCGCACCAGCCGGTGCACGCCGGTTTCCGACCGCAGCCAGCCGAACGCGTAGTCGCCCTGCACATAGATGGTGGCGGACTTGATGCCGGCCACCTCGCCATCGGAGCGTTCCATCAGCTCCACCGTGAACCCCTTGCCATCGGCCCACTTGGTGTACATCCGCAACAGCATTTCGGCCCAGTCCTGCGCCTCGGTGCCGCCGGAGCCTGCCTGCACGTCCAGGTAGGCGTTGGAGGCGTCCTGCTCGCCGCTGAACATGCGCTGGAATTCCAGCTTCTCGGCAAACTGCTCAAAGCGGTCGACGTCCTTGGCGATCTCGGCCACGGCGCCGAGATCATTCTCGGCCAGCGCCAGCTCCAGCAGTTCGCCGGCATCGACCAGCCCGGTCAGCGCCTCGGAGATTGGCGCGATGATGCCTTCAAGTCGCGCCCGTTCCCGCCCCAGATCCTGGGCGCGCCGCGCGTCGTTCCACACCGCGGGGTCCTCCAGCTCGGCGTTGACCTCGACCAGCCGGTCCTGTTTGACATCGTAGTCAAAGATAGCTCCGCAGCGCGTCGAAACGCGTCTGCAGAGCCGTGATCCTGCCTTTGATCTGATTCGGTTCCATGAAGAGCCGGAGTGGGGAATGGGGAAAGAGGGCGCGCAGTATGCCAGCGCACCCGGGCCCGGTCACGCCGGGCAGGCACGCTGCTATGATGACGGCATCGGGGCACAACACCGATTGGGACTGAAACAATTAGGGGAGCAACATGGTTTTCCGATCTAAGCTGTTCGCCGCGCTGCTGGGCGCATCCATGGTCTTGCCGGCCTTCGCACAGGATGGGGAAACCCTCACCCGGGCGTTGAAGGCGCGTACCTGGTACGTCTCACCTACCGCCTCCTACGTACTGGCGGACGACGATCGCGGCACGGACGACGGCTGGGGCGGCACCATCGCCATCGGCAAGAAGGTGACCAATGCGCTCACCCTGGAACTGATGGCGAGCTACACCATCATGGACCCCGATGCCGCGGCCGGCCTGATCGACAACGGCAGCTTCTCGATGACCGGCATCGGCGCCGGGATGATGCTGTTTCCCCTGCGCAACATCCCCAACCTGTACGGCCGTCTGAACGTGCTGCACGGACAGGGGGAGGGGCACCCTGGCCTCATCGCCAATTACGACACCACCCTGCTGGACGTCGGCCTGGGTTACCTGTTTGAGTTCACGCCCAAGCTGATCCTGCGGGCCGAAGCGCTGTACCGCCAGGATCCGCACAACCGGTCGCTGGCCGGGGTGCAGCCCAAGGACAACGAAAAGTTCTACGACGGCGTCTACAACCTGGGCCTGGTGGTACCCCTGGGACACAAGCCGCCGCCGGACCCGGAGACCATCGATACCGATGGCGATGGTGTGCCTGACCATCGGGATCAGTGCCCGGACTCCGCACCCGGCGCCCAGGTCAACGAGACCGGTTGTGAGCTCGACAGCGATGGCGACGGTGTACCCGACGGCCGCGATCAGTGCCCGGACACCCCGGCCGGTCAGCAGGTCAACGCCAGCGGCTGCCCCATCGACTCCGATGGCGACGGCCTGCCCGATGACATCGACGAGTGTCCGAACAGCCCTGCCGGCGCTACCGTGCTCGACAACGGCTGCGCACTGGCCGGCGACTGCCGCCGGCCGCGGCCGGGCGAGGAAGTGGACGCCAACGGCTGCGCCCTCAACCAGTCCTTCATCCTCAAGGGCGTCAAGTTCGAGTTCGATTCCGATCGCCTGACCGCCGATGCCAAGGAAATTCTCAACAAGGTGGCGGACACCCTGATCGCCTACCCGGAAATCGACGTCGAAGTGGAAGGCCACACCGACTACCTCGGGACCGATGCGTACAACCTCGGCCTGTCCGAGCGCCGCGCCATCGCAGTCAAGGAGTACCTGACCGGACGGGGCGTCGAAGCCGACCGCATGACGCCGGTGGGCTACGGCAAGGCGCGCCCGATCATGGAAAACACCACCGAGGAAGGGCGCGAAGAAAATCGGCGTGTGGAGCTGCGCCCGATGGAGATGTAAGACCGCCTGCGGTCACCCCACCCGCCCGGCACCGCCGGGCGGGTTTTTTTGTGCCTGCCCCCCGGTTTGCCGGCCCGACGGCCCCGGGGCGTGCTGCGGTCATTGGCACCGGCACCATGTGCCCGTAGCGTGCGCACCGGTTTCAACTCCCAGACAAGGACCGTTCCATGCCGGCTTACAAGGCCCCGCTGCGTGACACCCGCTTTCTGCTCAAGGAAGTCTTCGACTACCCCAGCCACTACGCCACCCTTGCCAACGGCAAGGATGCGGATCCCGAAACCGTGGATGCCATCCTTGAGGAGTGCGCCCGCTACTGCGAAGAGGTGCTGTCACCCCTCAACCTCAGCGGCGACCAGGAAGGCTGCCATTTCGACAACGGCGAGGTCCGCACACCCAAGGGCTTCCGCGAGGCCTACGCGCAGTTCGTCGCTGGCGGCTGGCAGGGGCTGTCCCACCCTACCGAGTACGGCGGCCAGGGCCTGCCGATGTCGCTGGGCCTGATCAAGTCCGAGATGATGGGCACGGCCAACTGGTCCTTCACCATGTATCCCGGCCTGTCACTGGGCTGCATGAACACTGTGATGCAGTACGCCAGCGAAGACCTCAAGCAGCTGTACATGCCGCCGCTGACGGAGGGCCGCTGGTCCGGCACCATGTGTCTCACCGAACCGCAGTGCGGCACCGACCTCGGCCAGATCAAGACCAAGGCCGAAGACAACGGGGACGGCACCTGGGCACTGACCGGCACCAAGATCTTCATTTCCGCGGGTGAGCACGACCTCACCGAGAACATCATCCACATCGTGCTGGCGCGTCTGCCGGACGCACCGCCGGGCACCCGTGGGATTTCCCTGTTCATCGTGCCCAAGGTGCTGGTCAACGACGACGGCAGCCTGGGCCAACGCAACCCGGTGCACTGCGTCTCCATCGAGCACAAGATGGGCATCAAGGCCTCCGCCACCTGCGTGCTCAACTTCGACGGCGCGCGTGGCTGGCTGATCGGCGAGCCGAACAAGGGCCTGGAAGCCATGTTCACCTTCATGAACACCGCCCGCATCGGCACCGCGGTGCAGGGAGTGGCGCACGCCGAACTGGCCTTCCAGGGCGCCCTGCCCTACGCCCTGGAACGCCGCTCCATGCGCGCCCTGTCGGGCAAGAAGGAACCGGACAAGGTGGCGGACGCGCTGATCCACCATGCCGACGTGCGCCGCATGCTGCTGACACAGAAGGCCATCGCGGAAGGTGGCCGGGCGATGATCTACTTCGCCGCACAGTACGCCGACCATATGGTCAACGGCATTCTCGAGAATGACCCGGAGAAGTACGAAACCTGGGATGACAAGCTGGGCTTCTTCACGCCCATCCTCAAGGGGTTCCTCACCGAGATGGGGCTGGAAGCGGCCAACCTCGGCATGCAGGTGTTCGGCGGCCACGGCTATATCGCCGAGCACGGCATGGAACAGATCGCCCGCGATGCCCGTATCGCCACCCTGTACGAAGGCACCACCGGCATCCAGGCCCTCGACCTGCTGGGACGCAAGGTGCTGCTGACCACCCGCGGCGCCTGCGTGCGGGAATTCACCGGTCAGATCGGCCGCTTTGTACTGGAAAACGTGCGCAACAAGAAGACCCGCCGCTTCTGCACCGAAATCGGCCGCTACGCCGCCGAGTGGAACGTGCTGACCCTGCGACTCATGATGATGGCGCGCAAGGACCGCGACGTGGTCTCCAGCGCCAGCCATCACTTCCTGATGTATTCCGGCTACGTGATGATGGGTTACTTCTGGGCGGTGCAGGCCGCCGTGGCGGCCAAGCGGCTGGCCGAGGGCGGGGCGGACACCGCCGAGTTCTATCAAGCCAAGCTCGACACCGCGACGTTCTACTTCGACCATCTGCTGCCGCGCGCCAAGGCGCATGCCAGCGCGATGACCCGCCCCAGCCGCAGCATGACCCGACTGCCGGCCGAGCACTTCATCTTCAACTGAGAGCATGTAAAAAATCGCCCGGCGAAGCGCTCGCGACGGCGTTCGATTTTTTCACAAGCTCTGAGCCCACGCAGCCAACGGCCGCCGCCCCCAACCTCGCGGGGCGGCGGCTTTTTTACGGCCTGCGGGATGTCGCGGTCACCGGGAAGCGCCCGTCTGCCACCTGGACCTCCAGCCCCATGCCGGCCTGCACCTGCTGCGGGCTGCGCACCAACTGCCCGTCATCGGTCCGCACCAGGGCATAGCCACGCCCCAGCACCGCCAGCGGGGACAGGCCCTGCAAGGCCCGTTCGGCTTGGGCGAGGCGTGCGTTTTCGGTCTGCAGCTGTCGCGCCAGTGCGGACTGCAGGCGATGCTCAAGCCCCCGCAAAGTTGCCGCATGCAACCCCAGGCGCTGCCGTGGATCGCCCCCTCTCAGGCGCCCGATCTGAAGTTCAAGGCGCTGACGGCGGGCCTCGAGTTGTCGGCGTCCAGCCCGATGCAAGGCGCCCTCCAGCTCATCCAGACGCTGTGCCGCCTCCTGCAGTCGCCGCGCCGGGCGTTGCCGCAACAGCCGCCCGACGAGCTGATCCGCACGCGCGCCGTCGTCGCGGAGGCGACGTCGCAGCGGACGCTCCAGGTCGAGGGTGAGGCGCTGCAGCGCCTCCCGCCACAGTCGCACTTCCGGCGTCGCCCGCTCGGCTGCCGCGGTGGGCGTCGGGGCCCGCAGGTCGGCAGCGAAATCAGCGATGGTGGTGTCGGTCTCATGACCGACACCGGTGACCACCGGGACCGCGCAGTCCCGTATGGCACGCGCCACGGCTTCTTCGTTGAACGCCCAGAGATCCTCCAGCGAGCCGCCGCCACGAACCAGCAACAGCACATCGATCGGCGCCCGGGACGGCAGGCCCTGCAGCGCCGCGACCACCGCCGGCGCCGCCGCAGCGCCCTGTACCGGCACCGGCCACAGATAGACCGGGGCCAGCGGAAACCGCCGTGCCAGGGTGGTCAGCACATCCTGAACCGCAGCGCCGGTCGCCGAGGTGACCAGCCCGATGGCGCGGGGCGTAGCGGGCAGCGGGCGCTTGTGCGCGGCATCGAACAACCCTTCGTCGGACAGCCGCTGCTTCAGCGCCTCGAACGCCTGCAGCAATGCCCCCTCGCCCGCCGGCTCCAGGTGCTCGCAGATCAGTTGCAGGTCGCCACGGGCGGTATAGAAGCTGACCTGCGCCCGCACCCGTACCGCATCACCGTTCCGGGGGTGCGGACGAACATGCAGGTTGGCCCCCCGGAACATCGCCGCGCGCAGCTGCGCCTGGCCGTCCTTGAGGGTGAAATACCAATGACCCGACGCCGGCCGCGACAGATTGCTGATCTCGCCCTGCACCCAGACCCGGGGGAAACTGTCTTCCACCACGCCGCGCAGCAGGTGCGCCAGTTCCGAGACGGCGTAGACCGTTCGCGGCGGCATAAGAGAGTCCGAAGCGGGCATTCCCGTATAATAGCTTTTTGCCGGAGCACGCCCCCCATGACTTCCCGGATCACGCGAGAAGCCCTGACCTTCGACGACGTCCTCCTGCAGCCGGCCTATTCCGACATCCTGCCTCGGCAGGTCGATACCGGCACGCAGTTGACGCGCCACATCCGACTCAACATCCCCCTGCTGTCCGCCGCCATGGACACGGTCACCGAAAGTGGCCTCGCCATTGCCATGGCCCAGGAGGGCGGCATGGGCATCGTTCACAAGAACCTGCCGCCGGAGGCCCAGGCGCAGGAGGTACGCGCCGTCAAGAAGCACGAATCCGGCGTGATCGTCGACCCCATCACCGTCGATCCCGGCATGACCATCGGCGAAGTGCTCAAGCTCACCCGCGCCAACAAGATCAGCGGCGTGCCCGTGGTCGACGGCGACGACCTGGTCGGCATCGTCACCGCGCGTGACCTGCGGTTCGAGACCCGCTTTTCGGAGCCGGTGTCGCGCATCATGACGCCGAAGGCCCGCTTGGTGACCGTTCAGGAGGGCGCCTCGCGGGAAGAGGTGCTCGGCAAACTGCACGAACACCGCATCGAAAAAGTGCTGGTCATCAACGGCGACTACAAGTTGCGCGGCATGATCACCGTCAAGGACATCCAGAAATCCACCGACCACCCGCTGGCCTGCAAGGACGAGCGTGGACGGCTGCGAGTCGGCGCCGCTGTCGGCACCGGCGCCGACACCGACGAACGCATTGCCCGGCTGGTGGAAGCCGGCGTTGACGTGGTGGTGGTGGACACGGCCCATGGTCATTCCAAGGGCGTCCTGGATCGCGTCCGCGGCATCAAACAGGCCTACCCCGACCTGCAGGTGATCGGCGGCAACATTGCCACTGCGGAAGCCGCCCTTGCCCTCACCGATGCCGGCGCCGACGCGGTCAAGGTCGGTATCGGACCGGGTTCGATCTGCACCACCCGCATCGTCGCCGGCGTCGGCGTGCCGCAGATCGGCGCCGTGATGGCGGTGGCCGAGGCGCTCAAGGCCCGCGGCATCCCGCTGATCGCTGATGGCGGCGTGCGCTATTCCGGCGATTTCGCCAAGGCCATCGCCGCAGGCGCCTATGCCGTGATGGTGGGCTCCATGCTGGCCGGTACCGAGGAGGCGCCGGGCGAGGTGGAGCTGTACCAGGGACGCTCGTACAAGAGCTACCGGGGCATGGGATCGCTGGGGGCGATGTCGCAGGGCTCCAAGGATCGCTACTTCCAGGACACCACGGCCGAGGTGGAAAAGCTGGTCCCCGAAGGCATCGAGGGCCGCGTCCCCTACAAGGGGGCGATGAGCGCCATCGTTCACCAACTGATCGGTGGCCTGCGGGCCTGCATGGGCTACACCGGCTGCGCCACCGTCGAGGCACTGCGCACCCAGTCCAGCTTCGTGAAGATCACTGGCGCCGGCATCCGCGAGTCGCACGTCCATGACGTGACGATCACCAAGGAAGCGCCCAACTACCGCATCGACTGACACCCGTGAATATCCACTCCGACCGGATCCTCATCCTCGACTTCGGCTCCCAGTACACCCAGCTCATCGCCCGTCGCGTGCGCGAACTCGGGGTGTACTGCGAACTGCACCCCTGGGACATGGCCGATGCCGACATCCGGGCCTTCGCGCCCCGCGGCATCATCCTCTCCGGCGGCCCCGAAAGCGTGCTCGAAGCGTCATCACCCCGCGCGGCGGAGGCGGTCTGGCAGCTCGGCGTGCCAGTGCTCGGTATCTGCTATGGCATGCAGACCATGGCCACCCAGCTGGGCGGCGCGGTGGCGCCGGGCGCCGTCAAGGAGTTCGGCTACGCCGAAGTCCGGGCCCACGCCCACTCGCCGCTGCTCAACGGCATCGAGGACCGAGTCAACGCCGACGGCCATGGCCTGCTCGACGTGTGGATGTCCCACGGCGACCACGTCGCGACCCTGCCCGAGGGCTTCGTCCGCATCGCCTCCACCAAGGACGTGCCGCTCGCCGGCATGGCGGATCCGGCGCGTCACTACTACGCCCTGCAGTTTCACCCCGAGGTCACCCACACCCCGCAGGGCGGGCGCATCTACTCCCGTTTCGTCCATGACATCTGCGGCTGCGGCAATGCCTGGACGCCGGACAACATCATCGATGACGCCATCGCACGCGTCCGCCAGCAGGTCGGTGATCGCAAAGTGCTGTTGGGCCTGTCCGGCGGCGTCGATTCGTCGGTCGTCGCAGCCCTGCTGCACCAGGCCATCGGCGACCAGCTGACCTGCGTGTTCGTGGACCACGGCCTGTTGCGGCTTGATGAGGGCGATCAGGTGATGGCGGTGTTCGCACAGAACCTGGGCGTCAAGGTGATCCGGGTCAATGCCGCCGAACGCTTCATGTCCGAACTGGCCGGCGTCGACGACCCCGAGGCCAAGCGCAAGATCATCGGCCGCCTGTTCATCGAGGTGTTCGACGAAGAGGCCGGCAAGCTGCAGGACATCGATTTCCTCGCGCAGGGCACCATCTATCCCGACGTCATCGAGTCAGCCGGCGCCAAGACGGGCAAGGCGCATGTCATCAAGAGCCATCACAACGTGGGCGGCCTGCCGGCCCACATGAAGCTGAAGCTGGTGGAGCCGCTGCGCGAGCTGTTCAAGGACGAGGTCCGCAAGATCGGCGTCGAACTCGGGCTGCCCCACGAAATGGTCTATCGCCACCCCTTCCCCGGCCCCGGTCTGGGGGTGCGCATCCTGGGGGCGGTGACGCTTGCCGCCGCCGATACCCTGCGCCGGGCCGATGCCATTTTCATCGAAGAGCTTCGTCGCGCCGGCTGGTATGACAAGACCAGCCAGGCCTTCGCCGTGTTTCTGCCGGTCAAGAGCGTCGGCGTCACCGGCGACGGACGCCGCCACGAACCGGTGATTGCCCTGCGTGCCGTGCAGACCATCGACTTCATGACCGCGCAATGGGCCCACCTGCCCTATGAGCTGCTCGACGTCTGCGCCCGCCGCATCGTCAACGAAGTCCCCGGCATCTCCCGCGTCGTCTACGACATCTCCGGCAAACCACCCGCGACGATTGAGTGGGAGTGAGTCCCCGAGCAGCGTGCAGGGACCCGCGCGCAGCGCGGGATGTTAGCGTCGCGAGGGGACTCCCTAGCGCACCAACCGAACCAGTTCAGTGTCACCTCATCTAGTGCACAGCACAGCGTGCAGGGACCCGCACAACGCGCGGGATGTTAGCGTCGCGAGGGGACTCCCTAGCGCACCAACCGACCCAGTTCAGTGTCACCTCATCTAGTGCACAGCACAGCGTGCAGGGACCCGCGCAACGCGCGGGATGTTAGCGTCGCAAGGGAATTCCCCAGCGCACCCAACCGCCCCAGCCCGATGTCGCCTCATCTAGCACATGGCACAGCATGCAGGGCCCCATGCGCAGCATGGGATGCTAGCGTCACGAGCCCGCCATCCAGTGCCGAAGCCGCTCGCCCGACCACGACCCTCTCGCAGACAAACGTCCCATGACCCTCCCCCACGCCGACGATCTTCGCTGGATGGATCACGCGCTGATGCTGGCGCGCCGCGCTGAGGCCGAGGGCGAAGTGCCGGTGGGTGCGGTGCTGATCAAGGACGGCGAGATTCTGGGAGAAGGCTGGAACCGCCCGATCGGGCTGAGCGACCCCTCCGCCCATGCGGAAATGCTGGCCTTGCGCGCTGCGGGTGCGCGGCTGGGCAATTATCGGCTGACCGGTACCACCCTGTACGTCACCCTCGAACCCTGTGTGATGTGCGCAGGCCTGATCACCCATGCGCGGGTGCAACGCCTGGTGTTCGGCGCCGCCGATCCCAAAGCGGGCGCGGTGCAGTCGGTGTACGACGTCATCGCCACCCCGCGTCTCAACCATGTCGTGGAATGGGTCGGGGGCGTGCGCGAGACGGCATGCGCCGAACAGCTGCGCCATTTCTTTCGCGCCCGACGCGGCCGTCCCGCAACCTGACGCACGACTAACGCGTGTTGTCGCCCGTCGGGTCCCAACCCCCGGCGGCACAGAGGGCGTCGAAGTCGCGCGCCAGGTCGGCAAGGCTGATCGCACCCAGGCGCTCGATCAGCAGCGCCTCGGCCTGGACCAGGGCATCGCCGAGGGCCCGGTTCACCACCCGCTCGACCGCGCAGACGGGGTTGTCGCTGACATTGCCGATGGCAAACACCCGCGGGCCGCCGACGGCACGGTGAACGTCGAGCAATCGCACCTCGTCCAGGCGGCAGGCGAGCTGCCAGCCACCGCCGTGACCCTTCTCAGAGCGCACGTATCCCGCCTCACGCAGGCCCGCCAGGGTACGCCGGACCACCACCGGGTTGGTGTCGAGCATGCGGGCGATCTGCTCGGAGGTGAAAGGCCGCGCGTCGCGGGCCATGTGCAGCAGCACGTGCAGCATGCGGGACAAGCGACTGTCACGTCTCATGAGGGAAATCCGGGCGCGTTCATTTCACGAAACAGTATAAGTTGCAAATAAGGGTTCGTCGCCGCATGATGTAACTTCATTTGTTGCGAGTAAGTCCCATGCAGTACGACGTCATCATCGTGGGCGGCAGTTACGCCGGACTCTCAGCGGCACTGCCCCTGGCACGGGCGCGACGGCGTGTGCTGGTGGTGGACGATGGACAGCGGCGCAACCGCTTCGCCACCCACGCCCACGGCCTGCTGACCCAGGACGGTCGCGATCCCGCCGCCATCGCCGCCGACGGCCGTCAGCAGCTGATGCGCTACCCCACCGTGACCTGGCGGGACGGTCGGGTGGTGTCCGCGCGGGCCGTCGTGGACGGATTCGTCATCGAGCTCAGCGGGCAGCCCGAGCAGACCACCCGGCGCCTCGTGCTCGCCACCGGCGTTCAGGACCGCCTGCCCGACCTGCCGGGGCTGGCGGACCGGTGGGGCCGCTCGGTGTTCCACTGCCCCTACTGCCACGGCTACGAGCTCCAACAGAGGCCCATCGGCGTGATCGCCACCTCCGCGCTGGCCATGCACCAGGCGGCGCTGCTGCCCGATTGGGGCCCCACCACGCTGTTTCTCAATGACGCCCTGCAACCCGATGCCGATCAACAGGCCCTGCTCGCGCGCCGCGGCGTGCAGGTCGTCGAAGGTCCGGTGAAGGCCATCGAAGATCAGGCGACGGTGGTGCTGGCATCCGGCGCCCGACATGCGCTGCAGGGCCTGTTCGTGGCCGCCATGATCGACCTTCCCGGCGAGCTCATCGACGGCCTCGGCTGCGCACGGGATGACAGTCCGCTCGGCGCCACCGTCCGCGTCGGCCCCACCAAGGCCACCAGCGTGCCCGGTGTCTTCGCCTGCGGTGATCTGGCGCGCCCGGGCGGCTCGGTGCCCCTGGCGGTGGGCGATGGCGCCATCGCCGGGGCGGCGGCCCATCAGTCGCTGGTCTTCGGCCTGCGCCCGTAGCGCGCCACGCCCTACTGCAAGCCGCCTTCGAGCAGGCTGACCAGCTCCATGTGTCCGCGCTCGCGGGCAATGTCGGCTGCCGTCTTGCCATCCTCGGTTTTCAGCGTGCGATCCACGCCCCGCGCCAGCAACAACCGGCACAGGTTGGCAAAGCCACGCACCGCGGCGAGATGCAGGGCGGTCACCCCGCTGCCGCCAACATGATCCACCTCAGCGCCGAAACCGATCAGTAGCGGCGCCAGTTGCTCGCCGGCCGCGCCGGCCAGAGCGGCATGCATCGGCGTGTTCTGCATGGGGTTTTCGCTGATCGAGTCGATGGGGGCGCCAAGGCCAACCAGCACCAGTACCGCATCCCGGTTGCCAAAAAACGCGGCCAGGTGCAACGGTGTCCAGCCATCCGGGCTGTGGCGCCGGGCCGCATCGGCATCGGCCAGCAGCAGCTCGGCAACCCGCCGCGTGTCATCCAGCGAGGCCGCCTCATGCAGATCCAGCGGCCGCAGTGGCCGCAACAGCGCCGCAATGTCGGGCGCGCCGTTGTACAAGGCAAACATCAACGGCGATATGCCGCCCGGCAGCGGTTCGGTGCCCTGGCTTTCATCTCGCGCGAGGGCGGCACGAGCGGCCTCCAGGTCACGGCTCTCGATTGCAAGCATCAGGGGACGAACGGCATTCATGGGCGGCTCCCGGAAATGAGGCGCGGAGGCTACCGGGGATTCCCTCAATGCTCAACGCGTCCCATCTGTGGGACCGCCGCCCCCGGCAGTTGACGCCCCGCCCCGCGGTCACGATAATTCGCCCCCCACGGACGGTTAGCTCAGTGGTAGAGCATCGCCTTCACACGGCGGGGGTCACAAGTTCGAGCCTTGTACCGTCCACCAGATTCACCGAAGTCCGAGCCCCGGTTGTCGCCGACAACCGGGGCTTTTTCGTGGCCACGGACGGTGCACTTGCCCGTATGATCAAAGCCTCACCCGGCCTGGAACCCGCCACGGCATGTCTCTTCGCGCGCTGTCTCTCCCCCTGCTGCTCCTGAGCCTGGTCCTGGGCGCCTGCGACGGGGGCGCGGGCGGCGGTGGCACCGAGGGGGGGCGGCTCGAAGGTCGCGTCAGTGGTCTCAGCACCACGGGCCTGACCCTGCAGCTGGGCCAGGCGACGCTGCCGATCACGCCCGGTCAGGACGACTTCGCCACGCAACCCCTGCCACTGAACACCCGCTACCAGCTCACCGTGGCACAGCAACCCGATGGACAGCGCTGCGCCGTGTTCCGCGGCAGCGGCCGCCTCGACACGCCGGAGCCTGTCACGGATGTCCGTGTGGTGTGCGCCCGCTGCCGAGAGGATCTGGTGCCGGTATTCGAGACCCCCACAGTCGTGGCCGACCCCGTCAGCAAGCGCCTGCATCTCGTGGACATCTGCAACGAGCGCCTGCAGATCCGCGGCGTCAACGATCAGTTCATTGAGCGGTATGGCCCCGCGTTTGACCTGTTCACCGACGACAACCTGCAGGCGGTGACCGGCGCGCAGCGCCGCGCCGGCGCCAACGCCATCCGCATCGTCTGGTACCCGGATGGTGGCCCCCGCGATCCAGACCTGGACGGGGATCGGATCGGTGATGTGTTCGGCGGCTCCGTGGCCGCCCTGGACCGTCGCATCCAGGCCGTGGTGGACCACGGCATGCTGCCGATACTCGACATCCACGATTACACCGGCGCAGACCTCACCGGCATCGACGACGACAGCCTCGATCCCGACGACCCGCTCAACCGCACCGTGCGCTGGCTGTTGCGTGAGGATGTCCGCGCCGTGCTCGACCGTCACGCTGCCTACCTGGTGCTCAACCTCCTCAACGAAGCCGGCACCTGCTACCTGCAGGCCGAGCAGGACAGCGACCCGCTGTTCAACAACTGCACCGACACCGAGCGCTTCGGCTTCCGCAACGCCTATCGCGATGCCCTGTCGCGCCTGCGCGCTGCCGGCCTGCGGCTGCCGGTGATCATCGACGCTCCCGACTTCGGACAGAGCCTCGAAGTCTTGCGTCGGGTCGGCGCCCAGTTGATGGAAAGCGACGACATCGATCCCGACACTGCCGGCGCCCAGCACAATCTGATGTTCAGCGCGCATCCCTACTGGTTCCGTTACCCGCCGGGCCGGGTCGATGGCAGCGATGGCTTCGACGCCGAGGAACTCCGTGCCCACCGGGATGAGCTGCGCTGCGCGGTGGGCCTGACCCGCGAGGGCGGCGCGCCCTGCGGGACACCTGCAAACCTCGCACTCCTGCTCGGGGAAGTGGCCAGCACCCAGGACGGCGCCGAAGGCGAAAGCCTGCCGCTGCCCTATCGCAATATCCTCGATACCGCCGTGGGGCTGGATATCGACTTCCTGTACTGGACCTGGTTCAACGACTTCGACGCCGAACGCACCCTGACCCGGGTCACACAGCCACCGCAGGGTGACTGCCTGCCGGTGACGCCACCGGAACGGAACAATTGCGGTCTGTATCGGGACGGGCTGCCGGATTTCCCCGGCAGCGATCTCACCGCGTTCGGCCGTGACGCCGTCTTCGGCTTGCCGGAAGGTGCCGACGAGGATGCCCTGCCCGCCCCCTACCGACTGGGGGCCGCCCCCCGCAGCTTCAGCATGGCGGCGCGGGATCGTCACGCCATCACGCCCTTCCCCTGACGCAAAAAAGCCCCCGGGCGGATGCCCGGGGGCTTGCGGCCTGCCGGCGTTACTGCAGTTCCGGCGTCATCGTCGGCGGCTGACGGGGTTGTGCCACCTGCTCGAAGGCGTAGGCGATCTTGATCAACGTGGCCTCGTCGAACTCCCGCGCCAGCATCTCCAGCCCCACCGGCTGGGCCGGACTGATCTCTTCGGTCACATCGCTGGTCATGCCCGCGGGGATGGTCAATGCCGGATACCCGGAGAACGGACTCAGACGGTTGTTGCTGCCTGCACTCGGGGAACCGCCGAGACTGCCGGCCAACCCGGTCAACGCGGGATAGAGCAGCACGTCATAGGGCTCGCCAGCCGGACGTCCGCTGGCATCGATGTTGTCGAGTGCCTGCAGAACGCGAGGGCGGACGAATGCCGGACGCTCTTCCGTGTTGCGGATGTAGGTCTCGTCGGTCGACAGGTCCACATCCAGGTTGTTGCGGCCCGCAATGCTGTTGGTATTGCGACTCAGGTAGAGCCCGCTGTCCTGAAAGGCCTGGTAGGTCCGGACATGCCCGTCCAGATCGCTGGTCCACGCCTGCAGGTAGGCTTCCAGGTCGCGGGCAAACTGGCGGCTCGACAAGGAGCTGTAGCGCGACAGGATGGTGCTGACATCGGGGATTTCGACGTCCTCGATGATGGCGCCTGCGGCCTCCATTTTTTCCAGTGCCTGGTCCAGCACCATCTGCACAATCGCGTTGTCGCCATTGCCGTTGCCAAACAGGCTGCGGAGAACGCCGATGCGCGCACCTTTGAGTCCTTCCGCATCCAGGTAGGCGGTATAGGTCACCGGCACCTTGGTCATCGCCTGGTACTCACCAGCCGATCCCACCAGCGGTGCGTCGATATCAAACGCAGAGCGCTGCCCGGAATACGGCGAAGCATCGAAACCCACCATGGCATCCAGGGCCAGTGCACAGTCTTCCACCGTGCGACACATCGGCCCACCGGTATCCTGGAAACTGGCCAGCGGCATGATGCCGTCCTGGCTCAGCAGTCGCAGGCTGGGACGAATGCCCACCAGGCCGCCCAGTCCGGAGGGCACTCGGATGGAACCTCCGGTATCACTCCCGGTTCCGATGATGGCAAGACTAGCTGCAATGGCGGTACCCGTCCCCGACGAGGAGCCGCCTGCACCCTTGGTGGCATCGTAGGCGTTCTTGACCAGCCCCCCGACGGAGCTCTCGCCGCGGAAGCCGAAGGCGAACTCATCCATGTTGGCCTTGCCGAGAATGATGGCGCCCGCGTCGCGCAACCGGCCGATGCTGTAGGCATCCTCGGTCGGCTGGTTGAACTCGAATACCAGACCGCCGCCCGTGGTCGGCATGTCAAAGGTGTTGAAGTTGTCCTTGGGCAGGACCGGCACACAGTAGAGCGGACCGTCAATGCCCATGACCGGGAACTGAAGATCCTTTTCGCGTGCGGCGTCGAGCGCCGTGGGGTTGACCGCAATCACGCTGCGCAACGCCAGTTCGGAGTCCTCCGCGTCATAGGCCTCGATACGGTCGATATACCCCTGCACCACCGCTTCGCAGGTGATGGTGCCGGCCTCAAGCGCCGCATGCAGACTCTTCACCGAGCCCTCGACAAAACTGAACTCCGGAGGCGGAGGCGGAGGTGGCGCGCCGGAGCCGGAATCGCTGTCGCAGGCCGACAGGGCAAAACAGGCGAGCAGACCCATGGTCATGGGGTGAAGGGTTCGAATCATTTTGACCTCGCTGTCAAAGGAGCTGGGAAACGCCAGAGCCCGACGCAGCCTCAACAGGGCAAGGAACAGGCCACCTTTTAGCGGAGCGTCAAGTGATTGATTCATGACGAATTCATGACATTTGCCCTCGCAGCGCACCGCACCGTGCCGATGCATCTGATTCACCACGGGGCCCCATGCGCCGCAATAGCGCGTCGCAACGCATGCTGGGCGGGCGTGGGAAATCCATCCCAATTGCGCGGCGCGCCCGTCCATCAATGGTCAGATAACGCAAAAAGAGACATCAATATCTGGAGGAGTGATTCCCATGCCGACGTCCCGTCGCACGGTGGCGCTGTTGCTGAGCCTGATTCTGGTCGCCTGCGGCGACACCGCACCGCTGACGGCGCCTTCGCCCGCCAGTCAATCGAACCCACACAACCCCTACGCGGTGGCCGCCCGAGCCCCCGCCGCCCCGCGCTACCGGCTCGCCAATACCTGCGTAACCCTCCATGACGATGATGGTGGCCACCTGGCGGCCTTCCCTGACGGCAGCCTGGCGATGGTGAACGGCGCGTCACCCGAGCCCACGCCTTTCTTCCTCCGACCCACCACACTGGGGCAATACCTCTTCTTCGGTCCCGACGAACGCTTCCTTACACTGGCGGCACGTGCGGACGAGCTGGCGGCAGGCCTGGAAGGGGTGGTTGCCCAGCTCGGCTACACCGTATCCGGCGTCGGCGACCTTCTGGAAATCACACCCGCTGTCGCCCCGCCATCCGAACTCGTCAACACCTTGGGGGATCTGGTGGTCTCGCTGGGGGGCACGCTGTCCGGGGTCCTGGTGTCGGGCTCACGCAGTCTCGTGATGCAGTCGCACCCGGTCGAGGGTGCCGAATGGACCTTGCGCGAGGACGGGGATGCCTTCCTCGTGGACAACACGCTGACCGGCACCGGGCTGCAGGTTGAGGGCGGCGCCACCCGGTTTCGCTTTGCCCCCGCACAGGGCTGCAGCCCGTTCCCGGAAGCCGAGCTCAACGCCGAGGGCACGCCCTTCTCGGGGACCCTGCCCGACGGCAGCGTGTTCGGTTATGCGGAAACACACATGCATCTCGGCGGCACGGAAATGTTTGGCGGCAAGCTGGGCTACGGGCGCCCCTTCCACAAGTTCGGCATCCCGCATGCGCTGGGTGACTGTGCGGTACACCACGGGCCCGGCGGGGTCCTTGGCGTCCTCGATACCGCTGTCGACCCCGAGCAGGGGCTTCCCCCGCACGACACCGAAGGATGGCCGCACTATCGCGACTGGCCGAGCTGGGGCAGCCAGATTCATCACCAGACCTACCATCGCTGGCTGGAGCGGGCATGGATGGGCGGACTGCGCCTGATGGTGAATCACCTCGTTTCCAACGAAGGGCTCTGCCTGATATGGCCCGTGAAAGGAACGGACTGCAATGAAATGGAGAATATCGAGCTGCAGCGTCAGCTGACCCTGGATCTGCAGGACTACATCGACGCGCAGGCGGGCGGCCCGGGCAAGGGGTTCTTCCGTATCGTGTACTCCCCAACCGAGGCGCGACACGCCATCGAAGCGGGCCAGATGGCCGTGATCCTGGGAACCGAGAACGAGAAGATCTTCAACTGCGGCGAGTTTCTGGATCACCCCGACTGCTCGGTCACCGACATCGATCGCGAACTGAACGCCTGGTGGGACCGCGGCATTCGCGCCATCTTTCCGATTCACCTTGTGGACAACGCCTTCGGCGGCGCCCGCCTGACCGACGACCCATTCCTGTTCCAGCTCTACAACGTCGCCAACATCGTCGACACCGGTCACCCGTTCGCTGGCGTTCCCTGCGAAGCGCCGGACACCCTGGCGCCGGGCGAGGCACAGGTCGACTCGCGGGGGATCTTCGACACCGTGCTCACGCTGCTTGTGCAGCCGCAACCCCTTCCGCCACTGACCGGGTGTCGCCGCAATGGCCGGGGTCTGACGCCGTTGGGGGAGTATTTCATTCACAGGCTGATTGATCGTGGCGTGATGATCGAGACCGATCACACCGGCGTGCTGGCGCGCAACCGCATCTTCGATATCGCCGAAGCACGCGGGGTGCCGGTGTTCTCCGGCCACACCGGCTCGGTTTCCATCGCGGAGAAAGACAGCGACCGCATCCTGCAGACCGGCGGCATCATTTCCAATCTGCCCGACGATCCGTCTCCGGTGACTGTCGCCTTCATTCAGGAGCTCGAGTCCCTGTATCGCACGCTGCACGGCCACACTGACGGACTGTCCACCGGACTCGGCTCCGACATCAACGGCATTCACAACCAGCCGCCTCCCCGACCGGACGCGGACAGCCGCCCGCTCCGCTACCCCTTCCGTTCCTATGACGGGCAGGTGGTGTTCGAGCGTCAGGTGACCGGCGAGCGGGTGTTCGATCTCAACGCCGACGGCGTCGCGCATTACGGACTCTACCCGGACTACCTCGCCGACATGCAGATGCAGCCCGGCGGAGACGCCGCGTTGCGCTACCTGTTCCGCTCGGCGGAGGGATATCTGCAGGCCTGGACGCGCGTCTGGGAGGCTGCCCAGCCGTGATACCGCTCAGCCGACCTGCCGCAGCCAGTCCTGGAGGTTGTAGTAGTTGCTGACCCGGGCCACCCGGCCGTCCCGAAGCTCGAAGAACGCGCCGCCCGGCAGCGAATAGGTCTGTCCGGCGGCCTCGGGCAGGCCCGTATCCGTGCGCAGGTACGTGCCATTGACGGTGAACTCCGCCGCGGCCCGGTTTCGGTCCTCGCCGAACATCAGCGTTATGTCCACGATCTGCTCCCGGTAACACGTGGCCATGCGGCGCATGAAGGCAGCGAACGCCTCACGTCCGACTTCGCGCCCACCCTGATTGAGGTCGTGCACGACATCCTCCGTCAGCAGCGCCAGAAACGCCGGCCAGTCCTCGCGATTGAAGGCGGCGTAGTAGGCCTCAAGCACTCGGCGGTTGTGTTCCAACATGGTCAGGTCATTCGTTCAGGTGCGAACGGCACTGTAGCGCGAAGTCCTCACCGTCGCGCGCCACGCGGACGAAGGACTATCATGCGCCCCCGCCCCTGTGGACCGACCGTCGTGCAACGCAAGCGCCACTTCACCCTTTCCTTCTCCTGCCCGGACGGGGTGGGCATCGTCGCCACCGTCACCGGCTTCTTCCGCGATCACGGTGGCTGGATCCTCCGCTCCAGTCAGCACGCCGATGAGGACAGCCAGCGGTACTTCATGCGGATGGAAGTGCTGGCCGAGTCCCTGCCCTTCCACCTCAGCGAGCTCCGCAAGCGCTTCGCTCCGATCGCCGAGCAGTTCCGCATGGACTGGCGCATGCACGACAGCGCGGTGAAAAAACGGGTGGTGTTGCTGGTGTCCCGTCAGGAACACTGCCTCTACGATCTGCTGGAGCGGTGGCGCAGCAAGGAACTGGACATCGAGATTCCCTGCGTGATCTCCAACCATCAGACCTCACGGGGTCTGGTTGAGTGGCATGGCATCCCGTATCACTACGTACCGGTCAACAGCGACAACCGCGACGATGCCTTCGCCGAGGTTGAGCGTCTGTTCCTCGAAAGCGGTGGCGATACCATGGTGCTGGCGCGCTACATGCAGATCCTGCCGCCCGAACTCTGCGCTCGGTATCCGGGGCGCATCCTCAATATCCACCACAGCTTCCTGCCCAGCTTCGTCGGCGCCCGCCCCTATGAACAGGCCTACAACCGGGGCGTGAAACACATCGGCGCAACCTGTCACTACGTCACCGAAGACCTCGACCAGGGCCCGATCATCGAGCAGGACGTCAACCGTATCGGCCACGACAATGCCGTCAGCGATCTGGTTCGCCTGGGCAAGGACATCGAGAAGGCCGTTCTGGCGCGCGGACTGCGGTATCACCTCGAGGACCGGGTGCTGATCAACGGCCAACGCACCGTGGTGTTTCGCTAGGAGCCACCCCTGCGGCCACCGCCAGCAGCGCGTCCAGGCGGACCACCTTGTTGCGCGGCTGCCGCCCCTGACCGCGCCGGCGCTCGTGACGGTCGATGGCCTGCCAGCCGGCATAGTCCACCACCTGCGGCTGGCGAGCGGCCAGCAGGCGTTCAAGATCCACCTCGTCCCCGACCGGCGGGGCCAGACGGCCGGCGTCAGCATCGGCCAGCAGCGCCGAAACGGTTTCGCCGGCACAGGCCTTGTTGCTGCCGATGACCCCGCGCGGTCCGCGTTTGATCCAGCCAACGACGTACACACCCGGCAGATCAGGACCGTCGGCCGTGGCCTGCACCCGCCCGCCGCGGTTGGGGATCACGCCCCGCCCGGCATCGAAGGGCAGCCCGGCGAGCGGCGTGCCGCGGTAACCGGTGGCATGGACCAGCAGGCCCGCCGACAGCCGCTCCTCCCCGGCCGTTGGCACTGCCGTCATGCGGCCATCCGCCGCGACCAGGAGCCGATTGCGCACCAGCCGGACGGCCTCCAGTCGGTCGTGACCGAGCGCCGCGACCGGCGACCGCAGGAAACGCAGGGCCAGACAGCGGGGCGCCGCCGACGGGGCAGCGTCGGCGTAGCGCGTCAGCGTCGACCGTCGCAGCCCGGCGCCATAGTCCGCCGACGGCCACGTCGCCGCGGTCAGCGCGGATCGCTCCACATCGACACGGACATCCTTCAGGGCGCCCAGCGCGAGCAGTTCGGGGTGGGTGAAGGCCGCTTCCGCCGGGCCACGACGCCCCAGCACCACCACCTCGCGGACGCGGGACCGCGCCAGCGCGGCGCGGGCGTGGTCGGCCATGTCGGACGCCGCCAGGGTGTCGCGGTCGGCCAGCAGCAGGCGCGCCACATCCAGCGCCACATTGCCATTGCCGATCACCACCGCGCGCTCGCAGTCGAGGTCGGGATCGAGGTCGGCGTGGTCCGGGTGGCCGTTGTACCAGCCGACGAAGGCGCTGGCAGCGTGGCAGCCCGGAAGATCGGCACCGGGGATCGCCAACGGGCGGCTGTCGGCGGCGCCGGTGGCATAGATCACGGCATGGTGATGTCGACACAGATCGGTGTGCGTCAGGTGGGTGCCGATCTCGACGTTGCCGAAAAAGCGGAAACGCCCGTTGCGCCGCGCCTGCCGTGCGTAGACCTCGATCATGCCGCGACGTTCGGCATGGTCCGGCGCCACGCCGGCACGGGCCAGGCCGCCCAGCGTCGGCAGGCGGTCGAACAGGTTGACCGAGACCTCGGGCCGATTCGTGCGTGCCAGCTCGGCAGCGGCATACAGGGCGGCGGGTCCGCCGCCAACGATGGCGACGCGCAGCGGCATCGCCTCAGTCCCCGGCACGGGCGGGCGCCTGCCGGAAGTAGCCGGCGTTGATATCGCGATACTCGGCCCACTGCGGTGGCAGCCGGTCCAGCGGATAGATGGCATCAATGGGACAGGCTTCGGCGCAGGCATTGCAACCGATGCACACCTCGGCATTGATGAACAGCATTTCCGCCTGCGCGAAGTCCTGCGCGCCCGGCGCCGGGCCGATGCAGCCGACCGGACAGACGGCCGTGCAGACGGCGTCGTTGATGCAGGAACCGACGATGACATAACTCATGAGGCCACCCGCATCGGCTCGGCCCGGACGCCGGTTCCGGGCGTGAGGCCTGCGGTGGCCTGCACGGGCTCGATACGGACCTGGGCCATGTTCAGCAGCGGCGTCTGCGACAGCGGATCGATGCGCTGGTTGTCGACCAGCAGATTGCGGTTCACGCCCCAACTGCGCGCCTGCCCCGGTGCCCGTGTGTCGAAAACCCGCGAACCCCAGCCGTGGGGAATGGTGACGATGCCGCGACGCCCGCCCGCACTGGCGGTGACGGTGGTCTCGATCGCCCCGACCGCGGATACCACCCGCACGCGGTCACCGTCCTCCAGCTTCAGCATGCGCAGGTCCTCGACATGCATCTCCGCCTGATTGCCGCGCTGGTGCCGGAACAACTGGGTGTTGTCGTTCATCCACGAGTTCATCGACTCGCGATGCCGGCGCGAGAACAGCAGGAAGGGATAGTCGGCATTGCCTTGCGGCGGTGGCGCGGCCAGCAGCCGCCGGCATTCGTCGACCAGCATCGGCGGCGCGCATTCGATCTTCCGGCTCGGCGTGCGCAGGGATTTCGCCAGATCGCCGTAACGCTTGCGGTCATAGACGAGGCCGTGCGGATGACGCTTGATCTCGCTCAGACGGACACGCCGGCCGGCGGTGACCATCAGCCACTCGAACCAGGCCGGCCCGAACTCGAAACGCCGCAGCCCCGGCAGGCGCGCCAGCCAGCGGCTGGCACGGACCACGCCGTTGACGCCACGGATGCCGAACAACGGGCGCTTCATCTTCAGCGCAAGGTCGACAAAGAACCGCCACTCCTCGCGCACGCCGGCCTTGGGTGCAACGGCGCGGCGTGCGTACTGGGCATAGGGCCGGTCCATGATGCTGCCGAAGGCAAGGTGCAGGCCCTCGCGTTCCAGCCAGTGGGTGCCGGGAATCAGCCAGTGGGCGTGGCGATGGCTCTCCCGCTGCACAAAGTCCACCGCCACCAGCAGCTCGAGGCTCTCGAACGCCTGGTCGAGCGCGGCGCCCTGCGGCCCGGACACCACCGGGTTGCCCGAGCACACCAGCATGGCGCGAATCTGCCCCTTGCCGGGCGTCATGATCTCGTCGGCCAGCTCGGAGATCGAATGGAAGCCGGCCACCGTCGGCAGCTTGCGCAGGCGCGTGTGGTGCTTGGACTTTGGCGCCATCATCGCCCAGGCCCGCGGCAGATCCACATAGCCCTGCTCGTAGCGCTTGCCGCCGGGCATGTCCATGCGGTTGGTGATGATGTTGAGCACCTGGCTCAGCCATTCGCCGACCGTGCCGGTGCCGGAATGGGCAACACCGGTATGGCTGACGCAGGCCGCAGTTCGGGCCCTGGCGAATCGCTCAGCGATGTCGCGCAGCTGATCCACCGGCACGTCGCAGCGATCCGAAAGGTCCTGAAGGTCCGCCTCACGCGCCAGCGCGAACACCGTGTCCAGCCCGTTCACCGGCACCGCCTCGGGCGTGCGGTTCCAGCCTTCCTCGACGATGATCCTGATCAGCGCCAGCAGGAAGGCCCAGTCGGTGCCGGGCCGGATCTGCACATGGGTCCGCGCCTCGCGGCTGCTGACGGTGACACGCGGATCGACCACGATCAGGTCGGCGCCGCGGTCGCGGGCTTCAAGCACCCGCTTCCAGCCGTGCGGAATGATCTCGATCCAGCCAAAGCGGCTGACCGCCGGGTCCATGCCGATCAGCAGGAAGCACTCGCATTCGTCGACATCGGTCGGCACCGACATCAGCTCGCAGCCGAACATCTCCTCCTGCACCACATGCAGGTTGTTCTGATCCAGCGAGCCCACCCAATAGCGGTTGCCGGTGCCGAGCGCGGCGAGCAGGCCGGCGTGGAGGTTGGAATCACCGAAGTTGTGCCCCAGCGGATTGCCGTGATACGAGCCCACCGCATCAGGCCCGTCACGCTCGATGATGCGGTTCAGTCGCGCCGCAATATCGGCGATGGCCTCTTCGTAGGTGGCCGGCACGTAGCGATCACCCACCCTGCGCATCGGCGTGGTGATGCGATCGGGATGGTCGCGCAGCGCCGCCGCACTCATGCCCTTACGGCAGAAATCACTCCAGGAGAAGGGGTTCTGCCGATCCGGCTGAATGCCGATGACGTTCTCGCCGGCATCGTCGACCTCCACCTCCACACCACACAACGACACGCAGTAGTGACAGTGCGTGTAGATTTTTTTCGACACGTCAACGCTCCTCCTTCTTATGCAGTCGGATATAGAGCAATCAACTTATTGTGTCAATTGGACACAATGTCGTTTAGGTTATCTTCAGCCGCAGCGGAGTCACGTGAAACGCCGCTGTCGCGATACCCGGAAGCGGCACTCCCTATCGCCTAGAAAGCCCTCACCAGGGGCTCGGCATCGTAGGGGCGACCTCGCAATGTCGCGCCGCCCTGCCCCTCTGCATCCTCGTCCAGCTCATCCCGCAAGCGGTCCAGCAGCGCCTGCTGGGCGGCAAGCTGCTCACTCAGGCGCCGGATGTCCCGGTCAAGTTGGACGATCAAGCGCGCTGGCGCGGATGTGGTGGTGTGCCCGTAGCGCTGCCGCCAGTAGTAGTAGGTCTGACGCGAGATGTTCATCCGCTGGCAGGCCTGGGCAATCGAACAGGTCTTGCCCTCGTCGATCTCCCTCAGAAACGCCATGATCTGCCGCGGCGTATAGCGGGACTTCACCCGCGCCTCGGCTTCTGCGACGTGACGTCCACTTGCATTACGTGCCATGTGCCTACTCCGCCGGAGTGTCGGTGACCGCGACCTGCGGCCGACCCCAGTCCACCGCATCCGGCGATGGCAGTCGGGTCCAGGTCTGGCTGCGCCCCAACAAGGCGAAGCCGATGAAGCCCCGTACTTCCAGCGTCTGCCCGTCGCGACTCAGTTCCGCCTTGCAGGCATAGGTCTTGCCATCTTCAGGGTTGTAGATGGTCGCTCCCTTCCACTGGCGGTCACCATCCCGTTTGAAGTCGTCGATGATCTTCATGCCCTCGATCGGCCGCTTGCGCAGCACTTCCACCGGATTGAGCACGTCGGTCTTGATCTGGCCCACCAGGGCCTCGGGCACGACGTCCCCGGTTACGGACGTTTCCCCCTCGACGAAGGCCGGATGCTTCAATTTCAGAACCCGCCCGTCGAAACCGCCGTCATCCGGATAAATCTCGATGATTGCGCTCTTCAGGGGATCCTCGGTCTCCTTGAGCCAGTAACCGGCGATGGTGGGCGAGGCCAGTACCCTCCCCGACATCAGCAGGGTCAATACCCCGAACACAACTGCGCGATACAACGTCTTGATGGTCATGAGCGCCTCCGTGGCGTCAACGGTTAGTCGTTATGGGCGAGAATTCGCCACAACCCGGCCAGTGCCGAACTGCCGTCGTCGGCCTTGAGGCTGGAGAAGATCTCCAGCGCCTCCGACTTCATTCCGGCCATGAAATAGGCATGCCCGAGGCGCAGCCGCGCCTCGTTGGGTTGCAGCAAACTGCCCTTCTCGATGCCCTGGTTCATCAGGGCGATCCCCCGTTCGTACTCGCCATACCCCACCAGGTTGTATCCGGTGTTGACGAGTGCGTCGCCACGTTCGGCCTGGGCCGCCAGTGACGCCTCCTCCTCTGCGGTGGCTCGATCTTCGGCCACTTTGCGTTGAACCAGTTCGCGCAGTCGCTCCTGCCGCTGCGCCCCGCTATCGTCGGCCTGCCCCAGAACCCCCCGCTGGTAGCCCCCTTCGATCAGGCGCTGGGCATCACCGGGGTACCCGGCCTGCAACGCCAGCTGCACGGCTTCCATGTAATCGCTGGGCTCGAGCAAGGTTCCGGTCTGTTCACGTAGACGGTAGACGTCGAGGGTGTAGCGGTCTGAAAAGCCGCTGCGCTGCTCGGTACGGATGATCAGGTCGAGCCAGGTGTTGGGGGTGGGGTAGTAGGTCGCCATCAAACGAAGCGCCCCCAGATAGGCCTCGACATCGTCCAGCTTGGCCGCGCTGCTGGCGAGAATCTGCAGGGCTTGCTCGGTGGGCGCCTGCCTCTCGGCCAGCCGCCGCTCGATCTGCCGCCCCACCTGCTTCAGTGCCTCCTCGTAGCGCTTGTCGAGATACAAGGCCTGCGGCTCGATCTCGAGCACCTCCGCCGCCGTTCCACCGGCCTCCTGATACCGGGCGATCGTCCGCACCGCAGTGGCATAGTCGCGCGCACTGAAGGCCAGCCGAACCATGGCCGTCAGGATCGGCAGCCGCTGGTCAGGCGGCATGAAGCTCGACTTGAGGACGATGTCGAAGGCCTTGTTGGCCAGCGGCACATTGCCGGCACTGGCGGCGGCACTGCCGCGCAGATGATTGATGATGTAGACCTCGTAGGGGGTCAACGGATCACCCGGCACCTGCTCAGCCCGGTCGATCAGGGCCAGAGCGTCGTTGAAGTCCCGCTGCTGGATCGCGCGGCGGGCATCCTTGAGATACTCACCCATGGCGGGACGCACTGCGGGGACATAGGGTGGCGGTCGGTTGCTCCCCAAGGTGTTGGCACTCGCCGTTGGCAGCCCGGCCGTCGCCGCCACCGTGAGCGCCAGTGAGATCAGTCCGCATCGCATCCATTGACTTGCGTTCATCCCGGCTCTCCTAGAGATAGTCCTCACTGCCCACCACACCGATCGAGGTGATTCCCAGGCGCTGTGCCGACGCCAGCACCATGGCCACATGCCGGTATTCCACCAGACGGTTCGGACGGATATGCAGCTCCGCCTGCAGCGGGTTCTGCGCCTCACGCCACAGGCGTTGCTCGAGATCCTCGCGCGTCGCCAGCACCGCCCCGTTCCAGATCACGGTGCCATCGAAATCCACTTCGATATTGACCACCGGCGGCGGGTCCTTGGCGGGCGGCGCATCCATTGACGGCATGTCCAGCTTCACCGCATGCGTCTGGATCGGAATGGTCACGATCAGCATGATCAGCAGCACCAGCATGACGTCGATCAACGGGGTGGTGTTGATGTCGACCAGCACATCCTCATCGGTATGGGCGGGCCCTGCCCGCATGCTCATGCCCATGGTCAGTGCCTCGGCGGTGGTTCGGTGAGAAACCCCACCTTGCGGATGCCGGCACGCTGACAGGCCACCACCACATTGCCCACGGCGTGATACCGGACATTCATGTCGCCCCGGATATGCACCTCGGGCTGCGGTACCTGAACCGCCACCTGCTTGAGCAGCAGGAGCAACGCATCGTTGTCCTCGACGCGCCGGTCATTCCAGTACACCGCGCCATCGCGGTCGACCGCCACCACGATGTTCTGGGGTGTGGTCTCGGTGGGAACGTTGCGCTCCTGCGGCAGCGCCAGCGGCACGGTATCGGTCACCACCGGGATGGTGATCAGAAAGATGATCAACAGCACCAGCATCACGTCGACCAGCGGCGTGGTGTTGATGACGGAGATCATCTCCTCTTCATCGTTGGCCCCGATGTTGGCCCCAAGGCTCACGACACCGCCTCTTCGATCACACGCGGACGTACACGCTTGAGATCGCCAACGCGCCCTCCCGAGAGCAGCACCGCATGCAGATCGGTGGCGAACGCACGCGTTTTCTCCATGGCAATCTTGTTGCGTCGGACCAGCCAGTTGTATCCCATCACCGCCGGCACCGCGACGAAAAGCCCCAGCGCGGTCATGATCAAGGCTTCGCCAACCGGGCCGGCCACCTTGTCGATCGACGCCTGACCTGAAATGCCGATGGCGGTCAGCGCGTGGTAAATCCCCCAAACGGTACCGAACAAGCCCACGAAGGGCGCCGTGGATCCGACGGTGGCGAGCACGGCGAGTCCGCTCTGCAACCGCAGCCCGATCTCCTCGGTGGCGCGGCTCACCGTCATCGTGACCCATTCGTGCAGATCAATACGTTCCACCAGTGTGCCGCCATGGTGCTGGCTTGCACTCATGCCCCGGTCGGCCAGATACCAGAAGGGCGATCCGACCTTGAGCTTGCCGAGCCCCTCCTCCAGCGTGGCGCTGGACCAGAATACCTCGCTCGCACGCTTGCCCTGGGTGAACAGCTTCTGCTGCTCGATCAGCTTCACGAACAGGATGTACCAGGTCGCCAACGACATCAGCAGCAGCACAACGAAGGTGGATTTGGACACGAGGTCGCCCTGCTCCCAGGCCGCCTTGATGCCGTAGGGGTTGTCCACTTCCTGGGTCTGGGGCTCCAGATCACCGAATGCAGCGGCCGGCACCACGGCCAGGGGGCCGCCCTCGTTCGCGACAGCTCCTTCGGCGGGCAACACGATGGGCACCGCGTCGGATTGCGCGCCGACCGGCGGCGCATGGCCCAGGGCCAGGGTCAGCGCCATCGCCATAAGACCACCGGCGGACAGGCCGCTGCGCTTGTACGTCATGTTGTCACTCCTCCGATCGCTCAACTTCTGATTTTTTGGCAGTCCCGTCTTCAGCGCGGGATCTTCCATGTGTACAGCAGATTGGCCCAGCTTTCCTCTACACGTCCATCCACGGTACCCGGGATGAAGCGGCAACGGCTCAGGGCACGCCGCGCCGCCTCGTCGAGCCTGGGATAGCCGCTGGACTCCTGAATCTTGGACTCCTTGACCCGACCATCAACGCCGATCAGAAAGGCCAGCATGACGGTACCGCGCTCGCCCAGTCGCAGGGAGAGTGCCGGATATTCCGGCTCCGGACAGTTGCGCCGGGCGTTGATGACCGGGGAGGTCCGTTTCGGCACCCGCCGGATCACCGGTCGCTCTTTGGGCGTCACCGCCTTGATGGCCGTGCTGGGAGGCGGAGGGGTCTGGACCACCACCTCCGGCGGCGGCACGAAGGCGGCAGGCGGGATTTCGATGGTCGGCGGCGGCGGCGGTGGTGGCGGCTGCAGTTCGTGCGTCCTGATCTCCTCCACGATTTTGGTCTGGATCGGCGCCGGCACCACCTCGATGTCGCGTCGGGCAAGGCCGATGACCAGCAGATAAAGCACCGTCAGATGCAGCACGGCGACAAAACCCACACCCATCAGTCTGCGTCGGGGATCAGGACGTGTGCCGAATTCCATCCTTGGTCTCGAACAGGCTGATGAATGTAGGTCGCGATACGGAACCGCAAGCAAGCCGATGCGTCATATTTTCAACGCTTGCCTTACTTAAGACGCATGAGCGCCGCTTTCCCGCACATCGTGAGCCTCCTCCAGGCGCTTGTGCTTCATTTAACTACCATTTTTTTCACATCCTGACCTCCCCCACCCCGGCGCGGCCGTCAGCACGGATCCACCTGCGTGCACCGCTCCGGGAACAGGCCGGCCTGGCCCGCGACATCGCCGCCCTCAGTGAACTGGGTAAGCCCGACCCCCACCAGCCGATACCGCGTCTCCGAGGGCAGCCCCACCCGGGCACGCAACGCCAGGGCATGCGTTACCAGGGCCTCGGCGCTGTCTGGCGGCCATTCCGGGGTCAGATGCCGACTGATCACCCTGAAATCGCTGGTTTTCAGCTTCAGCACCACGGTGCGGGGCACCCGCGTGGTCTTGCCACGCGCACGCCAGGTTTTGGCCGCCAGACTGCGGATCGCCGGCTCCAGTGCCGACAGCGGTAAGTCCTCGGCAAAGGTGTCCTCGCTGGAGACGGAGCGAACCGGTCGATCCGGCTTGACCTCATGATCATCGCGCCCCTGCGCCAGCTCGTGCAGGCGTTGCCCATACTTGCCGAAGCGCTGCGTCAGCGTGGTGATGTCCGCTACGGCCAGGTCCCCGATACGGTGATAGCCCAACGCTTCCAGCTTGCGTTGCATCACCTGGCCGACACCGGGGATACGCCCTACCGGCAAGCTGGCGATCACCGCTGCAGCCTGCTCCGGGCGGATCACGAACAACCCGTCCGGCTTGCGCCAGTCCGAAGCGAGTTTCGCCAGAAACTTGTTGGGCGCCACCCCTGCCGACGCCGTCAGGTCAAGCTCTTCGCGTATCGCGGCGCGAATCGCCTGCGCGGTCGCGGTCGCGCTGCCCATCCCGGCCGGATCCGCGCTGACGTCCAGGTAAGCCTCATCCAGCGAAAGCGGTTCGATCAGGGAGGTGTACCGCGCGAAGATGCCCCGCACCTGGCGCGACACCGTACGGTACCGGTTGAAGTCAGGAGGAACGAACACCGCGTCCGGACACAGGCGCTCCGCGCGCAGCGCCGGCATCGCCGACCGCACCCCGAAACGACGCGCCTCATAGGAGGCGGCACATACCACCGAACGACTGCCGCGCCATGCCACCACCACCGGACGCCCCCGTAACGCGAGGTCATCGCGCTGCTCCACCGACGCGTAGAACGCGTCCATGTCGACGTGAATGATCTTGCGGGCCCCATCCATGACGCCAAGCCTACGGCCTGACGACATCAAACGGGAACCTCAGTCCACCAGCGTGATCCGCCCCCAGTCCCCGTCGACCCGCTTCAGCAAGGCCGCCAGGGCCGGCGAACGGCGTCGGGGCGTTGCCTGCCACCGTTGCCAGGCGCTGCGGTGAAGCATCGGCTCCACCTCCCGTTGCACGCGATCACGCAGCAACCGGTAGAACCCCCGATACTCATCGTGCTGCGCGCCCAGCGGATCGGGTTTCAGGCCTTTGCGGAAGTGTCCCTCGAAGGTCAGCCCGCAACGGGTCGCTTCCGCCACCATCCAGGCTGCAGCACAATCCCCCAGTCCCCCTGCGGCGTAGCCGCCGCCCACATCCGAGTGCACACCGGGAAACCAGACCTGACAGAGGTCGATGCCCGGCTTCGGGGTCCACAGCGCCGGTGGAAAGTCCTCACGGTTCTCATCGATCGACACGGCATGCCGTGCATGGCGGATGATGCGACTGGGAGCCGTATCGTGAAACAGGTATTTGTCGCCGCCCAGGGTGCCGAGGAAGGGCATGGGAATCCCCAGCGCACCGACCGTATCCCAGACACCCACGAAGTGCACCGGCGTCCGGTCCGCCACCGCATAGCGTCGCCGGTGGGCACGCGCCCGCGCCCGATCCGGTGCCGAGTCGGCCCGCCGGTTGCGATAGAGCGCGTAAGCCTGCGGGATGCGGTGCGCATGGGCGCGCGTCAGCAATCCGGCATTGCGAATGAAGCCTGCCAACGAGCGGACGGTATAGGCCCCGCGACTGAAGCCGAAAAGGAACAGCTGATCGCCGCGCTCATAGTTGTGCACCAGAAAGCGGTAGGCATCCTGGATGTTCTTGTCGATCCCGACACCGGTCAGGCCGCCCTTGAGACGGTCCTGATCCGCACCAATGCCCCAGTCGTAGAACACGACCTGTGGCGTGCCGTCGGCGTCCTCCGGCGCGATCCCCCGCGCCAGGCGGATCACATGCGAGCCATGCTCAGCCTCGGGTGAATTCCAGGTGCCATCGGCACAGATCACGATGCGCTTCATGCGGACCTCCTCCCTGCGGGAATCGGTCCATCATACGCCGGCGCCGCGCCGGCACCCTCAGCTGCCGGCGGAAGCCTTGCGGCGACGGGGCGCACGCGGCGTTTTCGTCGGCGCCCGGGCCTTGCCGGTCGAAGGCGCCGGCTTGCGGCCGGGCTTGCGGCCCGGTTTCGTCACGGCCGTGGCACCCGAGGCCTTGGTCGAACGCGGCTTGCGCCCCGCCCGGGGCTTCGCCGCGGGTTCGGACGCCTTCGTCTCAGCACCCGCCAGCAACTCCAGACGCGCCGCCGCTTCCTTCTTGCCAAGCCCGCGAAGAGCTGCGATCGCGCCCACCTGACTGGCCCGCGGCACGGTTTTCTTGGCTTCCCAGTTGTAGATCGTCTGCGTGCTGACGCCGATCAGACGACCCAACTCCTCGGCACTCAGGCCCAACCGCGAGCGCAACGACTTGAACCCCTTGGCGACAAACCGGATCTTGCCGCCTTCGGCGGGTGTTTCGGCCACCGGGGCAGCCTTCGGCGCCGCCACGCGGCGCAGCTTGGCGAGTTCGCGTTCAAGCTGCGCAACCTGCTTCTTCAACGCCGCGAGTTGATGTCGATGTGCAGTGGCAGCGGCACGCAAGGGCTCCACATGCTGACGAACGGTCTTTTTGGAAAGGCGGGCAATTTCGCTTTTGAAAAGCGAGGAGATATCAGGCATTGATTCGACCTTGACTCAAAATCAAGTCAAATTATGCCCGAAACAAAACAATAACGATTAATAACGGAAAAGATACCGATAATCACATTGGTGACATTCAATTAGCGCAGCCTGTCAAACAGTGACAGGCTGGAAACCTGCAGATAGGTCGCTTGTGCAGCGCTCTGCTGGGCGCTGAGCTGTGCCAGCCGGGTCGCCGCATCGATAACATCCGTATCGCGGCGCGCCGACAGCAACGAGGTCAGTTGCGCCTGTGCGCCCTCGCGCCAGGTTGCTGCACGATCCAGCGCACTGAGACGATTGCCGGTATCGGTCCTCGCCTGTGAAACCCGCTCGGCCACCGCATCAATGCCGAGCAGCGCCGCATCCAGGGCCGCATGCCGGGTGGCGGCGTCGCCCTCCCGCAACGCGGCCTCCGCCGCCTGCAGCCAATCGAAACTGGACTGCCCTGCAGCCTCCCCGAATACGGTGTCACCACTGATGCCATCCGGAATCTGCTGACCATCGGCAACCTCCACCCGCCGCGCTTGCGGGCTGCCGAGATAGAGCCCGTTGGCTGCAAAGGCATCGCCTGTTCCCGATCCGGAGAACAAGGCCTGCCCGCTACCATCCTGGCGATTCGCCAATTGCAGCCACGCCTGCCCAATCCCGCCGATCTCGTCGGCGAGCAGGGACCGATCCTGCTGGGTATAGCTGTCGGAGCGTCCCGCCAGCAACTGTTCGCGAATGCGGTCCAGCATCAGCTGCGCATCGTCGAGAGCGTTCTCGGTCATTCCCAGTCGATGCTGGACACGATCCGCGGCCGCACCCTGCCGGTGATCGACCCCTCCGACGGCCAGCCCTACGACGAGATCCAGCGCGGCACGACCGAGGACATCGACATGGCCGTGCGCGCGGCGCGGCGCTGCCTGCGTTCGAGCTTGTCCCCCAGCCTCGAAACCTCCCGCGCCACGTCTTCGGCGCGGCCGGAGGC
>CAKZHZ010000044.1 GCA_936928855.1 uncultured Polycyclovorans sp.
GTGATGTTCACGCTGGTCACGGCGCTTGGCCTTTCGGTGCGCTTCTATCTGGAGCGGCTGAAACTCTTGTTGGTGCCCCGGCTGGCGGCGGTGGTCATCGTGGTGATCCTGCTCATCGCCATGCTCAGCGTGCTGAGCAATCAACTCGGCCTGCAGGCGGGACTTTCGGTCTCCCTGTTCCCCATCGTCATCCTGGCCATGACCATCGAGCGCATGTCGATCATCTGGGAGGAGCTGGGCGCATCGGATGCCATCAAACAGGGGGTGGGCAGCCTCGCCGTTGCCGCGGTCTGTTATCTGCTGATGTTCCATCCACAGATCGAACATCTGGTGTTCGTGTTCCCGGAGCTGTTGCTGATCGTGCTGGGGGTCAACCTGCTGCTGGGACGCTATACCGGCTACCGGCTGACCGAGTTGATGCGCTTCCGCGACCTCAGCCGCTGACACGCCCATGCCCCTGCCTTTCGCCAGCCCGCGCAAGCTCCGAGCCCTGGGCGTGGTCGGCCTGAACCGCCGCAACGGTGACTTCATCGCCCCCTGCAACCCTCGGCGTTTCTATCCGCGGGTGGACAACAAGCTCATCACCAAACAGTTGGCCATCGAAGCCGGCATTGCCGTTCCGCAGCTGTTCGGAGTTGTCGAAACCAACCACGACGCCCGCAACCTCGCACAACTGCTGTCCGGCCACCAGGACTTCGTCATCAAGCCGGCACATGGTTCCGGTGGTGAAGGCATTGTGGTGGTGGATGGCCGTTCCGGCCCGCTGTTTCGCAAGACCAGTGGCGTCCTGGTAGGCCTTGAGGGACTGGAGCACCATGTCTCCAATATTCTGAGCGGGATGTACAGCCTCGGCGGCCAGCCGGATCACGCGATGATCGAATACCGGGTGCGTTTCGACCCCCTGTTCGGCGCCATCACCTATCAGGGCGTTCCCGATATCCGCACGGTGGTCTACAAGGGTTTCCCGGTGATGGCGATGGTGCGGCTGCCGACACGGGAGTCCGATGGCAAGGCCAACCTTCATCAGGGCGCGGTCGGGGCTGGCATCGACATTGCCAGCGGCCACACCCGCAAGGGCGTCTGGCACAGTCGAATCGTCGAGGCCCACCCGGATACCGGCGCCCCCATCGGCGGCCGCGAAATCCCCCAGTGGGATCGATTGCTGCACCTTGCAGCACGCTGCTACGAGCTGACAGGGCTGGGTTATCTGGGGGTGGATGTGGTGCTGGATGCCGAGCTGGGCCCTCTGATCCTTGAGCTCAATGCCCGCCCCGGCCTTGGCATCCAGATCGCCAATGGCATCGGCCTGGGAGGCTTTCTGGAAGCCGTCGACCGTGAGGGTCCAAAGGGCGCGGCTGCTGATGCACGCGTGGCCTTCTCCAAGCAACGCTTCGGTCGTCCCGACTGAGGCCCCCCGCGCGCCTCCACCTGCCTATACTGGCCCTACACGTCGCCTGATCGTCCGCACCTCTCTGTGTATATCGAGTACTTCGGCCTGCGGGACTACCCGTTCAGCATTACGCCTGACCCGGCCTATCTCTACATGTCGCCACGCCACCAGGAAGCGCTGGGGCACCTTCTGTACGGCACCGGCCAGTACGGCGGCTTCGTGCAACTCACCGGTGAGGTCGGCACCGGCAAGACCACTGTGGTGCGCACGCTGCTGTCACAGAAGATCGAAGGCGTGGACGTCGCCATGGTCTACAACCCGCGGCAGTCCGAGCACGAATTTCTAGCGTCGGTCTGCGATGAACTGGGTATCGACTATCCGGACGGCGCCAGCCAGAAACACCTGATCGACGCGCTCAACCGGCACTTGCTCGCGGCGCACGCCCGCGGCCGACGCACCGTACTGATCATCGATGAGGCGCAGAACCTCGACCCCGGCGTACTGGAACAGGTCCGCCTGCTGACCAATCTCGAAACGCACAAGGACAAGCTGCTGCGCATCATGCTGGTCGGCCAGCCGGAGCTGGCAGCGCTGCTGGCGCGTCCGGATCTGCGCCAGCTCGCCCAGCGCATCACCGCACGCTACCACCTGCAGCCCCTCTCCGAAGCCGAGACCCGCGAGTACATCCGCCACCGCCTGCGCGTGGCAGGTGCCAGCGCCGACCTCTTCAGCGATGAGGCCGTCAGTGTGGTGCAGGAGGTCAGTCGCGGCATCCCCCGCCTGATCAACATCATCTGTGATCGCGCACTGCTGGGAACCTTTGGTGCCCACCAACGCACGGTCAGCGCCTCCATGGCACGTCGCGCAGCCGTCGAGTCCATGGCGGAAACCGTCGAACTGCCACGCGGCCGGTGGGACTGGTTGCTGTCCCTCCCTGACGCCCGCATCCGTCAGATCGAAATCGGCCTGGCCGCGCTCGCCGTGGTGCTGATCGCCTTGTTGATCTGGCGCACCTGGCAACCCGGCGCAACGGCGACGGAGACCCTCCAACAGACAGGGAAAGGCGCCCCCTCAGCGGCGCTGGAAACGCCGAAGGCAACACCCGATCCCGATGCACCCGCTGTCGTACAGGATCCCCTGGCGCGTGCCCAACGCCCGCTCGGCGCCATGATGACGGCGCTGGCACAACGCTGGACGCCGACTTTCACGCCGGACAGCACCCAGGGCGCCTGCACGCAGTTGGAGGCTGAGGGGCTGAGATGCTATCGCGGCCAGGGCGACTGGGCATTGCTGCAACGGCTGGCGCTCCCGGTGGTGCTCGAACTCGAGAACGAAGGGCGCCCGACCCACGTGCTGGTGCTGGGGCTGGGACGAGACCAGGCGCGTCTGCAAACACCCGACGGCACGGTGGACGTACCCCGCACCCGCCTCGAAGCGCGCTGGAACGGCCCGTTCCTGATGCTATGGAAGCCGCCCACCGCGAGTGAACGCATCGACCGCGGCAGCCAGGGGGCCCCGGTGCTGTGGCTGCGCCAGCGGCTGGCCGCTCTGACCGGGCAGGCGCTGAGCGATACACCGTCGCCACGATTTGATTCCGGCCTTCAGGATCAGGTGCGCTCATTCCAGCGCGGGCAGGATCTGCAGGCCGACGGCATTGTCGGCACCCACACCTTCATCATGCTGGGCCGTGGCCTGCCGGAGTGGCCGACCCTGGAGGATCTGGACGATGTCCCTGCTGCTTGATGCCCTGCGCAAGGCGGAGCAGGAGCGCACGCTGGGGCAGCCACCCACACCGGGCGCGGTGGCCACCGGTGTCGGTGCACCAACAACCACCGCCGACACCCGTCCCAGCGGCCGCTTCCGCACCATCATCGTCCTGCTGTTGCTAGTCACGCTCTGTGCCGTCGCACTGGTACTGCGCCGTGCGCCCGCTACTCCCGACCACGCATCGCCCCGGCTGTCGCCTCCGCCTGTACTGACACCGCGCCCCGCACCGACGCCGCCGCCGCCGCCGGCACCCGCGCCTTCCCTGATGCGGCTCGGTCAGCTTGAGGTCCGCGACCCTCCATCGGCGCCGGTCCTGCCATCAGGCGAGATTCCTGCCGGCGAATCAGCCCCCGATGACCTCGACACCCCGGAAGCCGCGCCAGACGCTCTGCCGGATCTGGAAACCCTGCAGCAACCGGTGGCGCCGCCTGACCCGACCGCGCCGCCCCCTTCCGTCGCCCCCTCCACAGCGATCCAGGCAAGCCCCGGCGCCCCGACGCTGCAGATGCTGCCGGCCGAGCAGCGCGCGCGGTTTCCGGCGTTTCAGCTCGATGTACATGTGTGGAACGAAGCCCCGGCGCGCCGCTTCGTCCTGATCGAAGGGCATCGCTACAGTGTCGGCGACCCACTTCCGGGCGGCCTCACCCTGAGGGAAATCGTGCCCGAAGGCGTGATCGTCGAGTTCGAGGGCCGCCGGGTGATGGTGGCAAGGCCGGGCTGACAGCGCCCGCCCCTGTTCAACCCGCCTCGACCAGTCGCTGGCAGGCCACAGTCAAACGGGCCAGTCCTTCCTCGACTTCCTCGGTCGTGATGTTGAGGGCAGGCGCGAAACGCAGCACATCGGGCCCGGCGACCAGCACCCACACGCCGGCCTCCAGGGCCGCCGCCATGATCTGGCCAGCCTTGCCCTGCCACGCCGGCTGCAGGGGAGCCCCCAACAACAAGCCCTGACCACGCACGCCTGACCACAGACCCAGTTGCGGCCCGATCCGCTCCAGCCCCTGACGCAACTGCGCATGCCGCGCCGCCACATTGCGCATCAGCTCGGGCTGCAGAACCTCCTCCAGCACCGCTTCGGCGACCGCACAGCCCAGGGGGTTGCCCCCGTAAGTGGATCCGTGTGTTCCTACAGCAAGCGTCGCCGCAAGCGATTCCGTGGTGAGCATGGCGCCGATCGGAAATCCGCCGCCCATCCCCTTGGCCGTGGTGAGAATGTCGGGCACCACCCCCGCCTGCTGATAGGCATACAGCGTTCCGGTGCGGCCGTTGCCGGTCTGCACCTCGTCGAAGATGAGCAGGGCGCCATGCTGACGACACAGCGCAGCGGCAGCTGCCAGATATCCCGGCTGCGCGGGGGTGACCCCCCCCTCGCCCTGGATCGGCTCGACGATGAAGGCGCACACGTCCGGCCCCATCGCCGCTTCCAACGCGGCAATATCGTTGTACGGCACATGCTCGATCGCCGCCGGCAAGGGCTCGAAGCCCTGCGTGTACTTGGGCTGCCCCCCCACCGTCACCGTGAACAGGGTGCGTCCGTGAAAACTGTTCAGGCAGGCCAGAATGCGATGCTTGCCCGGCGCCTGGAGGTTGCCGTGGCGACGTGCGAGCTTGAGCGCGGCTTCGTTGGCCTCGGCACCGGAGTTGCAGAAAAACACCCGCTCCGCAAAGGTGTTGGCAGTCAGCAACCGCGCCAGCCGCAGGGCCGGCTCGTTGGTCATCACATTGGACAGATGCCACAGGCGCTGCGCCTGCTCGGTCAGGGCCGCCACCAGCCGCGGATGGGCATGTCCCAGCGCAGTGACGGCGATACCCCCGGCCAGGTCCACATAGTCGCGCCCGGCCTGATCCCACCAACGCGAACCCGCACCGCGCACCGGAATCACACCGGCAGGCTGGTAGTTCGGGACCATATGCTGGTCGAAGGTTTGGCGGCTGACGCTCATGCCGGGCTCCCAAGTGGGCGTGGAAAAGCCGCGCATTATAGGAGGCGCGGCGTCGCACGCCAGCCCTGCAAGCGCCGAGACTTCAGCCCTGATTGCGTGCGAGCAGCCCGCTGATCCGGTGCGGCACGTCCTGTCGCACTTCACGGACCGCCACTTCGATGGCGTTGGCAAAGGCCACTTCGTCTGCACCGCCATGCGACTTGATCACGATGCCGTTGAGTCCCAGCAGGCTGGCTCCGTTGTGAAGGCGCGGGTCCACCTTCTGCGCAAACTGCTTGAGAACCGGTCGGACTGCCAACCCAAGCAGCTTGGTCACCGGCGACCGCAGGAACGCTTCCCGCATCAGCTGTGTGATGAGGCGGGCCACCCCTTCGCCGGTCTTCAGCGCCACGTTGCCTACAAAACCGTCCGCCACCACGACATCGACATCGGCATGAAAGATGCCATCGCCTTCCACGTACCCGACATAGTTGAGCGTCGAGTCCTGCAGCAGCGCAGCGGCGCTCTTGATGGTTTCGTTGCCTTTGATTTCCTCTTCGCCGATGTTGAGCAACGCCACCCGTGGGCGCTCCACACCGTTCAGTGCCGTCACCAGCGCCGAACCCATCACCGCAAACTGGAACAGCTGCTCGGCAGAACACTCGGCATTGGCACCGAGGTCGAGCATGTGGGTATGCCCCCGCGAGGACGGCAGCGCCGATACGATCGCGGGCCGGTCGATGCCGGGCAAGGTCTTGAGTACAAAACGGGCGGTGGCCATCAGCGCCCCGGTATTGCCCGCAGACACCGCAGCATGCGCCGTGCCGGCTTTCACCAGGTCGACGGCAACCCGCATTGAGGAGTCTTTCTTGTTGCGCAGCGCCTTCGAAGGCGACTCGTCCATCGCCACCACTTCGGAGGCGGGGTGCAATCGCAGACGAGCTCTCAGCGCCGCCGGAGCATCGGCGAGCGCCGCTTCCAGCCGCGCAGTGTCGCCCACCAGCACCAGCTCGCAGGCATCGTGACGTTTGAGAACGCGCAGCGCGGCGGGCACGGTCGAGGACAGACCGTGGTCGCCGCTCATGGCGTCAATGGCAAGAACGATCGGCGAAGCCATGGGCGGCGCCGCTCGGACCTCAGGCGTCGTCGCTGAGGTCCGGGGTACCCTTGTCGATCACCTTGCGGCCACGGTAGTAACCGTCCGCCGTGACATGGTGCCGCAGGTGCGTTTCGCCGGAAGTCGGATCCACCGACAGTGCCGGCGGGGTCAGCGCGTCATGCGAACGGCGGTGGCCGCGCTTGGAACGGGTTTTACGGTTTTGTTGAATGGCCATCGTCTTGTGACTCCGTGGGCGGGAACACCGCCGCGTAACAGCTTTACATTATGACCGTTTCAGCAAGGCTGCGAACGGTCGATGGGTCGGCATTTCGGCCGCCGCCGGTTCATCCGCTTGCACGGCGTCTTCACATGCCGCACAACGCGGCACCACCGGCAAGCTCAACAGTACTTCCTGCGCCACCAGCGCCGCCGGCGCCAGCCGCTCACCCTCCACACGGAAGGGATCGGCTTCTGCCAGACAGGCCTGCTCGGCCTCGTCGTTGTCCACCAGCCTCAGCGAGGACACGACGCCCAGATCACGCAGAAAACGGGCCTCGCAGCGCTCACACTGCAGATCCAGCGTCCCGTCGATCTCGGCGCGCACCACATCGTGCCCCCGATCACGGCCGAACTGCAGCGTTACCCGCAGCTCTTCCGACAACATCAGTCTGGCCTCTGCCAACTCGGGAAGCTGCCCCGACTCAAGCCGGCCCTCATAGCGCGCGCCGCGCGCGACCGCCGTGGAGACCGTGATCATCGCCGGAATCGGCATGGCTGCTGCCCACAAAAGGGCGCGCATAATAGGTGCGCACCCGTTGCAAGTCAAAGGTAAATCATGACCCCCGAACCTCTTCCCGCCCTGGTGCTGGCCTCCGGCTCGCGCTATCGCGTCGAGCTGCTGACGCGACTGCGCCTGCCTTTCGAGGCCGTGCCGGTCGATGTCGACGAGTCTGCGCGGGCGGGCGAATCACCCCAGTCACTGGCCGAGCGCCTCGCGCAAGACAAGGCCGAGGCCGGGGCGCGACTGCGTCCAGGGGCCTGGGTCATCGGCTCGGATCAGACTGTCGATTGCGGGGGGCGCCTGTTCGGCAAACCCGGCACGCTGGACAAGGCGCGCGCGCAACTCTCCGCAATGGCTGGCCAACAGGTGCGGTTCCATACCGCCGTCAACTTGTACCGCGGCGGCCCGATTCACGCTTTCGCCGTCACCACGTTGGTCAAGGTGCGCTCGCTTGCCGCCGACGAGATTGAGCGCTATCTGCTTGCTGAACCCGCGCTGGATTGCGCCGGCAGCTTCCGCTGCGAGGGGCTGGGCATCAGCCTGTTCGACACCATCGAGAGCCCGGACCCCACTGCCCTGATCGGCCTGCCGCTGATTCCGCTCGCCGCCGCGCTTCGCCGCGAGGGCTATCGGCTGCCGTGAGCCTGCAGCCATCCGGCAAGGCCGGCCACATCCGGCAGCAACGCTTTGGCACCTGCATCGATCAGGCGCTCCGGCGCATGCACACCGCAGGTCACACCCACCGCGTCCATACCGATGGCGCGCGCCATCGCCACGTCGAACTCGGTATCCCCAATCATCAGGGCACGCGATGCCGGCACATCCAGCTCCGCCAGCAACTCCCGCAGCATGAGCGGGTCGGGCTTGGACGCGGTCTCGTCGGCCGTGCGGCTCGACAACATCAGCTCGGCGATCCGGGGGTGCTGCTGGAACGACCGCCGCAAGCCTCGCCGTGACTTCCCCGTTGCCACGGTCAGCCAATAGTTGGCGCCCGCCAAGGCTTCCAGCGTCTCCAGCGCCCCCGTGAACAAGGGTGCCTCAGGGGGGCCTTCGGCGAGGTTGCGGGCCCGATGACGAAAAATCTCGTCCCGCAGGGCGGGGATGTCAGCCCCCGGATACAGCAGCGCCAGGCCCTCGTCGAACCCCAGCCCGATCAGCTCGGCGATGGCCTGGTCGGAGCGTGCCGGAAGATTCAGCGCCGCGATGGCGGCTTGCATGGTGGAGACGATGAGTGCGGCGGAGTTGGCGAGGGTGCCATCCCAGTCAAAGATCAATAATTGATACGGCTTGTCGTTCATCTCACGTTATCTCGCCAACTCCGCTGCAACCTCGGCACGGGCATCCTGCCGCAGGGCACCAGCGCCTAGGGCCGCCCGGCCCGGGCTCCTGCCCGGGCGTTCACCCCTGATCAGGGGTGAACCCATCCCAGTCAAAGATCAATAATTGATACGGTTTTTCGTTCATCTCACGTCATCTCGCCCACTCCGCTGCCGCCCCGGCAAAGCTACGCTCACCGCCGCTTGCGAAAGCCGCCGCCGCTTCGCGAGGGCGGCGGACCGGCGGTCGGCATGCCATTGAGGGCGTCGTTCAGCTCGTCGGGCAGGGGACTGCTCAGCAGCAACTTGGGAAAGGCATCGTCGGCGGGCAACTCCAGCAAATGGGAGTGCAGGAACATGCGCTTGAGCCCGCGTTCACGGAACGGCCGGTTGTCCTCCCGCTCGCCGTACTTGTCGTCACCGACCACGGGGTGCCCCAATGCAGCCGCATGCACCCGGATCTGGTGGGTGCGTCCTGAAAAGATCTGCACCTCCATCAGGGTGGCATCGCGATAGCGGGCCCGTGGCGAAAAGCGCGAATGGGAGGGCTTGCCATCATCGTCGTCGACCACCACCCGGCGATCACCACCCTGCCCCTGGTCGCGCAGCAGGGCTGCCGTCACATCGCGGTCTTCACCCCGCCAGCGTCCCAGCAGCAATGCGAAATAGCGCTTGGTGACATCCCCATGCTTGAGGGCGCGCTGCGCACGCAGCAGCGCCTGCCGGTTCTTGGCCAGCAACAGCACACCGCTGGTGTCGCGGTCGAGCCGGTGCACCAGCTCCAGCCAGGGGTGCAGCCCCCAGGCCCGCGCCACCTCGATCACTCCGAAACGCACCCCGCTGCCGGAATGCGAAGCCAGCCCCGCTGGCTTGGACACCGCCAGATAGTGCGCGTCCTCATGAATGATGGCGGCGCGCAGGCGCTGCATCAGGTCATCCGGCGGCCGCGGCGTCTCGGTGGGATCTTCCTGCCGCACGGGCGGAATCCGCACTTCCTCCCCCACCGCCAACTTGCGCTCGGGCTTGGCGCGCCCCCCATCCACCCGTACCTGCCCCGACCGCAAAAGTCGGTAGACATGTGACTTGGGAACCCCAGGCAGTTGTTTCAGAAGGAAATTGTCGATGCGCTGGCCGTCTTCGTTGGCGGTCACCTTGACCTTGCGGACGTGGCTACGATTCTGTGTCAAACTATGTCAATCCGGTTGAAAAGGGCCTTCCAGCCCCCTGCGAAAGCGGCGCCGGACAGGTTGCTCGGACGGCGGCGATAACAACTTCTGACAAGCGTAGCAGAAGCCCGAGTCCGTCCCGGAGCACCCAAACGTACGGCTACCGCCCGAAAGGCGAGAGCCCTTTCCTAAAGAGATGCTGCGCCGCCGCCTGCCGGGCGATGACAAAGGCTGATTGCAAACGAGCCACGACGAGTTCCCCTGAGCTGCAGCGGTGCGCCCTGATTCGAGTCGCACCACATGAAACGTATCCTGATCAACGCCACCCAGCGCGAGGAATTGCGGGTGGCCATTGTTGATGGCCAGAAGCTGTATGACCTGGACATCGAAACCGCCAACCGGGAGCAGAAGAAAGGCAATATCTACAAGGGTCGCATTACCCGCGTAGAACCTTCACTGGAAGCCTGCTTCGTAGAGTACGGCGGAGAGCGTCACGGCTTTTTGCCGATGAAGGAAATCGCCAAGAGCTATTTTGGCGAGGGGGACAGCCCCAAGGAGCGCCTGCGCGAAGGCCAGGAGCTGATCGTCCAGGTGGAGAAGGAGGAGCGCGGCAACAAAGGCGCTGCCCTGACCACCTATATCAGCCTGGCCGGGCGTTATCTGGTCCTGATGCCCAATAACCCGAAGGCGGGCGGCGTTTCACGCCGTGCCGAAGGCGACGAGCGCGAGGACGCCAAGGCGGCTCTTGACGCCCTGAACCTGCCCGACGGCATGGGCGTGATCGTGCGGTCCAACGGCATCGGCCGCACTGTCGAGGAACTGCAGTGGGACCTCGACCATCGCGTCGCCTATTGGAAAGCCATCTCGGAAGCGGCCGCCAACAAGTCGGCCCCCTTCCTGATCTTCCAGGAAAACAACATCATCCTGCGCGCCCTGCGCGACTATCTGCGCCCGGACATTGGCGAAGTGGTGGTGGACAACGAGGCCATCTACGAAGCGGCGCGCGAGCAGATGACCTACTCGATGCCGCTGGATGTGGCCAAGCTGAAGCTCTACAGCGACGATATCCCGCTGTTCTCGCGCTACCAGATCGAGAGCCAGATCGAATCGGCGCATGAGCGTGAGGTCCGGCTGCCGTCCGGCGGCTCCATCGTCATCGACCGCACGGAAGCGCTGACCGCCATCGACATCAACTCGGCGCGCGCCACCGGCGGCGCCAGCATCGAAGAGACGGCATTCAACACCAACCTGGAAGCGGCCGACGAAATCGCTCGTCAGATGCGGCTGCGCGACCTCGGGGGCCTGGTCGTCATCGACTTCATCGACATGAACTCTAACCGCAACCAGCGGGAAGTCGAAAAACGTCTCGACGCCGCGTGCGAGATGGACCGCGCCCGCATTCAGACCGGGCGCATCTCCCGCTTCGGTCTGTTGGAGCTGTCGCGCCAGCGCCTGCGCCCCAGCCTTGGGGAGCACACCCAGATCAATTGCCCGCGCTGCGAAGGCCGCGGTCAGATCCGCAGCATCGAATCCATGGCGCTGTCGATCCTGCGGTTGATCGAAGAAGAGGCCATGAAGGATCGCACCGCGCGTGTCATCTGCCAGTTGCCGGTGGATGCAGGCACTTACCTGCTCAACGAAAAGCGGGCCGGTGTGCGCGAGATCGAAGCCCGCTGCCGGGTACAGATCACCCTGGTCCCCAATCCCAGCCTGCAGACCCCCCACTACGAAATCCGTCGGGTACGCGGCGATCACCTTTCACAGGATGACAACGCCGCCACCAGCTACCACCTCGCCCGCAACTTCGACACCTCCGCCGAGAAAGCCGAGGAGTCGGCTCCGGCACGCCCGGCGCCGCAGCCCGCCGTGCAGCAGATCGCACCGTCAACGCCGCCCCCCGTGGTGACGCCGCCGGCACCAGCTGCTGCGGCACCTGCGCCCGCTGTCGTGCTGCAACCGGTCGTCACGGAATCGATCTGGAAGCGCTTGTTGCGGTGGCTGGGCCTGAGCGGCACCGCGCCCGCCACCGCGCTGCCCGCCCCGGCCCCCGAGCCTGAAAATGACCGCCCTCGCCGTCGTGGCGAACGTGGAGGACGCAACCGCCGTGGACGGGGTGGCGAAGGCCGCAGCCGCAGCGACGGCGGCAACAACAACCGCCGCGACAATCGCAACGACGGCCGCAACCGAAATCGCAACGCCGACAAGGCGGACGCCTCCGGCAGCGAGGCCAAGGATAAGGATACGGCCGCGCAGGGTGACGGCCAGGGCAATCGCAACGAAGGCCGCAAGTCGTCACAGGACGGACGCGGCAACCGCCGCGGCAATCGCAACGGCGGCGCCAAGGCCGCAGCAGAACTGCCGACGCCACCCACCAGCGCCACCGAAGCGGATGCGGTCACCGACGCCAACGCAACGGCCGGCACGCCTCCAGCCGAGTCGGTCGGCGACGGCAGCGAGGGCGGCCAGCGCGAAGGAGGCACAGCTGGCCGCAGCCAGCGCAGCCGCCGCAACCGCCGAGGTCGCGGCCGTGGCCGTGGCGCTCGTGGCGCCGCCGCTGTGTCAACGGAAGAAGGGCTGACCCCGCCGACTGATGATGCGGTGCCGGAAACCGTCTCAACAACCCATGAGACTGAACCGGGTACAGCTGAGGAAACCGCCGTCACCGGTGCCGTCTCGCTGACACCCGCAGCCGAGCCCCCCGTTGCCGTCGAACCGCTCGCCGAAACGGCGCCCGCGATGGCCAGCACTGCGGAAGCCCCGGCCGATACAGCCGCGGAGGCGCTCGACGCGCCGCCGGCGCCTGCCGTCGATGAGACAGCACCGCCGTCCGCAGTGACGACGACGGAACCGGCCAGCCCCGACACTGCGGAAACGTCGCACACTGAGACCGAGACGCAGACCCTTGAAGCGGTCGCTGCACCGGCGCCTGATACGGCACCCACGGTCGATGCAACCCCGGCACCCGCTGCCGCCGAGGATGACAGCATCGCCGCCCCCTCCGCAGAAGCGATTCCAGCGAATGCAGCGACTGCGGAACCGGCTGCCTCCCCCCTGACCCGCGAATCCGCGAGCGAGGCAGAGACGGTCGCAGCTGCACCCGAGACTGCACCCGAAGCCGAAGCCGAAGCCGAAGCCGAAGCCGAAGCCGAAGCCGAAGCCGAAGCCGGCGAGACTAAGCCGCTGTTCCGGGCTGTCGCACCTGCAGCGGACTACATCAAGCGCTTCGAGAAGTCTGCGGGTGATCGTCAAGGCTCTGAAACATCCACCACCGATCATTGACACTGAACTGTCACAGCGCGCGCCCCACCGGCAGCCCTGTGCCCCCTCACGAAGGAGTTGTTTGACGTGAACGTGACGATTTTCGGGTCCGGCTATGTCGGCCTGGTGACCGCTGCCTGCTTTGCCGATGTCGGCAACGACGTGGTCTGTGTCGACATCGATGCCGCCCGCGTGGCCAAGTTGTCACGAGGTGAAGTGCCCTTTTATGAGCCCGGATTGGCAGAGCTGGTCAAGACCAACCATGGCGAAGGTCGTCTGCGCTTCACCACCGATGCGGCAGAGGGCGTGGCACACGGCGAGTTCCAGTTCATCGCTGTGGGCACACCACCTGGGGAGGACGGCTCGGCTGATCTGCAGTACGTGTTGACCGTGGCGCGCACCATCGGCGAGCACATGGACACCCATCGCATCGTCATCACCAAGTCGACCGTACCCGTCGGCACCTGCGATCAGGTGCGCGACGCGGTACGCAGCGCGCAGCAGACCCGCGGCACCGAGATCAGTTTCGACGTGGTCTCCAACCCGGAGTTTCTGAAAGAAGGCGCTGCCATCGCCGACTTCACCAAGCCTGACCGCATCATCGTCGGGGTCGACAACGAGGCTGCGGCCGAACGCATGCGCGCGCTGTACAGCCCGTTCAGCGTCAGCCGCGAAAAACTCGTGGTCATGGACGTACGATCGTCCGAACTCACCAAGTACGCTGCCAACGCAATGCTGGCCACCAAGATCAGCTTCATGAACGAGCTGGCGGGTATTGCCGTCCGGCTCGGCGCGGATATCGAACAGGTGCGTGTCGGCATCGGCTCCGACCCTCGCATCGGCTATCACTTCATCTATCCCGGCTGTGGCTACGGCGGCTCCTGCTTCCCCAAGGACGTCAAGGCACTTGTACACACCGCACAGCAGGCCGGGCATCCGGGCGAGCTGTTGCGCGCGGTCGAAGCCGTGAACCAGCGTCAGAAACAGGTAATGTTCGAAATGCTCAGCCAGCATTTCGGCGATCTCAAGGGCCGCACGATCGCCCTTTGGGGCCTGGCGTTCAAACCCCGCACCGACGACATGCGCGAGGCCAGTTCACGGGTGCTGATGGAGCAGTTGTGGGCGGCCGGCGCCCGCGTGCGCGCCTTTGATCCGGTGGCCATGGAGGAAACCCACAAGCTCTACGGTGATCGTGACGATCTGGTGCTCTGCGACAACGCCGAACACGCCTGTGAGGGGGCGGATGCGCTGGCCATCGTCACCGAGTGGAAGCAGTTCCGCAGCCCCAACTTTGCCCGCCTGGCCAAATTGCTGAGCGAACCGGTGATCGTCGATGGCCGCAACCTCTATGAGCCCGCCCTGCTGCAGACCATCGGCTTCGCCTACTACAGCATCGGCCGCTCCCCGGTTCGCGCGGAAGGCTGATTTCGAGTGACCGTGCAACCCTTTGGCGGTCTGATGCATCTAACCCGCCATGGACGACGTCACCTCTCGTAGCAGCCCTGAACTCGACCCCCTGCTGGCACCGCCAACGCGGTCCCGAAAGGGGGCGGTGCTGGTCGGTGTGCTGCTGTTGGCACTGGTGCTGGTCTGGTTCTGGGCCCGGGGTTCCGCCGAACCCAACGCGGTCGCCTACCAGGAAGTCGCGGTCGAACGTGGTGATATCGAAGCCAGCGTTACCGCCACCGGCACGCTGTCCGCATTGGTCACGGTTGACGTCGGCAGTCAGATCAGCGGCCGCATCCAGGCCCTGTATGCCGATTTCAACAGCCGCGTGGAGGCAGGCCAGCGCATCGCCAAGATCGACCCCGCCCTGTTCGAGGCGGCAGTCGAGAGGGCACAGGCAAACGTTGCCGCCGCAGAGGCCTCGATCAAGCGCGCAGAGGTGCAAGCCACCGATGCGCGGCGCCAGGCCGAGCGCACGGAAACGCTGATCACCCGTGGCCTGATCGCGCGCAGCGAGCGGGACACCGCAGCCACTGCTGCTGCTGCCGCCGAAGCGGACCTTACGGCGGCCCGCGCCAGCGCATTGCAGGCGCGGGCCAGTCTGCGGGAGGCCCGGGCCAATCTGGAGTACACCGACATCCTCTCGCCAACGGAGGGCGTGGTGATCTCGCGCTCGGTCAACGTCGGCCAGACCGTCGCCGCCTCCCTGCAGGCGCCCGTGCTGTTCACCATCGCCCAGGATCTGCGCCAGATGCAGGTCAATACCAGTGTGGCGGAAGCCGACATCGGCCGGCTGCGCGACGGCATGGCGGTGTACTTCACGGTGGATGCCTATCCGGGCGAGCGCTTCGAGGGCCAGGTTCGTCAGATTCGCAATGCCGCGACGGTGAACCTCAATGTCGTCACCTACGATGCCGTCATCGACGTCGACAATCCGGCACTCAAGCTCAAGCCGGGCATGACGGCCAATGTGCGTTTCATCATCGACGCGCGGGACGATGTGCTGCGCGTCCCGGCAGCGGCGCTTCGGTTCCGCCCCGCTTCAGGAGAGACGCCGCGCCCCGTCCGGGTGCCGGACGGGGCGTCGTCCTCAGACCGCTCCGCATCCCGCGGCGACGCCGTCTGGGTGCTGCGCGAGGGCCGCCCCCAGCGGGTACCGGTCAATACCGGACTCAGTGATGGTCTCCATGTCGAGCTGACCGGAAACGAACTCGCGGAAGGCGACCGGGTCATCACCGGCACGGCGGGTGCACAGGACAGCGGCAGTGGTGGCGCACGCCGGTTCCGGATGCTGTAGATGGCGCTGATCTCCCTGCGCGACATCCACAAGCGCTATCTCATGGGCGAGGTGCCGGTGCAGGCCCTGGCGGGCGTGGATCTCGATATCGACGCCGGAGAGTGCGTCGCCATCATGGGCACGTCCGGCTCCGGGAAGTCGACACTGATGAATATTCTCGGTTGCCTCGACGCTCCCAGCGCCGGCCGCTATTCCCTCTCAGGGCGAGATGTCGCCGGACTCAACCGCGATCAGCTGGCCCGGGTACGCAATCGCCTGCTGGGCTTTGTGTTCCAGAGCTTCAACCTTCTCAGCCGAACCTCCGCGCTGGAGAACGTTGAGCTGCCGCTGCTGTACGCCAATATCACCGCCCGTGAGCGACACCAGCGCGCCCGCGCCGCGTTGGAGCAGGTAGGCCTCGGCAGTCGGCTGGGCCACTTTCCCAACCAGTTGTCCGGGGGCCAGCAGCAGCGGGTCGCCATCGCGCGTGCCCTGGTGAGTGGCCCCCGCGTCCTGCTCGCCGACGAACCCACCGGCAACCTCGACACCGCCACCAGCCGCGACATCATGCGCCTGCTGCAGGGGCTGGGCGACAAAGGCATCACCGTGGTTCTGGTTACCCACGAACCGGACATCGCACAGCACGCCGGCCGCGTGGTGACGCTTCGCGATGGCCTGATCCGCTCCGATATCCGGCAGCAGGCGGTTGCCGCATGAGTCTGGGATTCACCTTCCTGATCGCGGTGCGGGCGCTGGCGCGCAACCGCCTCCGCGCCTTCCTCACCGCGCTGGGCATCATCATCGGCGTTGCCGCGGTGATTGCCATGGTATCGATCGGCGAAGGTGCCAAGGCGCGGGTGCAGGAAACCTTCGCCAATATGGGGACCCACATGCTGGTGGTGATGTCCGGATCGTCCCGCAGCGGAGGGGTCCGCGGGGGTGCGGGCTCGCAACCCACTCTCACCTGGGACGATCTCGCCGCCATCCAGACGCTCCCCAGTGTCCGCTACGCCGCGCCGCAGCTGCGCACCGGCGCCGAGGTCATTGCCGACAGCGGCAACTGGACTTCCACCATCTACGGCGTCAGTCCCGACTACTTCCATGTCCGCAACTGGACCATGGCCAGCGGGCGCTCGATCAGCGAATCCGACATCGCCGGCAATGCCAAGGTGGCGCTGCTGGGCCAGACCGTGGTCAACGAGCTGTATGGCGCCGGCAACGACCCCATCGGGCAGTTCATCCGCATCCGCAACGCACCGTTCGAGGTGGTCGGCGTTCTCGCCTCCAAGGGCCAGGCCGGCTGGGGCGGCGACAACGACGACGTGGTGTTCGTGCCGGTGAGCAGCTTTCAGGCCCGTATCGAAGGCAGTCTGGGGCGTTACGTGAACGGCCACATCGTGCTCAGCGCCATCGCCGAGAACGCCACCGCCACCGCCGAGCGGGAGGTCACCGCGCTGCTGCGAGAACGGCACCGCCTGCGCTTCGGGGAAGACGACGACTTCAGTGTCCGCAACCTGGGGGAAATTGCCAGCGCCAGTCAGGAAAGCACGCAGACCCTGACCGCACTGCTGGCCTCCATCGCCTTCGTTTCCCTGGTGGTGGGCGGCATCGGCATCATGAACATCATGCTGGTGTCGGTGACCGAGCGTACCCGCGAAATCGGCGTGCGCATGGCGGTCGGTGCACGGCCACGCGATATCCTCGCGCAGTTTCTGGTGGAATCGCTGACCCTCGCCCTGGTCGGTGGCCTGCTCGGCGTGGCGCTGGGGATTCTGGTGGCCCAGCAGCTGGCGGCCCGCTTCGACTGGTCGCTGCTGATCCGGGCGGACATCGTGGCCCTGTCGGTCGGCATCAGCGCGCTGGTGGGCGTGATCTTCGGCCTCTACCCCGCGCACAAGGCCTCACGTCTCGACCCGATCGACGCCCTGCGTTACGAGTGAGCCCGCCGCAGCCGTTCGGTGGCCGCGACCAGATCGGCTTCCGTATCGACACCCCGCGGTGGCGGGCTGTCGATCACCCCGAGGCGAATCCGCAGGCCGTGGCTCAGGGCGCGCAGTTGCTCGAGTGCCTCGCAGACTTCCAGCTCAGCCGCCGGCAGGCGCGCAAACTGCGCCAACGCCCCCACTCGATAGGCATAGAGCCCGATGTGACGCAGCGCCAATGCCGACGGCCGCCGCGGCGCGCCGTCGCGCCACCAGGGAATCGGCGCCCGTGAGAAGTACAGGGCGTAGCCGCGTACGTCCTGCACCACCTTGACCACATTGGGATCGGCAAACTCGGCATCGTCGTGCAACGGGTGGGCCAGCGTGGCGATATCGGCCTCCGCATCGGACGCCAGCAGTGACGCCGCCTGCCGCACCAGCGCCGGCGGCATCAGCGGCTCGTCCCCTTGCAGGTTCACCAGCAGCGTATCGGCAGACCAGCCGCGCTGTTCGGCCACCTCATTCAGGCGATCGGTGCCGGAAGGGTGATCCGCGCGGGTCATGCAGACCGTGGCGCCAAACCTGCGGCAGGCCGCTTCGACCTGGACATCGTCGGTCGCCACGATGACCTCGTCGGCACCGGTCTGGCAGGCTGCCGCCCAGACATGGGCGATCATCGGTCGCCCCAGAATGTCGCGCAGCACTTTGCCCGGCAACCGGCTGGAGTTCAGTCGTGCCGGAATCACCACCTTGAAGGCCAGCGTCACCGCAACTGATCCAGCTCGGCATCGCTGAGGGTGCGCGCTTCCTCCTCCAGCATCACCGGCACGCCATCGCGCACGGGATAGGCAAGGCGGGACGCACGGCACCACAGCTCCTGCTGTTCCGGCTTCCAGACCAGCGGTCCTTTGGTCACCGGGCAGACCAACAGTTCAAGCAGACGCTTATCGAGCATGGGCTCGCTCCTTGAGTAAGGTGAACACGGTGTCGAGCGCTGCCGCCGGCAGCGCCAGCGTTACCGGCACCGCAAACAACTGACCGTGCGGCAGATGTCGGCACTTGACCGCATCCTTTTCCGTCATCAGCACCGGGCATCCCGGATCCGGCGACGGCAGGTCGCGACCATCGTAGGCGTGATGGTCCGGAAAGGCATGTGGCACCACCGTCATGCCGGCATCGCGCAGGGTATCGAAGAACCGCTGTGGGTTGCCGATACCCGCCACCGCATGCACGCGGCGGCCGCGCCACGCCGCCAGCGTCGACGGCGCTTCACCGCTATCGAGGCGGTAGGGCACACCCGGCTGCAGCTGAAAGCGGCTCCACGCCACCGCCGCCGGCACCCAGTCGCCGCCGTTGACCAATACGTGATCGACTTCCCGCAGCCGCGATTCGGGTTCGCGCAGCGGGCCGGCGGGCAGACGGGCGCCGTTGCCGAGGCCCCGCTGGCCATCCACCACGCACAGTTCGACATCGCGGCCCAGGCGGTAATGCTGAAGGCCGTCGTCGGAAACGATGACATCCACCTCGCCGCTGGCCAACAGCGCCCGGGCGGCGGCCACACGGTCTGCGCCGACCATGACCGGGACGCCGGTTCGCAGGTGAATCAGCAGGGGTTCGTCGCCGGTTACCGCCGCATCCCCCTCCGCGGTGACGCGCAGGGGGCCATCGCCGCCGCGACCGCCATAGCCCCGGGACACGACACCCGGACGCCATCCTTGCGCCCGCAGTGCCTCGACCAGACCCTGCACGACCGGTGTCTTGCCGGTCCCCCCCACCGCGATGTTGCCGACCACGATCACCGGTGCCGGGAGCACCTGTGGTCGGGTCTGCCGGCGGCGGCGGTCGGCAATCCACCCATACAGCGCAGCCAGTGGCCGCAGGCCCCACGGGGGAGGCCGCGGCTGGTACCAGCGCCGCTCAAGCCGCTTGGTCAGCGGCATGCTCGAACTGCATCTGGTGCAGCGCGGCGTACAGCCCGTTGCGCGCCAGCAACTGCTCGTGGCGCCCAGTCTCGATGACACGTCCATCCTGCATCACCACGATGCAGTCGGCGGCCTGGATGGTGCTGAGACGGTGCGCAATGACCAAGGTGGTCCGCCCCTCCACCAGCCGCGCCAGTGCAGCCTGCACCAGGCGCTCGGACTCGGTATCGAGGGCCGAAGTGGCTTCATCGAGAATCAGGATCGGTGCATTCTTCAGCAGGGCACGGGCGATCGCCAGCCGCTGGCGCTGTCCGCCAGACAACTGCTGCCCATCAGAGCCGATCACCGTATCCAGCCCCTGCGGCAGCCGTTCGATGAACTCCCAGGCGTTGGCGGCGCGCGCCGCCGTCTCGATGGCGGCGCGGTCCGGCCGCTCGGCCAGCCCATAAGCGATGTTGTCCGCCACACTGGCGTTGAACAGCCGCACCTGCTGATCGACCAGGGCGATCTGGGCTCGCAGGTCGGCCAGCCGATAGTCGCGGATGTCATGTCCGTCGAGCCGCACCACGCCCCCGCTGGGGTCGTAGAACCGTGGTAACAGCGACAGCAGGGTGGACTTGCCACTACCGGAACGGCCGACAAAGGCAACGGTCTGCCCCGGGGCGATGTCGATGCTGACGCCCCGCAGCGCCTCGTCCAGTTCCGGACGGTAACGGAACGTCACCTGATCGAACTCGATCTCGCCGCGCGCACGGGGCAGCGGCTGGTCGCCGCCAACCGGCTCCGACGGCTCGTTCATCACCGCAAAAATGGACGTGCCCGCCGCGATGCCGCGCTGCATGCGCTCATTGATCTTGCCCATGCTCTTGATCGGCTGCAGCAATGACAGCATGGCCAGCATGAACGAGGCGAACGTCCCCGGCGTCATCGCCTCCAGCATCCCCGGCCGGGTAGCGAAGAACACGATGGCGGCAACCGCCCACGCCGCAATGAACTGGATCAGCGCAGCGCTACCCGCCTGGGTGGCCACGACCTTCATCTGCAGCTGGCGGTTGCTGTTGTTGACCTGATGGAAGCGTGCGCGCTCCACCGGCTCGGCGTTGGCCAGTTTGATCACCCGCTGCCCGCTGACGGTTTCCTCGGCGGCATCGGTGACATCGCTGACGCTTTGCTGGATGCGGCCGCTGATCACACGGAACCGCTTGCTCACATAACGGATGATCACCGCAATGAACGGCATCACGGCAAAGGCGAACAGGGTCAGCTGCCAGTTCAGCCAGAGCATCCAGCCGATCAGCGCAATGACGGTCAGCCCTTCCTTGAGCACCGTGGTCAACACGCCGGTCACCGCATCCGCCACCTGCTCGACGTGATAGGTCAGGCGCGCGATCACCTGCCCGGACGACACCTGATCGTAAAAGCTCACCGGCAGGGTGAGCAGGTGGTTGTACAGGCCGGCGCGCACGTCCATGACCACCCGCCGCGACACCCAGGCCATGCCATAGGCCGAAGCGAACGAGGACAGCCCTCGCAGCAGGAACAGCCCGATGATCGCCACCGGCAACCAGCGGATATAAGCCTGATCCTGTGCCACGAAGGCCTGGTCGAGCAACGGCTTCACCAACGCCGCAAAACTGGCATCGACACCCGCGAACACGCCGGTCGCAACGAAGGCAGTCAACAACACCCGCCAGTGCGGCAGGGCGTATCCGAGCAGTCGGCGGTACACCGGCCAGGGACGCAGTTCAGGCGATGCGGGAGCGCTCACGGCGGGGTAGATGACCCGTTCTCAAGAAGGGGCCAATGGTAGCATTCGAGGCCCATTCCACCTGGACCCCCGCCATGGCCAAGACCCTCTTCGAGAAGATCATCGACCGCGAGCTGCCGGCGACCCTGGTGTACGAGGATGATCAGTGCGTCGCGTTTCGCGACATCAACCCCGGCGCCCCGATGCATATCCTGCTGGTGCCGCGCAAGCCGATCCCCCGTCTCTGCGATGCCACCCCGGAGGATCAGGCGCTGATGGGCCACCTGATGCTGGTAGCCGCCCGCATCGCCGACCAGGAGGGCTACGGCGAGGCATTCCGCCTGGTCGTCAACAATGGTGCGGAGGCCGGGCAGTCGGTATTTCACCTCCATTTGCATCTGATCGGTGGCCGCCCCCTGCACTGGCCGCCCGGCTGATCCAGACCGCGCTGGTGTGCGGAGACGGGTCATTGTTTGTTATGCGAATCATTATCATTTATAGTCGCAGGTGAATTTCCCACCCCAGACGTCGCGATGACGGCTACCGCCGCCAGAACGCCGCGCGCACGCAGCCGCCGTGCCGCGTGGATGAAAACCCTGCACCAGTGGCACTGGATCAGTTCCGCGCTGTGTCTCGTGGGAATGATCCTGTTCAGCATCACCGGCATCACCCTCAATCATGCCGGTCAGATCGAGGGCCGTCCCGAACGCACCACCCTCGAAGCCGTACTGCCGTCCGACCTGCGCGCCCACCTCGATGCGTCGGCCACCGCCGCCGCCTTGCCCGACGACGTACTTCAGTGGTTGCATGAGCATCTTGATCTGCGACTTCAGGATCCTCCGGCCGAATGGAGCGATGACGAGATCTATCTCAGCCTGCCCCGCCCCGGTGGCGACGCCTGGCTGAGCATCGACCGGCACTCGGGCGACGTGCTCTACGAGCGCACCGACCGGGGCTGGATCGCCTACCTCAACGACCTGCACAAGGGTCGCAATACCGGCACTGCCTGGTCCTGGTTCATCGATCTTTTCGCCGTTGCCAGCCTGGTGTTCTGCTTGACCGGCCTCGTATTGCTGCAGCTGCATGCCCGCCATCGTCCGATGACCTGGCCGGTGACCGGCATGGGCCTGGTGATTCCCCTGCTGCTCGCCCTCTACTTCATTCATTGACCGGAGTTCAGCCGATGACCCTGCGCGCCCTGCTTGCCTCTCTGCTGTTGTTCGGCGCCACCGCGCAGGCCGCCACACTCAGCGTCGATATCGAAATCCCACGTCTGAATGTCGCGGAGTATCACCGACCGTACGTGGCGGTGTGGATCGAGCCGGAGGCCGGACGCGACGCACACAGCCTGGCGATCTGGTACGACCACAGGATGGCCGATCGCGAAGGCGAGAAATGGCTGAAGGACATGCGCCAATGGTGGCGCCGTGACGGCCGCAGCCTGTCAATGCCGGCCGATGCCATCAGCAGCGCCACGCGCCCGCCCGGCGCTCACACCCTGACCGCCGACGACACGGCCGCCCCACTGTCACAACTGGCCGCCGGCCGCTATGTGCTGCACATCGAGGCTGCCCGGGAGGTCGGTGGCCGCGAAGTGCTGAGCCTGCCATTCCAGTGGCCACCAACGGCGCCAGTCGAGCATCAGGCCTCCGGCGACAGCGAACTCGGCAACGCCGTGCTGCGCCTTTCCCCCTGATCCCCTACCCCTTCCACCGAGACCCGGGAGTTCCCCATGATGCTGCGCACCCTCGCTGCCTGTGGCCTTGCCCTCAGCCTTCCGTTCACCGCACAGGCGCATCGTGCCTGGATTCTGCCGGCCGCCACCGTCCTTTCGGGCGAAGCGCCCTGGGTCACCTTCGATGCCGCAGTCTCCAACGACATCTTTCATACCGACTTTCACCCGCTGCGGGCCCCCATGCTGTCCGCCACAGGCCCGGATGGCGCCAAAGCGCCCCTGCAGAACGTGTCCACCGGGCGCTTCCGCACCACCTTCGACCTCGAACTGGCCTCACCCGGGACCTACAAGGTCTTCGTCGCCAGCCATGGGCTCAGCGCGACGTGGGAGGAGGACGGCGAGCGCCGGTTCTGGCCGCCGCGGGGGCAGCCCTACACGGACGAGGGATTTGCCGCCAACGTTCCAGAGCGGGCGGACAAGCTGGCCGTGACCCAGTTCTCCCGACGCATCGAGACCTTCGTCACCGCGGGTGCCCCGGACGACGCCGCGCTGGCCGCAAGTGATATCGGCCTAGAGCTGATGCCGGACACCCATCCCAACGACCTTTTTGCCGGCGAAACTGCGCGCTTCCGCTTTCTCATCGATGGCGCGCCTGCCGAAGGCGTGGAAGTGACCGTGTTGCCCGGAGGCATGCGGTATCGCAACGAGCAGGACGAGATCACGCTGCGCTCGGATGGCGAAGGCTTCGTCGACATCACCTGGCCAGCGGCAGGACAGTACTTCCTGGAAGCCGAGTACAGCGACGACCAGGCCAGGGCGCCGGCCACACGCCGCCGCGGAGGGTACGCCGCCACGTTTGAGGTCCTGCCGGGCCTTTGACCTCATTTTCCGGTCCCAGGCGCTGAACCCAGGACGACATCGGGCGCTACCGGAGCGCCCATCACCTTAAGGGAGTCGTTCCATGATTCGTTTCAATCTGAGGCCGCGTGTATCGCACGCGGCATGGGTGTTTGCGGGCGCCATGAGTGCCAGCTTGACGCCCTGGGCCATTGCGACCGCCGCAGAAGCCGCCCAGCCAACACCTGACGAGGGCGCAGCGGGCAAGCTCGACCCCATCGTGGTCACCGCATCGGGCTTCGAGCAGAAGTTGACCCATGCACCGGCCAGCATCTCGGTCATCACCCGCGCCGACCTTCAGAAGCGCCCCTACCTGTCGCTGATCGATGCCATCCGCGACCTGGAAGGGGTGGACGTCGGCGAAACCTCCGACAAGACGGGACAGCGCAGCATCAGCATCCGCGGCATGGGCGCCGACTACACCCTGGTGCTGATTGACGGCAAACGCCAGAACAACCACGGGGACATCTACCCCAATAACTTCGGCGGCAACCAGTTCAACCACATCCCGCCGCTGGACGAAATCGAGCGCATCGAGGTCATCCGCGGACCCGCCTCCACGCTGTATGGCGCCGACGCCCTTGGTGGGGTGATCAACATCATCACCCGTAAGGTCGGCACCCGCTGGGGCGGCGGCATCAGTTTCGGCCGCAGCGTGCAGGAAGATAGCGACTTCGGCGACGACATCACCACCGACTTCTCGGTGTCCGGCCCATTGGTGAAGGGCCGTCTGGGGCTGGGACTCCGCGGCAGCATCTATGAACGCCTGGAATCGACACCCGACTATGCACCGGTGATCGATCCCAATGGCGACACCCATATCATCTCGCTGGGCTTCGGTGGTGGCGGACGCACCGTGGACAGCACCAACCGCAGCATCGGCGCCAGCCTCAGTTGGACGCCGGACAGCCGACAAAGTCTGGTGCTCGACATCGACGCCTCCGAGCAGGAGTACGACAACACTCCGCGCAGCGACGGCAGCTTTCCACTGGGGACGGTCGACAGCATCGACCAGCTCTGGCAGTCCAACCCCCGCGCCGGCTATGCGGCGGACCAGCGTTTCACGCGCGACCACCTAGCGCTGACGCACACCGGCCACTGGGACTTCGGCAACAGCTTCATCTCGCTGGCCCATGTTCGAACAGCCAACGATGGCCGCACCCTGCCGCTGACGGCGGAGGAGCGTCTCCTGCACCTTGCACTGTTCGACGGCACCGGCGCCTACGCGGGCCTGCCGGAAGCGGAACGTCGTGCGCTGGCCGAGTCCCTGCTGCTGCCGCGTCCCAAGCGCACCATGGAGAGCCGGCAGATCACACTCGACGCCAAACTGGACATCCCGATCCTTGGCGTGTTCGGCAACCACATGGTGGTGATCGGCGGTCAGTTGATCCGTGGCGAGCTGGAAGACGGCGTATTCGGTCTTGAAAGCGTCAGCGGCTCCGGTGCTGTCCAGGACCACGACCTGTATGCCCTCTACGCCGAGGAAAACTGGACACCGATCGAAGCCTTCACGCTGACTGCCGGTGTGCGCTACGACGATCACAACAGCTTTGGCGGTCACGTCAGCCCGCGCCTCTACGGCGTCTACTCGGTGACCCCGGCCTGGACCCTGAAAGGTGGTGTCAGCACCGGCTACAAGACACCCAAGACCACAGATCTCTATGACGGCATCACCGGTTTCGGTGGGCAGGGCACCTCTCCCTTCGTCGGCAACCCGGACCTCGAACCGGAAACCAGCGTCAACAGCGAGATCGCGATCTACTGGAACTCGCCCACCCAGGGGCACAGCTTCAACCTCACGGTCTTCCGCAACGATTTCAAGGACAAGATCGAAAACGGCGAAGCGCGCGACAGCTGCGAGATGACCGGCGGCGTCCGCCCCTGCGCCAACCTCGGTGACTACGTCGGCCTGGGATATAACAGCTACAGCCAGAAGATCAATGTCGATAAGGCGGAGATCAACGGCTACGAGATCGCCGGCCAGTATCAGATCATCAAGGCCCTGAGCCTGCGTGCCAACTACACGTTCACCGACAGCGAAGTCACCACAGGCGCCGACGCCGGTCTGCCCCTGACCAGCACCGCACGGCACATGGCCAACGCCACTGTCGACTGGATCGTGTCGCCACGCCTCAACCTCGCCTTGTCGATGGAGTCACGCTCACGCCGCTACCGGGGACAAGTGGATGGTCGGACGCTCTACTTCAAGGACTATCAGGTGATGAACCTGGGCGGCCAGTTCCGCATCAACGAGTCCATTACCGTCAACGCCCGCATCAACAACCTGCTCGACGAGGACTTCACCGGCTACAGCGTGGTGTTTGATGACAAGAACGGCGATGGCGTCTTCGACTACGTGTCCGGCCGCGGCGCCGCGGCAACCAACGAGGTCATCTTCACAGATGACTACAACAACAAGGACAAGGCGCGGAACTACTGGATGGGGGTCAACCTGACCTTCTGACACCGAAGCAACGATGCCATGCCCGCGCCGGATCCCCACCGGCGCGGGCTTTTTTTATCGCATGATCTCGAAGTAGTGACTGTTCACCACGAAGTGCAGCGCCACACCGGCGGCGTACCCCAGCGCCACCGCCCAGGTCCAACGCAAGTGCCCGAAGAAGGTGTACTGACCGCGAGCCAGCCCCATGACCGCCACCCCGGCAGCCGACCCGATCGACAGCATCGAGCCTCCGATTCCAGCGGTGAGCGTCACCAGCAACCATTGCCCGTCTGACATCTCCGGCATCATCGTCAACACCGCGAACATCACCGGAATATTGTCGATCACGGCCGAGGCGATCCCTACCAGGATGTTGGCAACCGTCGCGCCGAGATCGCCGTACAGGAACGCCGAACCCAGTCCGAGGTAGCCGATGGTGCCGAGGCCGCCGACGCACATGATGATGCCGTAGAAGAACAACAGCGTGTCCCACTCAGAACGCGCCACCTGATTGAAGGTGTTGAGACGCGCGGGCGCACGATCCGAATTGTGCGGGTTGCTCTCCCCGACATCCGAAACGCCCCCCTGCTCCAGAAAGTGGGCATCGATCTGACTGCCACGTCCAGTACGGTTGAGCACGTAGCTCACCAGCATCAGCGCTCCCAGCCCCCCCATCATGCCCAGCACAGGCGGCAGGTGCAGCACACTGTGAAGGGTGATGGTGAAGGCGATGGTCAGCAGGAACATGATGGCCAGCACGAAGCCACCGTACTGCACCTGCGGACGCTCCATCAGCGGCGCAGGAGAAGCCTTGGGCAGACTCATCGACATGATGGCCGCCGGCACCAGCCAACTCACCACAGAGGGGACGAACAGCACCAGGAATTCATGCGCGGGGAAGATGCCCTTCTGCCACACCATGAGCGTGGTGATGTCACCAAAGGGGCTCCACGCGCCTCCTGCGTTCGCCGCCACGACCACATTGATGCATGCCACCACGACGAAGCCGGGATACCCCTTTCCAACGGCAATGGCCACCGAAGCCATCACCAGCGCCGTGGTCATGTTGTCGGCGATGGGCGAGATGAAGAAGGACAGCAGGCCGGTCAGCCAGAACAGCGTCCGCAACGAAAACCCGCGCGACACCAGCCAGCCCCGCAGGGCCTCGAACAAACCCCGCTCCTCGAGGGTATTGATATAGGTCATCGCCACCAGCAGGAACAGGAACAGCTCGGCAAACTCGAGCAGACTGTGCCGCACCGTCTCGCCGACCGTGTGGTAGTCACCCGCAGCAGCATAGGCGACGGCGATCAGGGTCCAGATGAGCACCGCGCCCAGCAGCACCGGGATGGACTTGCGAAGGTGCAGCCACTCCTCCATCACCACCAGCACGTAGGCGCCCACGAAGATGGTCAGTGCCGCAAAACCCACCCAGTGCAGCGTGAGATCCTGCGTGGCCTCCGCCGCCATGACCAGAGAGGGGAACAGGCACAACAGGGAGGTCAGAATCAGGCGCATGGCTGTCAAAGAAGTGACAAAAACGGCGCGCTTTTTAGCACCCGGGGGCATTTTTTGCCACCAAACGGCTGGTGCCGATGCCTCCCCGACACCCGCGACGGCGCGATTCCGGCGGGGTGCTGACAAATTGTCCCACCCCTGGCGCAGCCCGCCCCTGCGCGGCCGTCACCCCGCACTGCGACCGGCGTCGCCCCTCAGGCCGCGTGGACGATGGCCTGCTCGCGCAGACGGCGTACCTCGTCACGCAGTCGGGCGGCCTTTTCGAACTCCAGGTTGAGGGCTGCCGCCTTCATCTCCTTCTCCAGTTTGGCGATCTGCTTCGCCAGCAGCTCGGGCGGCACTACGGCGTCGTAGCGGGCCTGCGCCTCGGCGGCCTTCAGCGCCACGGCGGTGTCCTCGTAGCCCAGGCGCATCACATCCTGCACCTTCTTGGTCACCCCGCGCGGGGTGATGCCATGCGCCGCATTGAACGCCACCTGTTTCTCACGGCGTCGGGCGGTTTCGTCCATGGCGCGCTGCATCGAGCCGGTAACCCGGTCCGCGTAGAGGATGGCGGTGCCGTTGAGATTGCGGGCGGCGCGGCCGATGGTCTGGATCAGGGAGCGGTCCGACCGCAGGAAGCCCTCCTTGTCGGCATCGAGGATGGCGACCAGCGACACCTCCGGAATATCCAGACCCTCGCGCAGCAGGTTGATCCCGACCAGCACATCGAACACGCCCAGCCGCAGGTCACGCACGATCTCGGCCCGCTCGACGGTATCGATATCGGAGTGCATGTAGCGCACCTTGACACCGTTCTCGTTGAGATAGTCGGTCAGGTCCTCCGCCATGCGCTTGGTCAGCACGGTGATCAGCACCCGCTGCTGCACCTCCACCCGCTTGCGGATCTCGCCCAGCACGTCGTCCACCTGCCGGCTGGTCGGACGCACGTCCACCTCGGGATCCACCAGGCCGGTCGGACGCACCACCTGCTCCACCACCGCCCCCTGGGAGTGCTCCTTCTCGTAGGAACCGGGCGTGGCGGACACATGAATGGTCTGCGGGCAGATCGCCTCAAACTCCTCGAATTTCAGCGGCCGGTTGTCGAGCGCCGAGGGCAGGCGGAACCCGTACTCCACCAGGGTCTCCTTGCGGTTGCGATCACCCCGGTACATGCCGCCGATCTGCGGCACCGTGACATGGCTCTCGTCCAGCACCACCAGCGCATCCGGCGGTAGGTAGTCGAACAGGGTGGGCGGCGGCTGCCCCGGCGCACGACCGGACAGGTAGCGGGAGTAGTTCTCCACCCCCTTGCAGTAGCCGATCTCGTTGATCATCTCCAGATCGAACTGGGTGCGCTGCTCGATGCGCTGCGCCTCGATCAGCTTGTCGAGCTTGCGGAAGTGGGCAATCCGCTCCTGAAGCTCCTCTCGGATGTCGCTGATCATCGCCAGCGTGCGCTCGCGCGGTGTGACGTAGTGCGACTTGGGAAACACCGTCAGTCGCGGCACCCGGCGCTTGACTTCGCCGGTCAGCGGATCGAAGAAACTGAGCGTCTCGATCTCGTCGTCGAACAGCTCCACCCGCACCGCCTCGTCGTCGGACTCCGCCGGATGGATGTCGATCACCTCGCCGCGCACGCGATAGGTGCCGCGGTCCAGTGCCACCTCGTTGCGGGTGTACCGCATGGAGGTGAGCTGCTTGATCAGCTCCCGCTGGGGCATGCGCTCGCCCTTCACCAGATGCAGCACCATCTGGAAATAGGCGTCGGGGTCACCCAGGCCGTAGATCGCCGACACGCTGGCGACGATGATCGCGTCCTTGCGCGTCATCAGCGCCTTGGTCGCCGACAGCCGCATCTGCTCGATATGCTCGTTGACCGCCGAATCCTTCTCGATATAGGTATCGGACGAAGGCACATACGCCTCGGGCTGGTAGTAGTCGTAGTAGCTGACGAAGTACTCCACCGCGTTGTTCGGGAAGAAATCCTTGAACTCGCCGTACAACTGCCCCGCCAGCGTCTTGTTGGGCGCCATGATCAGCGTCGGCCGCTGCACCTGGGCAATCACGTTGGCGATGGTGAAGGTCTTGCCGGAGCCTGTGACCCCGAGCAAGGTCTGGTGCGCCAGACCGTCGTTCAGCCCTTCCACCAGCTGCCGGATGGCCTCCGGCTGATCGCCGGCCGGCGCCCAGTCGGCCTGAAGGTGAAAAGGATCGTTCTGCCGGTCGCGAAGACGGACCACACGGGGGCTGGTATCGGACATGTCGGGCCTGGGACAGCGGGGAGCCCCCTAGAGTGCCATCCCGCCCGGTCCTGCGCAGGGGAATTCGGACGCCGCTTCCCGTATCATGCGCGCCGTTTGCCTTTTCCCGTCCGCAAGGTCCCGCTCATGGAATACCCGCTCGCGCAGCGCGTCACCCGCATCAAGCCTTCCCCCACCCTGGCGGTCACCGCCAAGGCCGGCGAACTCAAGGCACAGGGCAAGGATGTGCTCAGCCTCGGTGCTGGCGAACCCGACTTCGACACCCCCGAACACATCAAGGAAGCGGCCCTGCAGGCCATCCGTGACGGCAAGACCAAGTACACCCCGGTGGGCGGCACGCCGGCAATGAAGCAGGCCATCATCGACAAGATGGCGCGCGACAACCAGTTGCAGTACACCCCCAAGCAGGTGCTGGCTTCCGTAGGCGGCAAGCAGGCCTGTTACAACCTCTGCCAGGCCCTCCTGAACGCCACGGACGAAGTGCTGATTCCGGCCCCCTTCTGGGTGAGCTACCCGGACATGGTGCTGTTGGCTGATGCCACCCCGATCATCCTGCCCACGACGGCGGAAACCCGCTTCAAGATCACGCCGGCCCAGTTGGAAGCCGCCATCACGCCGCGGACCCGCATGCTGTGGCTCAACTCCCCGTCCAACCCCTCCGGCATGGCCTACAGCAAGGCCGAACTGGCGGCGCTGGGTGAGGTGCTGCTGCGCCACCCGCAGGTGATCATCGCCTCGGACGACATGTACGAGAAGATCCTCTGGACCGGCGAACCGTACAGCAACCTCATCAATGCCTGTCCGGAACTGTACGACCGCACCGTGATCATTCACGCCGTGTCCAAAACCTACTCGATGACCGGCTGGCGGTTGGGCTGGGCCTGCGGCCCGCAGAAGATCATCACCGCCATGTCGGACATCCAGAGCCAGTCCACCTCCAACCCGACCTCCATCTCGCAGGCCGCCGCCGTGGCAGCGCTCAACGGCGATCAGGCTTGCGTCACCGAGATGGTCGCCGCGTTCAAGCGCCGTCACGACGACCTGGTGGCAGACCTCAACACCGTACCCGGCGTGCGCTGTCCGGCCGGTGACGGCACCTTCTACGCCTTCCCCAACGTCGAAGGCCTGATGGACCGGCTCGGCTGCAAAACCGACCTGGAACTGTCCGACCGCCTGCTCGACGAAGCGCTGGTGGCCGTGGTGCCCGGCTCCGCCTTCGGGTCTCCAGGCCACCTGCGCCTGTCCTTTGCCACCAGCGAAGCCGTGCTCAAGGGCAGTGTGGAGCGCCTGCGCAAGATCGCGGGATAAAGTCGCCGTCAAAGCGTTGCATCAGCGGGGCGGGTTGACTACACTGCGCGCCCCGACTGTTCCGCGATAGCTCAGTTGGTAGAGCAGCTGACTGTTAATCAGCGGGTCGTTGGTTCGAGTCCAACTCGCGGAGCCACTTACAAATCAAAGGCTTGACCGAAATCCGGTCAGGCCTTTTTTGTGCTCTGGACCAAATTCCGGGCCAAATTGGCCCGCCGGAGCGGCCCTCTCGACGGCAATGGATACCGAAGAACTCCAGCAGGAGTCAGTCGGATGGGCCACAACCACATCGAAATTGCGCGCGGACGCCCCCACGAGGGGCGCATCGAGCTGCGCGAAAACGGCACGTATCGGGCGCGGATCATGCTCGACCGCAAGCGCCTCAGCCGAACCTTTCTTGATCCCATCAGTGCCGAGACTTGGCTGGTCGAGATCCGAAAGAAGCACATCAACGGCAAGTTGCCGTCGCACTTGCTGGCCAAGGCGATCACGCTCTCGGCCGGGATGGAGCGCCTGCTCACCGAGATGCCGCCGGGCGACTACCGGGACGACACCCACGCTAAGATTCGCAATCTGGAATCAATAGAGCCCGCACTTTGCGAGGCTGCACTTGCCGATATCACCCGGAAAGCACTGGTCGAATTCATCGCCCGCCGCCGCGCCAACGGGCGCAAGCCGGCCACAATCAACCGGGACCTGACCATCATTCGGTCGGTGTACCGGAAAGCCATTCGCGACTGGGGCTGTGACGGACTCGCGAATCCCGCCGCATCGCTGACCGCCGGAAAAGAAGCCGCGCGGGACCGCCGCCCCACCCCTTTCGAACTGGATGCGCTCATCCACGCCGCCCATGCCTACCTCGCAGAGCCGACCTCGAAGACGACCGTGCCGGTTGTGCAGATGATCGAGTTTGCAGCAAGCACTGGCCTGCGTCTGAACGAGATGGGTCATCTGACCTGGAGCGACGTCAACTGGCAACGGAGCACCGTCTACGTGCGGAAGGCCAAAGGCGGCAAGAAACGCCTGGTGCCGGTGTTCCCGTCGGTGATGGCGCTACTCAGAGAGATGGGCGGCGGGGCTCCGAGCAAACCGATTTTTGGCACCACCAATGCAGTCAGGAAGGCGTGGCAGCGCGTCCGCGAACTTGCGGCTGAGCGCTGCCCGTCAATCTTGCCTGGCAACGATGACAACCTGCGCTTGCACGACCTGCGCCACGAAGCGGTCAGCCGACTGTTCGAGCGCACGGACCTACCCGATGGGGCCATTGGTGCCATCGTCGGGCACGACGACCCCCGGTCGACTGCGCGCTACAAGAACATTCGGAATGCAGACCTCGCACCAAGGCTCGCGGAGGCTGAGAAGCGCCATGAGGCGTCGCTGGCGCTCTACCCCGCGCCGGAGGCGCAGATCGAAGACCAGCAGCTGACAGAGGCCCAGGGAGCGCTCAGAGCCGCTTGGCGGGCCACCTCGGCCAGCAAGCAAGCGCTCCAGCGGCTCGTAGACCGGATGCCAGTGGTGCAGGTGGCGAAGCTATACGGGATCTCCGATGTAGCCGTTCACAAGGCCTGTAAACGCCTTGGGGTGCAGAAGCAGGCCGTGGACAATAGGATCAGTAAGCGCAGGGCGGCGCGAAAGCGGGCTGGCGCGTCGATCATCGGCTAATAAGTCCGCGTTCGAGTCGGCCGGATACCGTCACTGGTCGCCCGACTGAATAGGAACAACATGACCACTGAATCCAGCCCCCACATCGCACCCGATAACCGACCCGCGTCGGCAGAATCCCCCCTGATGACCGCCGAAGAGCTCGGAAGGTATCTCCGGCTGACCGATAACCCCCAAGCGGGGGCCGCAGCGAACGCGGTCAACCAGCGTCTGCGTCGGGGGCAGGACATGCCCCCCTCAATCTACCTCGCCAACAGCAAAAGGCGCCTTTGGCACCGTAAGCGGGTTGACGCCTGGATCCTACGAGACCGGCCGACCTGAGCCCACAATGCTGGTGGCTTCAGATACTCTTGACTCATTCAACTATTCACACCCTGAGCAATGCCAGCGCGAGTAAGGTACTCAAAACCATCCCGCCGAGCCCGCCATCTCTCCAGGTCCATGGCTTTACTCAGACTGGCGGCTGGTCGGGCAGAACGAGGCTGGGCAAGCTAGACATGCGACTAGCGCTGCTTGCACTCGGCCTTCCGCTTTGTGCCAGAAGCGGACAATCGACTAGCTTCGAGCGCGAACGCCGGATCGCTGCGGTACAGAGCGGCCGCAGTATCGTCATGGGGCCTGCTTCTCATCGTCACCTCGAAGTCACCACGCACGCGTTTTGAACAGTCGCCCTTGTTCACTCTCGTCGTGCAGAGTCACGACAATCTCGTCAGCACTAAATACAGCTTCGTCATCGTCAGGCCGCAAAGGCAGGTCTGAGTCAATCAGCGTGATGATGGGCTGAAGCCCCAAGTCGGCATACCGGCGAATGACCGCCAGCAGACTCTCCTTCTTGCGGTCATCCAGGGACTCGAAGACGCCGTCGTGGTAAACGAAGCGCGGGAACTTGTCGTCCAAATGGGCTCGCAGGATGGCCAAGTCAAAGGCGATGCACAGCAGTTTCCTGTAGGTGTGCCCAAGGTCGGCGCTGGTTGCGTTTCCTGATTCGTCAAGAATTTCCGCCCTGAACTCCAGATGCCCCGCTTGGTTCGGCGATACGCTCAGCAGCGCCTTGCGGTCGATCACCTCTTCGACAATCTCGCTGAAGAACACGCGGATTACCGAGAACAAACTGTTCTGATCGGAGTTCTGCTTCTCGACATCCGCCTCGATCAAGGTCTGTAGATGCCCACACTCTTCGATCAACACCCTGATCTCGGTTCGCAACTCCTGCAAACGATGCAGGAAGCCGCGTTGTCGCTCCAGGGAAGTGATGTCAGCGCGCAGCGTCACCATCTCGTCCGAGACCTGCTTGTACTTGCCAAAGATGTCGGTTCCACTCAGGAATGAAAGCATTTCCGAGCGTTTTTTTCCCAAGATATTCAGTTCTGCATTGATGCGCTTAAGCTCAGCTTCGATCTCTGCGCGTTCTTCCTGTAGATAGCCGCGGCGCTCATCGGTAATTGCCCGATTGAAGGCAATCAACTGCTGAAAGTCATTCTTGATCTGCCCCTTGAACAGGACGCCGGCTTCCTCGAACAGGCGCTGCGCTTCGTCAGGGTTGAAGAGGATCTGATCCTCTTCCAGAGAGGTGATGATCTTCTTCTTGTTCTGGTTGAGCGAGTAGCGTTCAGCATTGAGCGACGCGATGCGTTCGTCGATGTCATCTACCAACTGTTTGGTGCTGTCCTTGTCCTGGGCGCGGAAGTCGAAGGCC
>CAKZHZ010000045.1 GCA_936928855.1 uncultured Polycyclovorans sp.
GCATCAGCAGCTGCGGGGTGTTGAACGCACCGCTGCAGAGCACAACTTCGCGCTTGGCAAGGACCTGCGTCAGCTCCGACGCGCCCCCATATTCGACCCCAATGGCACGGGTGCCTTCAAACAACACTCGGGTAACCTGCGCGTTACTGCGGACAGTCAGGTTGGAACGTCCCGCCGCGGGTTCGAGATAGGCGCGCGCATTGCTACAGCGCGCGCCATCCTTCTGGTAGGCGTAGTAAAAGCCCACGCCCTCCTGCTCGTGACCGTTGAAATCCGAATTGCATCGGTACCCCGCCTGTGCCGCCGCGCAGACGAATGCTGTGCTCAACGGATTAGTATAGCGCCTCTCGGCCACGTTGAGAGGGCCATTGCGCCCATGGAAGGCTGCCTCCCCCGGGGCCACGTTCGGCTCGAAGTGTTCTGACCTGCGGAAGTACGGCAGCACGTCGGCGTAAGACCAACCCTCGCAACCCAGCCGTGCCCACTCGTCGTAGTCCCAGGCATGGCCACGGATGTACACCTGCGCGTTCATGCCGCTGGACCCACCGAGCATCTTGCCCCGCGGCTGGAACAATGCACGGTCGTGCATGTGCCGCTGCGGTTCGGTATTGAACTGCCAGTTATAGCGACGGCTGAACATTAGCTGCAGAAAGCCCAGCGGCATGTTCACGAAAGGATTGCGGCGACTCTCAGGACCAGCTTCGATCAGCAGCACCGAATGGCGACCGCTCTCGGAGAGGCGGTTGGCGACCGCGCATCCGGCCGAGCCGCCGCCAACAACCACATAATCGAATGGTCCGGAGGCCATACTGGTTTACACCGCGCCTCAACCTTTGGGCGTCAGCTTGACCATCAGCTTGGAGTAGCCTCGCACGAAGTTCGACTGAACCCGCTCGGGTTCGCCGACGACTTCGATCTTGTCGAAGCGCTCGAGGAGTTCTTCCCACAGAATGCGCAGCTGCAATTCGGCCAGACGGTTGCCCATGCAACGGTGGATGCCATAGCCGAACGAAAGATGGTTGCGCGCGTCCTTGCGGTCGATGATGAAGTCATCAGGGTTGTCGAATTTACGCTCATCCCGATTGCCCGAGGCGTACCACATCAGAACGCGATCTCCCTTCTTGATGGTCTGGCCACGCAGTTCTACGTCCTGTGTCGCCACCCGGCGCATGTTCGCCAGCGGAGTTTGCCAGCGGATGATTTCCGAAACCATGTTGGGAATCAACTCCGGGTTGGCCTTGAGCTTGGCGAATTCTTCGGGGAATTGATTCAGAGCCAGCACGCCGCCACTCATCGAGTTACGCGTGGTGTCATTGCCGCCAACGATAAGCAGTGCGAGATTGCCGATAAACTCCATCGGACGATTGATCATGTCCTTGGTATCGTCACCGCTCTGCAACAGGCTGATCAGATCAAAACTGGGCGCTTCACCGGCCGCACGTCGTGCCTTTTTGTCGCGCCACAGCTGGGAAAAAGCCCAGGCCATATCTGCGGCGGCATCGAACATGTTGTCTTCATCGTCAAACTCGCCACCGGTCGCTGCTGTGGTGCCGGCCATACGATCCGACCAGTCAACCAGCTTCTGACGCTCCTCGTACGGAAAATCCAGGAGTGTGGCTAGCATGCGGCCCGTCAGCTCCTTCGATACCGCCGAAACCCAGTTGAATGGTTGATCGAGGGGCAGGTTGTCGAGCACTTCCCCGGTGCGCTGGCGGATGAGCCCTTCCATTTCCTTAAGGTTCTGCGGCGCCACCACGCCCTGCACAGAGCGGCGCTGCACGTCATGCTTGGGCGGGTCCATGGCGATGAACATTTCTACCGGCATCCCTTCCGGAAAGTCACCCAGCACGATAATCGGTTCGGAGGAGAACAGCCCATGGTTCTTGTCCACGAACAGGATGTCCTCGTAGCGCGTCACCGACCAGAAAGGGCCGAAGGGGCTGTTCTTCTGATAATGAACCGGCGCCTCGTCACGCAGGCGCTTGAAGTAGGCCCGCCATTGGTCCTGCCGGTACAGAAACGGGTTGCTGGTGTCGATGTCCTCAAGCGCCAACGTGTTGACATCGGGAACCGGGGCTTCGACGAAGTGGACCGGCGGGCGCCGCGGGCCGATCACCTTCTTCTTGGCCCTCACCAGCATCTTAAGCGCCCGGATCTGCAGGTGCATCGGCACCACTCTGGATGTGGCGTTGACCAGTTTGGTCTGGACTACATCGATCGTCTGCAATTCTGTTGACATGGCGTCCTCCAGTACTTACATCTGAAATTCGGGCAGGTGAACGGTCATGCCGTCCATCGCCTCGGTGGTTTGGACTTGGCAGCCCAGGCGAGAGGTTCTTGCCAGCTCCGGGGTCATCGACAGTATCTGCTGTTCGTCGTCACCCGGCGCACCGGTCTTGTCGTACCACTCGTCCGCGACGATCACGTGGCAAGTGCCACAGGCACATTCCCCGCCACAGTCCGCATCAATGCCGGGAATGATGTTCTCCACGGCGATTTGCATCAGTGAGGCGCCAGCCTTGAATTCAACGACATGCTCGGTGCCGTCGTGCTCGATAAAGGTAATTTTGCCCACTGCGCTTCTCCTGTCGGTTTTGACTGCGACTTAGATTGACTGTGTGCCAGACCTCCGGGGAGGACATTTCTTGCCATCATGGGGGCATTTCAAGACAATAGGCAGGTCCGTGGAGGGCGTTATGGCAACGATCAGGCAGGTGGCGGGCTTGCAAAATTCCGAGGCTGACATTCCGTCGAGCTACTCACGTCTGATCGCCCGTGAACTGGGGTTTTCCGCGCGACAACTGGCCAAACTGTTGCGCGGCACCGGGATTGACACTCAACAGTTCCAGACTGGTGACAGCCTGCTTACGCCCGCCCAGCAGGTTCAGATTCTGCGCAACGCGCTGGCGCTGTCTGGCCAGCCGGACTTTGGATTACGGCTGGGTGAGCGCCTGACCCCGGCCACGCATGGCGCGATGGGGTTTGCCGTTTGCAGTAGCCCCGACTTGCTCACCGCTCTACAAACGTTTCACAAATTCCTGCCCACGCGTGCGAGCTTCATCCACCTGCGCTTGCAACAGGTGGAAGACCACATGGAGTGCTTGTTGGATTTCCAGGTCCAGCTGGATCAGGACGTTGCGCGTTGCTTGGCGGAAACGGCGGTCAAGGCATTTTTTGCAACCGGCGAATTTATCGCCGGCCGGCCCTTAGATGAGGCCGAGGCCTGTTTTGCCCACGCGGCGCCGGCTTACCGAGCCAACTACCCGGCGTATTTGCCCGGGCGAGTCTACTTCGGCTGCGATCAGTTGAAGCTCAGACTCCCTATGGCGTTGTGCAGGATGCCGAACGTCTCTGCCAATAGTGAAAACTATGGCCTAGCCTTGCAGCAGTGCGAGTCCATGCTCGCTCGACTTCAGAGCCGTGACCCGGACTATCGGACCCGGCTCAAGAAAATGATGCTGTCCCACCCGCCAGGCACGCTCTGTGAAGAAGAAGCGGCAGCCGCCCTGTTCATGAGCAAACGTACCCTGGCGCGTAAACTCAAACAGGAAAACAGCGGTTTTCGGGAAATTCGCGAGGAGATTCTGTCCCGCCAAGCCGCAGGCTATTTGCGTGACAGCCAAATGTCCGTAGAGGCCATTGCCGCGCTGATGAATTACCACGACACCGCGAGTTTCAGACGTGCCTTCAAGCGCTGGTTCGCTGTTCCGCCTGAACAATACCGCCAAAGCATGGGTTAGCCCTCCTCCAGAACACAGGGCGTGTCTTTAAATGCCCCCATGATGTCAAGAAATGTCCTCGTCGGCGTCCCGCCGTCTACCTAACCTGAACTTCTTCAAATCGGCATTCGCTTCGGTCGCTCCCGCTCGGCTGCGAGTGCCCCCGCTCTGAATCGAAAGAACGCTCACATGAAGGCAGACACCCGCGAGTACTTGGCCCCCGGCGATTTTATCGACAGCGACCACCCCGACGTCCAAGCCTTCGCCCGCAACCGCGCCGGGGAAGGCGATGACCGGCAGCGCGCCATCCGGCTTTACTATGCAGTCCGCGATGAAATCCGTTACGACCCCTATGCATTTTCGCTGGAACCCGACCTGTTACGCGCCAGTGCAACGTTGGCCGCTGGCCGTGGTTATTGCGTACCCAAGGCCGTGTTGCTGGCGGCCTGCGCCCGGGCGACGGGCATCCCCGCTCGCATCGGCCTGGCGGATGTAAAAAACCACCTGGCCAGCCAACGCCTGCTGGCATTGATGCAGACGGACATTTTCTATTACCACGGCTATACCGAGTTTTGGCTGGATGGGTGCTGGGTCAAGGCCACCCCGGCATTCAACATCGAACTGTGCGAACGCTTCGGCGTCAAGGCACTGGAATTCGACGGCCGCGAGCATGCGCTCATGCACGAGTTCGACACCGCCGGGCGCCGCCACATGCAGTATCTGACCGATCACGGCCCCCGCGCCGACCTGCCCTACGCCGAACTGGCGGCGGCTTATCGCAAATATTATCCGCGCCTGTTGGCTGCGCCCGATGCACTTGGCGGCGACATGGCGGCGGAGATGGAACAGGACAGGGCTCGGCGCTGATGGCCGGGACAGGCAACCTGGCGGGCCATGATCCAGTTGCTGTGGCGCGGCAGTTCGGCGAGCAGGTGCCCCACAGCCGAGATCTCGGGATGCAGGTGCTGGCGATGGAAGCAGACCATGTCTGCATGCGACTGGTGCCGGGTCCTGAACTGCGCGCCGAGGATGCAGCTGAGGACCTCTGTACCAGCGTGCTGTATTCGCTGGTGGACTCGGCCTGCGGGCTGGCGGTGTTCGCCGCGCTTCAGGAATTGAAACCCATAGCCACGCTGGATTTGCGCATGGATTATCTCCGGCCGGCCGCTACCGAACGTGTCCTGGTGGCCACCGCCCGCTGTCATCACTTGACCGATGACGTTGCGTTCGTGCGCTGCGAGGTGTCTTCCGAGGAAGAGGATGGCCCGGTTGCTATAGGTAATGCCACCTTCATGCGCGGCACCCAGGGCAAGCGCGTCGAGACGAAGGCTTCGCGGGGCGATGCCGTATGAGCGAGACAGCCGGTCCAATGTCATCGAGGACACTCGACCAGGATGTGTGCGCCGGTACGCGGGCCACTTGGCAGAAGTTGCTGGAACGCATTCCCTACGCGCGGCACCTTGGGCTCGCAATCCATCAGAGCGGCACCGGTATGGAAGTCCATTTGCCGTATCGCGATGCGCTGATAGGCAACATCATGTTGCCGGCCCTGCATGGCGGCGTGATCGGCGGGTTGATTGAGATTACGGCGCGCGTCGCCGCGCAAAGCCGCGATGCACAGGCTCGCCGCCCCCGCATCCTCGATTGCAACGTGGACTACCTGCGTTCCGCGCGGGCGCGGTCCACCTACGCCGCCGCCGAAATCGTCCGCCAGGGCCGGCGTACGACGCTGGTCCATGTCAGCTGCTGGCAGGACCGGGTCAGCACACCCGTCGCCCATGGGCGCGTGCAACTGCTGTTCGAGACCGCCCCCGGCGGTAAAACCAGGGAAGAACAATGACGTCTGATAGCAACACGCCGGTGCTGGTCGGCGCCGGCCAGATCACCGCGCGCGAACCCGATGACCAGCGCACACCGATCGGTCTGATCGCCGAGGCCGCCCGGGCCGCGGCGGCGGACTGCGGCATCGACGGCGTCTTGCGCCACATCCAGTCGTTGACCTGTCTCAACATCCTGGCGCCGGCCTATCCCGACGCGCCGGCCAGTCTGGCCCAAACGCTGGGTATCGACCCCGGCGAACGCTTCTACACGCCCATCGGCGGCAATATGGGCCAATGGCTGGTCGGTTACTATGCCGACCGCATCGCCGCCAGCGAACTCGATTGCGCGCTGATCGCGGGAGGCGAAGCGCTGGCCACCCAGATGCGCGACAAGGGGGCGGGCCTGTCCGGGGTGATCGACACCGAAGCCGGCGAGGGACCCCGGCTGCTCGGCGACGACCGTGAACCGACCAACGCCGCCGAACAACGGCACGGGCTGAATATGCCCGTGCAGATCTACCCACTGTTCGAGCAGGCCTTACGCGGCCAATACGGGCGCGACCCGGCCGCGCACCGGCAGGCGCTGGGCAAGTTGTATGCCGGTTTCAACGCCGTCGCCATGAACAACCCAAAGGCCTGGCGCCGCGAGCCCTTGTCCGCGGTCGATATTGCCGAGCGCACGCCGGGAAACCGCATGGTTGGCGCGCCTTACACCAAGCGCATGAACGCCATCATCGCGGTGGACCAGGCGGCCGCGCTGGTGATGATGTCGGCCGCCAAGGCTCGAGCTCTGGGGATCGACCCCAGGCGTTGGGTGTATCCGTTGGCCGCGGCGGATGCCAGCGATCGCTGGTTCGTTTCCGAACGGGCGGAGCTATCCCGCTCCCCGGCGATCGCCGCTTGCGCCCGCCGCCTGTTCGAGGCTACTGGGCTGGCCGTAGATGACATCGATTATCTCGATCTGTATAGCTGCTTTCCCAGCGCGGTGCAGATGGCGCGCAACGCCCTGGCCATCGCCGAAGATGATCCCCGGCCGCTCACCGTCACGGGCGGTCTCGCGTACCACGGTGGGCCCGGCAGCAACTATTGCACCCACGCCATCGCAGAAACCATGGCCCGTATCCGCGCCGAGCCCGACGCTCACGCACTGGTCAGCGGCGTGGGGTGGTACATGAGCAAGCATTCGCTGGGGCTGTACGGGTCGCGGCCACCGGCCGGCGGCTGGCGGCGGGTCGACGCGGCGGCCGTGCAGGCGGAAATCGACGCCGGCCCCTGTGTAGAGGTTGCGGCGCAGCCGGAAGGTGCCGGGCGGATCGAAACCTATACCGTCATGCACGATCGTGACGACCGGCCCGCCCAGGGCATTGTCCTGGGCCGCCTGGACGACGGCCGCCGATTCATCGCCAACACCCCTACCGACCCGGACCTGCTCAATGCCATGACCGACGAGGAGTTTCTCAACCGCGCCGGCCACGTGCGCAGCAACGGTCAACGCAATCTGTTCACCCCGAGAGGGTGAGACGAGGAGGATAGACAATGAGTGCAGTGCCCGAAATTGAATTCGCCCAGGCCAGCGTGGCCCAGCGCATGCGTGACATCCGCGAGGCCGCCCGCGGCGTGAGCGAAGGCTTTAGCAGGGAGTACATGCGCGAGTGCATCGATAATCACCGCTTTCCACAGGAGGCCTGGGAAGCCCTGGGCGAGTACGGGCTGCTCGGCATCACCATACCGGAGGAATTGGGCGGTTCAGGCGGCGGGCAAGTGGAACTGGTCGCGCTGATGGAGACCTTGGCCGAGGCCGGCATGGTGCTGCCCATGCTCCTACTCACAGGCTTCGCGCGGGTACCCATCATCCGCAACGGCACCCCCTGTCAGATCGAACGTTTCGTCAAACCGACGATCAGTGGCGCCGAGAAGTTGTGCTTTGCCATCACCGAACCGGACGCCGGCACCAACAGCTTTGCCATGAGTTCGCTGGCGACGCAGGATGGCGATCGCTATCGGCTGACCGGGCGCAAGGTTTTTATCTCCGGCGCTGCGGACGCCGACCGCATGCTGGTCGTGGCGCGCACCCAGAAGGCCGGCGAGGTCGAGCGCCGCACCGAGGGCATGTCGTTGTTCGTCGTTGATACCAATGCGCCCGGGGTGAAACTGCAACCCCTGAATATCGACGTCGGCTGGCCGGAGCGTCAGTACCTGGTTTTCTTCGACGACGTCGAACTCGAGGCGGACCGCTTGATCGGCCATCCGGGACAGGGGTTGGCCGGCATGTTCGAGGCACTAAACTCTGAACGCTTGCTCGTGACCGCCATGTCCGTGGGACTGGGCAACTACGCGCTTAAAAAAGCCGTGGCCTACGCCAACGAGCGCAAACCTTTCGGCGTACCCATCGGCAGCTACCAGGCCCTGCAGCATCGGCTGGCCGAGGCCAAGGCCGAACTGGAGGCCGCGCGGCTGATGATGATCCAGGCCGCCGCGACTTTCGATGCGGGCGGCAATGCCGGCGCCCACGCCAACATGGCCAAGTTGCTAGGCTCGCGCGCCGCGGTCAAAGCCGTTGAGGCCGCGCTGCAAACCCACGGCGGCTACGGTTTCGACCGGGACTACGACATCATCACGCTGTGGCCCTCCGCTAGGCTGATGGAGATCGCGCCCATCAACAACGAAATGCTGCTCAACTACATCGGCGAACATGTCCTCGGCCTGCCCAAATCCTACTGAGACGCCCCGCGTGATCGAGCGCGGCGGATTCACGGCCCCTGACGGCCGGGACATCGCCCTGTGGCGCTGGCCGCATTCGCCCGGGCGTCCCACACTCCACTGGGCGCATGCGACGGGCTTCCATGGCCGCCTGTACAAACCGCTGCTCGACGAGTTGGCGCGCGATTGCAATGTGCTGGCCTGGGACATGCGCGGCCACGGCGCCAGCGCCGGGGCGGCGGACATGGCGACATTCCGCGGCTGGGAAACCTACTACCAAGACCTCACCGCCTGGCTGCAAAGCCTGGATGAGCCTGTCTGGCTGGCCGGCCATTCCATCGGCGCCACCACCAGCCTCATGGCCGCCGCCCGCCGGCCGGAGATGGTGCGGGGCCTGATTCTGGCGGAACCCGTAATCATGGATCGCTGGCAGGGCTGGCAGTTATGGTTGGCGAAGTTGCTTCGCCAGTCGTACCGCTTCTCTCTCGCCGCCGGCGCGGCACGTCGGCGCCGGGAGTTCGAATCGTATGCCGCAGCCCTTGACAACTTTCGTGGCCGCGGAGGTTTCAAAACCTGGCCCGAGGCCTGGCTTGAAGCCTACGTCCAGCATGGCCTTGTGCAAAGTGGTGATCGCGTTCGCCTGGCCTGCGCGCCAGAATGGGAGAGCACTACCTTCGCCCATACCGAACACAACCCCTGGCCCGGCATCCGTCGGCTGCTGTGTCCTGTGATTGTGCTTGCTGGGGATCGCGCATCAACCTTCTCGCCCAAGGCGCGCCAACGCTTGAGCACCATGCTACCTATGGCTCAGGTGGACGCCCTCGCCGAAACCACTCATTTCCTGCCCATGGAGCAACCGGGCGCGGTTCGCGATGCCGTCCTGCAGGCGATGTCGCCCAAATACAACCGAATGTGATGTTGCTACGCGTTGTGCGCCTCGTCAGCCCTGAGCAGTTTGAGTCCGCAACAAGGCCCTTATGGCCGGGTGTTCACAGAATCGTGGGAACTCCAGTTTTCTCATCCGCACTAAGAGGGTGTAGACAAAACAATCAGGTGGTGAGTCGGCGCAGCAGTCGGCGCGCTTCTGCGAGCCACACCCAAGCCTCGGAGACGTGCGCAAGCCGGTCATGGTGCATGATCAGGCGACGTGCCTTGTCGTTCCACGCATGGGTGCGTTCGACGACCCATCGTTTGGGTAGCACGACGAAGCCATTTGCGTTGGCCTGCACCGGAAACAGCGTTCCTTGCGCAGGATGATACAGGTAGCCGCCGTTTCCATTGGCGGGGTGGCGTACGACCTCCACGTTCAGGCCGTGCCGCTCCTGAAGCGTCCGCGCGCACTGGCCTGAGTAACCGCCATCCACGAAGAGGGTCTGGACCGAGCGATATTTCTGCTTCGCAGCGGCCACGGCAGCATAGGAAGCATCCCGGTCCTGCACGCTGGCAGCGGTCACGCTTACCGCCAGCAGCAGGCCGAGCGTATCCACGACCAGATTGCGCTTGCGGCCTTTGACCTTCTTGCCGGCATCGAAGCCCTGCGCGCCACCTTGTGGCGAACCGCGGGTGGATTGCGCGTCCAGAACGGCCGCCGTCGGCGCCGCAGCACGCCCTTCGCGTTCCCGCCAGAGGCCGCGAAGGCGATCATGCATGGCCTCAAACTTGCCCTGTGCACTCCAGCGACGAAACGTCTTGTAGACGTTGTCCCAATGCGGGTACTCCTTGGGCAGCATTCGCCAGGCGCAGCCCGTGCGAACCACATAGCAGCAGGCATCAACCATCAGGCGCCGACTGTGGGTCGGCGGCAGCCCCTGTGCGTCGACCCGGTCGAACAGATCGCAGACCAGAGACCACTCCGTATCAGTCAGGCAACTCGGATACTGCTGCTCCGGTGTCATGCGACGGTGCGCCGCTGTGTAACCATAACGTCGCGGTGCCTGATCGGAGCTGCGCTCCACCACCGGCCGCTGCCGACGAATCCCCGCAGCGCGAAGGGCCTTGCGGATCGTCGCCGTATGGACCACTACGCCGCAGCGGTGCTCAACCCGCTCCGCGAGCTCCGTCAGGGTCGACGTCGGCTTCGTCGCCACGATCTCCCGCAGCACCATGAGGCCCTCAGCATTCAGCTTTTTCGGGCGTCCCGGCTTTGCCATCTGCAGCTCCTTATGGTGACATCCACAATACGCTGCAATTATAAATTGTTTTGTCTACACCCTCTAAGAGGATCACTTCGGCTCACTTGGCCGCATCGCACATCACCGAGCATCACTTCTGAATTTCAATCCAATCAATAATTTGCATTAAGATCATGGAGTGGTAAAGGGAACTCGGTCAGCTTAGAAGGTGGATGCTCTATCCAGCTGAGCTACAGGCGCGTGGTGCAAGTGTAGCGTCTTGTCGCCCCCTTCGGGGCGTCACCGACAGGTGCTCGGGGCTTGTTAGCATTCACGCATGACTGCACTCCACCACTCTGCACGCCCCCTCTCCCCGTTACTGACCGGCGTTGCCCTGCTGTTGCTTGGCACCGGCCTGCTCAACACCCTGCTGTCGGTCCGCGCGGTGCAGAACGGCATGGGCAGCACCCTGCTTGGATTGGTGATGTCGGCCTATTTCGTCGGCTTCATTCTCGGCACCTTCCTGGCGCCCTGGGCGATCAGACGCATGGGTCATATCCGCACCTTTGCCTGCTGCGCCGCACTGGCTTCCAGCGCGGTGCTGGGCCATGCCCTGAGCGATCACCCGGGGGTCTGGATGGGCCTGCGCGCGGTAACCGGTGTCGCGCTCGTCGGGCTGTATGCGGTGGTCGAGAGCTGGCTGGCGGCACAGGCTCATGGGCCCCAGCGGGGGCGGGTGTTCGCGGTGTACATGATCGTCAATCTGCTGGCCCTGGCCGCAGGACAGTTCCTGATGCTGCTGGCGCCGGTGCAGGGCTTTGCCCTGTTCGCCCTCATTGCCATGCTGGTCAACCTATCGTTGATCCCCATCGCGGCGACGCGGCTGGAGCAGCCGCTGGCACCCCACTCGCCCCGCCTGCACATCGGCGAAATGGCGCGTATCGCCCCCACCGCGGCCGCCGGTGCGCTGCTGTCGGGACTGGCCATGGGCGCCTTCTGGGGAATGACGCCGGCGTTCGCCCAGACCAGCGGCGCCGACGCCCGTGGCGTGGCCGTCTTCATGAGCACGGCCATCCTGGGCGGCGCTGCCCTGCAGTGGCCGCTGGGCCGGCTCTCGGATGGTCGTGACCGGCGGGAAACGCTGCGCCTGGTGGCCGTGATGGCACTGGGAGTGGCGGTGATCGCCGGCATCCTGGGGCTTTGGCAACCTGCGGCACTGCCCGCGCTGATGTTCCTGTACGGGGGGCTGGCCTTCGCCGCCTACCCGATCGGGGTCGCCCATCTCAGCGATCACCTCCCCACTGAGCGCGTGCTGGAAGGCGCCAGTGTGTGCCTGCTGCTGCACGGTGCAGGCGCCGCCCTCGGGCCTGCTCTGGCCGGCCTGCTGATGAGCGCGCTGGCGCCGGCGGCGCTGTTCCTGCATTTCGCCCTGTGCTGGGGCGCCCTGACGGTCTACACCCAGTGGCGCCTGGTTCGCGATCGACCGCTGGACACCCCGCCCGCCGATGCCAGCCCCTTTGTGCCCATGCTCAGGACATCCCCCGTCGCACTGGAACTACTGGCAGACGACACCGCCGATCCGGCCGCGTTTGCCGCACCGCAGCATGACCGGTTACCATAGTTTGCATTAATCGTCGGCGAACCAGTTCGATTGCTTTCATAATCGCGTCGGCGTTCCCAGCCCACGCAGGAGAACGCACCCATGCTCTTGGCTTCCGACCTCGATGGCACCCTTTTGGGCGGCGACATCGACGACCGCCTCAAGCTCTATCAGCTCATCAACCGGCACCCGGGCATCCAGCTCGCCTTCGTCACCGGACGCGGACTGGAGTCCGTGCTGCCGCTGCTGTCCGACCCCACGATTCCCCGCCCGGACTACATCATCTGTGATGTCGGGGCGACCGTCGTCGATGGCCACACCTTGCAGGCCATCCAGCCCTTGCAGGCAGAGATCGATGCCTGCTGGCCAGGCGAGCAGGTCATCGCCCAGGCGCTGGCCGAGGTACCTGACATCCAGCGCCAGGAGATGCCGCAGGAGCGCCGCTGCTCCTACTTCTGCCGCGAGGAGGCCGTCACCCCGGCCCTGCGGCGTCAGGTGGAAAGCCTGGGTTGTGACCTGCTGTTCTCTGCGGGCGTCTATCTGGATGTGCTGCCCCGCGGCATCAACAAGGGCAGCACCCTGCACAAGCTGGTCCGGCTGCTCGATATCCCGGAGTCTGCGGTGCTCACCGCGGGCGATACGCTCAACGACCTGTCGATGCTGGATGCCGGCTTCAAGGCGGTGGCCGTCGGCGAGTCGGAATCCGCGCTGCTGGACGCCACGCGCAACAAGGGTCTGGTGCTGCAGGCCCGCTCCGCCGGCTGCGGCGGCATCCTCGAGGCGCTCTCCTACTTCGGGTTTCTCGGTGAGCAGGGCATCGACTCGACCGTGCAGACCCGCAAGGACTTCGGAACCTCCGAGCTGCTGATGGTCTATCACCGGCTGCCCTATGAGGAGTATCGCGAAAAAGGCGAGCTGAAGCGGCGCCAGCCACAGTCCCCCAACGGCATCCTTCCCACCCTGCTGTCGTTCTTTACCGGAAAGCACCGCGGGACCTGGGTGGCATGGGCGGTGCACGAGGACCCTGACAAGAGTTTCGAGCGCCATACCGCCGTGGATCCCGAGCGCTACCCCAACCTCACCGCCAGCCGGGTGCCACTGTCGCGGCAGGAAGTGGACATCTTCTACAAGCGCTTCTCCAAGGAGGCTTTCTGGCCCCTGCTGCACACCTTCTGGGAACGTGCACGCTTTCGCGAGGAGGACTGGGAGGTCTTCCTCAAGGTCAATCGTCGCTTTGCCGACGCCGCTGCTGCCGAGGCGGCAGAGGGCGCGCTGGTGTGGATCCACGACTACAACCTGTGGATGGTGCCGGCCTTCCTGCGCGAACAGCGTCCGGACCTGCGCATCGCCTTCTTCCATCACACCTACTTCCCGTCGGCGGACGTCTTCAATGTGGTGCCGTGGCGGCGCGAGATCATCGGCAGCCTGCTGCAGTGCGACTACATCGGCTTTCACATTCCGCGTCAGGTCGAAAATTTCGTCGACGTGGCACGCGGCGCGGTCCCGCTGAAAACGCTGGAGCGCGAGAGCTGCGCGCCCCGCTTTCTCACCTACGGCTGTGCCGTGGGCCTGGACCGCATGACCACCTGCATCGATGTCGGCGGCCGTGTGGTGCGGCTCGGTGCCCACCCGGTGGGGCTCGACATGAACCGCGTACGGGAAGCCCTGGGCGCCCCCGAGACCCAGCGCCGGATGGAACAGCTGCGCGGGCACCTCAAGGGTCAGCGCATGATCCTGTCGGTCGAGCGACTCGACTACACCAAGGGCACGCTGGAAAAGCTACAGGCCTACGAGCGCATGCTGGAGGAGTACCCGGAACTCCGGGGCAAGGTCACCCTGGTGTGCATCTGTGTGCCTGCCGCCGCCGAAATGACGGTGTACGACGAGCTGCAGGAGCAGATCGAACAGACCGCCGGGCGCATCAACGGCCAGTGGGCGCAGGTGGGGTGGACGCCGCTGCAGTTCTTCTTCCGCAGCCTGCCCTTCGCCGAGGTGGCCGCCTACTACGCCATGGCCGACGTCATGTGGATCACGCCGCTGCGTGACGGCCTGAATCTGGTGGCCAAGGAATATGTCGCCGTACAGGGGCTCACCGGCGGCCGCGGGGTGTTGGTGCTATCGGAGTTCGCGGGCGCCGCGGCGGAAATGAAAGGGGCGATTCTCACCAACCCGCACGACCCCGTGGATCTGGCCGGCGCCTGCTACACGGCGCTCAATATCGGTCGCGCCGAGGCCGAAGCGCGGCTGCGCGGCCTGTTCGAGATCGTCCAGCACCATGACCTGCAACGCTGGGCCGACGAGTTCATGCATCACCTCAGTGAGGAAGAACTGACGCGCACGCCGCGCAACCTCAACCGCAGCATCGAGCACGAACAGGCCCTCAACGCGACCACCGAGTGAGCTGCGGCGAAGGGGCTCAGTCCGCCACCTTCACCACCAGCTTGCCGAGGTTGTCGCCGCGCAACAGGCCGGACAGCGCTCCGGGCGCCGCCTTGAGCCCTTCCACCACGTCCTCGAGATAGTGGATGCGGCCCTGCTGCAGCCAGGCCTGCATGTCCCGTTGGAAATCCGCATGCCGGTCCGCATGGTCGGAGATGATGAATCCCTGCACCCGCACGCGGTTGACCAACACCTTGCGCATCAGCGCTGCCAGCGGGTGCGCGCCACTGGCGGGCGCGACCTGGCTATACCAGGCCACCAGCCCGCAGACCGGTACCCGCGCGCCCTGATTGAGGCGCGGCACCACGGCCTCCAGTACATGGCCGCCCACGTTCTCGAAGTACACGTCCACGCCGTCCGGCGTGGCGTCTTTCAGCTGGGCCTCGAAGTCATCGGCATGGTGGTCGATGCAGGCATCGAAGTCGAGGCGCTCGACCGCCAGCGCGCATTTCTCGGCGCCGCCGGCCACCCCTACCACGCGACATCCCTTGAGTCGGGCAATCTGCCCGACAGTCGAACCCACCGGGCCGGTGGCGGCGGCCACCACCACGGTTTCCCCCGGCTGCGGGCACCCGATATCGAGCAAGCCGACGTAGGCCGTCAACCCGGGCATGCCCAGTACGCCCAGCCACCACGAAGGATGCGGGTCGTCTGCGGGCAGTCGGGTGACCGCATCCGCGGCGACGCGGACATGGGTGCACCAGCCGGTCATGCCCAGCACCCGGTCGCCAACCTCGAAACGGGGGTCGCGACTGGCGAGCACCCGGCTGACCGTCCCTCCACACATGGTGTCGCCCAGGGCCACCGGCGCCACATAGGAGGCCCCTTCGCTCATGCGCCCCCGCATGTAGGGGTCGAGTGACAGCCACAGGGTTTCGAGTACCAGCTCGCCCGGCCCGGGCGCCTGCGGGCATGGCAGTTCCTCCCAGCGGAAGTCCTGAGTGCTCGGCTTGCCGTGCGGGCGCTGGGCCAGCACGTAACGATGGCAGACGTTGGGGATCATGGTGCGAAACGGGTAAGGGTCAGGCGGTCATGCCACCGTCCACCACCATATCACTGCCGGTCATGTAGCTCGCATCGTCACTGGCCAGGAACACCACGGCCCGCGCGATCTCGGCCGGCTGGGCAAAACGCCCCATCGGAATACGCGCGAGGGTCTTGCCGACGAACGCCTCCGCCTCCTCCGGCGGCAAGGTGCCCATGGCACCGGCCACCAGCTGCGTCTCCGCAAACCCGGGACACAGGGCATTGATCCGCACCGGGTAGCCTTCACGCGCGCAATGGATCGCCGCCGCCCTGGTGAGCAATCGCACCCCGGCCTTGCTGGCGTTGTAGGCCACGATGATCGGCTCGCCCAGCAGCCCCTCGATGGACGCCACGTTGATGATGGCCCCACCCCGCTGCTTCATCCGCGCAATCCCCTGCTGGGTGCCCAGGAACACCGCGTCGAGATTCACCGCCTGGGTCTTGCGCCAGTCGGCGAAACTCAGCGTCTCGATGGTGCCCAGCAGCGCGATGCCGGCATTGTTGACCAGTACGTCGATCGCGCCGAAATGCTGCTCGGCCATGTCGAGCACACCGGCCCAGTCGGACTCGGAGGTCACGTCATGGCGTGCGAACATCACCCGCTCGCCGCTGGGGTCCAGTTTCCGGACGGCGGCCTGTCCCTCTGCAACGTCGAGGTCGGTGATCACCACCTTGGCCCCCGCACCCAGCAGGCATTGCGCTGCGGCAAGGCCAAGCCCCCGTGCGCCACCGGTGATCAGGCACACCTTGCCATCGACACGGCTCATGCCAGCACCTCGCGCAGTTCGGCACCGAGCTTGCGCAAGGCGGTACGGGCTTCCGGAATGGCCCCGTCCATGTTGAAACAGCCATGGATCTGGTCATCAAGCTGGGTGAAGCGCACGGGCACGCCGGCCTTGCGCAGGGCATCGGCATAGGCGATGCCATCGTCCCGCAGGGGGTCGAACCCACACACCAACACGCTGGCCGGCGGCAGCCCGGAGTGATCGGCCGCCAGCAGGGGCGACACGCGCCAGTCCGACACCGGCGGGTTGTCTCCCAGATAGTGCCCCAGGAAATACGCCATCAGGTCCCCCGTGAGGAAGTAGCCCTCGGCATTCTCCTCATGGCTGGGACGGCCACCGCGGGCGTCGGTCACCGGATAGATCAGCAGTTGATAGCGGATGGCGGGCCCGCCGTTGTCACGGGCATCAAGGGCGACGACAGTCGCCAGGTTGCCCCCGGCGGAATCCCCCCCGACTGCCAGCCGTCCGGCATCCAGCTTGAGGGATGCGGCCTGCTCGGCCACCCAGCGCGTGGCGGCAATGCAGTCGTCCACCGCGCCCGGGAAACGGGTTTCCGGCGCCAGCCGGTAGTCCACCGATACCACCGCACAACCGGCCGCATTGGCCAGCGCCCGGCACATGCGGTCGTACAGGGGCAGGCTGCCGATGACGAAGCCGCCGCCATGGAAGTACATCAACACCGGCAGGGCCTGATCGGCCGTCGAGCCTGCCGGGCGATACAGGCGCATCGGGATGTCACCGCCCGGGCCGGGCGCGTTGAGGTCGCGCACGTCGGCGACGGCCTCTTCCTCACCCTGCAGGGCCACCAGCCCCATGTCAGCCCCCTGACGCGCCATCGGCGGCGGCAGCTGGTCCAGTGTGGGCTGTCCGGATGCGGCCAGCATGTCGAGCACCTTGCGGGCGCTAGCGGCGAGTTCTGCCATGGGGTCTCCTCAATTTCGGGTAATGATCGGCTGGCTGACCAGACCAAAGCTCTGCAGTACGCCCAGCAGGTTGCGATGGCCGAACGCCTGGCAACCGGAGGCGAAACCGTAGCGCTGCGGTGGCGCCTGCAGCAGATGATACGCCGCATAGGCCTGCAGCAAGCCGGTCTGCTTGTAGTTGCAGACGCCATGAATGACGCAATGCGCACGGCCCAGCGGCCCGCTCGCGTGCACCGAGTCGACCGAGGTGTTGAGACGGGGGTTCTCACGCGGCGGCATGCCGGACTGCAGGCTCGCCGCCATGTCCGACAGGGCCTTTTCCTGTTCAGCCTGCGGCATCTTCTTGATCTGATCCTCGACCACGTTGGTGATCTGCACCACACCTTCCATCACGGTCCGGTCGAACACGCCGCCCATGGCCTTGACGCTGGCCACCCGCGGGTCGTTCTTGAACCACACCGGGTGTGCGGTGCCGCCCCATGGCAGCGCCATCGACACCTCGTGCTGGCCCGGCACCATCACCTCGGTCCGCGCGGTCGGCGCCCACTGCACGTACTGGTTCTGCTCCAGGTAGAAGAAGTCGGCGGTGAGAATGCTGAAGATGGTCTGCGTCGAAGCGTAGGTCGGGAAGCCGCGCCACAACACCAGGATATCCAGCGTATCGAGCCCGGGTTGTTCCAGGCAGATGTTGGCTGCGATCTCGCCAGTGGTGTACATCTGGGCAATGCCCGGCGACAGCAGCAGGCCCTTTTCGGCGTACTTCTGCCCCCAGTGCTCCTCGCACCACATCATCCAGTTCTGCTCGCCGTTGGTGTCGGTGTAGTGACACCCCGCCTCGTAGGCGGCTTCGACCGCCTCGGGACCGTACTTCATGAACGGGCCCACCATGTTGCAGACCACTTTGGCGCCGCTGAACAACTCGGTCAGGGCTTCCTTGGTGTGGGGCACTTCAACGATGTCGTATTCGGCGTTCTCGATGCCGGGAATCTTCTCCACCACCTCCTTGATCCGCTTGGCATCGCGCCCGGCGGCGATGAAGGGGGTGCGGTATTCCCGCAGGTACTCGGCCACCAGGCGGCCGGTGTAACCGGTCACGCCGTAGATCACCACCGGCTTCTTGCTGCTCATCCTTGTTTCTCCTCGTGATACTGCGTGAAGTGACGCGTCCGCTCAGGCAGGACGCCGCCACTGGTAGTCAATGGACTCCTGTGCAAAGCGCACGAAATAGTCGATGGAACCCGGGTTCATCATGGCGTCGCGACTGGCCGCCTTTTCCAGCGGCAGCCCGACCAGCAGCTTGCGCACGGGAATTTCCATCTTCTTGCCGGTCAGGGTGTAGGGCACCTGATCGACGGCATAGATGCGGTCCGGCACATGCCGCGGACTGCAGTGCTCGCGCAACTGCTGGTTGATCCGCGCACGCAGCCCCTCGTCGAGATTGAAACCGGGTTTGAGCTTGACGAACAGCGGCATGAAGAAATGCCCGCCCGGCAGCTCGCAGCAGACGATCAGACTGTCGGCGATCTCCGGCAGCTGCTCGACCGCGCGGTAGATTTCGGCCGTACCGATGCGCACGCCGAACCGGTTCAGTGTGGAATCACTGCGGCCATAGATGTAGCACCCCCCGCGGGCATTGATCTTGATGAAATCGCCATGTCGCCATACTCCGGGGAAGACGTTGAAATACGCCTCGTGATAGCGACTGCCGTCCGGGTCATTCCAGAAATGGATCGGCATCGAGGGAAACGGCTTCAGCGCCACCAGTTCACCGACCTCATCGAGCTCGGCCGGCGTACCGTCGTCGCGCCAGGCCTGCACATCCATGCCCAGCAGGCGTGTCTGGATCTCTCCGGCATGGACCGGCAGAATCGGCGCGGCGCCGACGAAGCCGCTGCACAGCTCGGTGCCACCGGACTGCGAAGTGACCCACAGGTCCTGCTTCACGCAGCGGTAGAACCAGTCGAAGGTCTCGGGGGTCGAAGGCGCGCCGGCGACGATCACCGATTCCAGTCGCGACAGGTCGTAGACGTCGCCTGGCCGCAATCCGGCCTTCTCCATCATCTGCACGAAGGTGGGGCTGGCACCGAAGCTGGTGGCGCCGGTCTCGGCTGCCAGCTGCCAGAGAAAATCGGGTCCCGGATGGGCAGGATTGCCGTCGTACAGCACCGCCGCACCGCCGGCCAGCAGCGCCGCCAGCAACACGTTCCACATCATCCAGCCGGTGGTGCTGTAGAAGAACATGGTGGCGCCGGGGCGGATGTTGATATGGAAGTGCATCAGCTTGAGATGCTCCATCAGCACCCCGACATGACTGTGCACAATCGCCTTCGGCAGTCCGGTGGTCCCGGACGAGAACACCACCCATAGCGGATGATCGTGGGCCACCCGGGTGAACTCGAACTGCTCGCGCGGCACATCGCGGTGCTGCATGAGCCGCTGCCAGGCCACCACCTTCGGCAGGTCGGGTACCGGGTTGCCGGGCTGCAGGTAGTCCAGCCACACCACGCGTTCCAGTGTGGGCAGGGCGTCGACAATGCGGCGCACCTCGCCCTCACGCCGGAAATCCTTGCCGCCGAAGCGGTAGCCATCCGCAGCGAACAACAGCTTCGGCTGGATCTGCGCAAAGCGGTCAATCACCGTCTGCACGCCGAATTCAGGCGCGGCCGATGACCACACCGCGCCAATGGCGGTCGCCGCCATCATGGCCACCGCGGTTTCCGGCACGTTGGGCATGTACGACACCACCCGGTCACCGGGCGCCACGCCCAGCTCGCGCAGCTGGGTCGCCAGAATGCGGACCTGCCGCCCCAGTTCGTGCCAGGTCATGACATCGAGCGGCCGGCACTCGGTGCGATGCCGGAACACCACCTCGTCCGGCGTCGCCTGCGCCTCATGCCGCAGCAGATGCTCGGCATAGTTCACCTGCGAACCCTCGAACCAGCGAACGCCCTGCATGCCCTCGCCGCTGAGCACGCGGGTGTACGGCGTACTGCTGATGATGTCGAAGTAGTCCCAGATGGAACCCCAGAAATCCTCGATATCCGCCACCGACCATTGCCACAGCGCCGCATAGTCCTCGAAACGCTTGCCCCGGTTGCGGGCCAGCCAACCCATGTAGTGGCTGATCTGCGAGGCCTGCGAAAACGCCGGCCGCGGCGTCCACAGCCAGTCGCCCTCCGCCAGCTTGCGGTTGGGTTCGTCCGCCATATGCTGCCCCTCCTCGTTCTTCTGCTGGGTGCCCGCGCGCAGGTTGGTCGCGGGGTGTCGCGTCCCGGGGACGCTCATGCCGCCACCACGCCTCCATCGATCGACAGCTCGGCACCGGTCACCCACCCGGCCGCATCGCTGGCCAGATAGATCACCGCGCTGGCAACATCGGCGGGCTCACCGAAACGCCCCAGTGGATGCAGCGCCAACAGCGCAGCCTCGGCGCCTGCGCGGTCCGGCACCAGATCCAGCTCGATCAGGCCGTCCAGCAGCTGCTCGCCCATCGCCGTCAGGATCAGCCCCGGGTGCAGTGAATTGACCCGCACGCCCGCGCCCAGGCGACCACACTCGACGGCGGCGGTCTTGGTCAGGCTGCGCACCGCGCCCTTGGAGGCCCCGTAGGCGCCATGCGCCAACACGCCCACCAGCGCCGCTGCGGAGGACAGATTGATGATCGAGCCGCCGTGGCCGCTGGCGCCGCCCGGCGACATCGCCCGGATCGCGTGCTTGCACCCCAGAAACGTGCCGGTGACGTTGATGTCCTGAATCTGGCGGAACTGCGCCAGGCTGCAGTCGCGCACCAGGGCGCCGGATTCAACGCCCGCGTTGTTGACCAGCACATCCAGACGGCCATAGCTGCCGATGGCAGCGGACACGGCGGCCTCCCAGGCAGCCTCGTCAGTGACATCGTGGGTGCGACACTCCGCCTCTCCGCCCGCGCGGCGGATGATGTCGACGGTCTCGCGACCGCCTTCGTCGGCGATATCGGTCACCAGCAGCCGGGCGCCGACGGAGGACAGCGCCAGTGCGATCTCGCGGCCCAAGCCACGCGCACCACCGGTCACCAATGCCACCTTGCCATCCAGGCGGAATCGCTTGAGATAGTCCATTGCCGCTCTCCTCAGTTTTGATTGTGCGCGCCTGACATGCCGGCCCCGGCCGGAATGACGACGCATGGTTGTTTTATCGGACGCTACTCCCCCGCCGTCAGCTTGCCGCTACCCTGTCGGGTAGTTTTCCCGGGGTGCAGGGTCGTTCAAGGTGCGGGTCTGGTCTTCTGGAGTACGCCATGAACCTGCCGTCCGCCCGTGCCGCTGCGCTCGTCCTGTTGCTGGGACTGGTCGCCTGCATCAGCCCCGCCCCGGTGCCGCAGGTGGACTTCTCCGGCATCATGCGACCGCTGGCGGATTGCCGTGCCCTGTACGCAGAGGTCGATGCCCGCGTCGCGGCCGCCGGCGTTCAGCATCCCGCCTACCACCGGGTGCCCGGCTTCCCCTACCTGCGAAGTGACCGGCTGATCGCCTCCTACCGCCACGAGGTCGACGATATCGATCAGCTCGGGGCCTGGACACGACGCATGCGCGAGATGGATCAGGAGGCACGGGACTATGAGTTGCGCAATCTCAACCTGCCCCGTCAGGAGCGGGCCGACCTGCACGGCCGCATGCACAGCTGCGGCTACGGCCTGGTGTCGCTGGAACTGCAGCAGCCCGAGGTGCTGGAACGCCTCAAGACCGCTGTCATGCCGCCCGAAGAGCACGCGGGTGGCGCCCGTGCGCTGGGCCTGCTGCCACTGACCTCGCCCCTGATCCGCCAGGGCTGGGAGCGCCGGGCCAAGGCCGTCAGCCAGCGCTTCGACGAAGCCGCCAGCACCGTACCACCGCCGCACATCACGGTCTGGCACCCGCTCCGATCCATTGCCGCGCACTGGCAACCGCAGGCCTTCGACACCCTTCCCGAAGATCCCCTCGGCTTCCCCGGCCTGATCACCACCGCCTGGCAGGCACTGGTGGAGGCCCACGCACCCCAGCTATGGCTCACCGCCACTGACCGGCAGCCCGGACACCCGGTGCTGCAAAACGGCGCGTGGGACGTGTCGGCCGGGGAGCCGGTGGTGCATTACCAGATTGCGTTCACCCGCTTCGGCGACGCGCCACTGGTGCAGATCATCTACTTCATCTGGAGCCGCAGCCCACAGGGGCCCGAGATGATGCAGTGGCGTGTCACGCTCGACCGTCAGGGCGAGGCCCTGCTCTATGACAGCCTGCACCCCGCCGATGGCGTGCCGCTGTGGTTCCCGGTCCAGACACTGACACGACGCACCGACGCATCACCTGCCCCGCTGCTGATCCCCCAGACGCAAGCAGTCGGGGGGCGCCCCGCCCTGCAGCTGGGCGGCGCGCGCAACCTGCTGTTGCGCATCCGCGACAGTCGGAACACACCGAACACCTACGACCGGCACAGCTACCGGCTCGCCCCATTCGACCTGCTCTACACCCTCGCATCCGACGCCACCGAGAGCGCCCTCAGCACCAACCTGTTTCTGCCGGACGGCCGTCTGCGCGGGAGTGATGACCAGGGCATTGCATGGCCCTGGATCAGCGGACTGCCCACCGACGGCGCGATCCACCACTTTCAGCGCCAGGCCATGGATCCGATCCGCCCGCTCCACTACGACGACGCGCGGCTGCTGGAGCACTGGTTCGAGCCCCCGCGCCCAGCCCCACAGGGATAAGGTCGGTCAGCTGCCCAGACGGCTCAGCGCCGATTGGGTCAGATACCGGTCGTACATCCCCGGATCGTTGGCGATGGTCTCGTGCCCGGACACCTTGCGCACCTGCTCCAGGCGCGTCATTGCCCGGGTCTGCAAGTCAAAGGCATGCACATGCGCCCAGGACCAGTAAGGGTGCGCACCATCGAGGAACTGCCGGTCGCCGCGCTGATACAGCGAGAAGGCGGCATCAAATGATCGGTAGGCCTGCCCCCGACGGTCGTAGGAAACCATCGCTACCGGCAAGCCGGTGCGGGCATCGAACCACACCCGCTTCTTGCTCACCGGCGCCCGTGGAAACTTCACCGGCTCCGCTTCGCAGATGATGGCTTCCGGTACCAGTTCCACCGTGGTGTCCCAGAAGGTCTTGCCCTCCGGCCCGCCATGGGTGGCGTGGTGCCAGTTGTCGTCATCAGGATTCCAGTTGTCATCCAGGGCGCATAGCGCCGGCCCCCGGCCGACAATGCGGTAATTCCCCCAGGTGTAGAGCGGGTCCCCTGCCGCCCAGGCATCGGAGAGGTACAGAGTGGAGCCGGGAATGAGCGGCTCGAAACGCTGATCCGTGGGGAACTGCCGGACCCGCTTGAATTCGGGCACATAGCCGTAGAGCACCGGAAAGGTGCTGTGGTCATAGGGCCAGATGTTGAGAAAGGAGGTCCCGCGGGAGCTCTGCGGCGACAGGAAGACAATGGACTGATAGCGCAGCTTGTCCTCGTGTCCGGGCCAGTAAGGTTTGGGCTCCATGGTGGTGCGCGCCACCGGCGACAATTCGGCCCAACCCGCGTCGTAGGTGTAGTTCACCTTGCCTTCCGAACCCAGGTCCTCCTCGTAGATGGCGTAGAACGAGGCGTCGTGCCGCCCCCAGTTGAGGGTCAGGCTGGCGAACAGCTCCAGTGCGGTTTCCGCCGCCGGGAACGGATTGCCGCCAATCCACGGACCGCCATCCGGACCCACCACATTGCCCTTTTCGTCGAAGCGCGCCTTGCCCTGATTGCGCAGCGTGGCCTCAAGATATTCCCAGGGGCTCAGGCGCATCAGATCGGTGGTGGAGGCCTTCACCTTGAGGCGGCGCCCCATCTCCCGCACCTGCTCGTACTTCACCGGCTCCAGCAGGTCCTTGACCCACTCGACATTGTCGGCGGTGATCACGTCGCCTGGCTTGATGCGACCCTTCGTGTAGGCCTCGATGGACAACAGCTCCTCGGGGTACGCCCGGGTCACCTCGCCGGTTTCGGCCAGGGCCTTCCACGCCGGCATCAGGACACCGGCCGCTCCGCTTCCGGCGGCAACGGCCTTGAGAAAGTGACGACGGCTGTAGTCGCGGTCAAAACGTCGGATGTGCATGCCTACCTCCAAAAAAAACGCCGGGCAGAGCCCGGCGTTCTGTAATCCCGGACGCCCGGATCACCCGGGCCCCGGTGCCGGCTCAGAACTGGTACGCGATGCGCACCGTCACCTCGTCGGCAAAGTCCACCGTCGACAGCAGCGTTTCATTGGGATTGACCCCGCCGATGTCACCATCGATGTAGCTGTAGAACGCCTCGAACGTCCATTCGCGAGACGGCTTGTACTTGATCCCCGGCTGCACCAGGATGGCGCCGCGCGGGTCATACAGCGTGGCAAAGCCGATGCGATAGATGTCCTGCGGGAACGGCTGCTGGAACGCCAGTGCGATGTAGTGCGCCTCGCTGACCCCGTCGGCAGCCTTGGTCTCGCTGCCGCCATAGCCACTGAGGTGACGCCCGAACAGATCGTCAGTGTCGCGGTACATGTACTGGAACACCAGGTAGGTGGCCGGGAAGGCCGCCGTGAAACGGTGATACTTCTCCAGCACCAGGGCCCCGACCCACGCATCCTCGACGATGTAGTTACGGCTCAGCGAGGTATTGGTGAACGTGCGGTCCGGCGTGTAGCTGGCCTCGACGTTGATGATCAACTGATCGAGCAGACCACCCGGCTTACCTTCGGTGACGTAGCTGGCACCCAGGCCATACACCTGTTCCCGGAAGTACTCGCGGGCGATGTGGCCGCGAAGGCTGCCGCCGCCGGCGATGAAGAAGGTGTTGAGCTGGTTGAAGCCCTCTTCAAAGGTATCCGCCACCGAGGCCGTCAGCGTCTGTGCTGCCGGGAACTCGGCGATGGCGGCATTGAGCCCCGCCAACCCGTCCAGCCGCACCTGCGCCGCATAGTTGTACCACTCGTTGGCGGAGTACACGCCACCCGGCGCGGCCTCGAACGGCGTCTCGGCCAGCAGCGCTCCGGAGTCGTTGCCCTGCAGCGACAGCAGCAGGTTCACGTAGCTGCCCAGCGTACCCACCTGATTCGGCAGCGGCGTGGCCACGTTGGACTTGGTCCAGCGATACACCCCGTCGGGATTGATGCGCTCGGCGGCAATCGCCTGCAGACCCCACTGCCCGAAGTTGCCCTTTAGTCGCAGGCCGTAGCTCAGATCGCTGTCGCGCCCGCTTTCCTTGTACAGATCGTGCACGGTGAACTGCACCGGGATGATGTTGTACTGGGTGTTCGGGTTGCCCAGCACCGTCGGCTGGAACTTCTGCACAAAGGCGTCCGCCAGTACCGAGTCGGTGATCTGGTAGCCCAGACGAATGCCCAGCGACGGAATGCGCTTGTCGGAGAACTCCTCCTGCGCATAGTCGAGCAGCGAGTGACGACGGAGATCCAGCCCGTTGGGTACGTCGAGCACCCGGAAGAAGATGGCCTGCCCCCAGGCAATCTGCTGGTTGCCGATGCGCAGGTTCAACGGGCCGCTGTTGTACTGCAGGAACAGGGCGGGGAAGTAGACCTGGTAGTTCTCACCCGCCCACTCCAGCGGATTCGGATTGCCACCGCCTTCCACCCGGTACTCGAAGTAATTCGGTGTGCCGGCATACAGCCTGGAATCGCCACCGCGGATACTGGTGCGGCTGTTGGCGATGGAACGGGCATCGAACTCGTCGTAGACGGCGGGATCGTAGATGCCGCGCAGACGTCCGATCAGCGACCAGTTCTGCCCGTAGCGCAGCCCGATTTCGAGTTCGCCCCGCAGGATGGTGTAGTTGATGTCGTTGTCCACCCGCGGAATCGGCGTACCCTCGTTGATCGAGGTATCAACGCCACGCAGACCCGGCGAGCTGTTGTCACTGCCCACCCCCGGCGGGAACGGCAGCGTGGTCCAGGTGCCGATCTCCGGCAAGGTGATGGGCAGGGCTTCGACGATGGGGCCGAGGATGGGCAGCTCACCGATGGTGGTGCTGATCAGGGCCGGCGGCACATAGGCCTGCCGATCAATGGCGCGCTCGTTGAACAGGTTGCCCAACTGGTTGTTGGGGTTGTCGTAGCTGCTGGTCGAGTAGGTCCCTTCCGCACGCACGAAGCCGCCTAACGCAAGGTCGAAGTCGCTCCAGAATCCGTCTGCATGAGCGGATGCGGCGAACATGGCGGCTGCAACCGCAATCGCGTGACGCATCCAGCCCGATGTCACGCGAGACCGCGAGTCCCTGTTTTTCATCGTTTGCTCCTCATCTATCGTTGATCTGTACCGCTTTATTCACCGCGTACTTCGATCACCTGTCCTGCCTGCCCCACTGCCATCAGGCGCCCCGAGGACGACAGGGCAAGGTCCGTGAACCAGGCCGTACCCAGCACATCTTCCCGGTGCGACGTCCAGCTCGAACCACCGTCCTCGCTGGTCAGCCACTCCCGCATGCCGGCCACCACCACATGCCCGTTGGGCAGTGCCTGCACCGAGAACAGGTTGGCCTTGCTTTCGGTTTCCCGGCGCTCCCAGCTCTGGCCACCATCGGTGGTCCGCAGAATCAGGCCATCCTGACCAACGGCATAACCGTTGCCGCCCGGTGCCACCTTGAGCGCAAAGATCGAGGCATCACCCCGGTGAATCACCCGCCAATTGACGCCGCCATCGTCCGATCGCAACACCACGGCATACTCGCCCACCACCATCACGGTGCCGTCGTCGCCGAACTGCACATCGTAGAGGTGAGGTTGAATGCCCATCTGATCGGCATCCAGGTTCGGCCATTCGATTTCCACCTGTGACCAGCTCTGCCCGCCATCCACGGAACGAAGCACGGTGCCGAAGGCGCCGACCGCCACCGCCAGACCTTCGGCGTTGACGCCCACCGACATCAGCCGCTCCTCGGTCGGTGACGACACGGCGCGCCAGACGCCGTCCTGACGGACCGCGATGGTGCCGCGCTGCCCGACCGCCACGGCATGGGCGCCGCGTTGGTCCACACCGAGCAACGCCAGCGTGGTGCCTTCGGTCTGCAAGGTCTGCCAGGCGCGACCGCCATCTTCAGAGGCCAACACTTGGCCTCCGGTGCCGACCGCCAGCACCTGCTCACCGCGCACATCAATCGAAAACAACGCCTGATGCGCGGTGCCGGATTTCACCGGCGCCACTTCCAGCGCCTGTGAGGTCGGAATTCCCAACGCCAGCCCGAAGGCCAGCACGATGCCAGATACCCGCATATCTCCTCCAAAAGCACCGGCGCCCCACCCCGCGCGGGGCGCCGGCGAAGACCACATGCTCAGACGGCGCCGAGGCGCGAAATGGCGTTGACAGTCAAATATTTGTTGTAGACGTCGACGCCTTCGGTATCGAACAGGCTCTTGTAGCCGCCCGTGGTCGATTCCGTGTGCGTGACACGGCTCATGCGGTTGGCCTGGATGTCGTGGCTGAGCACGTAGGTCCAGGACCAGGCCGGATGACCCTTGCCGTCCTTCACCGACTTGCTGCCACTGGTGTACTGCGACCAGCCGGCTTCGAAGGACTTCCAGATCTCGCCGCGACGGTCGTAGGTGATGTAGGCCACAAACTGCTGATTGCGCACATCGATCCAGACCCGCTTCTTGCCCACCGGCGCACGCGGATATCCGACCGGCTCGGCTTCCAGCACGATGCACTCCGGGCACATCGAGAAGTTGGTATCGAGGAAGGTCTGCCCCTTCGGTCCGCCGTGTGCCCCGATCTCCCAGTTCTTGGACTCGCCGGCCCAGTTGTCACTGACGGCACCAAGCATCGGCTTGCGCTCGATGATCTTGTAGTTGCCCCAGGTCAGCATGGGATCGCCCGCGGCCCAGGCATCAGAGAGGAACCAGGTGATCCCCGGCAGCAGCGGCTCGAAGCGCTGGTTGGTCGGGAACTGACGCACCCGGCGGAACGCCGGCAGGTAGCCATGCAGGTCGGGGAACTTGTTCTGGTCGTAGTGCCAGACGCTGAGGAAGGAGCTGCCCGAGGTATCGGACGGCGCGGTGAACCAGACCGACTGCAGACGCAGCAGATCCTCTCCCTTGTCGAAGACCTTGCCATCCAGACGTGCGTTGCACTGCAGCTCGGCCCAGACGAAGTCGTACTGGTAGGCCTGTTCGCCGGCCGGATCGATATCCCACTGACGGATGGCGTACTGGCAATAGTCGTGCCGCCCCCAGGACAGGGTCAGGTTGGCGATGGCCTCTTCACCGGTGCTCGGCTCGGTGAACGGCAGGCCACCGATCCAGGGCTTGCCACCCTGTTCGTAGATGTTGCCATCACTGCCGATCTTCGCCTTGCCCTTGTTGCGCAGCGTGGCTTCCAGGAAGTCGTGCGGATACAGCTTGGCCGGGTCGGTGACGGTCGGCACGATCTTGATCCGGCGACCCATGGTCTTCACCTGCTGATAGGTGATGGGGTCGAGCAGATCCTTGACCGCGTCGACATTGTCGGCAGTAACGAAATCGCCGGTCTTGACCTTGCCCTTGGTGAACATTTCGACCGAGGTCAACTCGTCGGGATACGCCTTTTCCATGTTGCCATTGGCGATCATCGGCCACAGGGGGGCCAGCACGCCGGCAGCAGACGCACCCTTGAGCGTACGCTCCAGGAACATGCGGCGGCTGTAGTCGACATCAAACTTGCGGATATGCATCTCTTGCTCTCCTCACTTCTTCATGACAACCCGTGAACCGGCGGTTGCTTCCGGGGCCCGGAACGCGGGGTGCGAAACCAGACTCAAGGCCACTACGGACAACAGACGCTTCTGGACGCAGTCCGGCATGCATCATTTGGCCGGCGCCAGGGCGCCATCCATCTTTTGCATTTCGGACGGCTCGGCAAACGCCGACAGGTCGACGCTTTCGCCCACCAGAAGATCCTTGCGCCCCACGAACCGGGGCTTGATCAGCCACACCAGCAGCGGCAACACCACCAGTGCCAGCACCATGTTGATCAACATGATGAACACCAGCAGCAGCCCCATGTCGGCCAGGAACTTCAGGCCCGACAGGAAGTACCAGGGCATGATCGCCAGCAGCATGATGCTGGCCGTGAACATGATGGCCTTGCCGGTGGTGGTGTGCGCCGTGAGAATCGCCTGCGACCAGTTGCGGCGCTCGGCGTCGTATTCCTCACAGATGCGCGACAGCAGATAGATGCCGTAGTCGATACCGACACCCACACCGATCGCTGCCACCATCAGGGAGTTCACATCAAGCCCGATGCCCATCAGGTGCATGATGGCCGTCAGCAGGAAGTTCGACAGGTTCACCGGCAGCAGCAGCACGATGCCCGCCACCATGGAGCGGTAGGCGAAGCTGCAGGCCACGAAGATCGCCAGATTGAGCAGCCCCAGGATCACCCAGTGGAACCGCTCCACCACGTTGTTCATGGCCTGCTGCAGCGCGATGGTGCCGGTACCCAGACGTACCGTGAACGCCTCGAAATCATTGCCCACCGCGTCCAGCGCCTTGCGGGCCGAGGCAAGGGCGGCATCCACCGTCTCCTGCTTGTTGTCCTGGTACCACAGCGACACCGTGGAGTTCTGCATGTTGAAGTCGATCACATGCGAGAAGGCCTTGGTGCTGCTGCCCAGCGTCACCGCGGTGGCGGCGGCGTTGGTGGAGGCATTGTCCGGGTCGATCGGCAGCCATTTGGGATGGCCGCCGGCAAACAGGCGATTGCCCTCCATCAGATAGTCGCCAAACGACAGCGTGGCCCGGGGTGGGTGATCACCCTGCTCCATCAGATTCTGCAGACGGAACATCGTCATCACCGTTTCCGCCTGACGGGCAACACGGCTGGGATCGGTCGGATTCTTGGCTTCGAGCACGATCTCCAGCGTGTTCACACCGGGGAAATTGCGGTTGATATTGCGTACCGCCTCGTTGTACTCGGACTCGTACCAGAGCAGGTTCGAACCCTCCACCGGATTGCCGATCTTGATCTGCAGCGCGGTGAACACCGAGAACGCCGCCATCGCCGCCACGATGACCGTGGTCACCCGGGCGCGCGGGCCATGGGTCAGCGACGACACGCCGCGCAGCACACTCTGGAAGTGCCGCTGGAAGCCACCGTGCTTCTCACCATCGCCAACCAGACGGTCGACGTTTTTCGGTGGCGGCAGCGAGGCCAGCAGCAGCGAGATCAGCACCACGCCGGTGGGAATCATCCAGATCGCCCAGAAACCGCAGAACAGGGCAAAACGTTCCATTGCCGGAATCGGCGCGATGGCGATCAGGAAGATGCCGACGGTATCGGTGAAGATCCCGAGTACCGACGGCGCCATCATCACGCCCATGGTGATCTCCGCAGCCTTGCCACGATCCCCCACCTGGGCGTAGATCTCGTAATACCGTTCGGTGAACTGCACGCAGTGCGAGAATGATCGCGCCACCAGCAGCAACGGCACGATCATCAGCAATGGTTCGATCGGCGAGCCCAACCAACCCATCAGGCCGAAACCCCAGATCGCAGCCACCGTACTGGTGATGATCGGCGTGACGATGCCGACCACATTGCGCATGTACAAGGCCAGCGCCAGCACCAGGGCGGACAGGGTGATGGCAAAGATGCCGATCATCTCCGACTGGTACTGGTAGACCCACCCGGTCAGCGCAGGCTGGCCCGCCAGGTAGACATCGTGATCGTCGTCGCGTGCCGCCTCGACCAGCCCCTGCACGTAGTCGAAAGCCACGCCGTAATCGAGCAGGCGCTCGATGAACGTGGCGTGCACCAGCGTGGCGGAATTGTCACGGGAGATCAGAAATTCGCGGGAATTGGGCGACTTTTCCACCCGCTCGCGGAACTCGGCCAGTTCCTCCGGCGTCGCCGGCACCCGGTCTTCCATCAGCGGCCGCATGTCGATGCCGTAGGGTGTCGCCTCGGCGTAACGGGCCTTCTCGGTGGCGATCGACAGGATCTGGTCGTGATCAACGCCCGGCGACAAGTCGATGTCGCGGGTCATCTGCCAGACCTTCTGCAAGGTCTCGGCGTTGTAGATATCGCCGTCCTTGCGCTGGATCATCACCGTCATCGTCAGCGGATTGCCGAAGTTCGGGTGATCCTTGTAGACCTGAACGAAGGGATCGTCCTTGGGCAGCAGGTCCGAGAAGATCGTCTTCAACTGCACGCCGGGCAGGCCCATGCCGAAGCCAACCGTGATCAGCAGAAACGCCACCATTGACAGGCGGCGGTGGCGCATGACCCAACGCGCCAGGCGGAACCTCAATGCATGCATCGCTCGCCCCCGTTTTTACACTGCGGGAAACGATCCGAAGCCACCAGGATCCATGCGCGGGGCGCCACCGGGAACCGGGCACCGATCAACCTTTCGACAGGCCGCAAGTCTGCTCTCCTCATCCTTTTTCTACTGCCCGGCCCGTCATGCAGGCTGGGTCCTCGCAGCCTGATTAAGCCTGTCGGCCCGGCAGTGGCGCCCCACCTTAAAGGGTAGTTTTTACCCCCCTACCCCGGCCGAAGGATGGCGGTCAGTCGATCAATCCCTGGTTGCGGGCGGCCGCGATGGCTTGCAGACGACTGGTCACGCCAAGCTTGGCGTAGATGTTCTTGAGGTGAAACTTGATGGTGTTCTCGGAGACGAAACTCTCCCGCGCCATGACCTTGTTCGAAGCGCCGTTGGCCAAGCGGACCAGCATCTCGGTTTCGCGATCGGTCAGCGGCTCCAGCGGCGCTTCCGCGGCGGCACGGCGGCGGCTGCCGAGATCGGTACCGGAGGCCTCCAGCAGGCGCTCCACGTACTGCCGCATCGCCTGGGCATCCGCTTCGGCACGCCCCATCAGGGACTGGCAACACTGCCGCAGCAGGTCCACCACCCCCGGCCCCTCATCGAGGAAGCAACGGACATAACCTCCGTTCATGCCGATCCGCAAGGCCGCCTCAAGTGACCGCTGCGCGGCGACCCGGGCATCGCGCCGGCGGTACAACAAGGCGGCCAGCAAGTGCAGGTGGAGCTGGCGATACAGGCGCCCGGGCTGCACGGGCAACGCCTCCTCAATGGCCGCCTCGGCCTCCGACAGCATGCCGTTGGCCAGCGCCAGCCGGATGACACAAAGCTGCGCGTCGCCGATGTCCTCACTCAGGCTGATGGGCGCAGCGGCGCTGCGGTCCGCGGGCCCCAGTCGGTCGGCGAGCAGACGCGCATGCTCCAGTTGTCCGACCACCAGCGCACGCCGCACGCGCTCCCAGCCCACCAGATTGGCCAGCCGCGGCCAGCCGCTGTCCCGGACCATGGCTTCCGTCTCGTCCAGCACCTGCGCCGCCTTGTCGTGCCGCCCGCGGGCGTCGTGCAGCCGCACGGCGGTCACCTGGGCAATCAGCACGAAGTCCGGCAACGTCGACTCGACGATGGTCTCGCGATGTTGCTCGTACAGCTCCTCGGCCTGCTGCAACTCATTGGCCTCGTACAGCACCACCAACTGACAGGCCACCAGCGCAGCGGAGGCCTGCGAACTGTCGACGTGCAGCCAGGCTTCCGCCTGTGCCCGCTGCAGCAGATCCAGGGCCTGCCGCAGGCTGCCCTGGACCAGGTGCGCCATCGCGCTCACACCGAGGTTGTAGCCGCCACTGAAGGCGGCTGCGCCGCGCTGGGAGAACATGCGCGCCTGCGCCAACTGCTCGTGCGCCGTCTCGAAGGCCCCCAGCGCCAGATGACGGTAGGCCGCGAGGTTGCCGGCAGCCCCGAGTTCAAAGGCCGCAAAGCCCTCCACGGCCTGCCGGTCGAAATCGATGCGGGCCACCCGCTCGAAGGCCTCGGACTGCTCATCCAGGGAAATCGCGATCATCGACAGCACCACCGCGGCATCGATACGTCCCTCCCGGTGGAAGCGCTCCAGCGCCTCGATGTACGGCGGCAGTCGATGACGGCGGTGCAGGAAGGTCAGCGCATAGGCCGCCTTCACCATCAAGGCGGGGCGCGCCTCGATCTGGGCAAAGGGCAGACGTTCGAGCCAGCGCTCCATGGTGATCAGCTGTGCATCCGCGATGAGCTGGGCGGACCAGCCCTCCAGCAAATCCGCAGCATGCTCCACATCCCCGGCCGCGAGCGCGTGATGCAAGGCATCATCCAGACGCTCGTGATCCTGCAGCCAGCAGGCGGCACGGCGGTGAATGTCCCGAACCGCCGCAGGTGACTGACGACGCTCGAACTGCTCGGCCAGGAAGGAGGCAAACAGGCCGTGGTACTTGAACCACTGTCCGCTGCCATCGAGATTGCGCAGAAACAAGCCGGAACGGGCGACGGTATCCAGCATGGTGCGGGCATCATCCCGACCGGTCACGGCCTCGCAGAGTTCGGCCGAAAACTGGGGCAGCACGCTGGTCCGCAACAGAAAGTCCTGCAGCTCGGGCGTTTGATAATAATGCGCGAGGATGACCGCATTGCGCTCCTTGCGGAGGCGTTCGATCTCGGCGCGGATGTCCAGCCCCGCCAGCGTCTCACGAATTCTTGCGTCCATCGTCCGGTCTCCTAGACTGCGTCATGTAGGGAATAGCGACGGGGAGTGAAAGATGAGTGTCGACCAACAGGCGGACGCACTGGCGCATATCGCAGCTGCCGAGAAGAAGGCGGCCGAGGTGGAAGGCATCGGAGCGGAGGTGGCGGTGCGGCCGGTTAACAGGGTCGGCGTGATCGGGGCGGGGACGATGGGCGGCGGCATTGCCATGAACTTTGCCAATGTCGGCATTCCGGTGACCAGCGGCGACTTCAAGATCGCCCAGATGCTGCAGAACGGCGAGATCACCTCCGCCTGGGGCGTGGACTTCGTCTACGACGAGGACGTGAACCCCAAGGCCGGCGCCGCCGGCGTGTTCATCCTGCTTCTGGTATTGTTCTGGTTCGGCCTCGAAGCGCCTATGCTGA
>CAKZHZ010000046.1 GCA_936928855.1 uncultured Polycyclovorans sp.
AGTGGTAGTTCAGTTGGTTAGAATACCGGCCTGTCACGCCGGGGGTCGCGGGTTCGAGTCCCGTCCACTCCGCCACAGCTGAACGAAAAAGGCGCCCACCGGGCGCCTTTTTTTGTTGGATGACCGCCGGCGGGTGTGAGGGATGGTGCGCGAGGCGCCGCCTGCCTTGCCCCGCGCCGGCCCAGTGTGCTTAGGTCCGGAACCTCATACGACAGGGAGACCTCGCGCATGGGCGCCTTGCACGCCGCAGACTACGCCGTTCTCGTCGGCTATCTGGTCATCGTCACCGTTATCGGTTGGCGTGTCACGCGCCGCAGCCCTGATGCAGATGACCTTTTTCTGGCGGGTCGCTCGCTCGGGTGGGGAGTGGTGGGCCTGTCGCTGTTCGCCTCCAATATCTCGTCCACGACGCTGATCGGCCTGCCGGGGGCGGCCTGGCAAAGTGGTATCTCGGTGGCCAACTACGAGTGGATGGCTGCGCTGGTGCTGGTGTTCAGCGCCTTCTTCATCCTGCCGAAACTGCTCAGGGCGCGCGTCACCACGGTGCCGGAGTGGCTGGAGCGTCGTTTTGATCCGCGCCTGAGACGTTACCTGTCGGCGGTCAGCATTTTTCTGTCGATCGTGCTGGACACGGCAGGCAGCCTCTATGCCGGTGCGCTGGTGCTGATGCTGTTCATTCCGGGGCTGGAACTGGGGTGGACCTGCGCCGCCATGGCGATTTTTGCCGGTCTCTATACGGCGGCAGGGGGGCTGCGCGCCGTGGTCTACACCGATGTGCTGCAGACCGTGGTACTGCTGCTCGGGTCGTTGATCCTGTGCATCCTCGTGCTGGGTGAGTTCGACTACTCCTGGTCGCGCATTTCAAGCGCACTCGACCCCGATCGTCTCTCGCTGATCCGGCCGCTCGACGACCCTGCGCTGCCCTGGCTCGGCACGTTGATCGGTCTGCCGGTGCTGGGCTTCTACTACTGGACCATGAACCAGTACGTGGCGCAGCGCCTGCTGGGCGCGCGGGATGTCGAGACGGCGACACGCGGTGCGCTGCTGGCGGCATTCCTGAAACTGCTGCCGCTGTTTCTCATGGTGTTGCCGGGAGCCCTCGCGGCCACCCTGTTCAGCGACCTCGAGCGGGCGGACACCGTGTTTCCCCGGTTGATCGCGGAGTATGCCCCGGTGGGGCTGTCCGGCCTGATTCTGGCGGGACTGATGGCGGCCATCATGTCCAGCGTCGACTCGGCATTGAACTCCGCCTCCACTCTCATCTCGGTGGATTTCGTGCGGGCACGGCGCCCCACCATCAGCCCGGTGGCGCTGGCGAGGGTCGGCCGCATCACCACGCTGACCCTGATGGCGTTGGCGGCAATCTGGGCGCCGATGATCGATCGGTTTCCGGGGTTGTTCGACTATCTGCAGCAGGGGTTCGCCTATGTCACGCCGCCCCTCGTGGCCGTCTTTCTGCTGGGGCGTTTCTGGCCCGGATTGACGGCCAGCGCAGCTCTGCGTGCTGTGATCAGCGGGCACGGTGTCAGCGCAGTGTGGTTTGTCGCAACCCAGTTGGGATGGCTGGAGGTTCACTTCACCATCGTCGCAGGGCTGCTGACCGGCGTGTCGGCGCTGGCAGCGGTGGTCTGGCAGGCGCTGCTCCCCCCTGCGGTTGCGCGCGCCGCCGTGAGCGACGTTGCCGGGCACGCGCCGCAGCATCGATCGCTGCAGGGGCTGGCCGTGTTGCTGGTTGCGCTGACGGCGGCGATGGTGATCGCGTTCTGGTAAGTGGCGGCGCAGTCGAGGCGGCGGTCAGCCCCGCCGCCACCGATGATAGGCCTCCACCCAGCGCAGCAGGCGCTGGGGTGCGTGGGCCTGCTTCCACTGGCCGGCGGCATACTTGCTCGCCTCCGCCAGCGTGGGGTAGACGTGGATCGTGCCCAGCAGCTTGTTGAGGCCGATGCCGTGACGCATGGCCAACACGTACTCGGCGATGAGATCCCCGGCCCGTGCCCCGACCACGGTAGCGCCCAGAATGCGGTCCCGCCCAGGCGGGGTCAGTACCTTGACGAAGCCCTCGGTATCGCCTTCGGCAATGGCGCGGTCGAGCTCCGCAAGGGGATAGCGGGTCACTTCGTAGGCGATGCCGCGCGCCTCGGCTTCCCGCTCGTTGAGCCCTACGCGTGCCACCTCCGGGTCGGTGAAGGTGGCGTGCGGAATCACCCGGTAGTCCACCTTGAAGGGCCCGCCGCGAAGCCACAGCAGGGGCGCAAACAGGCTGTTCACCGCCGCGTACCAGGCCATATGCGCCGCGGTATGGGTGAACTGGTAGGGACCGGCGACATCGCCGCAGGCAAAGACGTTGGGCATCGAGGTCTGCAGCACCTCGTTGACCTCCAGGCGTTGTCCGGTGCGGATGCCCAGTGTCTCCAGGCCAAAGCCCTCCAGCCGCGCCTGCCGCCCGACTGCGATCAGCAGCGTATCGAACGGGATTGGGGCCTCTCCCTGGGGACCCTGTACGCGCAGCCGGCGCTCGCCGTCACCGGTCTCGACCGCCAGCGCCCGGGTGTCGAGGTGCACCGTTACGCCTTCCCTGCGGAAGCGTTGCGTCACGGTGTCGGCGACCTCGGCGTCTTCGCGCATCATCAATTGCGCTGCAGCTTCCACCAGAGTGACCTGACTGCCCAGGCGCGCGAAGGCCTGGGCCAGTTCGCATCCGATGGGACCGCCGCCGAGCACCACCAGGCGCCGCGGCAATGCCGGTAGCGACCAGACGGTTTCCGAGGTGACGTAATCGGTGTCGGCCAGGCCGGGCAGGGCCGGCACCACCGGCGCGGCGCCGGTGGCGATGATGATGTGCCGCGCCGTCAAACGGTGCTCCTCGCCATGTGCGTCGCGGATGACAACGGTCCACGGGTCGATCAGCCGGGCATGGCCGAGGCGGACATCCACGCCCATGGCGGTATAACGCGCGACCGAGTCGTGGGGTTCGATGGCGCCGATCACTGCGCGAACGCGCGCCATCACCCGGGTGAAGTCCACCCGCCCTGGTGCGGCCTCGATGCCGTACTCGGCGGCGCGGCCGATCTCGTGCTGTTGGTGCGCAGCCCGGATCAAGGCTTTTGACGGCACACAGCCGGTGTTGAGGCAGTCGCCCCCCATCTGCCGGCTCTCGACCAGGGTCACCCGGGCTTTCACCGCTGCGCCGATATAGGCGCTCACCAGTCCGGCGGCGCCACCGCCGATGACGATCAGATTGCGGTCAAAGCGGGCGGGTCGGCGATAGCCGCGGTAGGCACGCCGGGCGCGGAGGCGTTGACTCAGGGCGCGTGCCACGAACGGAAACACGCCCAGCAGGGCAAAGGCCCCCAGCAGGCCAGGCGAGAGGATGCCGCCAAGGTGCTGCAACTGGCCGAGTTGCTGTCCGGCGTTCACGTACACAGCGGTTCCCGCGAGCATGCCGAGCTGGCTGACCCAGTAGAAAGTCCAGGTTCGGATCGGCGTCAGGCCCATCAACAGGTTCACCGCAAAGAAGGGAAACACCGGGACCAGCCGCAGGGAGAAAAGGTAGAACGCCCCATCACGCCGGATCCCCTCGTTGAGGGCGCGCAAACGGTCGCCCAGCCGCCGTTGGACGCCATCGCGCAGCAGATGGCGCGCCACCAGCATGGCCAGGGTTGCCCCGAGGCTTGAGGCAACGCTCACCAATGCCAGGCCCCACCAGAACCCGAAGAGCGCGCCGCCCGCCAAGGTCATGACGGCAGCGCCGGGCAGCGACAGGGCGGTCACCAGTACATAGATCGCGAAGTATCCGAAAGCCACCCGCAGCGGCGCCTCGGCCTTGAGCGTGGACAGCGTCTCGCGTTGCGCCTGCAGGCTTTCGAGGCGGAGGTACTGTCCGCCATCCAAGGCGAAGAAGCCGATGATCGTAAGCAGTACCGCAAGGAGCAACAGCGCGCGGGAGCGGGACATGGGCACCTGAGCCGGCGAGAGACGCTCCTATGGTATCGCCGTTGCGGGGGCATCGGGCCGGCGCCCCGTGGGGGCTGAATTCGCTACTCTAGTGCGGTGCTTCCAACCAAGCGTTAGGAGATGGCGCGTGCGATTGAGTGCAGAGCGAGGCGCGAAGAGCAACGATAGCGGCCGCTATCGCAACGATGCGCAGCGAAGCGCTATGCTCAAGCGCGCCGCCAGAACGAGTGATTTGTTGGAAGCGCTGCACTAGGTGACGCATGACAAGACTGCGCGCACCCTGGGGGCGCCTTGCGCCGCAGCCGGTGCCGTGCCTCCCACTACCGGAGTTCGTTCGATGTCCAAGCTCATCAAACCCCAGGCCCGCGATATCGGATTTCCGGTGCGTCGGATTCTGCCTTCCGCCCAGCAGTGGATGGTGGGACCCTTCATTTTTCTCGACCACATGGGCCCGGCCCGGTTTCCGGGGGGCACCACGGAAGGGGATGTCCGGCCCCACCCGCATATCGGTCTTGCCACGGTTACGTATCTTTTCAGCGGAGCCTTCATGCATCGCGACAGCCTGGGCGTGGTGCAGCGTATCGAGCCAGGCGCCGTCAATGTGATGGTGGCCGGTCGGGGTGTGGTGCACTCCGAACGGGTGCCGGAGGATATCCGGGCCGCCGGAACGGCAGTCGAGGGCATCCAGATGTGGATGGCGTTGCCAGTGGAGGCCGAGGAGGATGCCCCGGGTTTTCGTCACTACCCCGCAGAGGCGCTGCCGCGGGTGGATCGGGATGGCGGTGCGTTGCATCTGCTCATCGGCGAGCTGGATGGGCTGGTATCGCCGGCGGAGACCCGCACACCCACCTTGTTTGCGGTGCTGGAGTTGGCGCCGGGCGCACAATGGCGCCTGCCTGCGGGTGAAGGTGATCGCGCGCTCTACCTGGCCAGTGGTGGGCTTGCCGTGGACACCGAACCGTTGCCGCTCAACCATCTGATGGTGGTGGATGCCCAGCGCGACCTTCTGCTGACCAGCAGCGAGGGCGCCCGGGTGGTGATCATCGGCGGTACCCCCTATCCGGAAACCCGTCACATCGTCTGGAACTTCGTCTCCACGCGTCGCGAGCGGATCGAGCAGGCCCGGCAGGACTGGCGTTCGCAGCGCTTCGACCCGGTTCCGGGTGAGACCGAATTCATTCCCTTGCCGGAGTAGGGGGCTGATCGGGCCGGCGTTACACTATGCGGCACTCTTCCAGTGTCACCACGAGCCCCCATCATGGCCGCCAAGTCCCGGCTCTATCGCATCAGCTTTCGCAATCACGACCAGATCTACGAGATCTACGCCCGTGAGGTCAGCCACGGCGCCATGCTGGGCTTCGTCGAGGTCGGCAAGCTGGTGTTTGGGGAGCGCAGCACCGTGGTGGTGGACCCGGCGGAGGAAAAGCTGAAGACGCAGTTCGAAGGCGTTGAGCGCTTCTATCTGCCGGTGCATGCCGTGATTCGCATCGACGAGGTGAAGCATCACGGCCCGGCCCGCATTACCGAGGCAGGGGATGGCGGCAAGGTCACCCCCTTCCCGGTGTATCCCACACTGCCGCAGCGCTGATGCGTTTTGCCTCGCTCGGCTCCGGCAGCAAGGGCAACGGCACTCTGGTGGCCAGCGCCACCACCCGTGTGCTGATCGATTGCGGATTCACCCTCAAGGATGCCGAGCGCCGGTTGGCGCGGATGGGCATCGAGGCGGGCCAGCTGGCGGCCATCCTGGTCACCCACGAGCACGGCGATCACCTCGGTGGGGTGGGGCGCCTGGCGCGCCGACACGGGGTTCCGGTGTATCTGACCCATGGCACTGCGCGCAGCTGGCGCGATGCAGACGGGGTGGAAGTGCGGCGTTTCGATCCGGACCACGCCTTCGATGTCGGCGACCTCCATGTCGAACCTTTCGCGGTGCCGCATGACGCTGCGCAGCCCTGCCAGTTCCGCCTGTCCCATCAGGGGCGGCAGCTCGGTGTGGTGTCCGACCTCGGGCATGTGACGCCCCATGTCGTATCCCACCTGCAGGCCTGCGACGCCTTGCTGCTGGAATGCAATCACGATGTCGCCATGCTGGCCGATGGCCCGTACCCGTTCAGCCTGAAGCGCCGGGTGGGAGGCCATTTCGGGCATCTCTCCAACCTGCAGGCAGCAAGCCTGCTGCGTCAACTGGACCGCAGCCGGCTGCAACATCTCATCCTCACCCACCTGTCGGAGGTCAACAACACCCCGCAGCTGGCGCGCGGTGCCATTCTCGAGGTGCTGGAAGAGGATCCCGAGTGGTGCCGGTGTGCCGATCAGAGCGAGGGCATGGCCTGGTGCGAGGTGGCCTGAAGCGCGCGGCGGTTGCACTTCCGTGGGACAATACCGGGCTCGAATTCCCACCCCGCCTGCCATGACCGTTCAACTGCTCAGCGGACTGCCACCGTATTCCCCCTTTCGCCTGGAACGACTGGCCAGTGCGCTCGGGATCAAGGCGGCCGACATCCGCGTCTGTGAACTGTTCCTGGTGGAAGGCGAGGCTGACCCCGAGCGTCTCAGGGCGCTGTTGGGGCCCGGTGCGACGCAGTTGCCCGATGGAGACCTGACGCTTTACATCGTGCCGCGCGTCGGCACCCGGTCGCCCTGGTCCAGCAAGGCCACCGACATCGCCAGGGTGGCGGGACTCGAAGGGATCCGCCGGATCGAACGGGGTCGGGTCGTGGCGCTGCAGGGCGTGACCACGCTTACCGAGGCACAGCGCACCGCCCTGCATGACCCGATGATGGAGTCGGTGCTGACCGAGCCCGAGGCGCTCTCTCAGCTGTTTGCCCCGCAGGCTCCGCGGCCGCTGCGCACGGTCGACGTGCTGGGCGGCGGGCGTGAGGCGCTGGCACGCGCCAACGGGGAATGGGGGCTGGCCTTGTCCGGACCGGAGATCGACTATCTCGCGGATCATGCCCGCAGCGCCGGACGCAATCCCACCGATGCCGAGCTGATGATGTTCGCGCAGGTCAACAGCGAGCACTGTCGGCACAAGATCTTCAACGCCGCCTTCACCGTCGATGGCGAGGCCCAGCCGCATTCGCTGTTCCAGATGATTCGCATGACGCATGCCGCGGCGCCGGAGGGCGTGCTCTCCGCGTACAAGGACAATGCCGCGGTGGTTGCCGGCCCTACGGCCATGCGCTGGTTCCCCGATGCCGATGGCATCTGGCGTGGCCACGACGAGCCCGTGCACCTGTTGATGAAGGTCGAAACCCATAACCATCCCACGGGCATCAGTCCGGACCCGGGTGCCGCCACCGGCAGCGGTGGCGAGATTCGCGACGAAGCGGCCACCGGGCGCGGCGGCAAGCCCAAGGCGGGACTGGTCGGATTCACCACGGCCAACCTGCGCATTCCCGGCTTCGAGCAGCCCTGGGAAGCGCCGTTGTCGCGGCCTGCGCGCATGGCTTCGGCGTTGCAGATCATGCAGGAGGCGCCGATCGGCGGTGCCGCCTACAACAACGAGTTCGGGCGCCCCTGCCTCAACGGCTACTTCCGCACCTTGGAGATGATCACGCCCGATGGCCGCAACCGCGGGTATCACAAGCCGATCATGATAGCCGGCGGCTTCGGCAACATCCGGGACGGTCATGTCGAAAAGCAGGAAGTGGTGGAGGGCGCGCTGCTGCTGGTGCTGGGCGGGCCGGCCATGCTCATCGGGCTGGGTGGCGGTGCCGCCAGTTCCATGGCCACCGGCAGCTCCTCCGAAGCCCTCGACTTCGCCAGTGTGCAGCGGGCCAACCCCGAGCTGGAGCGTCGCTGTCAGGAAGTGATCGATGCCTGCTGGCAACTCGGTGAGGACAACCCCATCCTGTCGATTCATGACGTCGGTGCCGGCGGGATTTCCAACGCCTTGCCGGAGCTGGTCGACGCCGATGGGCGCGGCGGTCATTTCCAGCTGCGCGACATCCAGTCCGCCGATCCGGCGCTGTCCCCGATGGAAATCTGGTGCAACGAAAGCCAGGAGCGCTATGTGCTCGCCATCCTGCCGGAAGGCCTGCCGGTCATCGAGGCCGCCTGTGCCCGCGAGCGTTGCCCGGTGGCGGTGGTGGGGCGCGCCACTGCCGAGGCGCAGCTGCGTGTCGAGGACGGGCGCGACGGCGGTTTTCCGGTCGATATGCCGATGCCGGTGTTGCTCGGTAAGCCCCCGCGCATGCAGCGCGAATCCCGGCGACAGGCGCCGCTGACGCGGCCGCTGTCGAAGATTGCCGTTGAAGAGGCCGCGCGGCGCGTGCTGCGTTTGCCTGCCGTGGCGGCCAAGCATTTTCTGATCACCATCGGCGACCGCACCGTCGGCGGTCTGAGCGTGCGTGACCAGATGGTGGGACCGTGGCAGGTCCCGGTGGCGGACTGTGCGGTCACCGCCACCGGCTTTACCGCTGCGAGCGGTGAGGCGATGGCGATGGGCGAGCGGCCACTGCTGGCGGTGCTGGATGCCGCGGCGTCCGGTCGCATGGCGGTCGGCGAGGCCCTGACCAATCTCGCGGCGGCGCCCATCGGTTCCCTGCGCGATGTGCGGCTGTCCGCCAACTGGATGGCTGCCTGTGGCAACGATGACGAGGACGCGCGCCTGTTCGACGCTGTCCGTGCCGTTGGTGAGCAGCTTTGCCCGACCTTGGGTGTGGCGATTCCGGTGGGCAAGGATTCGCTGTCGATGAAAACGCTGTGGACTTCACCGGAAGGCGAGGCCCACAAACAGACCGCGCCGGTCTCGGCCATCATCTCGGCCTTCGCCCCGGTGACCGACGTCCGTCGCAGCCTGACGCCGCAGCTGCGGTCCGAGGTCGACAGCGTGTTGTTGCTGGTGGATCTCGGCAATGGACGCAACCGCCTGGGGGGCAGCGCGCTCGCCCAGGTCTTCGGTGAGCTTGGCGAGACCGCGCCAGACCTGGATCAGCCCGCACAGCTGAAGGCAGCCTGGGATCTCGTGCAGGCCTGGAATCACGACGGCCGTCTGCTCGCCTATCACGATCGCAGTGACGGCGGTCTGTTCGTCACCCTGTGCGAGATGGCGTTTGCAGGCCGCTGTGGCCTGCATATTGATCTGCCGCAGGGCGATCTTCTCGGGCAGATGTTTGCCGAAGAGCTCGGCATGGTGGTGCAGCTGCGGGTCGAGGATGCCGACCGCTTCGCCAGCGAGGGGCTGGCGGCGGGACTCACGGTACAGCGCCTGGGTCAGCCGCGCGCCGACGGCATCCTGCGTTTCTGCATGAACGGCGCCCAGCATTTCACCGCCGGGCGTGCCGAGCTGGAGCAGCTATGGGCCGAAACCAGCTACCGCATGGCGGCATTGCGGGATAACCCGGACTGCGCGCGTGAGGCCTTCGAGGCGCTCGCCGATGATCAGGATCCCGGGCTTCATGTCTGGCTCCCCGACACTACGCCGGCCTTCCCGGCAGTCGCTGCCGCAGCAGGCCGTCCGCGTGTGGCGATTCTCCGCGAGCAGGGCGTCAACAGTCATGCCGAGATGGCATGGGCGTTCGATCGTGCCGGTTTCGAAAGCGTCGATGTGCACATGAGCGACATCCTCACGGGCCGCGTTGCACTGATGGAGTTTGCCGGCCTGGTGGCCTGTGGCGGGTTTTCCTATGGCGACGTGCTTGGCGCCGGGCAGGGATGGGCCAAGACCATCCTCTTCAATGATCAGGCGCGGGACGCCTTTTCCACCTTCCTGGCTGCACCGGACCGGTTTGCGCTGGGGATCTGCAACGGCTGCCAGATGTTTGCCGCGCTCAAGTCGCTCGTGCCCGGTGCCGCGCACTGGCCGAGCTTCCGCCGCAATCGCAGCGAGCAGTTCGAGGCCCGCTGGTCGATGGTGGAAGTGATGCCATCGCGGTCGCTGTTCTTCGACGGGTTGGCGGGCGCCCGCCTGCCGATCGCGGTGGCCCACGGTGAAGGGCGGGCGGAGTTCGAGGCCGATGATCATCTGGCGCGCTGCGCCGAGGCCGGGCAGGTGGCGCTGCGTTTCATCGATCGCCGTGGCGGCGTGACCGATCGTTATCCCGACAACCCCAATGGTTCACCGCAGGGCATCACCGGCGTGTGCAACACCGATGGCCGCGTGACAGTGCTGATGCCCCATCCCGAGCGGACCGTGGCGGGTGTCACCGGTTCCTGGTGGCCTGACCATGCGCGGGGGGAAACCACGCCATGGCTGCACCTGTTCGCCAACGCCCGGCGGTGGGTCAGGGGCGCCTGAGCAGGCGCCGCCATCTATCATTCGCCGGGCTTACTCCGCCAGCAGCGCGTCGTAGTCGATTTCCTCGACGGGCGGGTTGCCGTCGTGTTGCAGGTTCCAGCGGCGCTCAAGGTAGGCGCTGCGGAGAAAGACGTAGGGGTCGAACTGCTCGGCCATCAGCTTCTCGCTGCCCAGCAGGCCGGCGCGGGCATCCAGGATGCCGAGCGCCAGCAGCGTGATGCGGGTCTCGTTCTGATAGGGGCCTTCGAGGTAGAACAGCGGCGTCGTGAACCCGTCGCCGATGCGGCCGACCAGATCGCGATTGGTGGTCGGGCCGAGGAACGGCAGGACCAGGTACCAGCCTTCACCCACCCCCCAGGTCCCCAGGGTTTGGCCCAGATCCTCATTGTTGGCGGTCAGGCCGATGTCGCTGGCCGGATCGAGAAAGCCCGCCAGTCCGACCGTGGTGTTGAACAGGAAGCGCCCGGTATCGTGCGTGGCCTGGGCCAGCTTGAGCTGCAGCAGGCTGTTGACGATCACCACCGGGTAGCTGAGGTTGTCGAGAAAGTTGCCCAGCCCGACCCGAACCGGCGAGGGCACCACCTTCACATAGGTTCTCGCCACCGGTTCGGCTACATACCGGTCCACCGTGTTGTTGAAGGCGAAGATCTTGCGGTTCACCGGCTCCAGCGGATCCGCCGGATCATAGGTTGGGCGATGGGCACAGGCGGTGGCGGACGCCGCTACCAGCAGCACGGTGATCAGGCGGATGCTCATGCGTGAGACGGCTCCAGGCCCAACAAGGGGCTGACGCCCAGAAAGTCGGCGAGCGCTCGCATCTGGGGCGGAGCCCCGGTCAGCGTCAGCTGCCCGGCCGCGCGGCGGCGGAGCTCCAGCAGCAGGGCGATGCCGGCGCTGTCCACGTGGGTCACGGCAGCCAGATCGAGGGTGCCGGCCTTCGCCAGTGCGTCGCCTTTGGCCGTCAGCAGGCCCGGCACCGTCTGGAAGCTGAGCGCGCCTTCAATCATCCCGCGGCGTCCTCGACCTGGTCGGTTTCGGGCTCGATTTCGCCGCCCTCCAGTTTCTGAATCACTGCATCCAGGCCGTTCTTGGAAATCTCGCCATTGAGCTGGGCGCGGAAATTGTTCACCAGGGAGATGTTCTCCACGGTGATATCGAACACCTTCCATCCGCTGTCGGTCTTGTGCATGACAAAACCGACCGGAACCGCCGGGGCGTCCTTGCGGATCAGGGTTGACTGCACCGTGGCGCGGGTGGCGTCATCGGCCAGGCGCAACGGTTTCCACTCGATCTTGACGGAATCGTGGTAGTCGACCAGGGCCGTGGCATAGGACCGGAACAACATGTTCTTGAAGGCGTTGCCGAAGCGCTCGATCTGTTCGGCGCTGGCTCCGCGGCCGTGCAGGCCCAGCACCAGGCGGCTGATCCGTGGCACATCGAAGTGGGGCACCACCTTCTCGTCGATCAGGGCGGACAGCTTGTCCGGCTCCGCCTTGTATTCGGCCTGGTGTTCGGCGATCTCGGCACGCAGCTCATCGGTGACGGACTTCACCAGCTGGTCGGGAGGCACCATTGCGGCGGCGTGGGCGGATAGGCCAAGGCCAAGGGCGAGCAGGCAGACAAGCTTGCGGATCATGGGATTACTCCTGGTTCGACGCCATGTTCGAGAGGAACTGCCCGATCAGGTTTTCCAGTACCAGCGCACTCTGCGTCAGCATGATTTCACTGCCTTCCTGGAGCGGGTCGAGCATGCCACCGGGGGTGAGTCCGATGTATTGCTCACCCAGCAGGCCGGCGGTGAGTATCGACGCCGAGCTGTCCTCCGGGATGTTGTCGTAACGCCCGTCAAGGGCCAGTGTGACGCGAGCCTGGAAGCTGTCGGGATCGATCACGATGTTCTGTACCCGGCCGACGCGGACGCCTGCGAGCGTGACCGCCGAACCGGGTTTGAGGCCCCCGATGTTCTGGAACTGCGCGGTGACGCGATAGACGCCGTCGCCCGTTCCCACCGTGTCCAGGCTGGCCACCCGGAACGTGAGGACGAAGACGGCCGCGACGCCGATGCAGACGAAGAAGCCAACGAGGATCTCCAGGGCACGTGATTGCATAGCGAGTGTCCTTGTCCGCAATTAACGGAACATGAATGCCGTGAGGATGAAGTCGAGCGCCAGAATCGCCAGCGACGACACCACAACGGTGCCGGTCGTGGCGCGCGAAACGCCTTCCGAAGTCGGGGCTGCGTGATACCCCTGGTAAACCGCGATCCAGGCCGTTGCGACGCCGAAGATGAGGCTCTTGATCAGGCTGTCGATCACGTCCTGTCCTTCGACCGCCGCCCGGATCTGGCCCCAGTAGGCGCCGTCGTCGACGCCCAGCAGGTCGACACCGATGGCATGCCCGCCGGCAATGCCGATCGCCATCACCGAAAAGATCGAGGCCAGCATCGGCATCGCCAGCACGGCGGCCAGGAAGCGCGGGGCGATGACACGGCGCATGGGATCGGTGGCCATCATTTCCATGGCGGAGAGCTGGTCGGTGGCCTTCATCAGGCCGATCTCAGCCGCCAATGCCGAGCCGGCGCGACCGGCGAACAGCAGAGCGGTGACCACCGGGCCGAGCTCGCGCACGATCACCAGTGCCACGAAAACCCCCAGCGATTCCTCTGCGCCGAAACGGATCAGCGTGCGGTAACCCTGAAGGGCCAGCACCATGCCGACGAAGCTGCCGGAGATGACGATGATGATCAGCGACAGCACGCCAACGGCGTAGAGCTGCTGCACGATCAGGCGCGGCCGCAACAGGGTGGCGGGCAGCGCCAGCAGGATCTGCAGCAGGAAGAACTGGGCACGACCCAACCCGGCCAGCAGGTTGCCGAACAGGTTCATCGGGCGTTCCCCATCAGCTGTTCCGACAAGGCGGGGGCAGGGTAGTGGAAGGCCACCGGGCCGTCTGCCTGACCTTGCAGGAACTGTTGTGCCAGCGCGTTTTCGGAGGCGCGGAGCTCGGCTGGCGTGCCGCGGGCGATGATTTCGCCGCCGGCCACCACGTACACGTAATCGGCGATCGAAAGCACTTCCTCGACATCGTGCGAGACGACGATGCTGGTCAGGCCCAGGGCATCGTTGAGGCTGCGGATCAGGCGCATCAGCACGCCCATGCTGATCGGGTCCTGGCCGGTGAAAGGCTCGTCATACATCACCAGGTCGGGGTCCATCACCACGGCGCGCGCCAGTGCCACGCGGCGCGCCATGCCGCCTGAAAGCTCCTCGGGCATCAACTGCGCCGCGCCGCGCAGGCCGACAGCCTGCAGCTTGAGCAACACCAGATCGCGGATCAGGGCCTCTGGCAGCCGGGTGTGTTCGCGCAGCGGGAAGGCCACGTTCTCGAACACCGACAGATCGGTCAGCAGGGCCCCGTGCTGGAACAGCATGCCCATGCGCCGCCGCAAGTCGTAGAGCGCGCCACGGCGCAGCGTGTGAATGGTGGTGCCGTCGAACTCGATGGCGCCCTGCGCCGGCCGCCATTGACCGCCGATCAGGCGCAGCAGCGTGGTCTTGCCGGTGCCGGATGGCCCCATGATGGCGGTGACCTTGCCGCGCATCACATCCAGGTCGATGCCCTTGTAGATCACCCGGCGACCTTGCCGGAAATGCAGTCCGCGGACGCGCACCAGCACGTCCTTGGGGCTCGGTGCGACGCTCATGCGGGGCACTCCGGCTGGCATTCGGGGGACAGGTTCATGTCGCTATTGTAGGCAGACTGCGCAGGGCGCTCTCAAATGGCGGCCCGGCGTAGTCAAACTGCCGCCACAGTGCCGGCAGCAGCGCCCTGGCCGCAGCCTCGACAGTCATCGACGGAACGTGATCGCGCAACTGCACCATGCGCAGGCCCTGAAAGCCGCAGGGGTTGATGCGGCTGAAGGGCTCCAGGTCCATCCCCACGTTCAGCGACAGCCCGTGGTAGCTGCGGCCCTTGCGGACGCGCAGGCCGATCGAACCGATCTTGTCGGCGCCGACATAGACGCCGGGCGCCTCCGGGTCCGCGCGTGCCGTGATGCCCTGTTCCGCCAGCATGCTCACCATGGCCTGCTCGATGTTGGTGACCAGGCGGCGGACGCCGATGCCCAGCCGCGTCAGGTCCACCATCACGTAGACCACCAGCTGTCCCGGGCCGTGGTAGGTGACCTGTCCGCCGCGGTCGCTCGGCACCACCGGGATATCACCGGTCAACAGCAGGTGTTCCGGGCGTCCGGCCTGGCCCTGGGTGAACACGGGAGGATGCTCCAGGCACCAGAACTCGTCCGGGGTGTCGGCGTCGCGCGCATCGGTCCAGGCCCGCATGGCCTGAAAGCAGTCGTGGTAGTCGATGCGGCCCAGCCATCGCGCCACCGGCGTCGGGACGGTCGGAGGGGGGGCAGCGGTCACGCCGGCTCCCGATTTCAATCCGCCAGCCAGAGTCGAACCGTGTCGGCAGCGCGCTGCCACAGCGAGCCTTCGGGAACGGCTTCCAGGGTGACCAGGGTTTCGCTGCGCAGTGTGGTGCCGTCAAGCGTGACGGTGAGGGTGCCGATCGGCTGGCCCGCCGCCAGTGGTGCTTCCAGCGGGCCGTTGATGGTGTGCTGGACCTGCAGCCGGCTGCCGGCATCCCGCGGCAGCGAGAGGGCGATCGGGGCCGGCACGCCGACGGTCACCGAGGGTTGCACACCCTTGTAGACCCGCAGGGTATCAACCGGCTTGTCGGCGCCGAACAACTGCGCGGTTTCGAAGAACCGGTAGCCGTACTCCAGCAGGGCACGCGAGGCGCGGGTGCGCGCCCGCGGGCTGTCGGTCCCCATGACCACGGTGATCAGGCGGCGGTTGTCCCGAACCGCACTGGCGGCGAGACAGTAGCCTGCGGCATTGGTGTGGCCGGTCTTGATGCCGTCCACCGAGCGGTCCTCGTAGAGCAGCTGATTGCGGTTGCGCTGACGGATGCCGTTGTAGACGAACTCCGTGTCCTTGAACCAGGGATAGAGATCGGGGAAATCGCGGATCAGGGCCTGGGACAACAGCGCGATATCGTGCGCCGTGGTTTGCAGGGCAGGGTCGGGCAGGCCGCTGGCGTTGGTGAAATGGGTGTTCTTCATGCCCAGGCGCTGGGCATGTTTGTTCATCAACTGCGCGAAAACGCTTTCATCGCCGGCGATGTGTTCCGCCAGGGCGATGCTGGCATCGTTGCCGGACTGAATGATGATGCCGTGGAGCAGGTCTTCCAGGCGCACCCGTTTGCCGACCTCGACGAACGAGCGGGAGCCCTCGCTGCGCCACGCCTTTTCGCTGATCAGCACATCGTCATCGAGGCTGATGTGGCCGGCCTTGAGCTCGTCGAAGGCGACATAAACGGTCATCACCTTGGTGATGCTGGCGGGTTCGACAGCCTTGTCGCCAGCCTTGTCAGCCAGAACCTGGCCGCTGTGGAAATCCATCAGCACATAGCTGCTCGCGTCGACATCGGGCGGCTCGGGGACCGCATTGGCCTGGGCGACAAGGGGAAGGGAGCAGGTGATCAGGGCGGCAAGCAGGCGACGCATCATGTACAGCGAACCTCGTGGACCGGAGTGGTGTGGGGGACAGTGTAGCGCTCAGAGCTTGTGAAAAAATCGAACGCCGCAGGGGGCGTTCGGTGGAGGGCGCAGCAGGCGGACGATTTTTTCACATGCTCTCAGGGCAGATGGGGGCGGGCCAGGTATTCGGCCGACTGCATTTCCAGCAGCCGAGAACGGGTGCGCTCGAACTCGAAACGCAGCTTTTCGCCGGCATAGAGCGCGGGCAGCGGCACGGCCGCAGCGAGCACCAGTTTCACGCCGCGATCGTAGAACTCGTCCACCAGGTGAATGAAGCGCCGTGCCGGATCTTCACCATCGACGCCCAGTTGCGGCACGCGCGACACCAGTATGGTGTGGTGGGTACGGGCCAGTTCGATGTAATCGGCGACGCCGCGTGGGCCCTCGCAGAGCGTCGCAAAGTCGAACCAGGCGACGCCATCGGCCAGGCGTCGGGCGTGCAGCGGGCGATCATGGATGGTGAGGGTGACATCGGCCTCGCCAGGTTCCGGGGCGAGCTGGGTGAACCAGCGGCTGAGATTGGCCTCGGCCCCGGCATCGCTGGGGTGATGGTAGATCTCGGTCTGAGTGAGTGTGCGCAGGCGGTAATCCACGCCGCCGTCGACGTTCATCACGCTCACGTTGCGCTTCAGGGTTTCGATTGCCGGCAGGAAGTGCTGGCGCTGCAGGCCATTGAGGTACAGCTTGTCCGGGGGGATGTTGCTGGTCGCGATCAGGCAGATACCTTCGGCGAACAGGGCCTCGAACAGGCGTCCCAGAATCATCGCATCGGCAATGTCGGAGACGAAGAATTCATCGAAGCACAGCACCCGGGTTTCGCCGGCGATATCGCTGGCCACCCGCAGCAGCGGGTCGGGAGTGTCCGGATACGCCTGGCGTCGCGCGTGGACGTCAAGCATGAAGCGATGGAAGTGGGTGCGCCGTTTGGCGCGAAACGGCAGGGACTCGAAGAACGCGTCCATCAGATACGTCTTGCCGCGGCCGACCCCGCCCCAGAGGTAGCGACCGCGAACAGCCGGCCATGGTCGCTTGCGGCGCCCCAGCAGCGAGCGCGTCGGCGGCGCGGCCAGCAGGGCCTCGTAGACAGCCTGCAGTGCTGCCACTGCCTCGGCCTGTGCCGGGTCCCTGACGAAGCCCGGCTGCTGCAAGTCTGCCGCGTAACGGGCGGCCGGGGACGGCGGCCGGCTCATCGCTCCGGAACGTCCAGCATCTGGCTCATGTAGCGATTCAGCAGCACGCCGCGCGGATCGACGTCCTGGCGCAGTGCAAGAAAGTCCTTGAATCGCGGGTACAGCTGGTGCAGGTCCCGTGCCCGCTTGTCGTGGAGCTTGCCCCAGTGTGGACGTCCGCCGTGGCGGTCGAACAGGTCGCCCATGGCCGCAAAGTAGTCCGCGTATGGCATGCCGTGCCCCATGTGGATCGCGACGTAGGCCACGTCCCGGCCATAGGCCGGCGACAGCCACAGCGTATCGGCCGGGGCGAAGCGGATCGTGATGGGCAGATGGACGCGGAACTGCAGCGCATCAATCAACCGTTGCATCTGCCGCAGTACCAGCGCGAGGTTCGCGACGGGAACCGCGTACTCGGAGGCCACGAAACGCACCCATCGTGGTGCGGCGAAGGCATCGTGCGCTTCAGCCACCCAGGCATGGTCGCGCAGGCCGCGTGTCGCGATGCGGCTGCTGCGCTCCGCCATCGACGGCACCCGCCGGGTCATGCGCGACAGGCCCCAGCCCATCACGTTATCGGTGAGCACGTCCTGCACGAAGCGCTGGGCCGGTACTCGCGTAACGGGCTTGTCGGTCTCATCGCGGGTGATCACCTGGACATGGTGGGTGAAGGGGTACCAGTACAGGCTCAGGTGGCGATGGTCGCGCCGCAGGCGCTCGATATCGTTCATCACCGCCGGCAGTGTGGTGCGGCGACGGCGCACTTCGAGGCGGTAGTGCGGGCGGCAGGCCAGCTCGACATGGGTGATCACCCCGAGGGCGCCAAGTGACAGGCGGACGGCGTCAAACACCTCGCCGTCGTCGGCAGAGAAACTGCGTACCGAGCCGTCGGCCATCACCATGCGGAGCCCGGTGACCAGCGTCGACAGGCTGCCCACTTCCCGGCCACTGCACAGGGTGCCGGTGGAGATCGCGCCCGCGACGGTCTGCTGCTTGCTGCCACTGAAGGCCGCCAGGGACAGCCCTCGGGCGGCCAGCAGCATGCCGAGCCGGTGCAGACGAGTGCCGGCCCGCACCCACACCCGTTTCGCGTCGAGGTCGACCGACTCGATGCCGGTGAAATGGTCCAGCGACATCTGGTTCTCGTCGCTGTGGCACAAGGGGGTGAACGAGTGCCCGTGTCCCACCATGCGCAGGCGCTCCCCTTCTTCGGTGCAGCGCAGCACTTCCGACTGCACCTCTTCCAGGGTCACTGGAAAGGCGCGGTGTGCAGGCTCGCATTCCACCGTGCCGGCCCAGTTGCGCCAGGGGCGGGGGCCGAGGCTATGCCGCATGGCGGTCATGCCGGCAGCCGGGAGGACAAGGCAGGGGGAAGGGGGCGGACACGGGCACCGGCGGAGAAGAGCGGAGGACTAGGATAGCGCCCCGGGCGCCGTCTTGTGCAGTGCATCAATCGATCGCCGCGCGTGCCAGGTCGGGTTCGCCGCAGCGTGCGGCGATGCGTGCGCGGACGGTGTCGCGCAGGGTGGCCACCGTTTCGCGGTCGCTGGCGGCAGCGATGTGGGGGGTCAGGATCTCGATCCCCACCGGGGACCACTGCAGGTGCCGTCGGCCACCGCCGAGCAGTTGGCGGGTGCCCCGGATCACCACCGGTGTCACCGGGACCCCCGCGCGGGCGGCCAGGAGGAAGGCTCCGGTCTTGAAAGGGAGCAATCCGGGGGCGTCCTCGAAGGTCCCTTCGGCAAAGATGGCCAGCGATTCGCCCTCTGCCAGGCGCTTGAGCAGCGCGCGGGTCTGGCGGGCGCCTTCCCGCACTGCCGTTCGGTTGACGAATGACACGCCCATGCGACGCAACACGAACCCCACCACCGGCCATCGGGCGGCGCCGTCCTGCACCATGAAGGTGAAGGTGCCGGGCAGGGCAGCGGTCAGCACCAGGCCGTCCAGATAGCTGGTGTGATTGGCGACCGCCACGCTGGGCCCCTGCGGTAGGTGCTGCCGGCCGTGAACCCGGATCGGCACCCCGATGGCGCCCAGGCTGAGGCGCACCGACAGACGTCCCATGGCTCGCCGCCACTGCAAGCGCGGCAGTGCCACGATCAGCGGGCAGCAGATCAGGAACAGGACGACCGCGAACACCGGCGCGGCGATGATCGCGTACAGGGATCGCAACAAGGGCCCTCCGGGGGCGGAATGCAGTGCGGCTGGCGCCGTATGATAGGTCATGTCCCGCGCCCGCCCCGCCGATCTGCCGCTGTCCCCCGAAGACCAGGCGGCGATCGACCGTTTCATCGACCAGCTGTGGCTGGAGCGTGGCGCGTCGACGAACACCCAGGCCAGCTACCGGTCCGATCTGCGGCTGCTGGCCCGCTGGTTGCAGCCGCAGGGGCGGAGTCTGGTGCAGGCGGCGGAGGCGGAGCTGCGCCAGTGGCTGGCTGCGGTGGGTACGCGGGCCGGACCGCGGACGCAGGCACGGCGACTGTCGGCGTTGCGTCAGTTTTTCCGGCAACTGGTGGTCGAAGGGCAACGCAGTGACGACCCTACCGCGCGTATCGAGACGCCCCGGCTGGGGCGTCGGCTGCCGCGCAGCCTCGACGAGGAGGCGGTGGGGCGTTTGCTGGAAGCGCCGAATGTCGAGGACCCCCTGGGGCTGCGAGATCGCGCCATGCTCGAACTGATGTACGGCTGCGGCCTCCGTGTCAGCGAACTGGTGCAACTGCCGATGCCGCGGGTCAACCTGGCGCGCGGGTTGGTGCAGGTGCTCGGCAAGGGCGGCAAGGAGCGCCTGGTGCCCGTGGGAGAGTGGGCCGGTGACTGGCTGGGGCGCTACCTGCGGCAGGCGCGCCCCCTGCTGCTGCAGGGCGATACCGAAGATGCGGTCTTCGTGTCTCGCCGCGGGGGGGCGATGTCACGCCAGAACTTCTGGCAGCGGCTGACCCTGCATGCACGGCAGGCCGGTATTCGCACCGCATTGTCGCCGCACACGCTTCGGCATGCCTTCGCCACGCATCTGCTCAATCACGGTGCCGATCTGCGCAGCGTGCAGCGGCTGCTCGGCCACGCCGACCTGTCCACCACCCAGATTTACACCCATGTGGCCCAGGCGCGCCTGGCCCGGCTGCATGCCGATCATCACCCGCGTGCCTGAACCGCGGTGGCGTCTGGATGTCATACTTCCGTCTGATTCAACCGCTGAGCCTTTTCATGTTCCGTTCCCTGCGTCTTGGTGCCCTCGCGCTGTCCGCGCTCTTCGTCGCTGCCTGCGCCGACCCCCTGCCGGAAGCCGGCCCGCAGCCAGCGCCTGCGCCCGATGCCGCAGCCCTGCCGGCCGACGCCCAGCCCGAGCTTCGTGAACAGCTGGCGGCACTGGTGGGATCGGCGCCGGACAGCCTGCGAGACGCGCCAGCGCCCGGCATGTTGGAGGCGCGCTGGGGCAGCGAGTTTGCCTACGTCACACCCGACGGGCGTTTCATGGTCTACGGCGACTTGCTTGATCTGCAGACCGGTGAGGCCATCACCGAACGCAGCCGCAAATCGATGCGACTCGACCTGCTTGCCGACCTCGGCGAGGACAACATGATCCGTTTCGTCCCCGACGATGCCCGCAATGTCATCACGGTGTTCACCGATATCGACTGTGGCTATTGCCGCAAGCTGCACCGGGAGATCGGTGACTACAACAAGCTGGGGATCGGTGTTCAGTACGTCTTTTACCCACGGTCGGGGCCCGGAACGGAATCGTTCCGCAAGGCCGAGGCGGTCTGGTGCGCGAAAGACCGTGAAGCCAGTTTCACGCAGGCCAAGGCGGGCGAATCGGTCCCGGGCAAGGGTGACTGCGACAACCCGGTGCTGCGGGAGTACCAGTTGGGCAAGGAGATCGGACTGCGCGGCACGCCGCTGATCGTGATGCCGGATGGGGAGACGGTGAACGGCTACGTACCGGCCTCTACCCTGGCCGCCCAGTTCGCGCTCAAGGCGCTGCAGGCAGGCAAGCAGGCGGCTGCCGGCAGTTGAGGCATCGGCGCTTCGTGCGGATCAGTACGCCGGCGGGGGTAGCGCGGCGCCGTCGGCAGTGACCAGCCGGTCCGGCTCGACGAAGTAGAACGCGCTGATGACCGGCTTCCCCGGGCGGTGTGCCGCCAGCAGGGCGGTATAGCGCACGAGCTGATCGCGATAGCGTTGACGTGCCTGATCGACGTAGAGGGCGTGCGCAGCCGCTTCCAGGGGGTGTGCGGTGGTCTTGTAGTCGACCACCCACAAGGCATCCTCGGTTTCGAAACAGCGGTCCAGCACCGCATTGACCCAGCGCTCGCCGTGGATACCGGCCAGGGCGTATTCGCTGCGTGCCCACGGGCGCGGCGCCAGTAACGCCCGGCCGATCGGGCTGTCGAGGCTGCGGTCCACCAGGGTCAGGATGCGATCGAGGGCAGTGCTCACCCGATCCGGTGAGATGCCCAGGCGGAACAGGGCCGAGCGCAGGGATTGCGCGCGGGCATCGCGATGCCGTTGCCAGTCCTCGATGCCGGTCAGTGCGATGCGCTCCATGGACTGATGGAAGAGCGTGCCCACGGACTGCGCATAGAGATCGTCCTCCATGGCCTCCAGGTTGCGCCCTTCAAGCACGCCTTCCGAAGGGCGCAGTTGCCGTTGCTCGCGCGGGCGAAAGCGGGGCTGGCCGTCGTCCGCCGTCACGGGTGTGAGCGGCAGGCGGGGTGCGCGCGGGGCCCGGCTCAGGTCCACCTCGGTGGCGTGCGCCACTGCGCCGGCCTCGCGCGGAAAGGGCTGCCCCAGCAGACCGCCGAGACTGCGTGATGGCACTTTGACCTGCTCGGGCTGGTCAGGGTCCGCCTCGCCGTGCGCAAACAGGCGCAGGTCGCGACGGGCCCGGGTCAGCGCGACGTACAGCAGTCGCATCGCCTCGGCTTCTCGTGCCCGCCGGTGGAGCCGGTGGGTGTAGTCAAACCATCGTCGCCAGGGATCATCCGCCGGCAAGGCGTCGGGCGGGGCAGGGATCAGCAGGGGGCCGTCTCCGGTTTCCAGGGTATGCAGCAGCGGGCGGTCCTCGTTTCGCGACGTCCGGGCGCAGCCCACCACCAGCACGGTGTCGAACTCCAGGCCCTTGGCGCGATGGATCGTCATCAGTTGCAGTCGGCCCGACGCCGGCTGTGCATACAGTGCCTCCACCGCCCGGTCGAAGGCCGCAGCGTCGCGCAGGCTGCCGCCACGGCAGTGTGCTTCGATCAGGGCGAAGCAGCGACGAACATCGGCACGTTGGTCGTCCGGTACGCAGTCGGGGCCGCCCAACGCCTGCCAGACGGCGCGCACGCGCGCGGCCAGGTCCTCAGCGAAACGACCGTCGCGCTGGGTTTCGGTGAGCACGTCCCACAGGCGCGCCACGCGTTGTCGCCCCGCTTCGCTCAGCGTCTCGGGTGGGCTGGCCAGCCGGGCTGGCCACGGCCAGTCGCGCCGGCCTGCGGACAAGGCCACCAGATCCGTCCAGGACAGGCCCACCCAGGGCGCGCGCAGCCACAGCAGCCAGTGCAGGCCATCGTCGGCATGCCACAGCGCGCGCAGGCAGGCCAGCAGATCGCGCACCGCCGGCAATGCTGCCAGCGCGTCGATGTCAACGCAGCTGTAGGGCGTGCCCAAACGGCGGAGCACGGTCAGAACGGGCGACAGATGGGCACGCCCTCGGGCCAGCACCGCCACCGTGTCACCCCGGTCCAGTGCCGCTTGCGCGGCGGCCACCGCGGCCTGCGCGGCAGCCTCGGCGCTGGCGTACCCGTCGAGCTGAACGCTGCCACCGGCAGCAGGGCGCGCGGCCACGCTGGGATTGAAGGCCACTTCACCGCTATCGGTGCGGGGGGTGTCGGGAAAGCGAGGGCCCAGGTGGTCGTTGACCCACTGCACCACGGCAGCATCGGCGCGGAAGTTCGTCACCAGTTGGACGCAGTGCAAGGTGAGGCCGCCAAGCTGACGGTGCTCGATCAGCTGCTGAAACAGCCGGACGTCGGCCTTGCGAAATGCATAGATCGACTGTTGCGGGTCTCCCACCAGGAACAGCGAGCGGCCGTCGCCGTCCTGCCAGCCGTGGGTGAGCTGTGCCAGCAGGCGGATCTGGGCCTCCGAGGTGTCCTGCATCTCGTCGACCAGCAGGTGACGCAGCTGGGCATCGCGCTTCAGCAGAGCTTCGCCGTAGCCCCCTTCCGGGCGCAGTGCATTGAGCGCGGCCAGCGCCACCTCGGTGAAATCGGTTTCGCCGCGGGCGCCCATCACCAGCCGCAGCTCCGCCAGCAGATGACGCAGCAGCACACGCAGTTCGCGGCGCAGGTCGCGCAGGGCCGATGGCAGCGTGGGCGGTGGGAGTTCGCGCAGCTGCAGGGCCGCCTCTGCCAATGCCCGCTGGTCGGCGTGCTCGGCGAGTAGTGTCTTGAGTTGTGCCGTCTCGGGGCGTCCGGGGAGAAAGCCGAGGCGGCGGTTGATGCCGCCGGGTTTGCGCAGTTGGCCTTCGGCAGTGATCAGCAGGTGGGCCAGGACGGCGCAGGGAGCACTCGCTGACGGCGCAGCCGCCGGCCAGCCGCTCAGGTCAGCAGCCGCTGCGAGTTCCGGGGCGCTGCTGTGCGCGAAGGCTGCCGCCGCCAGCTGCGCCAGCTGATCGCTGTCACGGACGCCCAGCAGACTGTGCAGGCGGTGCTGAGCCGCGAGGTGGTCGGCATCAAGCGGACGAGGGTCGTCGTGGGCCGCAAACAAGGGGTCGATCCACTGCTCGCGCCGCTCCAGCAGGGCGCACAGTGCGGGTAACAGACGATCCAGGCGGTTCCCGGTGGCGCGCAGCCAGGCGCGGGCGGCCGATTGAAGGTCCGCCGGCGCATCGGCCTGCAACGCCCGATCAAACAGTCCCTCCACTGCGGCTTCCGCCAGACCGCGGGCATCGTCACTGATGCGCGTCTGGCCGCCGATGCCACTGAACAGCGGCAGCTCGGCAGCAATGGCGGCATTGAGCCCGTCGATGGTGAGGGCCTGGATGCGGGCGGGTTGTTGCAGCAGGTCCCACCCCTGCTGTTCGGCGTGCTGCAGCGTGCGCCGTGCCCGCGACCACAGCGCCTGCTCGAACGCGTTGTCCGGTGCCGGGCCGCGGGCGGCATGCAGGGCTTCGAGCACCCGCGCGCGAATCTCGGCAGCGGCCTTGTTGGTGAAGGTGATGGCCACCACCTGTTCGGGTTGTGCCACCGTCGCCAGCGCCGCCAGCAGCCGTTGCACCAGCAGGCCGGTCTTGCCAGAACCTGCGGGCGCCACCGCCAGGATGTGGCAGTCCAGATCCACTGCCCGTTCACGCGCCTGAGCGTCGGCGAGATTCATGATGGCGCCCCTTCGTCGTCGTCGTCGCCAGCGTCCAGCAGCAGCGCCCGATAGGGGGCGAGATGACGGGTCAGCACGGTTGGATCGGCACCCGCCTCTCCTCGCAGGAACGCCTGCGCTGCCGCTCCGAGGCGGTGCCGCCAGGCAGCCAGCACCGCGGGCCATTCCGGGTCGGGCGGATGTTCGGGGGCATCGATCAGCCGCGTGGTCCAGGTGGTGCGGGCCGACAGCGCCGGGTGGCCCTCCTTGAGGTGGGCAAAGCCGATGCCCCCGAGCGGCTGAAGGTCGGGCTGCCGGGCCGCCAGCACGGCATACAGGGGCAGCTGTGGGGCTTCCAGACGGTCGGCATCCCATCCGCGCGGTTGGGCATTGCGTCCGGTCTTGTAGTCCAGCAGCAACACCTGGGGCCCCTGTGCGGTGTCGACCCGGTCGGCGCGGTCCAGCCTCAGCCGAACCGCCAGGCCGTCCAGCTGGCCCTCCAGTGGCAGCTCCCGTGCGATCACGGTAAACGGGGCTTGCCGCCGTTGTTCATGGTGGAACCAGGCGCAGAGCAGGTCGATGGCGCGCTGGCGCTCAAGTGCGACCCAGGCCGCGCCGAAGCGCCGTGGTGGCAGCAGGGCGGGCAAGGCGGCGTCGACTGCCTCGGTGGCGAGCGCCGCGATGCTGCCAGCGTCGAGACGCTGCAGGGCGGTGCTGGTCCGCAGCTGGCCCCAGCCGATCGCCAGGGCTTCGTGCAACAGGGTCCCCTGCAGTCGCGCCGACAGACCGCGCGGTGGCGGCGGCAACGGTTGGGTCCCCAGCCGGTCCACACATAGGGCGAGCAGCGGGGCGTGCAGCATGCGCTCGAACAGGCCGGCGCTGGCGACCATTGCTTCCGCCGCGGCGACGGCGGGCACCGGGTCTTCATCCGGCAGTGTCGGCAGACGATGGCGCCGGGGCGCAGGGGGCGCGGCGCGATCCGCCCAATCGGCCTGCAGCCAGGGACAGGGCAGGCTCGGGGCGCCGCGATCATCGACGTTCGGGCGGGCCAGCCAGCATCGACGGGCGCTGCTGCGAAGCGCCGCCAGCGTGGCTTGCCGCTGTTGCAGCCACTGCTGAGGGTGGGCTGCGGCGATGCCAGCCGCACGTTGGGCGTCAACGGGCAGGAATGGATTCAGCGGGGCGCGGCCGGGCAGGGCATCGCTGGTGGCGTCGGCGATCACCAGCAGGTCGCAGGGGATGCCAACGAGGGTCTCGGGTGTGCCGACCAGCAGCGGCTGGGGATGCTCAACCCGAGGCTGAAAGGGCGCGTCGAGCCATTCCTGCAGCCAGCGCGCGGCGGTGGCTGCACTGACCGTGCCCAGCAGGCGGTCCAGGCTGCCCAGCCGGCCTGCGGCCAGACGGGTGGCGCGGCGGATCTGGAAACGCAGCGAATCATCGGGCGCGGTTGCGTCGCCGTGCAATGCCGACATGCGCGCGGCGAAGTGGGTGTGCCAGTCCCCGGGCGTCGCACGGCCTGGTTCACGTCCGAGCTGGATGGCAAGACGTTGCAGTGCGGGCGCCAGCGTGGCGGCCTGGCGCTCTGCCAGGTGGGCAAGTCCGTCGAGGTCGAGCTGGGGCCATGCCGCCTGTCGCAGGCGGGATTCCAGGCAGGCGGCTTCCATCGCCTGCGCGCCGGACCATAGTGCGGGATTGAGCAGCAGCGACGACAGCGTGCCGAATGGCAGGGACCCGCGGTGAAGTTGCGCCACCTGCAGCCATGCGCGGGCCCACGCAGTGTCGGACAGCGGGCGGGGCTGGGCCCACCGCCACGGCAGCAGACCGGCCTCGCCGATCTGGTGGCGCCACGGCGCCAGCGCGTCGCCGAGGGCCGCGTCCAGCAGCCCCTGACCGTTGGGATCGTTGATCGCCAGCAGGATGCGCAGCGGCCGGTCCTCCGCCGCCAGCAGCTCACCGCGAAGGGCCTCCGCCAACCCGCGGTACTGGCTGTCGGCATCGGCGAAGGTCCAGGCAGCTTCGGGCGCGGGAGGCGGAGGCCCTGCCGGCAATGTCACCCCCAGTCGCGTCAGCAGTGCCTGCTCGCGTGGGGGCAGGGCCGTCCACACGCCCGCGGCGTCGATGGTCTGCGGCGCGGCCGCAGGGTCGATGCGGTCAGGCAGGTCAGCGGGGGTGATGGCGCCCAGGGCCGCCAGCTGCGTGTCGAGTTGACGACGCCAGCGACGGAATGCCTGATGCTCCTCGGTGTAGGCCGGCATGCGGGCAGGGTCCAGCCCGTGACGCCGCGCCATCTGGTCGGCGGCCATCGCCAGCCGGGCGCATTGCTGTGGGGCCAGCAGCGGCCGCTCATCGCCTTCGATGATCTGCTGCCACAGGGCCAGCAGCGGCGGGCCGGAAAGCAGTTGCTCGGATGGCCATTGCCGCAGCCATTGCTGTTCGATCCAGGGTCGCAGTGCCGCCACGGCGACGGGTTGCCAGACCCGATCTCCGGCGCTGCGACGCGCCAGCGCATCGTCGGCCCGCGCCTCGCGCGCTGCGAGCTCGGTGGGGGTCAGGCGCAGTTGCGTCACCGGGTCCGAAGCCATGGGCCGTAAACGATCAGCCCCTCGCGGGGAGGGGCTGGGGGCATCGGGTCACTGCTCAAGCATGGCGAGCTTGTCGGGCTTGCCATCCCAGTCGGCAGCGTCCGGAAGGGGATCCTTTTTCTCGGTGATCACGGGCCATTTCTTGGCGAGCGCCGCATTGAGGTCGGTGAAATGCGCCTGATCCTCCGGAATATCGTCTTCCGCGAAGATGGCCTCGGCGGGGCACTCGGGCTCGCACAGGGTGCAGTCGATGCACTCCTCGGGGTCGATCACCAGGAAGTTCGGGCCTTCGTGAAAACAGTCAACCGGGCACACCTCGACGCAGTCGGTGTATTTGCACTTGATGCAGTTGTCGGTTACTACGAAGGTCATCGCTCTAAGGTTCCTGGGCTTCGGGCCGTGGGTGTCTGAGCGGCGCGCGCGCCGCCAGGGCGGGAATTGTAATGGAAACCGGGGTGGGAATCGCCTCGTCCGAAGGAAGCAGCGCTGTCGTTAGCGGATGTCCATGCTGTGGAAGCGCTGGATGCCGGCCACCCGGTCCGCGAAGAAGTTGCGCAGGCCATGCCAGACCGTTGGAAACGCGATTTCGTCCCAGGGAATCTCATCCTCGCGCATCAGTCGGACCTCCGAGCTCTCCGGGGTGGGGCCGAACTGCAGATCGAGCAGGCGGGCCCGATGCAGGATGTAGACCTGATGGATACGCGGCACATTGAAGATGCAGAACACCTCGCCCATCTCCACTGCGGCCTGGGATTCTTCCCGGGTCTCGCGCGCGGCGCCCTCACCGCTGGTTTCCCCCAGCTCCATGAACCCGGCGGGAAAGGTCCATTTGCCGCGGCGGGGCTCAATATCGCGGCGACACATCAGCACGCGGCCATCCTGCCATTCGGGGATGCAGCCGACGATGACCTTGGGGTTGAGATAGTGCACGGTGCCACACTGGTCGCAAACATGGCGCGGCAGATGGTCGCCCGGTGGCACGCGGGAGGTCAGTGTGTGTCCACAGCTTGAACAGAGTTTCATGGCCGAGAGTCTATTGTGTTCGGCGAGAAATCGGCATTATCGGATGCTGCTATTGATGAACGATCTTCCTATCGCGTGACAGCGCCCCCTACCAGCACGTCGTCCCGTGCGGCAGAACGCCGCCTGTCCGGGGCCGCCATGACGCGGCCACGTGAGCGCCTGCTTGAAGCCTCGTCCGACGATCTGTCCCTGACCGACCGGCAACTGCTCACAGCGGTGGCGGCAGGCGAGCGTGCGGCCTGGCGGTTCCCGCGGCATCTGGAGCGGTCGTTCCAGCGATCCGTCCGCATCAGCAGCGCGCCGGCACGGGTGGCCATCACCTTGCTGACGCTGGCCTTGTTTGTCTCCGCCCCGGTATGGGTGCCGATGGTGCTGGGAGGCGACGTGGCGCGCCAGCCGCTGGTCCTGGCGGTGATCGTGATGCTGGTGGTCCCGGCGTTCCTGTTGACCAGTTGGGTGCAGTACCGCTTTGTCGAGCGATCATGGTCAGAGTGGGTGCTGTTGGCCAGTTTCACGCTGGAGCTGGCATTGATCGAGGTGCTGCGATACCGCAGTGACATCATCGGCCAGCCCCTGAATGCCTCCTTGCCGTTGCTGGTGCCCTTGGCGGTGGTGTCACTGGCGCGGATCCGCCTGACCCGTGTTGCGCTTTTCTTTACGGTCTACATCCTGGTGGTGCTGATCGTCGCGGCGATTTATCAGCACCCGATGTCGGAGAAGGATGCCTCCACCTGGCTGATGGAGGTGTTGGTGCTGGGGGTGGTGCTCAGCTCCACAGCCTGGTCGACCGCTGCCTCGCGGCGACAGTGGGCGGCCATGGTGGCGTTGCGCACCATGGCGTTTCGCGATGCGCTGACCGGCCTGCCCAATCGGCGCGCTTTCGACGACCACTACGAAACTGCGATGCGGGCCCTGCAGCGGCAGGCCCAACCCGGCGGCAGTCTGGTGCTGGCCTTGATCGACCTCGACCATTTCAAACGCATCAACGACGAGTATGGACACGCCTATGGTGATGGCGTGTTGTCGGAGCTGGGGGTTGCGTTGTCGCAGTTTGCGCGGCGCCCGCTGGACCTGGCCGCGCGGATCGGTGGCGAAGAGTTCGCCCTGATGCTCTATGACTGCTCGGCCCGTGATGGACTGGAGCGGGCTCAGGCACTTTGCACCCTCGTGCGCGATATGGGCATCGAAAACGCGGGGGCGCCGTCAGGGGTGGTGACCTGCAGCATCGGGCTGGTCACCGTCTCGCTGGGGACCCCGTTGTCCGAAGCCTACCGCTGGGCGGACCAGGGCCTGTACCAGGCCAAGCGGCAAGGGCGGGATCAGGTCGTACCGGTGGATATCACCATCTGATCGCGCCCTCGCGGCCTGTCTCAGGCGGTGGTGAGCGCGATCACCGCATCGCCGGCGGCGATGGCGTCATGCCCGTTGGCCTCGTAGGCCCGGCGCCAGTGATGGTAGATATCAAGGTCACCGTGATCCCGCGGGTGAAAGCCTGGCCGGTAGTAGGCCAGATAGGCTGGAATCAGGTGAGGGAACACGCCCTTGTAACCATACAGCCACCATAGTCCCTTGGCCCAGAGCTTCCAGCGCTGCTTCAGGCCGTCCACCTGGAACATGTGCCGCATGATCAGGAAGGTGTGCATGGGGAAGGTGAACGACACGAACATCATGCTGGCGACGCGCATCAGCCAGCTGCCCTTGGCGATATCGCGGAAAACGTCGAAAGCCACCGCCTTATGTTCGATCTCTTCGACGGCGTGCCAGGCGAACATCGCGCGGATGCGCGGATCCGCTTCCTTGAACAGGCCGTTGCTGAAAAAGGCATGCGCCATCAGCGCAGTGAGGTGCTCGGCTGCCGCTGTCTGCCCCAGCGTGAACGTCTTGGGAAAGTGCTTGCGGAACACCTTGAACATGATCCGCTTCTGCTCCTCCAGGATGTGATCCACCTGGACACCCTGCGCCTTGAGGCGATTGTTGAACTGGGTGTGGACCATGCCGTGCTGGCCTTCCTGATACATGAAGTCCTTGACCTGCGCCTTGAGTTCGGCGTCCGTGATCTGGTCGCGATAGTCGCGCACGCAGGCGATGAAGAACTTCTCACCCTCCGGGAACAGGATGGACATGGCGTCGAAGAAGCGGGTCTTGAAGGCGTCGCCGTCCAGCCAGTATTTCGGGATGTCGCCGTCGAGGCCCAGGTCCGGGCCCTTGCGCGGCACGATGTCAGCGGGGGGATGTCGTCCGTCCATCGTCAAGCTCCACCATTGATTGCTTTGATGGGATCAGACTAGTCCTGCACCGAGGTCGCCACCATGACCGGCTGCGACCAAAGGGAACAAATCGCGACAGCGCGATTCAGTCGGTTGCCGGCCGCCGGCGGAAGGCGCTGGGGGTTTCGCCGGCCCACCGGCGGAAGGCGCGGGTGAAACTGCGGCGGTCGGAGAATCCCAGCTGCTCACTGAGCGTGTCGAGGGGGACGTGGGGATCCCGCAGGGCGCGGCGCGCCAAACGGTAACGAACGCGGTCCTGGATTTCCTGGTAGTGCACCTGCTGCTCGTGAAGGCGGCGTTGCAGGGTGCGCAGATGCAGGCCCAGCTCTTCGGCCATCGCCTCGGCACCATGGGCAAACAGGGCGGGCTTGCGCTCCAGCGTCAGCTCCAGCGTGGCCACCAGGCCATCGCGCGGCAGCAGCCGGCGCATCTGCTGGTCAATGCGCTGTCGTGCCTGCGCGTGCAGCGACGGAAAGCTGCCGGGGAGCGGCAGGTCCAGTAGCGCACGGTCGAACACGAGCGCGTCCTCTCGCTGATCGAACCGGATCTCGGTGCCGAATTGCTCCGCATAGAGTGCGGCATAGGCGGGCGCCGGGTGCCGCAGGCGCAGCGCACGAAAGGTCTGTTCGCCACCGATGAGCTGGCGCGCGAACTTATGGATGGCGGTGAACATGGTCTCCGCAAACCAGGGCTGTGTTGGCGTTTCGGTGTCCCCGCCGAGGAATTGCAGGACCAGGCGAGCCTCGTCTCCCTGCTCCCGCAGGTGGACATCGATATAGGGGTTGATCAGTGCCCGTACCCACTCGAACACCACCGCCGCCTCGCGCAGGTTGGGGCTGGTGGTAACGAAGGTTTCGAGGTCCGGGAGGTATTCGAAGGCGTAGGTCTCGCCCAGCACGAACGGAAAGTGGTGCCGCTGCGCCCGCCGGACACAGGCCCCCATGACACGCGCCATGACCGTGCGCTCGATGGTGGCGTGCTCCAGTGGCGCGCCTTCCACGCGGACGCCGAACTCTTCAAACACGGCCTGGATGTTCACACCACAGACGGTCGCCGCCTTGACCCAGTTGGGCAGCGTGATGAAGGGCACCAGCTGCGGTGCATCCGCGGCGTTCATGAAGCGGAGCGGGACCGCGGCGTGACGCTGAGAAGGGCAAAGACGGTGCCGCCTGCCGCGCCTGCCAGCATCAGCAGGCCGATGCCGCCTGCGGTGCGCGCGATGGCCAGCGCCGTCAGGCCAAACACCAGCTGCATGATCCCGACCATTGCCAGCTGCGAGGCGGCACCGGCGGTTGCGAACCACAGGGGGCGACGGCCCGGCCAGCGGCGGCGCAGCAGTCCGGCGATGAGAAATGCCACCAGGAAGCCGCCGGCGGTCAAGCCGGCATAGCCGGGGGCGAAACCCTGCAGGTCCAGCAAGCGGGTGTGCCACTGGGTTGCCGGCGGCACGTTGACACCCAGTGCGCGCAACGCGCTCAAGGTGTGGTGGGTATGAAACAGGCTGCCCAGCACGGCGGTCGCGAGCGTGGCGGCGAGCCAGGCGAGGGTGGCGCGGACGAATCGGTTCACGGTGGCTATCAGAGCAAGTGCCGTCGCATCATGCCGCAAGCCTCACCCTGACGGCGACCGGGGTATGCTCGTCGGGGTTTCGTTCGAGAAAATGCTCATGATCCGCCTTCGCGTCATCCTGTTCGCCATGCTGACTCTCACCGGTGCCTGCGCGGGTGCCAGTGCCGAGCCGGCGTATCGTGTCGAGACCGTGGCCGAAGGGCTGGATCATCCCTGGTCGCTGGCATTCCTGCCGGATGGCCGCATGTTGGTGACCGAGCGAGCCGGCCGCCTCCGGGTGATTGCCGATGGCGCGTTGCGGGAAGTCCCGGTGGGCGGTGTTCCGCCGGTGTACGTGGCCAGCCAGGCGGGCCTTTTCGACGTGTTGCCGGCGCCGGATTTCGCGGAGAGCGGCGTGCTCTATCTGGCCTTTGCGCACGGCACGGCCAAGGCCAACAACACCCGAGTGGTGCGTGCCCGGCTGGTCGGCAACCAGCTGCAGGCCGTGACACCGATCTTCACGGCACAGCCGCTCAAGAACACGCCCGTGCACTACGGCGGGCGTCTTGCCTGGCGGGGTGATGGCACACTCATCATCACCCTGGGCGATGGTTACAACTTCCGCGAGCGGGCCCAGCATCGTGACGATCACCTCGGCACCATCGTGCGTCTGCTGCCGGATGGAACGGTGCCTGCGGACAATCCATTCGTGGGCGATGAAGATGCCCGCCCCGAGATTTTCAGCTACGGCCATCGCAATGTGCAGGGTGTTTTCTACGATGCCCAGGCAGACCGCCTGTATGCGCATGAACACGGCGCGCGAGGCGGTGACGAGGTCAACCTGATCCAGCCCGGGCGCAACTATGGGTGGCCCGCGATTACCCACGGCGTTGATTACTCAGGCGCCCAGATCTCTCCATACACCGCGCTGCCGGGGATGGAGCAGCCCTTGCTCCACTGGACGCCGTCGATTGCACCCAGCGGGCTGACCCGGTACCAGGGTGATGCGTTTCCGGCCTGGAAAGGCAGCTTTTTCGTCGGTGCGCTGGCCGATCAATCCGTGCATCGTCTGACCCTCGATGCCGAGGGCCGGCTGCAGGACCGTGAGGTGATGTTCGAATCGTTGGGCGTGCGCGTTCGTGACGTGCGCAGCGGGCCGGACGGCATGCTGTACCTGTTGACGGACGATGCGGCTGGCAAGGTACTGCGGGTGGTGCCCGCAGACTGAGCGTCGTGTTGGTGGTGCCCGGGGAGAGACTCGAACTCTCACGAGGGGTTGCCTCGGGGGATTTTGAATCCCCTGCGTCTACCGATTCCGCCACCCGGGCCAACACCGGAACGCGGAACCCCGATGAGGTGTCCTGCACAGCCCGGCTTGAGCGCGGCATTATACGCGGCCTTTTGCCCAAATCGACGCTTCCATGCGCCGCAGCGATTTCGACTACCACCTGCCTCCCGAGCTGATCGCCCAGCATCCGCCCGCCACGCGTGCCGGAGCCCGGCTGCTGGTGCTCGAGGGTGCCTGCCCCGAGGATGATCACATCGCGCGGTTGCCGAGCCGCCTGTCGCCCGGCGACCTGCTCATCTTCAACGACACCCGGGTGATTCCGGCGCGACTGTTCGGGCACAAGTCGACGGGCGGGCGCGTGGAGGTGATGGTTGAACGCATTGATGACGACCGGCATTTCTGGGCGCAGCTGGGCGTCAGCAAATCGCCCCGTGCGGGGGGTGTGCTGGAAGTGGGCGGGCGCCGGCTGACGGTGCTTGGCCGCGAGGACGATCTCTTCCATCTGCGTCTGGAGGGGGCGGAGGAAGTGCACGCCTTTCTCGACGCAGCCGGTCAGTTGCCGCTGCCGCCCTACATTACCCATGCCCCTGGGAAGCAGGATGCCGAGCGCTATCAGACCGTGTTTGCGCGGGCGCCGGGAGCTGTCGCAGCCCCCACCGCAGGTCTGCACTTCGACCAGGGCCTGCTGGACGCCCTTGATGCGCGCGGGGTGCGGCGCGCCACGCTTACCCTCCATGTCGGGGCCGGCACCTTCCAGCCGGTGCGGGTGGACGACCTGTCGGCGCACCGAATGCATATGGAGCGCTACCACATCAACACCGAGCTCAGGCAGGCCATTGCCGACACCCGCGCCCGTGGCGGACGCGTGGTGGCGGTCGGTACCACCGTGTGTCGGGCCCTGGAGTCCGCCGTCGATGACGAAGGACTTCCGAAGGTCGGCGCCGGTGAAACGCGTCTGTTCATCACGCCCGGATACCGCTTCCGGGTGATTGATCGCCTGCTCACCAATTTCCACCTGCCGCAGTCCACGCTGCTGATGCTGGTCAGCGCGCTCGGGGGATACGAGCGGATGATGGCGGCCTATCGGCACGCCGTGGACCAACGGTATCGTTTCTTCAGTTATGGCGATGCCATGCTGATCACGCCGACGGCGGCCGCGCGCCCATGATGGCGGTGGTTTTCACACTGGCGGTGGTGGCGGCGCTGGTGCTGATGGGCGTCGGAGCCGCTCGGTTGGGTGCGGCCCGACTCGGCCTGACGCCATTGCTCGCCGGTGCCGTGATCGGCCTGCCGCTGCTGGACAGCAGCCTGCGACACCTTGGGTTGCCGTTGTTCTTCCCGGGCTGCGGTTATCTGCTGCTGGCCGCCGGCGTCTGGGCCGCGTGGCGACACCACTCCGGCGTGGCATGGCCGCGCTGGGCGCTGTTCGCCCTGGTGTTGCTGGTGGCGCTGCTGCTGCGGGGTATCGCTCCCGGCTTTGACAGTTTTGGCGAGAACATTTTCTCGTTGCGGTATGTCCAGAGCCTGAGACTGTCGACGACGTATCCTGCAGCCGACCTGTGGGGCGCCAGCCCCACGGTGGCGACCTACTACACCCTGATACACAACCTGCCGGCGTTGCTGTCGCGGGCGTTGTTCCTGCCGGTCCCGTTTGCCTTCAGCCTGTCCATCGCGCTGATTCTGGCCTGTCTGTGGATGGTGCTCTTCGACGTGATGCGCGGCCGTCAGTCCGCCGGCGTGGCGGCACTGCTGGCGACGGTGGCGGTGTCGGCGGGGACCGGCGTGTCGTTGCTGCTGTGGGCGCCCGTGCACCCTGGCGACAGCATGATGCTGGGCTACCCCCATGTGCGCCTGTTCGACATGCGGCCGGACGAGTTCAGCTGGCCCTGGCTGTCCGCCCTGGTTGCGCGCACGCCGGCCTTGCCGGTGGAGAGCCCCCTGCATATCGGCCTCTATCTCGGAGACCTGCACCCCCCTCTGTTCAGCCTGATGCTGATGGCCCTGCTGCTGTGGGTCTGGGCGAGCCGCGACCGTGGCGAGGGCGGGACCCTGTATGCCGGCTTCCTCGGGGCGTTGCCCTGGCTGGCCTGGGCCAGCAATCCCTGGACCATCCCGCACTTCGGCCTGTTGGCGGTAGGACTGTTCCTGTTCGACCCTGCCGCCCGGCGGCACTGGCATGCGGCGCTGGCGGGGCTTCTGCTGAGCTGGGTGCTGGTGATGCCGCTGGTGCTCAACAGCAGTTTCCTCGATGGCGTGGGGATTCGTGCCCTGCCGGCCAGCCTGCGCGCGCCCTGGCCGGCGCTGCTGATCATCTGGGGACCCGCTCTGCTGCTGACCATCGCCGCAGTGGTGCAGCGGGTCCGCACCCGCTGGGTGATGCTGGCAGTGACGCTGTTGGCAGCCAGCATGGAATTCGTTCACTTCAGTCAGGGCGATGATGCCGGCTCCGGCGCGCGTTTCAACGGCGTGCTGAAAGTGTGGAGCCCGCTGCATTTCCTGCTCCTGGGGCTGGGGCTGTATGTGATGGCGGCGCTGCGGGGACGCCTGCGGGTACTGTGGCTGCTCGCCGTGCCGGTGGTGGTGTCGGCCACCCTTCACGGGCGCGACGTGATGCAGGCGCAGCTCAACAAGGGGCAGGTGCCCTTGCAGTGGAATGGCGCGGACCGCCTCCATCAGCGCAATGACCGTGCGTTTCTGCTGCGTGCGCTGCAGGGGCAGCCGCGTGGGCGCACGTTGGAACGCCTGGAGCGCAACTACTACACCTTGGCGCCCCTGACCTCACAACTGGCCGGCCATGCCACCGTGTCGGGCTGGCCCCACCATGCCGCCCAGGCCAGCGGAGATGCCCCCGCCGAGCAGCGACGCCTCGACGCGATCCAGGGCTGGTATGCCGGCAGCGACCGACGCCCGCGCGATTTGCTGGATCGCTGGGATGTCGACACCGTGCTGGTGGACTGGGATGCCGGTTGGGACGCTCAGCGCCTGCACCGCTTGCGGATTTCGCTGGGGAGTGGCTGGGCCTGGATCCCGGGGCCCGACGCTGAGGGCGGCACGGTGTCCGGACTACTGGTGCGGGCCGGTGCTGACAAGGACAATCGCAAATGAAGTTTGAGTTGCTCAAGACGGAAGGGTTTGCCCGGCGTGGTCGCCTGCACCTGCAGCACGGCGTGGTCGAAACGCCGGTGTTCATGCCGGTGGGCACCTACGGCACGGTGAAGAGCCTGACGCCCGAAGATCTACGTGCGGTGGGCAGCCAGATCATTCTTGGCAACACCTTCCACCTCATGCTGCGGCCCGGCAAGGCCGCCTTCGAACGGGTGGGGGGGCTGCATCGCTTCATGCACTGGGACGGACCCATCCTGACCGACTCCGGCGGGTTTCAGGTGTGGAGCCTGTCCGGCCTGCGCAAGATCCGCGAGGAGGGCGTCACCTTCGCCTCGCCGGTCAACGGCGACCGCATCTTTCTGTCGCCCGAAGGCGCCATCGAGATGCAGCATGCGCTGAACAGTGACATCGTCATGCAGTTCGACGAGTGCACACCGTACCCCGCCACTGAAGCTGAGGCCGGCAAGAGCATGGCGCTGTCCACGCGCTGGGCGCAGCGCTGCAAGACCGCACATGGGGACAATCCCAATGCGCTCTACGGCATCGTCCAGGGCGGCATGTACCCGCCATTGCGCCAGCAGTCCCTGAGCCAGCTGCAGGCGATCGGCTTTGACGGCTATGCCATCGGCGGCCTGTCCGTTGGCGAACCCGAGCACGAGCGCCTGAAGGTGCTCGACGCCCTGGCCCCGGTGATGCCTACCGAGGCGCCGCGCTACCTGATGGGCGTCGGCACGCCGCGCGATCTGGTGCAGGCCGTGGCGCGCGGTGTGGATCAGTTCGACTGCGTGATGCCCACCCGCAATGCCCGCAACGGCCACCTGTTCACCAGTGAGGGCGTGATCCGCCTGCGCAATGCCAAGTACCGCGACGACGACGGCCCGCTGGATCCCGCCTGCGATTGCGAGACCTGCAGGCACTACTCCCGTGCCTATCTGCACCACCTCGACAAGTGCAACGAGATGCTCGGGCCGCGGCTCAACACGATCCACAACCTGCGCTACTACCACCGCCTGATGGAACGCATCCGCATGGCGCTGGAGAGCGGCACCTTCACCGCGTTTGCGGAAGCGTTCCTGAACTCGCCGGAGGGCGATACGCGACGCGCAGCTGCGCCACCGCCCCCGCCATGACCAAGAAGCTTGGCTGCCGCGCATTCTCCGGCAGAAAAGCAGCTGCTGGACTGCTTGTGCGCAGCCGGGCGTGCTGAGTGCGGGCACGGGCTGTGCCGTTGTCGACTGTAGAAGCTCGGTAGGGGTGTTTAGGTGTTACACCACCGGCAGCCGCCGGCCGCTGGCCAGCAGATCCGCGAAGGCGTCGGCGGGCAGGCCGGGGCTGAACAGGAAGCCCTGAATCTGGTCGCATCCCAGTTGTTGCAGCTGCCGGAGTTGCGCCGGGGTTTCCACGCCTTCGGCGATGACCTTCAGCCCCAGGCCATGGGCGAGGCCGATGATGGCGGCGACCATGTCCACCGGTTTGCCGCCTCTTTCGAGGTCGACGATGAAGGAGCGGTCAATCTTGAGGTAGTTGACGGGTAGTCGGGTCAGCTTGGCGAGCGAGGAGTAGCCCGTACCGAAGTCGTCGACGGCGATGGTCATCCCCATGCCCTGAAGTTCGCGGAGTTTCCGCGCGGTACCCTCGGGGTCGGCCATGACCACTGATTCGGTGACTTCGATGTCGAGGCCGTGCAGGTCCGATGGCAGGTAGGCGATGGCGTTGCGGACCGTGTCCAGAAAGTCGGCCTGTCGCAGCTGGATGGCAGAGACGTTCACGGCCACCCGCGGCGCCTGAAGGCCGGCGACACGCCAGCGGTTGTAGTCGCGCAGCGCCTGGGTCAGTGCCCAGGCACCTACCGACACGATCTGGCCACTCTCCTCCAGAACCGGGACGAAATGACCGGGGGGCACCCTCCCCAGTCGTGGGTGTTGCCATCGCAACAGGGCCTCAGCGCCGCAGATGGCGCCGCTGGCACAGTCGAGCTTGGGCTGATAGTGCAGGGCCAGCTCGTTGCGATTCAGGGCTTCGGGCAGCAGCTGGATAATCTGGTTTCGGACTTCGTTGGCTTCCTGGATACGAGGGTTGTGCAGTACCGCGTCCTCCTGCCGTGACCGCGCGGTGCGCAATGCGGTTTCGGCGCTGCGGATCAGGGTGTCGGCGTCCTCGCCATCGTGGGGATAGCAGGCGGCTCCGATGCGAAGGGTGATGTGCACATCCTGATGCTCAATGCGCATCGGGTTGCCGAGCGCGCCTTCGATCTCGGCAGACAGGGCGGGCAGGGAGGTGTCGTCCAGAGGGCGGTGTGCGATCACCAGAAAGCGGTCGCCCGTATCGCGCGCCACCCGTGTGGCATCGGCTTCGCAGTACCTCACCAGGCTGTGGGCAACGCGGCAAAGCACCTGATCTCCACCGCGACGCCCCAGGGAGGCGTTGAGCTGGCTGAAGTGGCGCAGGTCCAAGAGCAGGAGGGAGAGGGGCCTGGCCTGCTCGGAGGCCCGCAGCAGGCGTTCGCTGAGCCGCTCGCGGAACTGATGGCGGTTCGCCAAACGGGTCAAGGGGTCGTGTTCGGCAAGAAAATCCAGCCTGTCATCACGGTTGAGTGATTCCAGGGCATGGGCGAGGTGGCCGGCCACATCCTGCAGCAACCTGAGGTCGTCCTCGCCGATGCTGTGCCGCGCGTTGCCGTACAGGCTGAAACAGCCTTGTACACGCCCCTGAATGATCAGGGGCAGGGCGACATAGGCGTTGAGCCCATGTTGGGCGAATAGTGGGTGCCACTGTTTCAGTGCCGGCTCAGACAGCACGTCATTGCAGACCTGGGGGAGGCCACTGCGCAGCGCGCGCACCGTGGGGCCATCACGACTGGGATCGGTCTCGTTCAATGAGAACTTCAAGGCGGGCAGCGCGGCGCTGGCCCGTCCCGCCACGACTTCAGGGGTGAGGGTGTTGTCGCGCAGCAGTCCGATCCAGGCCAGCGCGAAGCCCCCGGTATCGGTTGCGATCTCGCAGCAGCCCTCCAGCAATCGGCTGCGGGTGCGGGTGCGCATGATCAGCACGGTGGTGCCGGACAGCACCGCGTACATGCGCTGCAGGCGGGTGCGGGTCACCGCTTCGTCCCGCAGGCGCTGATTGGTCTTGCGCAGCGTGTCCAGCATGCGGCGGGTTCGCAGCACCACGCGGGACTCGACGGACGACAGCAGCAGTGAGATGGCCAGCAGGCAGAGCATGATCAGGCCAATGCTGTAGCCCAGCAGCTGATTGTCGAGCTCGCGATTGCCGGGCACTGCGCAGTAGGCATCCGGGGCAAAGGTGGCGGCTGCCATGCCGGTGTAGTGCATGCCACTGATCGCCAGACCCATCACCACGGCCCCCAGCAGGCGGCGCAGTGGGCGCCCGTCCGCCGGCGCGTCCCGCAGGGCAAAGACGATCCAGAGCGCCAGGTAGGCGGCACCGATTGCGATGAGGACCGACAACGCAAGCGGTACAGGCGCGTAGCGGATGGACGGCACCATGTTCATGGCCTTCATGCCGACGTAGTGCATGGCGCAGATACCCAGGCCCATCATCAGGCCTCCGATCTGTACCGTGGCGCTGCGCAGCCGGTGTTGGCTGACGACGGCCAGAGAGCAGCCAGCGGCGCCGATGGCGATGACCAGTGACAGCGCGGTGAGGCCCACGTCGTAGGCCATGCGGATCGGCAGCTCGAACGCCAGCATGCCGATGAAATGCATGGACCAGATGCCGCTGCCCATGACGACGGCGCCACCGAGTAGCCAGAGTGGTTCGGAGAAGCCCTTGGCAAGGGCCACCCGGCCTGCCAGTTCGAGCGCAGTGAACGAGGCGGCGACCGCCACCACGATCAAGAGCGCGACCAGCGCACTGTCATAGGTTCCGGTGATGGCGGCCTCCTTGCGCCCACGACCGCGGTTCCCTTCTGCAGAAAACGGTATAGGGGCTTCAGCGCTTCTGCGCAAGTCAGCCCGAAGCCGGCACCGCACGCAGCTCATGGGGTGGCCGCAGGCCGCGCGACCGGATCACGCCAGCGCGTACACCTCGACGGCGGTGCTCATCGAATGCCCATCAATGTCCAGATACAAGGTCCGCTCGGTCACCGAGATGGCCAGCGCCGAACGTCGGGTCAGCCGCGGCGCCGCATCGGCAATGAAGCCGCGGTCGAAGGCGTAGATCGGCAGTTCGGCGGCGCGGTGGATCTTGTGGCCGGCGTAGTGGGCCAGCAGCGGTGCGGGGTCGCGATGGGTGTAGAGGGCGCAGCGGTCGGCCTGTTTGCTGCCGCGGTGCAGACGCTCGGGGTCGGGGGCACCCACTTCAATCCAGGCGGTGATGCGGCCGGTGAGGTCACGCACCCACGCGGCGGGCTGGTCGACCGCCGCCACCCCTTCGGTCAGCGCGATGCCGTCTTCGTACTCCAGTGCGTAGGCCAGCAGTCGCACCAGCATGAACTCGGCGGTCTCGGAAGGTTGCCGCGCGACCCGCAGTTCGACGTCGGCGAAGACGTTGCGGTCCATGTCCGCGATTTGCAGGGCGAAGGTGTGCAGGGTGGCGGTGAGCGCCATCGGAAAACCACCAGAGTGGTGCGGTTGGCCGGCTGCCAGAAGGCAGGCGCCAGGGCAGTGGGTTGGCGGGCGGTTCAGGCGCCGCGGTTGAGTGCGTCGATCTGCGAATTCAGGGTCAGCAGGTCATACAGCCAGCCGATCAGGAACAGGCCGCCGGTGAACAGGTAGAGGATCCCGGTGATCCACTTGCCCTGGTAGAAGCGATGCACCCCGAAGATGCCGAGAAAGCCCAGCAACAGCCAGGCCACCGAGTAGTCGGTGGCGCCGGCGGTGTACTTGCGGTCGGCTTCTCGGTCCATGGCGGGGATCAGGAACAGGTCGACGATCCAGCCGATGAACAGCAGGCCCAGGGTGAAGAACCAGATCGTGCCCGTGACCTGCCGCCCGTAGTAGAAGCGGTGGGCGCCCATGAAACCGATGACCCACAACAGATACCCGACCACCTTGCTGTGGGTGTTGTTGGCAGGGCTCATGGGGTGGGGGTCTCCGGGGTGTCGTCGGGGGTTACCAACAATAGCGCGGCCGCGATGCCGATGCTGAGCCCGATCCAGGGTTCGAGAAAGGCGATGGCGGCGGCGGTGAGCAGAACGGCGCCGCGCTGGGCGGGGCGCTGTGGCATGGCCAGGGCGATGTAGGCGCAGGCAAAGCCGGTGACCACCAGGGTCAGCGACAGCGCAATCCCCAGCAGCGGCTTCAGGCCGGTCAGCAGCGGCAGCAGGAAGAACACCACCGGGATGCCCATCAGGTAGTACGAATGCAGGCCGTCATGCAGCGACCGCATCTGCTGCACTCCCTGGCGCCAGCGTTGCACGATCACCACATGCACCCCGGTCCACAGGGCGCCCTGGGTGGGGAAGAACGGGGTGGTGATGGCCATCACCGCATTGCGCACGGCCAGACTGAGATGGGTGCGACGGGCATCCTGGGCAATGGGCTCATCCGGGCGTTGCGGCTGGGCTTCGGCCAGCACTGCCTGGCCGGTGACGATGTCGCCGAACAGGATGATGTAGGTGATCAGTGCCAGTGGGGCGGCCTGCAGCAGCATGGTCAGCGACGGCCAGCCCACCGCCCAGGGTGAGGCCACCGCCCAGGTTTCGGCCACGGGCGGAATGAAGAAGCCCCACTGGATGTCGTACTGCACCTCACCCACCAGCGGGCCGATGAGGGCGGCGGCGGCAAAGCCCGGCAGCAGTCCCATTGCCGCCAGGCGGCCCAGGCCGGGGCGGCGCGCGATGAGACGCTGGAAGGGTTCGGAGAAGATCAGCAGCAGGGCCACCGCGCAGGCCGTCAGCGTGGCCACCGGCTGCACCAGCAGGAAGCGTTCGGCGTCATCGATGAATACCCGCTTGAACGCCGCCAGTGCGGCGCCGAGGATGATGCCGGCCTTGAGTGTCTGCGGCATCCAGCGCAGCAGGCGGCTGCCCAGTCCGGTGACGCCCAGCAGGAACACCAGCAGCGCGAAGTCCAGCGACAGCGCGGTCATCGCCTGCACCCGTTCCACCGGGGTCTCGTAGCCGCTGGCAATGAAGGCCAGCACCAGGGGCAGGGCGGGCGTCACCCAGCCGGGCGCATAGGGCTCGCCGAACACCACCACGGCAGAGGTGATGAGAATGTTGTGGACGATGGCGCAGGTCAGCGCCTGCTCGAAGGTGAATCCGAAGAAGTGGATCATCACCGGCACCAGCGCCAGGCCGGTGGCGGCCGACACCAGCAGGCCCTGCAGAAATTCCGGCCACAGCAGCCGGGTGTGCAGGAACGGCAGGCGAAAGGTGAAGGGTCCCCAACGCCAACCGGCGTTCGGGTTCGGTGGCATGGCCATGATCGCTCTCCTCCAGAGTGCCCCCTTTTCGGGGTGTCGGCACGACAGTAGCATCCCCCATGGATCGCCTCAAAAGGCCGCGGCAGGGTGCCGCTGGAGGCGGCCCGGCCTGCCGCCGGTCCGGCGACGGTGCAGCAATGCTGGATTGCCCCTTAAGGTGCGAGTCTGTTCCGCAAGCGGCGAGGAGGTGTCGCAGGTATGGACTGGCTGATGGCGCTATTCGACAGCCGGGGGATTCCACATGGCTACTGCATTGCGTGGGAGCCCCGTCTGCTGTGGGCGATGGTCATCGGCAATGGCTTGGTGGCGCTGGCCTATTTCTCCATACCTTTTGCATTGGGGCGCTTCCTGCGCCGCCAGCCAGATCTGCCGTTTGGGTGGCTGTTTACGCTGTTCGGTGCATTCATCTTCTTCTGCGGGATGACCCATGTCATCGACATCATCAATCTGTGGCGCCCGATCTATCGGCTTGACGCTGTGATGATGTCGCTGACGGCGGGGGTTTCGGTTGCCACGGCGATCTGCCTGGTGCCGATGACCCCCAAGGCCTCCGCCTATCTGGATACGGTGCGGCAACAGGGGGACCGCCTCAACGAGGTGAATGCGCAGTTGCAGCAGGCCACTGCGACCTTGGAGCAGCGCAACCATGCGCTGACGGCCAGCGAGCGCCGGTTCCGGCTGACGGTGGAAGGTGCGCCGATCGGCCTTGCCATCGTCGGCCTCGATGGTCGTTGGCTGGAGGTCAACACGGCGCTGTGCGAGATGCTCGGCTACAGCCGCGACGCGCTGATGGCCTGTACCTTTCAGGATGTCACCCATCCGGATGATCTCGAAGAGGATCTTGCCGAGGTGCGCAGCCTGATCGAGGGACGCAAATCGAAGTACCGCATGAACAAGCGGTACTTTCGCCAGGATGGCAGCATCATCTCGGTGCAGCTCGATGTGGCACTGCTTCGGGATGAAGACGGCGAGCCCATGCACTTCATCTCACAAATCCAGGACATCACGGCGCGTCAGCAGATGCTGTCGGACCTGCGGGCCAGTGAGGCCGAGGCCCGGCTGCTCGGGGCGCTCGACAATGCACTGCAGTCCTGTCTGCGGCCGGAGGAGATGGGCCCCTTCGTATCACGGGCTTGTCAGCAGTTGTTCCCCGGAGGGGCGGGGGTGCTGTACCGGATCAATGCCTCCGAGACACACCTTGAGAGCCTGCACACATGGGGCGATGCGGTGGTGTCGGAGCCGGTCTTCAGCCCGGAAGATTGCTGGGCCTTGCGTCGTAGCGAGTCCTGGTTGTGTGATGCCGGAGATCGGCAGCGTGTGGCCTGCAAGCATCGCGGGCACCCGCCTGCCACCGCCCGCTCAACGGACTCGAGCCTGTGCCTGCCGCTGAGCGGGCAGGGCGATCTCATTGGGTTGCTGTTTATCCAGTGGTCGCCCGACAGTCAGGCGCCGCCGCGAGCCGTCGAGGTGGCCAAGCTGGTGGCGGCGCGTGTCGGCATCGCGCTGGCCAATCTTGCCTTGCGTGAAACCCTGCGCAACCAGTCGATCCGCGACCCGCTGACCGGTTTGTACAACCGCCGTCACCTGGAGGAGTCCCTGTCCCGGGACTTCGCCCGTGCCGAGCGGGACGCGGGGCCGATCGCGGTCCTGATGATTGACGTGGACCACTTCAAGCGTTTCAACGACGAGCACGGGCATACCCTGGGCGATATTGCACTGCGCCGGGTGGCGGACGAGATCGCCGCTTTCTGCCGCCGCGGTGACCTGGCCAGTCGCTACGGCGGCGAGGAGTTCACCGTGGTGATGACCCAGATCTCCGAGAACGAGGCGCTGGCACGCGCCGAGGCGCTGTGTGCCCAGATCCGCCGCGTGCGGGTGGAAACCCGCAATCATCGGATGCTCAGCGTCACCATCTCCATCGGCGTCGCGCATTTTCCCACCCACGGCGAGACACCGGCGCAGATACTCGACGCCGCGGATCGTGCCCTGTACCGCGCCAAGCGGGATGGCCGGGACCGGGTGGTCTCGGCCAGTCAGCTGGCGGTGGAGCGCGGCGGCTGAGCGCAGATCAGCGGTTCAGGGCTGCTGCATGGTGCCGCAGATGGTCGGCAATGAAGGTCTGCACGAAGAAATAGCTGTGGTCGTAGCCGGCCTGCATGCGCAGGTTCAGCTTCACCCCCGCCTGATCGGCGGCCTCGCGCAGCAGCTGCGGTTGCAGCTGTGGCAGGAACTGATCCTGGTCGCCCTGGTCCACCAGGATCTCCGGCCCCTGCCAGCCCTGCTTCATCAGCAGCAGGGTGCTGTCATAGTCCGCCCAGGTCGCCTCGTCGTCGCCCAGATAGCCCTTGAGCGCACCGCGGCCCCAGTCACAGCGGGTGGGCGAGGTGATGGGCGCGAAGGCGCTGACGCTGCGATACACCGACGGATTGCGCAGCGCGCACAGCAGGGCACCGTGGCCGCCCATGCTGTGCCCGGCGATGCCGGTGCGTGACGGCGCCACCGGAAACTCGGCCTCGACCAGCGCCCGCAGTTCCTGTGTCACGTAGCTGTACATGCGGTAGCCCTGCGACCACGGCGCCACCGTGGCATCCACATAGAAGCCGGCCCCCAGGCCGAAGTCGTAGCGGTCGCCTTCGCCGGGCAGGTTGAGGCCGCGGGGGCTGGTGTCCGGCGCCACGATGGCCAGCCCCAGTTCTGCCGCCATGCGCTGGGCGCCGGCCTTCACGGTGAAGTTCTCCTCGGTGCAGGTCAGCCCGGACAGCCAGTACAGCACCGGCACCTTGGCCTGTTCGGCCTGCGGCGGCAGGAACAGCGAGAAGCGCATGGTGCAGGCGGTTTCGCGCGCCTCATGGCTGTAGACGTACTGGGTGCCGCCCCAGCAGCGATTGGCGGAAATCTGCTTCATCGTCATCAGAACATCACCACGCTGCGGATGGATTCGCCGCGTTCCATCAGCTCGAAGCCGTGGTTGATCTGCTCCAGCGGCATGGTGTGGGTGATGAGGGCATCGATGTTGATCTTGCCGTCCATGTACCAGTCGACGATCTTCGGCACGTCGGTGCGGCCGCGGGCACCGCCGAAGGCGCTGCCGATCCAGCGACGGCCGGTCACCAGCTGGAACGGACGGGTGCTGATCTCGGCACCGGCCGGGGCCACCCCGATGATGGTGGAGACACCCCAGCCCTTGTGGCAGGCCTCCAGCGCCTGGCGCATCACCTGCACATTGCCGATGCATTCGAAGGTGTAGTCGGCGCCGCCACCGGTCAGTTCCACCAGGTGGGCGACCAGATCGCCTTCCACGTCCTTGGGGTTGACGAAGTGGGTCATGCCGAACTGACGGGCCATGGATTCACGGGCGGGGTTCATGTCGACGCCCACGATCTGGTTGGCGCCCACCATCTTCAGGCCCTGGATCACGTTCAGCCCGATGCCGCCAAGACCGAACACCACACAGTTGGCGCCCGCCTCCACCTTGGCGGTGAACAGCACCGCGCCGATACCGGTGGTCACGCCACAGCCGATGTAGCAGACCTTGTCGAAGGGGGCATCGTCACGGATTTTCGCCAGCGCGATTTCCGGCAGCACCGTGTAGTTGGCAAAGGTGCTGCAGCCCATGTAGTGCAGCACCGGCTTGCCCTGGAAGGAGAAACGGCTGCTGCCGTCCGGCATCAGGCCCTGGCCCTGGGTGCCACGGATGGCCTGACAGAGGTTGGTCTTGGGATTGAGGCAGTACTCGCATTGGCGGCATTCCGGCGTGTACAGCGGGATTACATGGTCACCCTTCTTCAGCGAGGTGACGCCGGGGCCGACATCCACCACCACGCCCGCGCCTTCATGGCCGAGGATGGCGGGGAACAGGCCTTCCGGATCGGCGCCGGACAGCGTGTACTTGTCGGTGTGGCAGAGGCCGGTGGCCTTGATCTCCACCAGCACCTCGCCGGCGCGGGGGCCGTCGAGCTGGACGGTTTCAATTGCGAGGGGCTTGCCGGCCTCAAAGGCCACGGCGGCGCGGACATCCATCTGGGCGCTCCGGTAGGGGAAAAGAGGCGCTAACCCTAACGGTCAGCGCGGTGGAAGCCAAGCGAAGTCTGAACATCCGCTTAACGTATTGATCAATAAGGGAAGTTTAGATTTGTGTGCCATAATGGTGCGGTCTTGGTGGCGCAAGCCCCGAGACATCCACCCGAAAAGAAGGAGAGTTTCAATGCAGTCGCTGACGATGAAACCGCTCATGCTGGCCGCTCTGCTGGGGATGGGGCTTTCACTTGCTGCGTGTGGCAAGCAGGAAGAGCCGACGCCGCTGCAGAAAGCAGAAGAAGGCGTCAAGGACGCGCTCGACATGCGGGAGCACGAAGAGCTCAAGGACGCCGCCGAAGACGCCGAGGACGCCATGGAAGACATGGGTGACGCTGCCGCGGACGCCGCCGAAGACGCGGGCGAAGCCATGGATGATGCCGCCGAGGCCACCAAGGAAGAGGCGGAGGAAGCCAAAGAGTCCATGAGCAACTAAGGACCTTGGTAACGCAAGAGGGCCACCCCGAGGGGTGGCCCTTTTTTGTGGGCGTGGTCTGATGCCGGTCAGTTGGGGCAGAGAATGTTCAGCAAGGGAATGTTGGCCAGCGCGCATTCACCGCTACCGCTGCCGCCTCCGCCGCCAATGCCGCCCAGCAGCCCGCCGAGCACGCCCTGGACGAGATCCACGACTGGTGTCAGCGGCGTGTTCGCAAGGCCGCCGCTGCCGGTTCCGCTGGGCAGCCCACCGTCGATGGCGTCGATGATCGGTCCCAGCAGGGTCGGCAGCACCGTGTTCTCGATGGGATCGAGCAGCGGTGACAGCAGGCCGTTCAGCACCTGGTTGTTCAACGGATCCAGCGCCATCGCCACCACCGTGCTCAGCTGGGCGCCCAACTGCGCTGCACCGTTGGTGATCGGGCCGGAGATGACGCCCGACTGACCTGCCTGGTCTTCGATGAGGCGGACCGGAATCACCCGCGTCAGCAGATTGTCGACCGTGTTCGTGATCAGGTCATCGAGGGCGACGCTGGTGGCGCCGGTCTGATAGCGCGTCACGCCATACAGCAGCGACTGCAGGTCGTGAAGCGCGCCGCCAACCGTCAACAGGGCGCCGCCCACCACCGGTGCCTCCAGCGCCTGCTCGGGTACCTGCGCCAGCGCTGTCTGCAAGGCCGTGTTGAGCTGTGCGTACAGATCCGCGACGGTGCTCAGCTGCAGATCGTCCGACGGAGTGGCGCCCCCGGTGGCCTGCAGGAAGTTGCCCAGCGCAGGGCCCAGGATGCTGCCGAGCGGCGCCAGCGGGGTGCCAGCAAGCGGGTTGTCGGTGCCGGTCAGCAGGCCCAGAGCCGCGCCGCTGTTGCTGACGCTGTTGCCGGCGGTGAGGCAGCCCGATCCCTGGTTGGCCAGGCTCAGCAGCAGCTGCGTGAGATCGAATGCCACCGCCCGTACGCGCCCCACCAGTGCCTCGGGTGCCAGCGGCAGGCCGCTGAGGTCCTGCGGGTTCGCGGCGCCCTGCAGCGAGCCGGCCAGCAGGTCGACGATGTCGAGCACCTCGTAGGTGATCAGTTCATTGGCGCAGGTCACCACGCCCTCCAGGGGGGTGCCGCCCACGGCGCCGGACAACGGTGAGAACACGCCGCTGCTGATCTGCTCCTGAACCGGGTCCAGCGGTCCCACCGCACGCGTGGTCACATCGCTGCCGCCACCTCCGCCGGGGTTGGGGTTCGGGTTGGGCGCGCCATTGCCACCGCCGCTGCCGCCACCGCAGGCGGCGAGGAGCAAGGTGCCGGCTGCGGCGGCACTCACGAGTAGGGGTTTGATCATGGTGGGTTCCTCCAAGGTTTCGGGGTTGGCCGGCCGCGTCAGCGAGCGACCTTGGAAGCCACGCTATGTCATGCATCTGTAAGCGGATTCTGACCGGGAACGAGCGGCGGCTCCGGGGCGGATCAACGGTCGAAAAGGCCGGCGAGGACGGGGCCGGCACCTGAGTCAGGCATCGGTTGCTGCGCAGAAGCAGGCGTCGTTCCACCTGAAATGGCATACCCGTAGGCGTATACTCACCGCATCGTCAACGCCACTCGGAGAAAGGCATCATGGACGTACTCGTGGACCCGGCAGCCTGGCTGCGTGGCCTCGCAGGTGGTGTACTGATCGGCGTGTCGTCGTTGCTGCTGTTGATGTTCAACGGCCGCATCGCCGGCGTCAGCGGTGTGCTCGGTGGGCTGCTCAGCGGCAGCGTCGCCGGTGACCGGCTGTGGCGCGCATTGTTTGTCGGTGGGCTGGTGCTCGGTGGCGTGCTCTACGCTGCGTTCAGCGGGCGTGCCGTGATCAGTGACGTCCCCGTGTCGTCCGGCTTGGTGGTGCTGGCCGGATTGTTGGTTGGCGTCGGTACTCGAATGGGGAATGGCTGCACTTCCGGGCACGGCGTGTGCGGGCTGGCCCGCCTGTCGGGCCGCTCGCTGGTGGGCACGATCAGTTTCATGGCATTCGGATTCCTCACCGTGTTCGTCGTCCGCCACGTCCTGGAGCTGTCATGAAGTACGCCATCGCCTTGCTGGTCGGTACCGTGTTCGGCATCGGTCTGTCGCTCTCCGGCATGACCGAGCCCACGCGGGTGCTTGGCTTTCTGGATCTGGCGGGCGCATGGGATCCGACGCTCGGGTTTGTCATGGGGGGCGCCCTGATGATCACCGTGCCCGGGTTCTGGTTGGCGCGTCGCCGAGGCCGACCGATCCTGGAAGCTGCCTTCTCATTGCCCACGCGCAAAGACATCGATCCGCGCCTGATTGCCGGCACGGGCCTCTTTGGTATTGGTTGGGGCCTGGGCGGCTTCTGCCCCGGACCGGCCGTTGCGGCACTGTCCAGCGGTCTACCGCTGGTGCTCGTGTTTGGCGCGGCGATGGTAGCCGGCATGCTGCTGCATGACCGGGTGATCAGCCGCTGACATCATCGCCCTCAGTGCCGGAAGTGCCGCACTCCGGTAAACACCATCGCCATGCCCGCCTCGTCGGCGGCGGCGATGACTTCGGCGTCACGCATTGACCCGCCCGGCTGGATCACGGCGGTGATGCCGGCCGCCGCGGCGGCATCAATGCCGTCGCGGAAAGGGAAGAAGGCATCGGAGGCCATCACACTGCCAGCCACCTGCAGCTGTTCATCGGCCGCCTTGATGCCGGCGATCTTTGCCGAGTACACGCGGCTCATCTGCCCGGCGCCAACGCCCACGGTGCAGCGGTCCTTGGCATAGACGATGGCATTGGATTTCACGAACTTCGCCACCTGCCAGCAGAACAGCAGGTCGTCCAGTTCGGCATCGCTGGGGGCGCGCTGGCTGACCACCTTGAGGTCCTCGCGGCGCACCACGCGGTGGTCGCCGCTCTGCACCAGCAGGCCGCCGCCGATGCGCTTGAGATCATGCGGATTGCGGCCCTCGCCGTCGGGGATGACGAGCACGCGCACGTTGCCCTTGGCTGCCGTCACTTGCAAGGCGTCGTCGTCCACCGCGGGGGCGATGATCACTTCGACGAACTGACGGCTGATGATCGCCTCGGCCATTGCCGCATCCAGCGGACGGTTGAAGGCGATGATGCCGCCGAACGCCGAGGTGGGATCGGTGCGGTAGGCGCCCTCGTAGGCCGCCAGCGCATCGTCGGCCAGCGCCACGCCACAGGGGTTGGCGTGCTTGACGATCACGCAGGCCGGGCCAGTGAACTGCCGGACGCATTCCCAGGCGGTGTCCGCATCGGCCAGGTTGTTGAACGACAGCGCCTTGCCCTGCAGCTGGCGATAGCTGGCGAGCGTGCCGGCGGGCGGCTGGGTCTCCCGATAGAAGGCCGCCTGCTGATGCGGGTTCTCGCCGTAGCGGAGGTCCTGCACCTTCTCGAAGCAGCTGTTGGTCTGCGCCGGAAATTCCGAGCGCCCCTGAATTCCAGCGGCCTGCTCGTCCAGCGTGAGCGACGACAGATAGTTGCTGATCGCCGCATCGTACTGGGCGACGCGATTGAAGGCGGCCACCGACAGACGGAACCGCTGCAGCCGGTCCAGCCCACCCTGTGCCTGCAGTGTCGCCAACAGCTCGGCGTACTGATCGGCCGCCGTCACCACAGCCACGTGGGCCCAGTTCTTGGCCGCCGCGCGCAGCATGGCCGGCCCGCCGATGTCGATGTTCTCGATGGCATCGTCCAGCGTGCAGTCCGGCTTGGCGACGGTGGCCTCGAAGGGGTAGAGGTTGAGCACCAGCAGGTCGATCGGCGCGATGCCGTGATCCGCCATCACGGTGTCGTCCTGGCCGCGGCGCCCCAGCAGTCCGCCATGAATTTTCGGATGCAGGGTCTTGACGCGCCCGTCCATGATTTCCGGGAAGCCGGTGTGCGCCGACACTTCCGTCACCGCGATGCCGGCTTCACGGATCAGCTTGTAGGTGCCCCCGGTGGAGAGCAACTCGATGTCGAGTGCGCTCAGGGCACGGGCAAGGTCGAGAATGCCGGTCTTGTCAGAGACCGACAGCAGGGCACGGCGGACAGGAAGATGCATCGAGAATCAGGCCTGAGGTTCGATCTTGTGCTGCTTCAGTTTCTTGCGCAGGGTGGCGCGGTTCAGCCCCAGCCATTCGGCGGCCTTGGACTGATTGCCGCCGGTGTAGCGCAGGGTGATCTTCAGCAACGGCGGTTCCACCTGACTGAGGATGGTGTCGTACAGCTCCTTGGGCGCATGGCCATTGAGTTCACGGAAGTAATCTTCGAGTGACTCGGTCAAGGCCTGTGAAAGGGGCTTGACGTCATGACCGCGAAACGAACGCATGGAGCGACATCCTTGGAATTCGGCGAAGCGCCGGGGGAACCGTTGGGGGGCAGGGATGATACCTCCACCGGTGGTCGCTGTGTAACCGTCATCCGGCATTCGCCCCGGGGAGGGCGCGTCAACTGTGACGTGGGTTGGATTTTCGCGGACGAACCGGCTTGATCGTGTGCTGGATCACGGCCTCGAACAGACTCAGTGCGCTGCGCAGGATGGTCGATTGCGGCAGGCGGTAACCGGACAGGAACCATTGCATGGCGATCTGCACCACCGCGCCCACCAGGCCGGTGGCGACCAGCGCGGTTTGCACGCCTTCCTCCGGGCGGGGAGACAGCGGTTGAACGGTTTGCTCGATCAGGGCTGCGAAGGCATCCATGGCACGCCGGTAGCGCTGGTCCACCGTCTCGCTGACGCCGAGGATCTCGAAGTGCGTGACCCGTGCCACGCGCGGGTCGGCGTTGAAGGTCAGATAAACCTCCAGCGCGGCGCGCGCCATCGCCAGCGGATCGGGGCGGGCCTGCTCAACGGCGCTGACGGCACGATCAAGCAACTGCTCGATGAGATGGTCGTACACCGCGCACAGCAGCGCTTCGCTGTGGGGAAAGGACTCGTAGAAGTAGCGCTCCGTCAGGCCGGCTTCTGCGCAGATCGCGCGGACTGAGCTGCCCTGGTAGCCGATGCCGCCGAAGCACACCAGGCCGGCATCGATCAGCTGCGCGCGCCGTGCGGCGCGCCGCTCCTCGAGGCGGGTGCCGCGATAGGTTCGGGGGCTGGCGGGGGTACGGGCGGCGCGGGGCATGGCCTGATGTTGACATGGCGTGTTGTCAGATTCAAACTGACAACGTCTATTGTCACTCTAAACAGGAGCGCGCGGTCATGGCCGACGGTGGGTCCCGGGGTTTTCCGCACTACGATGTCGTCATCATCGGGGCCGGCTTTGCCGGTCTCTGCATGGCGATCCAGCTCAAGCAATCCGGTCGCGATGATTTCGTCGTGCTGGAACGGGGCGCCGATGTTGGCGGTACCTGGCGCGACAACCACTATCCGGGCGCGGCCTGCGATGTGCCCTCACACCTGTACTCGCTGTCGTTCGAGCCCAACAGCGACTGGTCCCGCAAGTATCCGACGCAGCCGGAGCTGTACGACTACCTGCGCAGCGTGGCGGACAAGTACAACCTGCGCCCGCACATCCGATTCGACACCGCGCTGCAGTCCGCGCGTTTCGATGAGGCGCAGGGGCGGTGGACCCTTCGCACCGCACAGGGTGGGTGCACGGCGCGGCTGGTGGTGGCCGGCAATGGGGGGCTCGCCGAGCCGCGTCTGCCCGAGATCGCCGGCGTCGAACGTTTCAAGGGCAAGACTTTCCACTCCTCGCGCTGGGATCACGGCTACGACCTGCGCGGCAAGCGGGTGGCGGTTATCGGCACCGGCGCATCGGCCATCCAGTTGGTGCCGGAGATTGCCCGCCACGTGGGGCGGCTGGATCTCTACCAGCGCACACCCAACTGGATCATCCCACGGCCGGATCGCGCCTACTCGGCCCTGGAGAAGACGCTGTTCCGCAAGCTGCCGATCACGCGCCGCCTGCACCGTGACTTCATCTATTGGAGTCATGAGGCGCGAGTCATGGGCATGGTGTTGCACCCCGGCCTGATGAAGGTGTTCCAGAAAGTGGCGGAAGGCCATATCCGCCGGCAGGTGCCGGACCCAGTGCTGCGGGCGGCCGTGACCCCGGACTACACCATCGGCTGCAAGCGCATCCTCATCTCCAACGACTGGTATCCCGCGTTGGGACGGGACAACGTGCACCTGGTGACCGACGGCATCCGCGAGATCCGCGAGCACAGCATCGTCAGTGCCGATGGGCAGGAGCGCGAGATCGACTGCCTGATCTTCGCCACCGGGTTCTACGCCACCGAAAACCCCATCGCCGATGTCATCACCGGTCGTGACGGTCAAACCCTGGCGCAGGCCTGGGCAGAGGGGGAGGAGGCCTATCTGGGCACCACCGTCCACGGCTTCCCCAACCTGTGTTTCATCGTCGGCCCCAACACCGGGCTCGGGCACAGTTCCATGGTGTTCATGATCGAAGCGCAGGTGCGCTACATCATGGGTTTGCTGGACCATCAGGCCCGCAGCGGCAATCCGGTCCTCGAGGTGCGCGAGGCCGAGCAGGCGCGTTATAACCGCGAGTTGCAGGGGCGCCTTGCCGGCTCGATCTGGGCCACCGGCTGCAGCAGCTGGTACCAGCATCGCAGTGGCAAGATCACCGCCTTGTGGCCGGGCTTCACCTTCGAATTCTGGCGTCGCACCCGGCGCTTCAGCGGCGCGGCGTATCGCGCCGTGCCGGCGACCGCCAAGGTCTGACCCCCTTTCACCCTGTTCCTGGAGAGAGACAACATGAAATCGTTCAACAACAAGGTGGCGGCCATCACCGGTGCCGGCTCCGGCATGGGGCGAACCCTGGCACTCGACCTCGCGCGCCGTGGCTGTCATCTGGCGCTGTCTGACGTCAACGAGCCCGGTCTTGCCGAGACCGTGCAGCAGGTGCAGCAGATCAAGCCATCGATCAAGGTGACCGCCCAGCGGGTCGATGTCGCCGACCGCGTCGCTGTGTTTGCCTGGGCCGATCAGGTGGCGGCGGACCACGGCAAGGTCAACCTCATCTTCAACAATGCCGGCGTCGGTCTCGGCGCCGCCGTGGATGGCATGAAGCTCGAAGATTTCGAGTGGCTGATGAACATCAACTTCTGGGGCGTGGTGCACGGCACCCAGGCCTTTCTGCCGCACCTGAAGGCGGCCGGTGAAGGCCACATCATCAACACCTCCAGCCTGTTCGGTCTGCTGGCAGTGCCCTCGCAGTCGGCCTACAACGCCGCCAAGTTTGCGGTGCGCGGGTTCACCGAAGCGCTGCGGCAGGAGCTGGACATGCTCGACTGCGGGGTGTCCACCACCAGTGTGCATCCCGGCGGCATCAAGACCGCCATCGCCCGCAATGCCCGCATGGACCGCAGCATCAAGAACATCGGCATGGACGAGAGCAGTTCCAGCAAGTTCGAGAAGAACTTCATCACCACCGCCGAAAAGGCGGCGGCGATCATCCTGCGTGCGGTTGAGCGCAACCAGCGTCGCGTGCTGGTGGGGCCGGACGCCGTACTGCTCGACAAGATCGTGCGGTTGTTCCCCAGCGGCTACCAGCGATTCACCACCTACTTCGCGCGCAAGCAGATGTGAAGGGGCTCAGGGGGGAGGCGTGGCATAGCCGAACCCCTGCAGCAGCAAATCGATCGCTGCGGTACAGCGTGTGCCCAGAGGGGTGCCGTCGGCGGCCATCAGCCAGGTGCGGATGAGGCCGACGATCAGCGCATGCAGCATCACCGCGCAAAGGTCGGGGTCCAGATCACGGCGGATCAGCCCGAGGCCGTGGCCGCGGCGGAAGGCTGCGGCGTGTTGCTCAATGAAGAAGCGCGCACGGGCCTGCTGGCGCTGTTCCACCTCGATCAGCTCCGCCACGAACTCGCAGCGGTGATTGAGAATGTCCAGCAGCTCGCGCGACTGCGGGTTGTGTTCGATGTCGCGGACCGCCTCAACGCAAAAGCTGCGCAGCGAAGCGATCGGATCGGCACAGCGGGTGGCCACGGTGGCGGCCTCGTCGAACAGGGGTAGCTGCACCCGGTCCACCAGCTCCCCGAACAGCTCCACCTTGTTGCGGAAGTGCCAGTACAGCGCGCCGCGCGTGCAGCCGGCCTCGCGGGCAATGTCATCCAGCGTGGTGCGGGACACGCCTTTCTCACGAAACAGCCGGCCGGCGGCGTCCAGCAGGGCCTCACGGGTTTTCAGCGCATCTTCTCGGGATTTGCGGGCCATCGTGGCGGATCACAACCGGGGATCGGGTGGGCGGGGACTGTAAATATACATTCACGGATGTATAATTAAAATCCTGAATCCCAGCATGCAAGGAGTGCCGCCATGGCGGTCTCGTTCTCCCGGCCGTTGCGGCCTCTTGCGGCGCTCGCGCTGACCCTCCTGTTGCTGTCCGCCTGCGGTGGCGAGCCGCCCGCCAAGGCCCCCAGTGTGCCCACCGTCAGTGTGACCACGGTTCAGGTGGAAGACCTGCCGCTGGCCCTGCGGTATCCCGCGCGGGTGGCCGGGTCGCGGGTGGTCGAGGTGCGCGCCCAGGTCAGCGGCAAGATCGTCGAACGCGTGTACCGCGAAGGGCAGCCGGTGACCGAAGGCGACGTGCTGTTCCGTATCGATGCCGCGCCCTATCAGGCGGCCTATGACGAGGCGGCGGCCCAGCGCGCCGTCCGTCAGGCCGCGCTCACGCAGGCCCGCAGCGACTACGAGCGGATCGCCACGCTGGTGGAGCGGGGCGCCGTCAGCCGGCGTGAGTTCGACCAATCCTCCGCCGCGCTGGAGCAGGCCGAGGCCGCCCTGGATGCGGCGGAGGCGACGCAGCGGTCGGCGCGGCTCAACCTCGACTACACCGCGGTGCGGGCGCCGGTCAGCGGCGTGGCCAGCAAGGAGGCGGTGACCGTGGGCAACCTGGTCAGCGGCGGTGCCGCCGGTGGGGACCTGCTGACCTCCATCGTGCAGTCCGACCCGGCCTATCTGGAATTCGCCGTGCCGGAGCCGGAGTTTCTCAAGCTTCGTGACGGCGCCGAGTTGCAGGAAAGCGGCCTGCAGGTGCGCATCGTGGCCGGCTCCAGCTGCCCTCTCGAAGGGCGGGTCGATTTCGCCGACGCCTTCGTCAACCCCGCCACCGGCACCATCCGCCTGCGTGCGGTCATCAACAATCCCGACCGCTGCCTGGTGTCCGGGCAGTTCCTCGAAGTGGAAGTGGAGGGCCTGCGGCTCACCGACCGTATCGCACTGCCGAAGACCGCCGTGCAGTTCGGCGAGGACGGCGCCCTCGTCTGGGTGATCGATGTCGACAGCGTTGCCCAGCGGCGCGCCGTCCGCGTGATCGACAGCTGGCGCGACCGCTGGATCATCGAGGGCGAGGTGACCCCGGGCGAGCGGGTGGTCACCACCGGCGTGTTGAAGGTGAGTGAAGGCAAGCCGGTGACGGTGCGCGACGACGCTGACGGAGACGCCTGATGTTCTCCGCCTTCTTCATCCGACGGCCCATCTTCGCCACGGTGCTGTCGATCATCATCACCCTGATCGGCCTGGCGGCGATGCGGGTGCTGCCGGTGGCGCAGTTCCCCGAGATCCTGCCGCCGGAAATCACCGTCAACGCCACCTATCCCGGCGCCAGCGCGGAGGTGGTGGCCGACACCGTGGCGGCGCCCATCGAGCAGCAGATCAACGGCGCCACCGGCATGATCTACATGAACTCCACCAGCTCGGCGGATGGCCGGGTGGCGCTGCGGGTCACCTTTGCCACCGGCACCGATCCGGACAACGCGCTGATCGAGGTCAACAACCGTATTCAGGCCGCGCTGCCGACGCTGCCGGAAGAGGTGCGCCGTCTCGGTGTGGTGGCGCGCAAGGCCACCTCCAACATCCTCGCGGTGGCCACCCTGGCAGCGCCGGACGGGCGCTTTGACGAGATCTACATCAGCAACTACGCGCTGCTCAACATCGTCGAGGAGCTCAAGCGTGTGCCCGGCGTTGGTGATGCCCGCCTGTTCGGCCTCAAGTACTACGCCATGCGCGTGTGGCTGGACCCGCAGCGGATGAACACCCTGGGGCTGGTGCCCTCCGATGTGGCGCAGGCGCTGCGCGACCAGAATGCCCAGCTGCCGGCGGGCCGCATCGGCAGCGAACCGCTGCAGGACAAGGTGGATTTCAGTTTCACCATGACCACCCAGGGGCGCCTCACCACCCCCGAGGCCTTTGGTGATGTGGTGCTGCGGCGCGGCGCCGACGGCGCCATCACCCGCCTGCGCGATGTCGCGCGCATCGAGCTGGGCGCCCAGGACTACAGCTTCACCTCCGCCCTCAACGGCCGCATGGCGGTGCCGGTGGGCATCTTCCTGCAGCCCGGTGCCAACGCCCTGTCGACGATGGACCGGGTGAACGAGCGGCTGGCTGACCTCGCCACCGCGTTTCCGGAAGGGCTCGAATACCGCGTGCCCTACGACACCACGCGTTTTGTGCGCATCTCCATCCAGGAAGTGGTGAAGACTCTGTTCGAGGCCTTCGTGCTGGTGTTTGCCGTGGTGTATCTGTTCCTGGGCAACTGGCGCGCCACCCTGATCCCCAGCCTGGCGGTGCCGGTGTCGTTGATCGGGACCTTCGCCGGCATGTACCTGCTCGGCTTCACCATCAACACCCTCACCCTGTTCGGCATGGTGCTGGCCATCGGCATCGTCGTGGATGACGCCATCGTGGTGCTGGAAAACGTCGAGCGCCTCATGCACGAGGAGGGGCTCAAGGCGCGCGAGGCCACCTTCAAGGCCATGCAGCAGGTGACCGGCCCGGTGGTGGCGATCGTGCTGGTGCTGGCGGCGGTGTTTCTGCCGGTGGCGTTTCTTGGCGGCCTGTCGGGCGAACTGTACAAGCAGTTCGCGGTCACCATCGCGGTGTCGGTGGCCATCTCCGGGGTGGTCGCGCTGACCCTCACGCCGGCGCTGTGCGCGCTGTTCCTGCGGGCGGACGACAAGGCCCAGTTCGCGCCGCTGCGCGCCTTCAATGCGGGGTTTCATGCGCTCACCGGACGCTATGTCCGGATCGTGTCCTTTCTGCTGCAACACAGCCGCATCGCCCTCGGGCTGTTTGTCGGCGTGCTGCTGGCGGCGCTGCTGCTGTTCCGCGCGGTGCCCGGCGCCCTGCTGCCCGATGAGGACCAGGGCACGGTGATCGCGGCGGTCACCCTGCCGGACGCCACCGCCCTGTCCCGCACCCGGGAGGCCTCGCAGCAGCTCAGTGACCACCTGGTGGCCGATGACAGCGTCAACACCGTGGTGGGACTGATCGGCTTCAACCTGCTGGCGGGCAGCCTGCAGAACAACGCCGCCACCCTGTTCATCTCCCTCAAGGACTGGTCGCAGCGCACCACGCCGGAAAGTGCCTCGACGGCCGTTGCCGCCGAGCTGGGCCACTGGAGCTTCGATCACCTGCGCGATGCCAAGGTGCTCGGCATCAATCCTCCGCCGATCCGGGGCCTGAGCACCACCGGCGGGTTCGAGTTCTACATCGAGAGCCGGGCCAGCGACGACTATCTGGCGCTGGCCGGGCAGGCGCGCAAGCTGGCGGCGGCGGCCAATGACGATCCGCGCCTGCAGGGGGTGCTCACCACCTTTGCCGCGCATACGCCGCGCATCCGCCTGCAGATCGATCGCGACAAGGCGGCGGAGCTGGGGATCAGCCTCACCGAGTTGTTCGAGGCCACCCAGTCGACCTTCGGGTCGCTCTACATCAACGACTTCAACCAGGATGGACGTGCCTATCAGGTCATCGTCCAGGCTGAGGGGCAGGCGCGTGACACCATCGAGGACCTGCGGGCCGTCAACGTGCGGGCCGCGGGCGGGGAACTGGTGCCGCTCACCACCGTGGTGACGCCGGTACAGGAAACCGGGCCGGAGCTGGTGGATCGCTTCAACAGCTTCCCCGCCGTCAAGCTGCTCGGTAACCCGGCGCCCGGCGTGTCATCGGGCGAGGCACTGAAGGCGCTGGAAGCGGTGGCGGACGAGGCGCTCGATGCCGGCTACACCCTGGCCTGGACCGGCTCGGCCTACCAGGAGAAGCAGATCGGCGATACCGCCGCCTTCGCCTTCATCGCCGGCCTGTTGATGGTGTTCCTGATCCTGGCCGCGCAGTACGAGCGCTGGTCGCTGCCGTTTGCCGTGGTGCTGTCGGTTCCGTTCGCGCTGGTCGGTGCCTTCACGGCCGTGGCGCTGCGCGGGCTCAGCAACGACATCTACTTCCAGGTGGGATTGGTGACCCTGATCGGCCTGTCGGCCAAGAACGCCATCCTCATCGTCGAGTTTGCCGCCATCAACGCGCGTGCCGGCATGGACACGCTGGCCGCCGCCCGGCTGGCAGCCGAACAGCGCTTCCGTCCGGTGGTGATGACCTCGCTGGCCTTCATCTTCGGCGTGCTGCCGCTGGCGCTCAGCAGTGGCGCCGGCTCGGCGGCGCGGCACTCCATCGGCACCGGCGTGATCGGCGGCATGTTGGCCTCCACCCTGATTGCGACGCTGTTCGTGCCCGCCTTCTTCCGCTGGCTCTATCGTGCCCGGGCCGACAAGGACGCGGATCACGAAGCGTCCTGAGCGGTCGGAGGGTCACGCGCGGGCCACCACCCGGAAGTGGATCAGCAGCGGGTCCTGCACCGCCAGCAAGCCCCCCATGACCGAGAACGGGGTGATGCCGTAGTCGGATTGCCGGATCACCAGCGTGCCGCTGGCGATCAGCTGTGCGCCCGTCTGTTCCACGGTGATGGCAACGGTTTCGTGTCGGATCGTCCCGTGCAGGTGCACCGCGACCTCTGCGACGCGTGCCGTTCCCTCGCCGGTGACCGTTGTGGAGACCAGCTGAACGGTCGGCCAGCGCCCGGCCTCGGTGCTTTTCAGCAGGTTGCGCAGGGTGCCGCTGCGATCCTCCTCGCCGCGCGGGCGATCATTGAAGGCGGGGCCCTGGGCGGCCAGCAGGGCCGGAGGGTCCACCTGGAGATCCGCCAGCGCGAACTGCAGGGCGAAGGCACCGCCGACGGCGGGCGCTACGACCCAGCCTGTCAGCGCGTGTACCGCCAGAACATGGTTGTGCCCCATGCGCGCTGCCGCGCCACCTCGGAACACGAGAATCCGGACCTCCGAGGCAGCGCCGTCGATGGTCAGCACCGATGTATCGGTGGGGGCGGCGGGCAGGGCGGGCACGGTATCCGGCGACGCCGGCGTGGGCGCCGGGCTTTGGCAGGCCGTCAGGTACAGGGCGATGCAGCAGAGCAGGGCGCGGGTCATCGGGAGGCTCCGGAAGGGGATCAGTGGCCGTTGCAGTGTCCGCCATTTGCGAATGCCGCCGAGCGGTAGGCGATGACCGATGAGCGGGGGCACCGGTGGCGCAAGAACGCGTCTGCACGGCCGAAACAGGACTTGACCGCAGTCGAATCCGAGTGCGGCGGACCTTCACCCCCGGTGTTGCCGGGGACAACCCGGAGATTGACCATGCAAGTCATCAACACCAATGTGATGTCCCTGAACTCACAGCGCAACCTGTCGAAGTCCAGCGAGACCCTTTCCACCTCCCTGCAGCGCCTGTCCTCGGGCCTGCGCATCAACAGCGCCAAGGACGATGCCGCCGGTCTGGCCATCTCCCAGCGCTTCAGCACGCAGATCCGCGGCATGGATCAGGCCGCGCGCAACGCCAACGATGCCATCAGCCTGACGCAGACCGCCGAAGGCGCCCTGGTGGAAGTCACCAACAACCTGCAGCGCGTTCGTGAACTGGCGGTGCAGTCCCGCAACGCCACCAACAGCGCCACTGACCGCGAAGCGCTGAATGCCGAAGCCCAGCAGCTGCTGTCCGAAATCAACCGTGTCGCCGAACAGACCAGCTTCAACGGCGTGAAACTGCTGGATGGCAGCTTCTCCAACCAGAGCTTCCAGGTCGGCGCGGATGTGGGCCAGACCATCGACGTCACCAGCATTGTCGACGCCACCACCGCCAACCTCGGCACCTATGGTCGTGCCTCGGTGACCTCGGCGGCGGCCACCGGCTTCGCCAACACCGTTGCGGCGGGCGGCGTCACCGTCAACGGTGTCGACATCGGTGCCATCGGCGCTGCCACCTCGGCCAGCGAACGTGCCGAGCAGATGATGACGGCGATCAACAAGGTGTCGGGTGAGTCCGGCGTCTACGCCATCAAGGACACCTCCAGCACCATCACCCTGGTGTCCACGACCGACGACATCGTCCTGGCCGGGACCCACGTTGCCTACGCGGCGGATACCGGTCTCACCGCCGCCACCACCAACCGTGCCACCACCACCGGCATTTCGACGGTGGACATCTCCTCGGTGGCCGGTGCGGATACCGCGATCCAGGCCATGGATGCGGCGCTGTCGGAGGTCAACTCCGCACGTGCCGACCTGGGTGCCCTGCAGAACCGCTTCTCCTCGGTGGTCAGCAGCCTGCAGACCACCAGCGAGAACCTGTCGGCTTCCCGCAGCCGCATCATGGACACCGACTTCGCCAAGGAAACCGCCAACCTGACCCGCGCGCAGATCCTGCAGCAGGCCGGTACGGCGATGCTGTCCCAGGCCAACTCGGCGCCGCAGGCCGTGTTGTCCCTGCTCCGCTAAGGGGAATAGGCCGGGGCGGCGGGTTGCCGCCGCCCCGACCGACCCGGGAGGCGTCACATGGACCCCATCCCCGAGCTGACACTCTGGCTCGATCATCTGTTTCCCCCGTCCGAGGGCGCACGCCCGCGGGCGGATTCGGCGTTGCCCACGCCGGCCCCGGCGGCGATGCCTGCCGAGGCTGCGGCAGCCGATCCGGAGGCGGTCGCCACCGAGGCCCGTTGGGCGGTGCAGGCCGCCAACGACACCCTTCGCGAGCGGCAGATCGGCCTGCGCTTTGTGCAGGACGACGACATCGGCCGTCACGTCATGCAGCTGGTCGACGAGGCCACCGGCGACGTGTTGCGGCAAATCCCCAGCGAGGAGGCGGTGCGCCTCGCGCGCGCGTTGACCGGCCTGCTGGTCAACGGCAAAGCCTAGGGCCTGTCAACACCATGGCGACCGGCGCGACAGAGATTGTTTTGGCGCAGCGCAAGGCAGAAGGAGCGCACTGCATCGCATCCCGACGGGCGCGGTCATCCGGGTGCGCAGTCACCGGTTCAGTGGACTAGGGAGCCTCTCATGGCCTCATTCTCGATCAGTGGTATCGGCAGCGGTCTCGACATCAACAGCATCGTCAGCCAGCTGGTGGCTGCCGAACGTGCCGGTGCCGACAGTCGCATCAGCCGTACCGCCAGTACCACCAACGCCCAGCTTTCCGCCATCGGCACCTTCCGTGCCGCCGCCGATGCCTTGCGTCGGCAGACCACCGCGCTCGAGGGGGGGCAGCTCACCGCCTGGAAGGCCAGCGTCGGTGAAGGGGCGCCCTTTAGCGCCACCGCCACGGGCAGCGGCGCCCAGTCCGGCAGCTACCGCGTGACGGTCGAACAACAGGCGCAGGCCCATGTGCTGCGCAGTGCCGGCATGGCCGGCGCCGATACCGAAGTGGGCGAAGGCGATCTCGATATTCATGTCGGCGATACCGCCTTCACCGTCACCATCGGCAGCGGCGATCGCAGCCTTGCCGGTATTGCCGCCGCCATCAATGCCGCGCCCGACAATGCCGGTGTCAACGCCCGCGTAGTGGTGGCCGACAGCGGCGCCCACCTCGTGCTCAGCAGCCGCAGTGCCGGCTCCGACAGCGCCCTGCGCATCGTCAGCAGCGGCGGCGATGGCGGGTTGACTGCGCTGGACTACGACCCGGGCAACAGCGTCGCCCTGGTCGAGACCCAGGCCGCCCAGGATGCCCGCATCGAAGTCGACGGACTGACCGTCACCCGGGGCAGCAACAGCATCGCCGACGTCATCCCCGGCGTGACCCTCAACATCAGCGGTGAAGCGCCCGGCGAGTCCTTCTCACTCAACATCAACGCCGACGTCGACGCCACGCTGTCCAAGATCAACAGCCTGGTTGCCGCCTACAACGCCACCCTGGCCACCGCCCGCCAGGCCACGCGCTACGACGCCGCGACGAAGACGGCCGGCGCCCTGCAAGGCGATGCCACGCTGCGCGGTGCCGCCTCCGCGCTGCGTGGCGCGGTCAGCGCGTCCGGGGGTGAAGGCGACACCCTGACCGACCTCGGGTTCAAGACCGCCACCGACGGCACCCTCACCGTGGACAGCGCAGCCTTGCGGGCGGCGCTTGCCGCCGATCCCGAACAGGTGGCCCGCATGCTCACCGGCGAACAGGGGCTCACCGCCCGCATCGATACGGTGCTGGATGACTACCTGGGCAGCGACGGCCGCCTGCAGGTCAAGACCGACAGCCTCAACGCCCGCCTCAAATTCGCCCAGCAGCAGCAGGACGACGTGAACCGCCGCATGGAGCTGATCCAGGCGCGCTATCAGGCCCAGTTCACCGCCTTGGATACGTTGGTCGGCCAGATGAACTCGATGAGCAACTACCTGGCCTCGCAACTGGCCACGCTCGGTTAAGTTCCGCAGGGGTCAGCCGATATCGCGGCATGCCCGAAGGAGAACCCGCATGTACGCCGCCGCATCCGTCGCCGCATTCCAGGGAGCCGGCCCGCTGGCCGGCATCGAACAGGCCAGTCCGCATCAACAGATTGAACTGCTGCTGGGCGGGCTGCTGACGCGGCTGGCGCGGATCCGCGCGGCCATCCGCGCCAACCAGCTGCCGCAGCGCACCGAGGCGGCCAATCGCGCGCTCGACATCCTGGCCTACCTGCGCACCATTCTCGACCCGACGGCCGACCCGCAACTGGTGGGTTCGCTGCGGGATCTCTACCGCTACTGCGAAGCCCGCCTGCTGGAAGCCTGTCAGGCCAACGACGAGGACGCCGTGGTGGAAGTGGTGAGCCTCATCACCGAAGTGAAATCCGCCTGGGACGCTATCGCGCCGCAGCGGGTGGCGGCGGCCTGACATGGAGGCCGCATCCGCCCTCATGAGCCTTCGCACCGCCGTTGCCGCGCTGGAAGCCGCCGCGGCCCGCGAAGACTGGGACAGCGTGGGCGAGCAGCTGGCCCGCCAGCACCGCTTCCTGCAGCACTGGCTGCCGGGCTGCACCACGCTGGAAGCCGAGGCCCGTGCCGGGCTCAACGACATTCTCGACCGCTACCTGCGGCTCACGGCCGAGCTGGAGGCGGCACGCGAACGCGCCCGCCTGGCCGCGCTGCGGCCGGCACTGCCGCCCCCCAACCGCGCCGAACGCGCCTACCTGGCGGCCGTGGGATGAACGGCATCCGCTGCGCGCTCACCGTGCCCGCCCTGTGGGAAGCCGGGGACGGCGGTCTGGACCGGGCGCCGCTGGCGCTGAGCCGGCTGCTCGGCCTGGAGGCCCTGCAGGCCGAGCGGCCCTCGCGGGCCGAAGGGCACGACCTCACCCCGGATGTCCGCATGCAGGCACAGCTGGACCTGGTGCTGGACGCGCTGCGCGAGATCCAGTCGCAGCTTCGTCCGCTGCCGCCCGCCTTCAGCGTCAGCCTGACGCCCGAGCGGTTGCAGGTGTCCGGCCTCGCCGACACCGCCTCGGGGGCAGGCTGGGTCGCACTCTGGCTGGATGGCCGCATGCCGCAGCCCGTGTGGCTGCCCGTGATCGCAGAAGGGCAGGGCGGCTTCCGACTGTCGCCACCCGATGAGGCGCTGTCGGCCGCCATCGATCAGCTGGTGTTCCGGCTGCACCGTCGGGCGGTTGCCCGCAGTCGTCGTGAACAGGGCGCCGATTCGGTATCGTTGTCACCCAACGTTCACACATTCCCGCATCCCGACCTGCCTTGACCGGACGCCTCGCTCGAACGCTGCTCGCCGATGATCACGCCATGGTGCGTGCCGGCCTGCGGCAACTGCTGGAACAGACCGGCCTGGTGAAGATCGTCGCCGAAGCCGACGACGGCACCCCGGTGCCCGACCTGGTGGCCTCGGAGAACATCGAACTGGCCATCGTCGATATCTCCATGCCCCGCCTCAGCGGGCTGGACCTGTTACCCATCCTGCGCAACCGCTTTCCCTCGCTGAGGGTGGTGGTGATCAGCATGCATGCCGAGGTCGAGTACGTGCGTGAAGCCTTGCAACGCGGCGCCCGCGGCTTTCTCCCCAAGGAGGCGCCACCCGATGAACTGCGGACTGCGCTGCGGCAGGTGCTGCGCGGTGAACACTACGTTTCGCCCGGCCTGGTGCCGGCGCTGGCGGGCTTCCGCCCCCAGGCGCGCGACCCCTCCGAGAGTCGCATCGATCGCCTGCCCCCGCGCCAGCGACAGCTGCTGGGCCTGATCGGGCAGGGACACTCCACCCGCGAAATGGCCGAGCTGCTGGGGATCAGCGTCAAGACCGTGGAAACCCACCGTACGCGGCTGATGAAAAGCCTGGCGTTGCGGCACAACAACGACCTCATCCGCTTCGCCGCGCAACAGCGCAGCCTGATCTGAGCGGCCTGCTGCTGCCCCGGTTTCGTACGCTCCCTGTTGGGAGCCTGGATGCCCGATCAAGTCGGGCATGACGGCAGATGAGTAGGTCACGTCATCCCGGGCTTGACCCGGGATCCAGCTGTAACGGTGGGGTCTGGATGCCCGATCACGTCGGGCATGACGGCAGATGAGTAGGTCACGTCATCCCGGGCTTGACCCGGGATC
>CAKZHZ010000047.1 GCA_936928855.1 uncultured Polycyclovorans sp.
TCTCGATCAACGTCGAGCCGGATCTCGAGCATTTCTCGGGCACCGTCCCTTGCGGCCTCGCCCAGCACGGGGTCACCTCGCTGGTCGATCTCGGCCTGCCCGACGGGCCGGGGGAAGAGCTGATCGCCGAACTGGCCGGCGCCCCCTGTCTGCTTCTTGTGGCGGTGATGGCCCTCGGCCTTGCCGGCGACGGTCTCGCGGTAGGCGATGCGCGGCGGATGGGTGGCGACGTCCACCGCGAAGCGGTCCTTCAACCGCTGCAGTTGCACGCGCAGGTGCAGGTCGGACAGGCCGCGGATCACGGTCTCGTTAGTTTCGGTCTCGTGCTCGACCTGGAAGCAGGGGTCTTCTTCGGACAGCTTGTGCAGGGCGGTGGCGAGTTTCTGCTCCTGGCCCTTGCTGGCCGGCTCGACCGCCAAGCCGAACATCGGGCGCGGGAAGACCGGTTGCGGCGTGGGGATCGAGGCGTTGGGGTCACCCATCTGCGCACAGGCGATGGTGCCGCCGATCAGGACCATCGTCGGCCGCATCCGGGACAGGATCGCCAGCGCCTCGGCCCCGTCCCGCGCGGTCAGGGGGTCATAGCAGGCCGCGGCCAGCCGCACCTTGAGCGTGATGCGGTTCGTTGCTGCCCCATCGACAACCAGGATCTGACCCGACATAGCGCGACCTCGAAGACAAGTTCCCGGCCAATCTGCACCGGATTGATTAACAAACCGTTGTCGCCGCGCGACTTCACGAAGAGGTGCATGCCGGGTGCATGTCACGCTTGCATCGCCGGTCGGGTGGCGGATAGTGGCGCGATGATCACCCGCGCCACCCTGGATCAGCTGACGAGCGCCATCATGGCGGAACTGGCCGGATCTCCGGACCTGGTGTCAGAGCTGATGGCCGAGACCGGCCTGCAGCCGGGTGACCGCAACGGTGGTGCGGACCAGGGCGGCCGCCTCCCCGCCCATCGCCGCCAAGGCGCGTGAACGCAAGACGGGCGCGCGCGGCCTCAGGACCATCATGGAGAACATCCTCATGGATGTCATGTATGACCTGCCGTCGATGCAGAACGTTGCCAAGGTGGTGATCGACGAAGCGGTGGTCAAGGGCGAGGTGAAGCCATTCATCGTGTACGAAAGCGCGGATACCAAGCGCGAGGCGAAACCCTCGGCTGCCTGATCGTCGGCCGACGAAAAGCCCCGGTTGATCCGGGGTTTTTTTTGTGCCCGCGCTGCAGGGAACGGGGAGGATGGCGAGCCTGTGCTATTTTGCGCCGGCGCTCATCCCCCAGAGGACCCTGCATGGCTGCCGACTCCGATCACGGCCACTACCGCATCGGTGCCGTCGCACGCATGACCGGCATCGCGCTGCCCACGCTGCGGATGTGGGAGCGGCGTTACGGTGTTGTGAAGCCGTTGCGGACGCCGGCCGGTGGGCGGTTGTACACACGGGAACATGTGGCAAGGCTGGCGTTGCTGCAGGCTGCAGTGCAGGCGGGGCATGCCATTGGCACCGTCGCTGCGTTGCGGGACGACGACATCCGCAGGCGTCTGCGGGACGCGTCGGTTGCACGCCACACGCCCACCGGAGGTGGTGCCAGGCTCGTAGTGGTCGGTCCCGGACTGCCCGTGCTGATGGGCCGAGAACTGGCCGATCCCGCCCTTCAGGTGGCCGCCACCTTCAGCGATGTTGCGGCGGCCCGCGCCGGCCTGGCACCACTGACGCCGGATGTCCTGCTGGTGGAGGTGCCCACCTTGCATCCCGACGAGGTGGAGCCGCTCTGCCAGCTGATCGAGCAGTCCGAGGCGCGGTTGTGCATTGTCGTTTACGGGTTCACCGGTCGTCGTGTTCTGCGGCGTCTGGATCTCCTCAACGTACTGTGTGTCCGGGCGCCAGCCGACTTGACCCAGTTGATGCGGATCTGCCGTCTGGCAATACCCCGGCTGGCCGCGCAACGGGACAATGCCGGGGCGCAGACCGTGGCGGCGCGACGTTTCTCGGATCAGCAGTTGTTGCAGGTCGCCAGTCTGGATCCGACCTTGCGGTGTGAATGTCCCCAGCATTTGGCCAGCCTGATCAGTAGCCTGGCGGCCTTCGAGCGGTACAGCCAGCAGTGCGGCGCGGCCTCTCCCGAAGATGCCCGTCTGCATGAACGCCTGTACCGCACGACAGCGACGGCACGGTACGAGATGGAGCAAGTGCTGCTGCAGGTGCTGCACGCCGATGGCTTCGACCTCGAAGCCCTGGGGTTGACCACAGCCGAGATGGCTGTATCGGTAATCCCTGATTCGCCGCATTGAGTGTGAGGGGGATCTGTAGCATTCAGGCACCCCTGATTCGGAGTGTCTCGTGGATGATTTTCGCCCCTCTGAGCGGTTGCTCTCGCCGGCGTCTGGCGCCCTGGACGCCGTGGCTGCGCGTTACGCTGACATTCTGATTGCGCTCGGTGAGGATCCCCGGCGTGAAGGTCTGTTACGGACCCCAATGCGTGCGGCCAAGGCGATGACCGATCTGACACGGGGGTATCGCGACGACTTGGCGTCGCTGGTCAACGGTGCCCGGTTTGCGTCCGACAACCGAGAGATGGTGGTGGTTCGGGATATCACTTTCTATTCGCTCTGCGAGCATCACCTGCTGCCCTTCTTCGGGCGTGTGCACGTGGCGTACCTGCCTGCCGGGACCGTCATCGGACTCTCCAAGATTCCGCGTATCGTCGATATGTTTGCCCGGCGCCTGCAGATTCAGGAGAGCATGACGCGTCAGATTGCCGAGAGCATCGAGTCGGCGACTGGGGCTGACGGGGTAGGCGTTGTCGTCGAGGGACAGCACATGTGCATGATGATGCGGGGCGTGGAAAAGCAGGGCGCATCAATGACGACGAGCGCCATGCTGGGTCGTTTCCAGGACGAAGCTGGATCCCGTGGTCGCTTTCTGGAGCTGCTGCGGGTGCCGGCCGCCGGCTTCGGGTGAGTTGTCCCGCGTGCGCCAGAGGCAGCGCGATTCAGATCACGTCAGACTTGACCGTCTGTGCCTGCAGGGCGCGGGTGCGGGCCTCGGGCGATCCGGTGTTCCGACACAGCAGGGCATAGAAGGCCGGAACCACCAGGAGCGTCAGCAGCGTGGCAAAGGCAACCCCGCAGAAGATGACCACGCCCAGGATGGCGCGCGCCTCGCTGCCGGCGCCTGAGGCCATCATCAGCGGCAGCGCGCCGGCCAGCGTCGACAGGCTTGTCATCAGGATGGGACGCAGGCGTATGGCGGCGGCATCGGTCAGTGCCTCCTCGAAGGGCTTGCCGGCATCGCGTTGCTGATTCGCAAACTCGACGATCAGAATCCCGTTCTTGGCCGCCAATCCCACCAGCATGACCACACCGATCTGCGAATAGATGTTGAGGGACATGCCCAGTCCCCACAGCGCCAGCAGGGCGCCAAAGATGGCAAGCGGCACCGTCGACATGATGGCCAGTGGGTGGACGAAGCTTTCAAACTGTGCGGCCAGCACCAGGTACACGATCAGCAGGGCCATCGCGAACGTGAAGACGATGGCCTGCGAGGCATCATGGTATTCGCGGGACTCACCGGCATACTTGATCTGCACAGTGTCCGGCAACTCCTCGCGAATCAGGTCTTCCATATAACCGAGGGCCTCGCCCAGCGTATAGCCGGGCGCGAGATTGGCGCTGAACGTCACGGTTCTCAGGCGATCCATGCGATTGAGCCGCGCAGCGGCAGCGTTCTCGCGACGGTTGACCAGGTTGGCAAGTGGCACCAGAGCGCCATCGAGGCTGGAGCGCACGTAGATGTCATCCAGCACGGTGGGTGAGCGGCGGGCATCGTCCGGTGCCTGCAGGATGATGTCGTATTCCTCGCCGGCATCTTCGAAAGTGGTGACGCGACGGCCGCCCATGAAGGTTTCCAGAGCCTGTGCGATCTGCAGGACCGGAACGCCGAGGGCGCCGGCCTTCTCCAGCTCGATGTCGAGCATGATCTGGGGTTTGGTTTCCTTGTAGTCAGCATCCATCCGGATCAGGCCCGGATTGTTCTGGGCCCGCGCCAGTATCCGATCCCGCCATTGCGCCAGTTCCTCGTAGGTACCGCCGCCGATGGCGATCTGCAACGGTTGACCGAAACCGGTTTGAAAACCGCTACGCTGAATCACCACCGCGCGGGCATCGGTGATCCGACCCAGCTCTTCTGAAACTTCGGCGGCAACGACGTCCGAACCGCGCGTGCGCTGGTCCCAGTGATCGAGCGTGGCAATGGCGATGCCTGAGTTCACTTCGTCGCCCGCTCCGAAGCCGGGGACGCGGATCAGAACGCGTTTGAGTTCCTGGTCAAGCCGGGCCAGCAAGGGCGACTCCACCTGATCCATGACGGTTTCCATATAGGGAAAGCTTGCCCCCTCGGGGCCGGAGACGCTGACGAAGAATCCGCCACGATCCTCGAACGGGGCGAATTCCTGTTCGATGCGACCCAGTAGCAGCCAGGCGACCACCCCCAGTATGGAAAGTGACAGCACGCCGAGCCAGGCGTTGCGAATCATGCCGGCCAGCACGTGTCGGTAGCCCGCCGACAATTGCTCGAAGGCACGGTCAATGGCGCGCAGAAAAGTGCTCTTCTGGTCGTCCGACTGATGTCGGAGCAACCAGCTGGCCAGCACGGGGCAAAGGGTCAGGGCAACGACGGAAGAGGCTGCGACGGCCGCTGCCATGGCCAGGGCGAATTCGCGGAATAGCCGACCAATATTGCCGTCCAGAAATGCCAGCGGGGTGAACACTGCAACCAGTACGGCAGTGGTGGCGACGATGGCAAACCCCACCTCGCGGGCTCCTCGGTACGCCGCCACCAGCGGCGTTTCACCCAGCTCCAGACGACGGTGGATGTTCTCCACCATGACGATGGCATCGTCCACCACCAGGCCGATGGCGAGGACCAGGGCCAGCAGGGTGAGGATGTTGATCGAGAAGCCCAGCAGATTCAGCAGAATGAAAGAGGCGATGATGGAAATCGGTACGGTGACCGCCGGCACCACGGTCGCGCGCACGTTGCCGAGAAAGATGAAGATGACCGTGATCACGAATAACGCCGCATACAGCAGGGTGCTGGTGACCTCGTCAAGTGCGCCCTGAATGAACTCCGAAGCATCGTAGTTGAGGGCGATGGCCATCCCCTGTGGCAGACCCGGACGGAGCCGGTCAACCTCCTGGCGAACCCCCTGCGCGACGGCCAGGGTGTTGGCCGTGGAGGTCTTGATGATGCCCATGCCCAGCGACGGCACGCCATTGGCGCGAAAGCTGCCCCGGGGGTTTTCGGCGCCCAGTTCCACTTTCGCGACATCGCCGAGACGGACGGCATAGCCGTCGGGGTTCTGCTGCACAACCAGCTGGTTGAAGTCCTCGGCGGTGCTGAAAGGACGCGAGGTGCGCAGGGTGAACTCGCGATCCATCGACTCCACGCGTCCTGCGGGCCGCTCGACGTTCTGGTTACGGAGAGCCGTTTCGATGTCTTCCACCGTCAGTCCACGGGCGGCCATCTGCTGGCGGTCCAGCCAGACGCGCATGGCGTAGCGACGGTCGCCGCCGAGGCGGATCTGGGAAACGCCCTCGACAGTCGACAGGCGATCGACCAGATACCGCTCGGCATAGTCCGAGAGCTCAAGGTTGGTCAGGCGGTCACTCGTCAGGACGAACCACATCACCGGCGAAGCGTCGGAGTCTGCCTTCGCGATCGAGGGCGCCTCTGCCTGCTCGGGAAGGCGGTCGAGTACCCGCGACACCCGGTCCCGGACGTCATTGGCACCGGCATCGATGTCGCGGTTCGCCTCGAACTCGACGGTGATTCGGGAACGCCCATCCTGCGAACTGCTGGTCAGGCTCCGGACGCCCTCGATCCCCGCCAGCTCGTTTTCCAGGATCTGGGTGATCTGCGTTTCCACCACGGCGGCGGAAGCGCCGACATATTCGGTGTCGACGGAAACCACCGGCGCATCGATATCGGGATATTCCCGTACCGACATGGTGGTGGCGGCGAACACCCCGAATACGATCAGCAACAGATTCAGGACAGTAGCAAAAACCGGTCGCTTGACCGAGGTGTCAGTAAGCCACACGGGCGCGGTCCTGGGAAATGGGCTGGGGCAGGCATGGACCACGGGTGGGCCCGAAGATTCCATGCCTTGCGACGCCGGATGGTACCGCGTCAGCTCCCGAGATACTGTCGCTGGCGGGGGTGCCGACTACCAGTAGGTGGGCGCTGGCTCCAGCTCGGCGCCGCAGGCCGAGCAGGTATGCACCTTTTTGTGGGCATTGTTCTTCTTGCCACAAGCCGTACAGGCAATCATCACCGGCTTGGCCCGCACCAATTGATAGACCCGCGAGTGCGTGGCGTAGGCGAGACCTTCCTTCATGAACTGCTGTACCACGCGTTGGTGGTCGGGGTTGGGCAGCAGGTTCGCTTCGAGCGCGTCAATGTTTTCCCAGGCGGACAGTGTGAAACCGAATGAATTGCCCTCGGTATCGGGGGGGCGCGCGCCGATGATGCCGGTGACGAAACCGGGTTTGTCGGAAAAACTTTCGAGAACGCGATTGGTGACGTCGGCTGCCTGATCAAAGGAAGCCTGGCCGCCGCGAACCTGCAGCCAGGTGATGCCGATGGCCTCCGGCGGTGTGGGATTGCCCTTGTGCAGGCGGTAAAAGGCGCCGAAGTCATAGGCGCCCTGTTGACGGGGCATCAGCAACGACATGAAGTTCAGCTGCTCGGCCAAATCCTGTAAGTCGAAGTGGTTTTCGACGTGAGGGTGTCCCGCTGCGTCGAACCGGATGAACAGAGTCGCTTCCAGCATCAGGGCACGGCCGGTGGGGGCGACGGCATCGATCCCCAGGCCGCCGGGCAGGGGGCCGGTGTGCTGTCCGCCAAGCCGGTAGCGGGCGGAAACTGCATTGCGCCCTGCCATGATGGCCTCGCCCAAAGTCAGCTGCAGATCAGGGAAAGCGGTGAACAGTGCCTGGACATGCCGGGCGAGATCGTCGCCTTCGACATGCTTGAGCGTCAGCGGGTCGCGGTAGCGCCCCCCCTTCATGTCGCGGCGGATGGCCTCGACATCATGGGCGTTCCAGTGGGACAGGAAGCGCTTGGCGAATCCGAGGTGTCTCGGCGCTTGCAGCAGCCCGCGCAGCAGCCCGAGCAGAATGGCGATCGGGTTCATGCGGCATCCTCCCGGAGACGTGCACGTGCGCCTTGCCAGAGCAGCCAGGCTTGCACAAAGGCGGTGACGGCGGCGATCAGGAACAGAAGGTAATTCAGAGAATTGGCCCATGCACCGCCAAACGCAAGCCCGCGGACGCCGAACAGGGCGCCGACCAGAAAGCCGAGCGAGTTGCCCCATCCGGTGATGCACACGCTGTAGATGTACACCTGTCGGGCGCGTGCGCCCAGGCGGATGCTGCTGCCAGCTGCCGCGAAGGCGATCATTGCCAGCGCGTTCATCAGTGCGCCGAGGTGGGTGCGCCGCCAGGCCGCTTCGGTGCCGGGCATGTCGAAGTTGAGCACCGGAATCAGCGGCCACGCGGCAATGTGTCCGATCGCCTCGAAGGTGAAAATCAGGCCGATGGCCAGCGCCAGTGCGAAGAGCGCGGCAGCCGGGGCGAGGATGCGAGCGCGGTCCCTCGCGCTCAAGCGTTCGAGTGTCATGGGGCTTCTCCCTTTATATGAATTCGCGGCGTCACGCCTAAGGCGATGCTGCGCTGACGAAGAGTTGACACTATTAAATTAATACTGTCAACTTAACAGATGGCCAGACAATCCCTGAGCGAGAAGGAAGTTGAGCGCCGCCGTGCGGAGATCCTTGATGCGGCGATGGACCTGTTCGAGCGAGATGGCTTGGAGGCGGTCAGTTTCCGCAAGGTGGCTGCGGCGCTGGGCTGCAGTTACTCAACCCCGTATCGGTATTTTCCCAGCAAGGAGTCGCTGCTGACGGCGATGCGGGCGCAGGCATTCCGGTGGATCGAGCGAGAGATGCTGATCGCCATCCGCCCGGAGGATCCGCCCCTGCAGCGCCTGCGCACATTGGCCGACGCATTCATTCGCGCGGGCATTGCGCGGCCGCGACGCTACGCGCTGATGTTCTTTCAACTGCCCGAGCCAGAGAGTGGTCCCCGGTCGCTGGAGCTTGCGGCGGCCAAGCGCGATTCGCTGGACGTGTGCACGCGTACCGTTGCCGCAGCGCAGGCGGCTGGTTCCCTGAATCTGGCGGTGGATCCATTGACCGCCAGTCACCTGCTCTGGGTGGGCGCCCACGGACTGGTGTCATTGGAAGTGGCGGGGCAGTTCGTGATGGGGCGCTCAGTTGACTTGTTGGTGCCCCAACTGGTGCGCACCCTGATGCAGGGCTTGGAGGAGCAGGTTCCCGTCGCGCGCACGGAATCTGCGGCCTCCTGACGCGGCCAGCATCGGAGAATGATTCGAAAGGAGAACGCCATGAAGCCTATGTCGCCACAACCCCCGCTGCCACAGGTGCGGCGAATCCCTTTCGAGTTTCCGGACGACCTCTCGCCTGTGTGGCATCCGACGGAGCCGGAGTGGGCTGCGATGCTCAACGGCGCCTCGTTGACCATGCCCTATCTCGAACCCTTTCTCATGCGCACCATGCGCGAGGCCATGGAGCCGATCACGGAGCCCGCGCTGAAAGCGGCGGCAAACGCGTTCATTGGGCAGGAAGGGCAGCACTTTCGCGCGCATCGTCGCTTCAATGACCTGCTCAAGGCGCGCCGTTATCCCGGCTTGGCCCGAATCGAGGAAACGATGGCCCACGCCTATGAGCGGCTGATGAAACGCTCGCTGCGTACCCGCCTGGCCTACACCGCCGGTTTCGAGTCGATGACCATGGGGCTGACCCGATGGCTGGTGGAGGACCGGGTGCGGTTGTTCGCCGGCGCCGATGCGCGCGTGGTGTCGTTCGTGCTGTGGCACATGGTGGAGGAGACCGAGCACAAGTGTGCAGCGTACGATCTCTACCAGGCTCGCTTCGGCGGCAGCCTGACCGGCTACCTGGCCCGGATGGTCGGGGTCTTCCACGGGTCTCTGGATGTCATGCGTTTCAGCATGCAGGGCTATCGTGAAATGCTCAAGACCGATGGTCGCTGGTGGCGCCTGAGATCGCGAGTTCGACTGACGCTCTGGTTGACCCGGTTCGCGCTCAACGTCGGCCCGGCGCTGTTGCGCGCGGTGCTGCCCGGCCATGATCCTCGGCACGAGCGGGATCCGGAGTGGGTACGCGACTGGCTGCGCCTCTACCGCGTCGACGATTCCCGGGTGCCCATGGTGGATACGCAGGACCCGGCGATGCCGGTGCCGTTTCCAGCGCGTCTCGGCGCCCCTCATTGAATGCCAGGGGCGATGCTGCGCCCCGGAGGCGTGGCCATCGGTTGCTGCCTGAAATTCACGTGACCACCACGTGACCCTCCGAGTTGGCACTGAGCGACTTCGGGGGCGCAAAAAAAAGCGGTCCCAGAGCACCTGGGACCGCCTGATTGGTGGAGATGGCGGGAATTGAACCCGCGTCCGCCAGTCTTACGCCTACAGATCTACATGCGTAGCCGACTCTTTGATTTTCGTCGCACACTCCCGGAACGGCACGGAACGCGGGCGCTTATCCCCTTAGGGTTTTAGCGCATCGGGTAAGGGCGACCCTCAACGCGAGTTGGTATGAGTCGACATCTGATTCGGCGGTACCAACACCGACCGGTCAGACGCTCGCCGGATTAAGCGGCGAGGGCGTAGTTAGCGTCGTTCGCAACTAGCTTGTTTGCAGACCGTTTAACGAGCAGACCTGCAGCTCGGCATGCACCGCGGGTTTCGGCACCGACGTCGAAGCCAGTCATCCCCGTAGCAGTGGTTAGAGTAGCACGCCGCGTGAAAGTTCAGGCGCGCTTGCGTAGCAGGCGTTCCTGTTCCCGCTTCCAGTCGCGGGCCTTGATGTCCGCCCGTTTGTCGTGCTGCTTCTTGCCCTTGGCGAGCCCTACAGCCAGCTTGGCGCGTCCGCGTGTCCAGTGCAGGTCGAGCGGCACCAGGGTGTAGCCGGCGCGTTCCACCTTGCCGATCAGGGTGGCAAGTTGCTTTCCGTGCAAGAGCAGCTTGCGGGTGCGTGTGGCTTCGGCCACTTCGTGTGTACAGGCCTGGGGCAACGGGGTGATGTGGGCGCCGATCAGAAACGCCTCCCCGTTGCGGAGGATGACGTATGCCTCCGCGATCTGCGCCCGTCCCGCACGCAGCGACTTGACTTCCCAGCCTTGCAGGGCCAGGCCGGCCTCGTATTGGTCTTCAATGAAGTAGTCATGTCGGGCGCGGCGGTTGACCGCGATCTCCCGGTTGTCGTCGCCGGGCTTGGAGGCTGCTTTCATGGCGCGATTATACGGACGCTACACTGCGGTCATGGAAATCCGCGAACCCCGATTCGGTACCTGGCAGTCTTCCCGCAGTTTCGTCTGGGTGGCGGTCGGTGCCTGCGTCGGCCTGGGCAACCTCGTTCGATTGCCGGGGTTGATGGAGAGCTATGGCGGGCTTGTGTTTCTGGCGTTCTATCTGCTGGCGATGGCCGTGGTAGGGCTGCCCTTGCTGGTCGCGGAGTGGGGGCTTGGTCGCTGGATGCGCGAGGAGCCTGTGAGCGGATTGGCGCATGCCGCAGCCAGCGCCAATGCGCGGTCGCAGTGGCGCTGGCTGGGTGCGCTGATGGTGGCCGCGGCCGCGGTCATCCTGTCCTACTACAGCGTGATCGCGGGGTGGAGCCTCGGTTACGTGTTCCGTGCGGCGGTCGGGGGGCTGGCGGGCCAGGGGCCGGAGGCGCTGGTGAGCACGTTCCTGACCTTGGCTCGCGAACCAGAGCGGGGGCTCGCCTGGCACACCATTTTCATGGTGATGGTGTGTGTGGTGGTGGCCCACGGGTTCCGGGAAGGCATTGAACGCATCGCGCTGCGCATCATCCCGATCACGATGATGGGAGCGTTGTTGTTGCTGGCATACCTGCTCTGGCGCCTGCCGCTGGAAGGCCTGATTGCCTGGTTGCAGCCGGCGCGCCCGCAGGCCGGCTGGTTGGTGACCGCCTTGCGGGCGTTGCAGGAGGCGTTCGTCACACTGAGTCTTGGGCTCGGAGTGATGCTGACGCTCGGGAGTTATCTGCCTGCCCGCACCCCGCTGGTCCGAACCGCGCTGACGGTCATCGTGCTCGATCTCTTGTTCTCCCTGGCGCTTGGGGGCGGGCTCTACCTGCTGTTGGGGGCGGCACAGGTGGTGCCGGCGCGAGGGCTTGGCGTGATCTTTCAGAGCTTGCCGCTGGCACTTCCGGCGGGTGTGGAGGGGGCGTTGTTGGGCGTCTCTTTTTATGGTCTGGTGGTGGTGTTGACCCTGGCATCAGGTGTTGCGCTGCTTGAACCGGTGACGCGCTACGCCATGGAGCGATGGCGGGTCACCCGGGTGTTTGCGGCTACGTGTGCGGCCGTTCTGATCTGGGCGCTTGGGGTGATGACCTTGCTCAGTTTCATGGGGGAAACCCCATTGCGTGTTGCGGGCGTGACCGTGTTCGAGGCCTTGCAATTCATGACTGCACAGGTGGCAGCGCCGCTCGGGGCCCTGTTGTTTTGCGTGTTCTGCGGGCGCATCATTCCGCCCGAAATGGCGCGCGCTGCATACGGTGGTGGCTACGGGTTTCCGGTCTGGTACTTCATGTTCCGTTACCCGACACGCGTGGCTCTGCTGATTCTGTTGCTGCAGGCGTTGGGGGTGACCGATGCCCTGCTGGCGCTGTGGAATGACGCCTGAACTCCGGCGAAGAGGACGATCGAAAACGTGAGTGGTGATCTGCTGCAGGTGGAAGTGACGTACGCGCGCCCGGGCGAGCAGGTGGTGCTCAAACTGGACGTGCCGGCGGGTGCCACGGTGCGCGAGGTGATTGAACTGTCCGGGCTGTTGCCCCGGTATCCGGATATCGACCTGACGGGCGACAACAAGGTGGGCATTCATGCCCGCCTGGTTCGCCTCGAAGACACGGTCAGTGCCGGCGACCGGGTGGAGATCTATCGACCTCTGAAAGCCGATCCCAAGGAAGTGCGCCGACAGCGGGCAGCCCGCGCCAGCTAAAGCCCAAGCCGGCCTGGGCGGCGTATCAGGGTGCGGGTGTGCCGGGTGCCGAGGCGTCTTCTTCCTGGCGGATGATCACGCCGCGATCTTCGCTTTCCTTGCGTTCGGCTTCCAGCAGGGCACGTTCCTCCTCTTCGACGACCGCCTCAAGGTCGGGCGTCTCGATCGCGCTCTTCGCATCCGCCAGCGTGATGCCTTCCATCCGGGCGAGGGCGCCATCAACGAAATAGAGGCTGACAGTGCGCTCGGCCTCGGCGCCGCGGGGAGAGCGGTAATAGCCCAGATAGTCCCACCGATCCGTGTCGAATGGACTGGCAGCCAGCGGGGTGCCCAGCAGGTAGCGGACCTGTTCGCGCGTCATGCCCAGCTGCAGCTGGTCCAGCTTTTTCTGCTCGATCACGTTGCCCTGACGGGTGGGCAGGGTATAGACCAATTGGCAGCCGGCCACGAACAGGGCCAGCGGCAGCAACACAGCGGAGAGCATCGAAGCGCGCATCGATCAGCTTGCCGGAACGGGGTGAACGGGCATAATACCCCATCGCCCCCACGAGAATTGCCGGTGGAATCCTCCGATCTGCGCAATGCCGGCCTGAAGGTCACGCTGCCCCGTCTCAAGATTCTTGAAATCCTCGAGACCAATCCGGACGCCCACCTGTCCGCCGAAGACATCTACCGTCGGTTGCTTGATGCTCATGAGGAGATCGGCCTGGCAACGGTGTACCGGGTGCTGACCCAGTTCGAGGCTGCGGGCTTGGTGGTGCGCCACAACTTCGAGGGCGGCCACGCGGTCTTCGAACTGGCCAAGGGCGAGCACCACGATCATATGGTGTGCGTCGAGACCGGCAAGGTGATCGAGTTCTACAGCGAGGAGATCGAACGGCTGCAGAAGCAGATTGCCGAGAAACATGGCTATGTGGTGCACGACCACAGCCTGGTGCTGTACGTCAAACCCAAGACCAAAAAGTAGTAGGCAGGCGGGTTCAGTCCCCTGCGCGCTGCAGCAGTTCCCGGGCGTGCTCGCGCGCCCGCTCACTGATGGCAACGCCGCCCTGCATGCGGGCCAGTTCCTCGACCCGCTGATCCGGGCTCAGCATCTGCACGGTGGTAAAGGTCTGGCTGCCGCGCACCTCCTTGCGAATGCCGACATGCTGCATGGCCTGCGCAGCCACCTGTGCAAGGTGAGTCACGCTCATCACCTGTCGCTGCCGCCCCAGTGCCCTGAGCTGTTGCCCAACGATTTCGGCAACGCCACCGCTGATGCCAGCGTCAACTTCGTCAAAAATCAGCGTGTCTGCGCCCAGGTCCTGGGTCAACACCACCTGCAGGGCCAGTGAGATGCGGGACAGCTCGCCACCACTGGCCACCTTTGCCAGGGGGCGAGGCGCCTGGCCGGGGTTGGCGCTGAAGTCGAAGCGTACGTCGTCGAGCCCGTGTCGTTTCACCTCGTCATCGGCGGCAGGTTCGACAGCGATCCCGAAGCGCGCGTTGGGCATCCCCAATTGGCGGATCAATCCGGTTGCCTCGCGGGCCAGGCGTTCGGCGGCCTCTCGGCGCGATGTGCTGAGCGCGGCGGCCGCCTTGCGGTAGCGTTTCAGGGTGGCGTCACGCGTTTCGGCAAGCTGCACCAATGTGGACTCTGCGCCTTCGGTATCCGCCAGCTGCTGTTGCAGCCGTGTCCGCTGGGCATCCAGCTCCGAGGCCTTGCAGCGATGCTTGCGTGCGAGGTCATGAACCGCAGCGACCCGGCGTTCGGTCTCGGCCAGTTGGGCCGGGTCGATTTCCAGGCGGTCCAGCAGGTGCCGCAGGCTGTCGGCTGCCTCCGCGAGGTGCGCCTCGGCCCCGTCCGCCAGCTTCAGGACCGATTCGAAATCGCTGTCGAGGCCGGCCATCGGCGTCAGCCGTGCGACGGCCTCGCCCAGCCGAGCGGAAGCCGAGTTGTCACCGGCGTACAGCAGATCAAGGGCCAGGCCACCCTCTGCCAGCAGCTGATCGGCGTGGGCCAGCCGGCGATGATCGTGCTCGAGCTGTTGCAGGCTTTCCGGCCGCAGATCGAGGGCGGCGAGCTCGTTGACCTGGTAGCGCAGGAAATCCAGTTGCGCGGGGTCGACCGGGCCGGCGCTGCGCAATGCGGCGGCGCGCGCATCCAGGGCGCGGATCTCGTCGGCGAGGCGGGAGACGGTGGCGAGAGAGTCGCCATGATCGGCGAATGCGTCGAGTTGCTGGCGCTGAATCTCGGTTCGCAGCAGGGTCTGGGACTCCGACTGCCCGAAGATCTCCACCAACAAAGCGCCCAGGTCGCGCAGGGGGGCGGCGTTGACCGGCTGGCCGTTGACGAAGGCCCGAGTACGGCCTTCGCTAAGGACGACGCGTCGCAGAACCAGCTGGTCGGGCGCATCGAGATCCACGAGCTCGTGCGAGGCGAGCCAGGCGTGTGCTTCGGACTCGGGAGTCATCGAGAAAATGCCGGTGACCTCGGCTCGCTCGCAACCATCCCGTACCAGTTGGCTGTCGGCACGTCCCCCCAGCAGCAGGCCCAGCGCATCGATCAGGATCGATTTTCCGGCGCCGGTTTCACCGGTCAGCGCAGTGAAGCCAGCCGAGAAGTCGAGCGTCAATTGCTCGATGATGGCGAGGTTGCGGATCGTCAGTGTGGTGAGCATGCGCCTCAGGCCGGTGCCCGGCCCCAGTGAAGCTTGTCGCGAAGGATGCTGAAGTAGTCGTAGCGCGCGGGATGGATCAGGTGCAGGCGGTGATGCGCTCGTTGAATGGTGAGCCGGTCGCCCACCCGCAACACCTCATGGGTCTGGCCATCGCAGGTGACCGCTGCACTGGTTCCCGTGCCACCGCCCAACACCAGATGTACCGGACGATCGGCCCCGACCACGATGGGGCGGTCCGACAGCGTGTGCGGGCAGATGGGCACCAGCGACAGCGCCTCAAGTCCGGGATGGACCACCGGTCCGCCGCCGGACAGGGCATAGGCGGTTGATCCAGTGGGGGTGCTGACGATCATGCCGTCGGCGCGGTGCTGACTGATGAACTGGTCATCCAGCCAGGTTTCGAATTCCAGCATGCGAATGGCTGCCAGATTTCTGACCACGACGTCGTTGACGGCGAGCAGGGTGCCGCGGCTGCGGCCCTGCGATTCGATGTGAGCGGTGAGCAGCAGGCGCTGTTCCGCTACATAGTGGCCGTCCAGTACCTGATCAAGATGGGTTTCCATGTCATCGGGGGCCACATCGACCATGAACCCGAGGCGCCCCTGGTTGATGCCGAGAATCGGCACGCCACTGGGCGCCAGACTGCGGGCGGCCGAGAGCAGCGTGCCGTCGCCCCCCACCACGATGACGAGGTCGCATTCGGTGCCCAGCGCATCCCGCTCACGAATGGAGGCGGTGTCGGCATTGGTGCGTTGCGCCAGATGCCGGTCCAGCAGGGGGACATGACCGGCCTGCGACAGGTAGGCCAGCAGGCGACGGGCCGTGTCGATGGCGCGCGCGTCCTGCTTGGCGATGACACCGATGCGAGAGAAATGGGACATGCGCGCAGTATTTCATACCGCCCGCCGCCCCGGCATCCGGAACGCATGCTTGCGGACACCGCAGTCATTCGCTAGCGTCCGGATCAGATCGTTCAGTACCACGCCCATGTCCGATGTGCTCAACAGCCGTGCCGAGGAACTGCTCAAGCTGCTGATCCAACGCTATATCCAGGATGGCCAGCCGGTCGGGTCACGGACACTGTCGCGTGCTGCCGGGCTGGGGTTGTCCTCGGCCACCATCCGCAATGTCATGGCCGACCTGGACGAGCTGGGTTTCGTGGCTTCTCCGCATACTTCGGCCGGGCGCATCCCCACCCAGCGGGGGTATCGCTATTTCGTCGACAGCCTGCTGTCGCCGGAGCCTCTGGACGAGCCTAGTCGCACCGCGTTGGAGGCCGAGTTCGGGCGCAGCCGCCACAACTCCGCGCAGGATCTGGCCCAGGCTGCCAGCAGTCTGTTGTCGCAGTTGTCCCGCATGGCGGGGGTGGTGACCCTGCCTCGGCGCAACCTCGCCACCCTGCGGCGGATCGAGTTTCTGCCTCTGTCTGACCAGCGGGTGCTGGCGATTCTGGTCGTCAACCAACACGAAGTGCAGAACCGGGTGCTGCAGATGGATCGCGCCTACGGGGCTGACGAGCTGGCGCAGTACGCCAATGCGCTCAACGAGCGCTTCGCCGGGCGCAACCTGGTCGACCTGCGCCGGGCGCTGCTGGAAGAGGCGGTGGTCGCCCAGAACGAGGTCAATCAGGTGTTGCAGCAGGCGGCACGCATTGCCAGTCAGGCGATGGAGCCGGGTCAGCAGCAGAAGGACTTCGTTCACGCCGGGGGCGCCAATCTGTTCGGTTTTCAGGAGCTGGCGGACGTGCAGCGGCTGCGGGGGCTGTTCGATGCCCTGGATCGCAAGCGCGATCTGCTGACCCTGTTCGACCAGTGTCTGGGGGCGGACGGGGTGCAGGTGTTCATCGGTGAGGAATCGGGCTATCAGGTGCTCGACGAAATGGCGGTGGTGACCTCTCCCTACTATGTGGATGGCCAGGTGGCAGGCATTCTCGGGGTGATCGGGCCGACCCGCATGGCCTATCAGCGCATCATCCCCCTGGTTCGCGAGACGGCGCGAATCCTGTCACGAGGCCTGGACTGAGCTGGTCCCCACGCTGTTTTAGCGTTCCGGCATCGCAGCAACCCTTGAAAAATGCGGAGGCCGCCCCAAGGCTTTGGGCGCGGCGCTCAGGACCTGATGGGCCCTCCGTCGCAGCCCATTCACTCGAACCTTAGGTCTCCGCATGAGCCCGACCGACGTGCCACCCGAACACCCGCAGGACACCCTCGATCCCAACGAGCGCATCGCCGAACTTGAGCAGGCGCTGGCCGAGGCCGAAGCGCGTGCCACGCAGGCCCGTGACGCCCAGCTGCGGGCGGCAGCGGATCTGGAAAACACCCGGCGCCGACTGGAGCGTGAAGCCCAGACCAGCGCCCGGTTTGCCGCCGAGGGCCTGCTGCGCGAGCTGCTGAGCGTGGTGGACTCCCTGGAGCTGGGGATCAAGGCGGCCGAGCGCCCCGAGGCGCAGGTGCAGGCGCTGGTGGACGGCATGACGCTGACCCACAAGCAATTCGATGCCCTGCTGGAAAAGCAGGGGGTCACCGTCGTCGACCCCGCCGGGCAGGCCTTCGATCCCGAGGTGCACCAGGCCATGAGCATGATCGAAAGCGCCGATGTGCCGCCCAACCACGTGCTGTCCGTGATGCAGAAGGGCTACCAGTTGCACGGTCGCCTGCTGCGCCCGGCCATGGTGGTCGTGGCCAAGGCGCCCGCAGACGGCGCCGGTGGCGCCTGATCCCCTTGAAATGCGCCCCGTGGCGCCCACTTTCTGACTAGACGTTTCAACGAATTTCCGGAGCCCAACATGGCCAAAATCATCGGTATCGACCTCGGCACCACCAACAGCTGCGTCGCCATCATGGACGGCGGCAACGCCAAGGTGATCGAAAACGCTGAAGGTGAACGCACCACACCTTCCATCGTCGCCTACACCGACGACGGGCAGACCATCGTCGGCCGCCCGGCCAAGCGCCAGGCGGTGACCAATCCGCACAACACCCTGTTTGCGGTGAAGCGTCTGATCGGGCGCCGGTTCGACGACAGCGTGGTGCAGAAGGACATCGCCATGGTGCCCTACAAGATCGTCAAGAACGACAACGGTGATGCCTGGGTCGAGGCCAAGGGAAACCGTATGGCGCCGCCGCAGGTCAGCGCCGAAGTGCTGATGAAGATGAAGAAGACCGCCGAGGACTATCTCGGCGAGGCCGTCACCGAAGCGGTGATCACCGTTCCGGCCTACTTCAACGACAGCCAGCGCCAGGCCACCAAGGATGCCGGCAAGATTGCCGGTCTCGAAGTCAGGCGCATCATCAACGAGCCCACCGCCGCGGCGCTGGCCTTCGGCATGGACAAGGTCAAGGGTGACCGCAAGGTGGCCGTCTATGACCTGGGCGGCGGCACCTTCGACGTATCCATCATCGAGATCGCCGAAGTGGACGGCGAGCATCAGTTCGAAGTGCTCGCCACCAACGGGGATACCTTCCTCGGTGGTGAGGATTTCGACATGCGGGTGATCGACTACATCGCCACCGAATTCCAGAAGGAACAGGGTGTGGACCTGAAGAAGGACCCCCTGGCCCTGCAGCGCCTGAAGGAAGCTGCGGAGAAGGCCAAGATCGAGCTGTCCAGCACCACGCAGACCGAGATCAACCTGCCGTACATCACCGCCGATGCCTCCGGCCCCAAGCACCTCAACCTCAAGCTGACCCGGGCCAAGCTCGAGTCGCTGGTGGAGGATCTGGTGAGCCGCACCATCGAGCCCTGCAAGATCGCGCTCAAGGATGCCGGCCTCCAGGCCAGCGATGTCCAGGAGATCATCCTGGTCGGCGGTCAGACCCGCATGCCCAAGGTGCAGGAGACGGTCAAGAGTTTCTTTGGTCGTGAGCCGCGCAAGGACGTCAACCCGGACGAAGCAGTGGCGGTCGGCGCCGCGATCCAGGGCGCCGTGCTGGCCGGCGACGTCAAGGATGTGCTGCTGCTCGACGTCACCCCGCTGTCGCTGGGCATCGAGACCCTGGGCGGCAAGATGACCAAGCTGATCGAGAAGAACACCACCATCCCGACCAAGAAGTCCGAGACCTTCACCACGGCCGACGACAACCAGACCGCGGTGACCATCCAGGTCTACCAAGGGGAACGCGAGATCGCCTCGGCCAACAAGTCGCTGGGCCGTTTCGATCTGGCCGACATCCCGCCGGCGCCGCGCGGCATGCCGCAGGTCGAGGTGACCTTCGACATCGATGCCAACGGCATTCTCAACGTGTCGGCGCGCGACAAGGCCACCGGCAAGTCGCAGTCCATCGTCATCAAGGCCAACTCCGGCCTGTCCGACGACGAGATCGAGAAGATGGTGAAGGACGCCGAGGCCCATGCCGAGGAAGACCGCAAGTTCAACGAGCTGATCACCGCCCGCAACCAGGCGGACCAGATGATCCACGCCGTCGAGAAGTCGCTGAAGGATCTCGAGTCCGAGGTCGAGGCGGATGAAAAGACCCGCATCGAGGCGGCCATCGGCGAACTGCGCGAGGCGGTCAAGGGCAATGACAAGGAGGCCATCGAGGCCAAGACCCAGGCCCTGACCGAAGCCAGTGCCAAGCTGGCGGAACGTGCCTATGCCAAGGCGGGTGCCGCCGAAGGCCCGCAGGCGGGTGCTGGCGAGGCCGGGGCGGACGGGGATGTGGTTGATGCCGAGTTCACCGAGGTCAAGGACGACAAGAAGTAATCTCCGCAGCGCGAGGGGTGAGGTCCAAGGACCTCACCCCTTTCGTCGTTTTCAGGTGCCCACCTCCTGCGTGGGCCGCATTCACGCCGGTCAGGCCGCACGCCCCCATCCATGAGCAAGCGCGACTACTACGAGGTGCTCGGCGTCAGCCGGGATGCCGCCGACGACGTCATCAAGAAGGCCTACCGCCGTCTTGCGATGAAACATCACCCCGACCGCAATCCCGGCAATGCCGAGGCGGAAGAGGCGTTCAAGGAGGCCAGTGAGGCCTACGAGGTGCTGAGCGACGCCAACAAGCGGGCGGTGTACGACAAGTATGGTCACGAAGGCCTCAACCGCAGCGGTGGCGCGGGCGGTGGCGGCGGCTTCGGTGGCGGCGGGTTCTCGGACATCTTCGGGGATGTCTTTTCCGACATCTTCGGTGGTGCGGGCGGCCGCGGCGGTCCTCGCCGCGGGGCCGACCTGCGCTACATGATGGAGCTGTCGCTGGAGCAGGCAGCCTTCGGCACCGAAGAAACCATCCGTATCCCCACCTGGAACGATTGCGACAGTTGCCACGGCCACGGCACAGCGGACGGCAAGCCGCCTCCGACGTGCTCGACCTGTCGCGGTACCGGACGGGTTCGGGTGCAGCAGGGCTTCTTCGTCATGCAGCAGACCTGTCCGCACTGCAGAGGGCGGGGCACGATGGTGACCGACCCCTGTCGGAGTTGTCGCGGGGCGGGCAAGGTCCAGAACGACAAGACCTTGCAGGTGAAAGTGCCGCCGGGCGTCGATACCGGAGACCGCATCCGCTTGTCGGGCGAGGGCGAACCGGGTGAGACCGGTGCGCCGCCGGGCGATCTGTACGTACAGATCAACGTCAAACCGCATGATTTCTTCGAGCGCGAAGGCAATGATCTGTACTGCACCGTACCGGTGAGCATGGTGACGGCTGCGCTGGGCGGCGAGCTGGAAGTGCCGACCCTGGAGGGGCGGGCGACCCTCAAGATTCCCGAGGGGACCCAGACCGGCAAGACCTTCCGCCTGCGTGGGCTGGGTGTGAAGTCGGTTCGGGGCGCCGGGCAGGGCGACCTGCTATGCAACGTCCGGGTGGAAACACCGGTCCGGCTCAGCAAGCGGCAGCGGGAGTTGCTGCGGGAGCTGGCGGACACGCTGGCCGATGATGGTGCCCGACACAGCCCGGAAACCACCTCCTGGCTGGACAAGGCCAAGCAGTTCTTCGACGAGCACCTCAAGCCCTAAGCCGTCGCCGGGTCGGGCGGCTGCCCGCCGGCGATCGGTGGTTCAGTCGCGCTCAGTCGTTCAGGGCGTTGAACAGGGCAAGGTACTCCTGCGTAACCCTGTGACGCGCATCTTCCCAGATCAGCGGACGGTGGTGCTCGTGGGATTCCTTGACCTTCACCGAGGTCGACAGCGTCTGCGCCATTACCGGGTGGCCCTCGGCGCGCAGCTCGTCGACCAGGCGCTGCGGTAACCGGGAGCGGGACTGAAACTGGTTGACGACGATGCCTTCGACCGTCAGGTCCTCGTTGTGGTCCGCTTTCAGTTCCTGCAGGTTCTCCAGCAGCGTGTAGAGGGCCTGGCGCGCAAATTCGTCGCAGTCAAACGGGATCAGCACACGGTCGGCGGCAATCAAGGCGGAGCGGCTGTAGAAGTTCAGCGCTGGCGGTGTGTCGATGAAGACCGCGTCGTAGCCGCGCAGCTTGCGCAAGGCGTCGCGCAGCTTGTAGATCTTCTGCTTGGCCTCAAGCTTGACGATCAACTCGTCCAGTCGCGGGCTGGCCGCCACCACTTCCAGATTGTCGAAGCGGGTGGGGGTGGCAAAGCTGCCGAAGCCGGGCTGGCTGAGGGAGAACGACAGCGTGCCTTCGAAGAAGTCGGCAATGGTCTGCGCGGGTGTCACCTCCGGCCCCAGCAGGTACTGGCTGGCGTTGCCCTGGGTGTCGAGATCGACGACCAGGGTTTTCAGGCCGCGGCTGGCGGCGATGGCGGCGAGGTTGGCGACAATGGTGGTCTTGCCGACGCCACCCTTCTGGTTGAATACCACGCGTTTGATCACGACAGCGTTCCTGCTCGGGAGTTGGATCGGGGAGGCAAAGTGTAGGCCATCGTGCGGCTACAATGCGCCGCCCAACCGGGTTGGTGTCACTCAGGATTCCTATGCTCAAGCACAACAGCTATTTCGATGGTGGCGTACAGAGTGTCGCATTCGAGCGTCACGGGCGCCGCGCCACGGTCGGGGTCATCGCCCCGGGGGACTATCACTTTGGAACCGAAGCGGCCGAGCGCATGACGGTGACCAGTGGTCAGCTCCGCGTGCGGCCCGATGGCGGTGAATGGGCGCTGTATCCCGCCGGTACAGCCTTCGAGATTGCGGCCAACAGCGGCTTTGACGTGAGCCCGGTGGGCGGGGCTGCCGCCTATCTCTGCGAGTTTCTCTGAGCGACCGGCAGGCGCATTCTCAGCAAGGCCCCACCGGCATGGGGGACAACCTTGCAGTCGCCACCATGCAGTCGCGCGATGGCGCGCACCAGGCTGAGGCCAAGGCCGTAGCCCTGGGATTGACGCGTCCGGTCGTGGCGGAACAGACGATCGAACACGCGATCCTCGTCCCCGGTCGGGATGCCGGGACCATTGTCCTCGATGTCCAGTTGCATCCAGTCGCCTTCGCGGGTGAGGGTCAGCAGCACCTGCCCCGCTGGCGGAGTGAACTTCAGGGCATTGTCGAGCAGGTTCGCCACAGCCTGGAACAGCAGGTGGCGGTCTCCCATCAGCGGGGTGTTGCCCTCCACACCGCGCAGCTGCAGATCGCAGCCGATGTCCGCGGCCATCGCTTCGTAGAGTGACATGGCATCACTGACCACCGTTGCCAGGCCGACCGGTCGGAACTGGCTGCGCAGCACCCCCGATTCCACGGTGGCCAGCTGCAGCAGGGCGGAAAAACTCCCGAGGACCTGATCGATGTCCTCGACACGCTCCTGCAACCAGGGCGCCAGGAGCGCCGGGTCTGGCGGGCGTCGCTGACCATCCTCAAGGGCGGCGCGCAGGCGCGCCAGCGGCGAGCGCAGGTCGTGGGCGATGGCATCCGTTGCCCCTCGTGTTGCAGCGATCAGCTCGTTGATCCGGTCCAGCATGGTGTTAAGGGTCTGGGTCAGCCGGTCCAGTTCATCGCCGCTGCCCTGCAGCGGTATGCGGTGTTGCAGGTCACCGGCCACGATGCGGCGTGCGCTGGCATTGATGGTTCCGATCTGTCGCGCCGCAGTTCGACTGGCGGCAAAGCTGCCGACCAGCGCGATGAGCAGCGCCAGTGGCACGCTCCAGCCGGCGGCACGCCGTACCTGTGAGGCCAGCGCAAGGGTTTCGGCGCGGTCGAAGCCGACCAGCAGGCGCTCGCCAGCCGGCAGTACACGCGCGGCCACCATCCATTGGATCTCGGTGTTGTCGGGCGGCACCTGGGCGCGTAAGGCGATCGGCGCCGCATCCATCACCAACTCGGTCGGCCAGTGCGGAAAATCGCCGGCCAGCAGCTGCCCCTCCGCCGACTCGAGCCGGTAGATGCGGCCGTGCCAGGCTGAATCGAGGCGGTCGCGTTCCTGTATCAGGCCGATGACGCCGCCCAGGCCGTCGATGCGATAGTCCGACTCCAGAATGGCCAGTTCGGCGGTGACGCTTTCATCGAGATGGCCCTGGACGTACTGCAGGCTGAGCGAGGTGATGCTGAAGATCACCAGACCGGCGCCGAGACTGAACACCAGCGTATTGATCAGCGCCAGCCGCAGCATCAGGCCTGGACGCAGCATGCGGTGTATCAAGGCCCTTCCCGCAGACAGTAACCGGCACCCCGGACCGTATGGATCAGGGGGCGGTTGCCGTCGGGGTCGATGCGGGCTCGCAACCGCGAAATATGCACATCGATGACGTTGGTCTGAGGGTCGAAGTGGTAGTCCCAGACCCCCTCCAGCAGCATGGTGCGGGTCACCACCTGTCCGGCGTGACGCATGAGGTACTCCAGCAGCCGGTATTCCTGCGGCTTCAGGTTGAGCGTCTGGCTGCCGCGTCGCACTGTGCGCGAAAGCCGGTCCATTTCCAGGTCGGCGACCCGCAGCACCGTCGTTTCGGATACTGGTGAGCCCCGGCGGGTGATGGCGTCGATCCGCGCCAGCAGTTCCTGAAATGAATACGGTTTGACGATGTAGTCGTCGCCGCCGGCCTTGAGCCCGCGCACGCGGTCATCAACCTGGCCCAGGGCCGACAGGATGATCACCGGCACTTGCTGCTCCGATGCCCGCAGGGCCGTCACCACGGCCAGACCGTCCATCTGCGGCAGCATGCGGTCGACGATGCAGAGGTCGTAGGGTTCGGAGACCGCGAGAAACAGTCCGTCGCGCCCGTTGGCGGCGTGATCCACGCGATGGCCGGCCTCCCGCAACCCCTTGAGCAGGAATCGCGCCTGTTCAGGGTCATCCTCAATGATCAAGATCCGCATGGTGCTGGCATCCCCCAGGGACCGGCCCGCCCTGTTGTCGTGGGTCATAGGGTAGCCTGCCGCGAATCGGTCTGGCGCGCAGCCGTGATCACAGGGCTACCAGCTGAAGCGATAGCCTGCGGTCAGCATCACAGCATCGAGGGACGGATCCAGATCGAACCGGCTGAGTCCGGCGGCGGCCTGTGCCGGCACGCCTGCGGTGCTGCCCAGCTGGGTGTAGCCTTCGAGTCTGACGTTCCACTCGTTGCCGCTGCGCAGGGTCTGACCGTACTTCAGTCCAAGCGTGATCGCGTCAAAGCGTCCCAGCCGAGGGTCGGCGCTGGCCTCGGTGAGCGTGGTGTCCTCGCCGTCGAACAAGGCGGCACGATAGAAATCCGCCTCGCCCTGCAGGTAGTAGCGGACATGAGGCTCTAGGTAGCGGGTTTCAGAGAAATTCCAGCGGTAGGTCATGTCCAGGGTTTCGGAGCTGATGCCCCAGTCATCGCGCATGAAGCGAAGTGACACATCCAGTACATCGCGGTTGAACACGAAACGCTTGTACTGGGCGAACACGGCCTGTTTCAGGCGGGTGTCCGGTCGTGCCTCGTAGACGTACCGCAGCGGATCGCCATTGGCATCAACCACCGACAGCAACTTGTATGGGTCATTGAGATAGCCGTCCGACTGACTCATCGAATAGCTGAGCTGGAGGAGACTGACCGGCGACAGTACCTGGGTCACGCTGAGCAGCAGATCGTAGATCTGCTTGGTTTCGCTGGATTCGGCTCGCGGATTCCCTGGTGCGGCCATCGCCGACAGCGGCTCCGGCGCACCGCCGACCGCATCAATGGTGTCTTGCGCCACATTGAAGCCGGCACTGATCGTGGTGTTCTTGCGGTTGAAGTCCTTCGACAGCACCGCGCCAGCCGAGATCGACAGATAGTCGTACTCCTTCGATGCCGCCAGCGAGGTGGTCAGCGTCTGTGCGCCCACCGGCGTGGTGAAGCTGCCGTCCAGCGCGACCCGGGTATCGCGGAAGTCGTCATCCAGCGGGGTTTCGAAGGCGTCGGTGGTATACGGCTTGTTGCCGGAGGCACTGGTGAAGGTCTGCGGTCTGTCGGCTGGCGCAGCCCCGTTGGGCGAGGCACCGGTGAGGGCGTCGACAGTGATGGCTGCGGAGATGCTGCGGTCGTTTTCCAATGCGCGCGTGGCGCGCAGTTTGGGCTCGACAGCCTGCACCCGGCCGTCGGCTTCGCTGTAGACCAGCGTGGCAGCGTCGAACTGCCACTTGCCGGTGTCAGCGGCCTGGGTGCCGGTACTGCCGAGCAGGGCCAGCGCGGCCGCGCTCAGGGTGTTGGGCTTCAGTTGCATCCGCAGCCTCCTCCTCCAAAGCCGCGACCGCCACTGGACGCTTCCTTGCTGAAATAGGTGTGGTCTTCGAAGGCGGCCTGAGCCGGGTCGGTGACCAGTTGCATATCGGGGCGTGCCAGGGTGCCACGCTGCCAGGGCTGAACCGGCGCGCAGGCGCTGATCAGCAGCACCAGGGTCAGTGTGAGCATCCGTATGGTGTTCATCGGGCAATGGCCTCCTGGATGGCCTGTTCGTAGGTTGGGGTTTCCGCTGTCCGGAAGCCGCTGTGTCGCCACAGCACCTGGCCGTCGGCATCAAGGATCAGCGCGCTGGGCATGCCTTCCAGTGCGAAATGGCTGGCCAGCGCTCCGGCGGGATCGAACAGCAATGCAAAATGCGCCGGGTGGCGCTGCAGGAAGCGATCGGCGTCACGGCGCTGCTCGTCGACATTCACGCCAACGAACTGGATCTCGTCGCCATAGCGGCGTTTCATCTCGTTGAGCCAGGGAAACGACTGGGCGCAGGGCACACACCAGGATGCCCAGAAATCGACATATACCGGCTTGCCCCGATAGGGCTGGAGTACCGACAGTGCCGGGCTGGCAGAGGCTGATGCGCTGATCCCGATCAACAGGGCCGCAATCAAGGCGGACATCTTCGACATGACAGGTCACCGTTTACGACGAGTGGTGATTGTCGGTGGCCGGCGCTGTCCCCAGCCTGTTGGGAGGATGAACGTCCGTTAATGTTTCACGGCGCGTCTGGTGCCGGGGTCGGGCGCAGTACATGGAAGTCCACCCCCTGGTTGCGGAGAAAGGCCTCCGCGTCTGCGCCTGATAGCATTGCCAACGTCGACAGGCTGCCGGCCTCGCTGCAGGTGGCAGCAGCCACCGTCACACTGTGTGGCGCGCCTGGTACCGGCCAGCCGGTTCGGGCATCCAGCACGTGGCCGTAGCGGACGCCGCCGGTTTCCACGAACCGATGGGCGTCGCCACTGGTGGCGATGCCACCGCGCCGCAATCGGATCAAGGGGGCCCCCACATCCGGGTGTCCGTCGTCACCGATGCCGATCCGCCAAGGGGCGTCATCCCCAGGTGGCCGGTTGGCGGCGAGGTCGCCGCCATAATTCACCAGCAGTGCCGCGTCGGTGTGAGCCTGCAACAGGGACAGGCTTTGATCCACCGCGTATTCCTTGCCGATGCCGCCCAGGTCGATTTCCATGCCCGGCGCCATCTGCAGATGGGGGCGGGCCCATCGGACCCGTTGCCAGCCTACCTGCTCAAGCAGCTGCCGCACGTGGGTGTCGTCGGGGAGTCGGTTGCCGCCGTCGAAGCGCCACGCCCGACGCAGCACCCCGGACGTCAGGTCGAAACGACCTTCGCTGGCCTCGAACAGGACCGCGCCATAGTCCAGCAACCGGGCGGTTTCGTCATCGACCTCCACGGTGTTGCCGTCGGCGCTGTTGATGCGATGAATGAGATTGTCGTCGCGGTAGCGGCTCCACTTCCGTTCAATGCGCCGCGCTTCGTGATAGGCGGTCTGCGCCAGTGTCGGCCACTGCGAAGGGGGGGCGCCATCGACCCAGATCTCGCAGGTCGACGCCATGGCGGCAAAGCGAATACAGCAGCGCTGACCGCCGGCCCCGGGATGCACGGTCCAATCGGTGCTCACGCGCGTCCATCCCCTGCGGTTCCGGTGCGATACGTCCCCGGCCCAGGTGCGGACATCAATGCTTACCCGTTACGACCGGCAGGGAGCATGCGCCTGAGCGTGTTGTCCCTTTGCAGGTAGTGATGTGCCAGCCCGGCAGCGGCATGCAGGCCGATGAGCCAGTAGCCGACAACGCCCGCCGTCTCGTGGATTTCCTCCACCAGCTCGGCAACGGTCGGATCGACCCCCGTCAAGGGGGGGAGGGTCAGTCCGAAGAAGGGCACGGGCTTCCCTTCGGCACTGAGGATGAGCCATCCCCCGATGGGCATGCCGATCATCAGAGCGTAGAGGGCGAGATGCATGAGCTGCGCCAGTCCGGCCTGCCAGCGCGGCAGGGCCGGCGATATCGGTGGCGCAGCATGGCGCCATCGGGCCCACAGACGGACGGTGACCAGTACCAGCACCAGCATCCCCAACATGAAGTGCCAGGTCTTGATCAGCTCACGGGGTTCGCTGCCGCGGGGAAACAGTTCGCGCAGCTCAATGCAGGCGTACACCGCCACCAGCAGCACCAGCATGAGCCAGTGCAGGGCGATACTGAGCGAAGCGTACCGGGGTGAAGGGGACATGGGGCGTCAATGGGTTGGGGCGCCCTCCGATCATATCGGAGTTGATTTGTCGTCCGGTGGCACGGTGGGATCGTCTGCCGGCCGCAGGCCACGCCTTACCTGAGTGCCGATCAGGCGGTTGACTGCCGAGATGCTGTCGTACACAACATCGCTGGTTTCATCATGAACGGTCTGCACCACGCGTGCCGGGGCGCGGGTGGCCTGCAGGCGGGACAGGATGCCGAACGGGATGCGGGCGATCCCCCGGTGAATGGCGCGGACCGTGGCGTTGGTCTGTTCCACCGCCTGCTCTGCACGTCGCTGCACCTCGGCCAGCCGCTCCTGTTGCGCGATCCGTATTTCAGCATCGCGGGCGCGCACGGCCAGACGTCGGGCGCTGCGTGCCCAGTGGCGCGCGCGACGATCCAGGGCCCGCAGGGCCAGCGTCACCGCGATAACGCCTGCCAGCAGCCCAAGGCTAGCGGCCGCGAACAAGCTGCACCTCGGCTTCCACCCCTTGTTCGGCCAGTTGCTCGCGGACTCGGCTGGTCGCCTGGCGCATGACCTCCTGACGGACCAGGGAGGGCGCCAGTGAGCCGAATGTGCCGGCCAGCTTCGACTCTCGCATCGCCAACTCGAAAGGGTTGAGAATTTCGATGGTGATCAGGGACGGACGCTCGGGCGCCAGCAGGGACTCGATGTCCGGGCCCTCGAGCGCCCGTGCGCCTGCCAGGGCCGAGAGTTCGGCCTCCATGCGTGACATCAGACGTGACAGATGGCGAAGTCGCCATCCCAGGACGGCAACCGCCAGCGCGAGCGCAATCAGCAATGGCCACATGGATATGCCCTCCGACGGCATTCTCGGTATCCTGCACCAGTCCGCGATGACCCTGGCCGCAGGCCCGGATGATCACGGCATTGTCTTACATTTTCTCGTAGATACTTCAGGCAAGCTAGCGCGCCTCCGCTCCTTGGGGGGTGCGGGCACGGTTATCACCGATGAATTTTCGATATGGCTGACTTTTGCACGGGATCCGCCCTGCGCGGGCCGGTTCGCGCCCTACTGATATCGCTGTCGGTGATGCTGCCGCCGGTAGCCTCGTCCGCTGAGGGTACCGCCGATCTGCTGAGCTATTACGGCGATGCGTTGCGGAATCACCCGGAGGCTCGGAGTGCCGATGCCCTGGCGGCCGTCGCCAGCCGCGGCGTCGAGCGTGCCCGCGGAAGGCTGCTGCCGCAGGTATCCGCGTTTGCGGAAGGCGCCTATGTCGACGAGTCCATCACCGGCGACTATTTCGGCATCGTCGATGTCAACCGCGATGATGAGTACGAGCGGTACCTCTATGGCGTCAACCTGAGTCAGGCCGTCCTGCGGCCCGCCCTGTGGGCGGAGCTCGGTCAGGCGGAGGTGCGGGAACAGCAATCGCAACTCGCGCAGAAGGCCCAACGCGCCAAAATGTTGCTGGATGTCGCCGAAGCCTATTTCGGCGCACTGGCGACGCAGGAGGCGGTGGGGCTGGCCAACGCCCGTCTCAAGGCCGTTCGCCAGCAGCGTGATCAGGTCGTGAGTCAGGCTGACGCCGGGCTGACCACCGAGGCTGAACGCCAATACGCAGAAGCGGCGGTGAAGTTGGCGATGGCGCGGCGCACCGAGGTGGAATCCGATGCGCGGGTGGCGACGCGCCGGCTGCATGCCGCCGCCGGGCGTCATGATGCGCGTATTCTGGGCTTGTCCCCCACATTCAACGTCATGGTGCCGAACCCGTCTGACGAATACGCCTGGGTCGCCCGGGCGCGCACCGACAATCTGCAGGTGTTGCAACAGGCTCTGGCACTGAGGGCGGCGGAGTTGGATCAGGTCAAGGCGCGACGCGGACGCTGGCCCACCGTGGATATTGTGGGCACAGCCTACGAAATTGACGCAGGCGGAGGGCTTGCAGGTGAGCGCGATGAGCGCGAAGCACGTATCGGCGTGCGAGCCGCGCTGCCGCTCTACTCGGGCGGGCAGCTGACTGCCACCATCGAGCAGGCCGACCTGCAGCTGGAGCGCGCCCAGGGTGCGCTGGAGCAGGCGCAGACGGATGCGATGTTCGCCGCTCGCAAGGCCTATCTGGGCATGATGTCCGCGCAGCAACAGGCGAGTGCGCTGCAGGATGCAGTGGAAGCGGCTCGGCTGGCGGAGTCCGGTACCCGCGCAGGTTTCGAGGCGGGCACGCGTACCAGTGCAGACGTGTTCAACGCGCTGGAACAACGTTTCGCCGCCGAAGTGCGCTACCAGTCCCTGCGCTACGAGTTGCTCTTGCACTCGCTGGCCCTGAAGCAGGCGGCCGGCACCCTTGGCGGTGCCGACGCCGTGCAGCTCAACCGTTTGCTCGCGGGCGCCATCGCCCTGACCCCCTGATGGGGTTCCCGGTGCGCTCGGTCGGTCGGGTTCGTCGGAATCGCGCACGGTGAGCGAGGTGCTGCCGTATCTGCACCTGCGTGCCACGCTGGTCGAAGGCGAGGGCCTGCGGCGACCCGACGGCGAATTGCTCCCCTTGGAGCCCGAAGCCCTGCTGGTGGCGCAGTGGCTTGATGGTCATCGGCCGCCCGCAGACCGCTGGGCGCATGCTGCGCAGAACGGCATCGAGGCGTCGCGCAGTCGCGACATCGAGGCCTGGCTGGGCCAGCACGCGGTTTTGGGGGGCGGGCGTGTCGAGCCCATTCCCGTGCCCCGCAACTCGTTGGCCTGGCCGAATCGGGATCGGCGCAGCCGCCCGATGCGGGCAAATCGTGCCTCCACCCTGGTGCCCTCGACGGTGCCCGGTTCGCTGGCGCAGCCGGCGTTGGTGGGGGGGCTCCACAAGTTCTATGTCGGCGCCGAGCACGACAGTTCACTGGACCGCCCCTTGCCGGCAGGTCCATTCATCGCGCTGGGGCGGTTCTTCGCCTGGCCCGTCATTGACCGTCGCTGGGGATGGATGGCGGTCCTGTTGCTGATCTCGCTGCTGGCGGCCGTTTGGGGGCACCGGTTCGCGTGGTGGGATGGTGCTGCCCAACACATCAGGACAGGCGGGCTGTGGTGGTCGCTGCCGATGGGGGTGGTGCTGATCAACCTGGTATCCCAGGCCAGTTGTGCCTATGCCGTCGCCCGGCTCAGTGCCAGCGCGCCGCGGATCGGATTGACCTGGGGGCGGCCGCCGGTTCCGGCGTTCAAGGTGGATAGCCGTGGCATTCCGGAGCTCAGCCGTCGCTCCGTCAGGTTGCGCATCATCGCGGCGCCGGTGATCGGCAGCCTTGGACTGCTTGGCGTGGTCATGCTGCTGTGGCTGGTGAATCAGCGGGAGGGTGGGGCACTGACCGAGAGCCTGACCGCCTTGATGACGTTGATCACGGTGTCGGTGCTGATACGCGCCAACCCCTTGGCGCGTTATGACGGGTATGCATTCCTGTCGCATTGGCTGGGAATGCCCGACCTCAAGCAGCAGTCATTCTTCGCCATCCTCGGCAAAAGCCGACCGTGGCAGCAGCAACTGCGTCCGCTGACGCAGCGGTGGCTCAGGGCCTACTACGTTGCCACCTTCTTGTTTGGATCTCTGGTGTTGTTGATGATCGGTCGCTACTCGGCGCCTGCACTCATCGAGGCCACCGGGGCTCTGGGTTTTCTTGCAATCCTCGCGGTGATAGGGGTAGTCATGTTCAAGCAACTGGGGCGGCCACCGATGCCGCGCGACGGACTGGGCTGGGATACGCGCTGGCAACGGCTGAAGGCCTGGCGGCCGACGCGGCGTCAGGGATTCATCTTTGGCGGCATCCTGCTGCTCTGCCTGTTCCCGTACCGATATGAGCCCAGCGGCGATCTCGAGGTCCTGCCGCTGGCACGTGCTGATGTGCGCGCGCTGGTTCCCGGCGATATCCGCGAGGTGCTGGTGGCGGAAGGGGACATCGTGGCAGCGGGTCAGCCACTGGTGAGGATTGCCGATGCCGAGCAACGGGCCAAGGTGGCGGCCAGCGAGGCCAATCTCGCGCAACTGCGCGCCGACCTCACCCTGCTGGAGAAGGGCGCGCGTGAGGAGGAGATCGAGGTGGCTCGCAGCCGGGTCGCCACCCTGACCAAGCGCAACGAGTTCTCGCGGGGCAGTGCCGACCGCCTGGCACGCGCCTATCGGCAGGGAGGGGTCAGTGTCGAGGACTTCGATCGTGCCCGGGGTACCGCCGAAGTGGATGCCCAGCTGCTGGCTGAGGCGCAGCGTGCGCTGGAGTTGCTGACCAGTCCAGCGCGTGACGAGAACATCAAGGCGGTTCAGGCCCAGATCGCCCGCGAAGAGGCGTTGCTGGCGTTTCATCGCGAGCAGTTGGCTCAGACTGAACTGACGGCTCCGATTGCGGGTCGCGTGGTGTCCAGCGGGCTGCAGTTCGCAGTGGGGCGTTATCTGGACCGCGGTGAAGTGCTGGCCGTGATCGAGGACGCCGGGCTGCGTCAGGCCGAGATCCAACTGCCGGAATCCGCTGTCGGTGAGGTGGCTGTGGGGCGCCCGGCGACGGCGAAGGTCTGGGCCTATCCCGGCACCGAATTCGAAGGGGAGGTGACCGCCATTGCGCCTGCCGCCGAAGCGGCCCGCTATGGCAAGGTGGTGCGGGTGCAGATCTCGCTGCGCGATGAGGAAGACCGGCTCAAGTCCGGCATGACCGGTGTCGGCAAGGCGGCCGGCGAACGTCACATTGCGCTGATCGTGTTTACCCGGGCGCTCTGGCGCTTCCTGCTGGTCGAAGTCTGGTCGTGGCTGCCCTGAGACCGGATGCCCTTCAGGGCGTCGGCCTCCAGGAGGCCGACTTCCGCCTGTCCGGCCCCAACGGTTTCGGTGACGGGCAGAATCACTATGCCCACAGCATGGCGGTCTTCGAGGGGCGGGTGTACGTCGGGACCACCCGCGCCATCATCCCCGCGCACAAATGGAACCAGTTGCGCCCGGATATCCGGCCGTGGCCGGTCGATAGCCCTGACTTCATTTTCGATATTCCGCGGCAGGCCGAGATCTGGTGTTTTGATCCGGCTGAGGATGAATGGATTCGTGTCTATCAGGCCCCGATGGTGCGCGCCAATCGCGGCAACATGATGGTGCCGCGGTACATCGGCTATCGCGGTATCGGTGTGTTTCAGGGGGCGAGCGACCACAAGCCCTGCCTGTACGTCTCGACCTGGGCGCCGCAGCCGGCCGATCCGCCCGATATCCTTCGCAGTGAGGACGGCCGCCACTTTGCGCCGGCAGCGCGCCCGCCCTTCAGTCCGGCGGTACGCTCGTTCCGGACGCTGCAGGTGTTTCAGGGACGGGTGCACACCACACCCACCAGTTCCTCCCAGGGGGCCCGAAAGATCTCCGACAGTATCGGCTCGGACTCCACGATCTACGCCACCCGCGACATCCAGACCGCCGATTGGGAGGCTGCGAACGAGGAGGGGTTTGGCAGCAAGGCCAATGTCACCGTCTTCGAGATGGAGGAGTTCAACGATCATCTCTACGCGGCCACCGTCAACCCGAAGACCGGTTTCGAACTCTGGAAGACAGCAGGCGGTGATCTGCCCTACCGCTGGACCAAGGTGCTGTCGCGCGGCGGTGACCGCGGCATTTTCAACGAAGTGGGTGTCTCGCTCTGCGAGTTCCGCGGCGCGCTCTATGTCGGTACCGGGGTGCTCAATGGCGGCTTCCACCGCGCCACCGGAATCGGCCCGGCGGCGGCGGAGATCATTCGCGTCTGGCCCGATGACAGCTGGGAGCTGATTGTCGGAGAGTCCCGCATTACGCGCGAGGGAATGCGGTACCCGTTGTCGGGGCTGGGGCCGGGCTTCGAAAAGCTGTTCAACGGGTACGTCTGGCGCATGGCGGAACATGACGGCTGGCTTTATGCCGGAACCTTCAGTTGGGGCCAGAATCTCGCCTACCTGCCATTACATACCTGGCCGCCCGACGCGGTGGCGCTGCTCGACCTGTGGGGGCGGGACTGGTTGACGACACATCTGGGCGGTGCCGAAGTCTGGCGCAGTGCCGATGGCGAGCACTGGCAGCCCGTGACCCGCAACGCCTTCGGCAATCGATACAACTGGGGAATCCGCAACTTCGCCTCGACTCCGCATGGCCTGTTCATCGCCACGGCCAATCCTTATGGACCGACCATTGCCCAGCAGCAGGCGGGTGGAGACTGGCAGTACATCGACAACCATCGGGGAGGTTGCGAAATCTGGTTGGGCCGGCCGGGAGGCTGGCGGTGAACGCACCGATCCTGGTGTTTGGCGCGCCATTCTGCGGCAGTTCGCTGCTGGCGCAGATGCTGGGCTCCCACCCTCAGCTTGCGGCCATGCCGGAGCTTCGGCTGGGTCTGGCGGATCGGGTGGACGAGTTGCTGGAGATTTTCGCCATCAGCCAGGCGCCGATTGCCGACGGGCTGCGTCGAGCCATTGCGGAGTACATCACTGGCGGTCAGAACGCCCGTGGTATCGCCGCGGCGGATGCCTGGCTACGCGAACGGTCGGATCGCAGCACGGCCGAAGTGCTGGCTGCACTGGCCGCGGCGGTGGCACCACGAAGGCTGGTCATTCCGGACAGCGAGAGCGCGCTGCGCCCCCACGAGCTGCTGCGCTGGCAGCAGCTGGCGCCCGAGGGCGACCTGGTGCACTGCGTCCGGCATCCGTTGCCGCATGGTCTGGTCTGGTCGCGATGGTTGGCCGCGCAGCTGTTCGTGCCCGCAGACTATCGCGACCATGCTCGCTCACCGCAACCGGCGGCCATTGAGCCGCAGCTCCCCTGGTTGCGATGCAACCGCAACCTGGATCGCTGGTGGCCGGCAGCGCGACACCGGCGGCTGCGCATGGAGAGCTTGCAGACCCATCCCGAGGCAACGTTGAGCGCCCTGATCGACGGGCTCGACCTCGGCGCGGTCGGCAGTGATGTGCTTGAGCGGATGCTGGCGGTACGCGACAGTCCCTTTGCGGGTTTCGGGCCGCTGGAGGCCCCCCGGGGGCTGGAGATGGAGGTGCTGGACCCGGTGCTGGAAGGCATCAGGCTTCCGCCGCCTCCCTACGTATTGGACGGCGCGGTCCCCTGGCGCGAGGACGGTGCAGGCTTTGATCCCGCCATCCGTGCCCTGGCCGCCGACTATGGCTACGATGGCAGCGCCTCGCCACCGCTTCCCTGATGAAATCCTGATGATCGAATCTTCCGTTGCCTCCTCATCGCCGGTGTCCTGCCGCTTGCCCCTGGTCGGCGGGGCGCTGCTCCTGCTCGCCGCCTGTGGTGACGGTGGCGGCGAACTGGCAGCACCCGGGACGCCGGATGGCGGCAGCGGGGATGTTGCCGCGCTGGTGCATGCCTACCACGACGTGGTTGTTGCCGATCCGCGCTTTGACGAGTGTTGGCAGGGGGCGCCCGCGGCGCCCGGACGTTGCCTGCGCGGGCCGCGCAGCGGCAGTGGCCTCGGAGATGCGGTGCACGAGTGGATTCGCACCGAGCTTTCGGCGATCCCCGAACTGACGCACGTACAACGTCAGCCCTTCAACTTTCCGCGCTACCGGGTGCGCACGGTGGGCCTGGAAGCGGATCTCGGGGATGGCGTGGAGGCTGTCTCCGCCTTTCCGTGGTTTGGGCAGGGCGTGACCCCGGCGGAAGGGCTGCGCGCCCCGCTGGCGCGGGTCGGCCTGCCGCTCATCGGCAACCCCGATGTTGACGGGCGTGTCGCATTGATGCGGTTCTCGCGTCAGTTCAATGCGGACGCTGCCGATACTCACGAGACCCTGCGCGCGGCGGAAGCCTCTGGCGCCCTGGCAGCGGTGGTGACCTTCGACGCCCCCGGCAACCTGATTGCCGCGCACAACTACGACATCCAGTATCCCCTGGCAGAGATGCCCACCGTGATCGTCGGGCGGCAGGACTTCAACCGCCTGGCCACCGCCGCCAGCCGCGGTGAGGAGGCGCGACTCACGCTGACGGCGGATGCCGTGACCGGTGTGGTCGACAACAGCATTGCCCTGTTACCGGGTCAGGACCCCCGGCTGCTGATCATCGGTACGCCGATGAACACCTGGGTCGGCGGTGGCGGCGAACGGGCGCCGGGCGCCGCCATCACCGTTGCGCTCGCCCGGCATCTGGCGGCGCGGGCGCGCAATGAGGGGCCCTTGCCCTATTCCGTCATGTTCGTGGCCACAGGCGGGCATGAGGTTTATGGCTATGGGCTGGAGCGGGCGCTGAACTGCGTAAACCCCGACGGCGTGCTGGCGTACATCCACCTCGGTGCCGGGCTGGTCAGCCGGGGATACCTGGAAGTGCTGGGCAACGTCGTTCCGCTGCCGGGACCTAGCCAGACCCGCGCGCTGGTGATGTCAGAGAATGCGGTGCTCGAAGCCTTGGTCGACCAGGCCTTCCGCGTCAGCGAACTCGGGTGGTTCTTCCGGTTTGCCGCCGGACAGGCCGCCCCGGGGGAAGCCGAGGTGGCCTACAACCTGGGCATTCCGATGATGAGCCTGACTGGCGCGAACCCGTTTCACCACACCCCTGAGGACACCACTGAACAGGTGCTGTTCGACCTGCTTCCTGACATGTTCGGTGCTTACCGGCAACTGGTGGATGGCCTGATGGAGACGCCATTCGAGACCCTCAAGGGGGCCAATGGTGCGACCACAGGAGACCCCGCGCGCAATCGTGGCTATGCCTGCGCTGGCCCGATTTCCGGCCTCGACCCTGCGCTTCAGCGAGCGCCGTAGCCGCCATCCAGGGCGAGCATGTGACCGTGGATGAAGTCCGCCTCGGGCGAACATAGCCACAGCACCACGCGCGCCACCTCGTCTGCGGTGGCGGCGCGACCGGCCGGGTGCTTGTCGAGCAAGTCGGTCTTGGTCAGGGCGGCATGCTTGAGCGCCTTCAGCCCCATGCCGGCGTTGACCAGCGCCGGGCAGACGGCATTGACCCGGATGCTGCGGGCCGCGTACTGCAATGCAGCGGTCTTGGTCAGGCCGGCAATCCCGTGCTTGCTGGCGGTGTAGGCGGGGCTGGGGCCGCCGTTCAGGGTGTAAACCGACGCGTTATTGACGATGCAGCCGCCGCCAACATCCAGCATCCAGCGAATCTCCTCCCGCATGCAACGCCAGGTTCCGTTGAGATTGACGTCCAGGCAGTTGCCCCACTCGTCGTCAGTCAACTCGTGCAGCGGCAAGTGTCGTGAGGACACACCGGCATTATTGAAAGCCGCATCCAGTCGGCCGAAGTCGCGCCGCATGGCGGTGAAGGCGGATGCCAGCCCGTCGGCGTCGCGCTGGTCCGCGATATAGCCCCGGACTTCGACGCCTGTTTCCTGCAAAGCGTCCACTGTCACCGCGAGTTGGCCGGGTTGTTGGTCGAGCAGGGCCAGCCGGTAGCCCGCCTGTGCGAACTGTTGAGCCGCAGCCTGACCGATGCCGCCTGCGGCGCCGGTGATCAGCGCCACTTTTGCTGCCGTCTGCGACATGTAAGGTCAAACTCCCCGGCGCCGACCGGGGCCTGCGAGGTCAGGCTCGGTCGGTCTGATCGTGTAATGGTCAGGGTCGGTGGTTCCGCCCTTCGCAGCCGGCTGGCCGCATTGAAGAGCGGTTTCTACCCGACAGTCCGATCAGGGTCAACGGGAGAAATGACCCCGGCGCGGGTGCTGGGCGCTATCGTTGCGCGGCAAAGAACGCCCAGATCCCCTGACTGGCGTCGAACGCCTGGGTGTTGGGGCCGAGGAAGCGCGCCATCAGGGTCTTGCCGCCCGGCCACTGATGCCCGACTTCGTCGAGCCCGCACCACTCCAGCGCCGCCTTGCAGCCCTCCTGACGGTAGCAGGCCAGTTGGCCGCGCTTTTGCAGTTGTTTGGCCTGGGCACCGCAGCCGTTGCGCTTGCCGAGCATTTCCACCAGGGCGGACATGGAAGGACGATAGCTGTCCTCGACCGTGCCGCCATCCCAGGGGATGCGCTTGTCGAGCTTGCCCTGGATCATCAGCGTGGGTACGCCGCGGCCGCTGTCGCAGCGCTCCAGCATGACGCCGCCGGATACCGGGGCAATTGCGGCAAACACCTCGGGCGCTTCGCAGGCGATGCGGTGCACCATCATTGCGCCGTTGGAGAACCCGGTGCCGAACACCTGGCTGCGGTCAATGGGATAGTCAGCGGCGATGCGCGTGATCATGGCCTTGATGAAGCCGACGTCGTCCACTTTCTCCTTCATCGGTTTGGCGCAGCAGCGCCCTGCGTTCCAGGCGCGGGCAATGCCATCGGGATAGGCGACGATGAAGCCGGCGCGGTCGGCCACGGCATTGAAGCGGCTTTGCTCGGCCATGATCTCGCCGGTGCCGAACCCCCCATGCAGGGCAACCACCAGGGGGCGTTTGTCGTTGCCGCGTGCGCTGGCCGGGCGATAGACCTCATAGCTGCGCTCGTGGCCGCCAGTCTTGAACGTGAAGGTCTCGGTACCACTGTCGTCGGCGCGGACGCTGGTCGGCGTGTGGCAGGCCAGGGTCAGCAGGGTCAGCAGCAGGGGGAGCAGGGACTTCATGGGTCATGCCTCCGTCAGGTTCAGGGGGGCGAGGAAATCGAGCACTTGGTGTATCACAAGATCGGCATGAGTCAGCGGAAAGAAATGCGCCGCCGCCTCGACTGTTTGGAAGTGTGCCGATGGCCAAAGGTTCCGCAAACCGTCGCCCGATTTCAGGCAGCGGCTGCCGTCCGCGTACATCAGCAGCGTCGGCAGATGCAGAGCACGCAGCTCCGGAACGCTGGCACCGGGGCGGTGAAAGTCATCCCAGGCGCTGGTCTTGTCGATCAGGTCCAGCCACTGGCGCGCGGCCTTGCGCGCGCCGCGCCCCTCGCCGAAGGGGGTGACCGGATCGCGCGCGCCGGGCGCCTGGCCTGCCAGGCAGCGCCGCGCCGCGATCTCCAGGAAGCGCAGGCCGACCTGGGGCTCGCGCGGCCAATCCACTTCGGTTCCGTCTGCGATCTCCGCCTCGAAGGGGCTGAGGTCAGGGGTTTCATGCAGCCACATCTGCGGTTGGAACAGCAGGCTGCGGGCATCCAGCACGGCCAGCGCATGAACACGCTCGGGCGCCTGGACCGCGGCTTCGATGGCTGCGGCACCGCCATAGCTGTGCCCGACCAGGGCGGCCCGGCTGATCGCCAACCGGTCCATCACGCCGAGGATGTCGGCGCCCAGCCGGCGGATGTCGTAGCCGCTGTCCGGCATGCTGCTGTAGCCGTGACCCCTGAGGTCGAACAGGGTGACCCGGAACTGCTGCGACAGTCGCATCGCGTGGCCGAACCAGAAGGCACGGTTGGTGGCCAGTCCGTGCACCAGTATCAGATCCGGACCCTCGCCAAGCTGTTGCCAGGCCAGCTGGGCATTGTCGACCTCGGCGAAGGCCATGGGCGGACCTCAGGCCGACTGGACGTAAGGCTGCAGGAAGGTCGCGATCTGACCGATGCTGAGGTCGTCGACGTAGCGGCCGTCCTTCATCAGCAGCTTGTCGAACGGCGTGCGGAACAGCTTGAACTCTTCCTCGATGGCCACGGTGAGCTGGATGATGTCGACCGACTCGAATCCGAGATCAGCCAGCAGCAGCGTGTCCGCCGACATGCCCGCGTCAGCCTCCTGATCCCAGTCCTGGGTGAAGTCCTCGAGCAGGGCAATGAGCTGCGTGGTGATTGCGTCGTGCGCCATCCGTCTCACTCCATGTAGCCGAGCATCTGCAGCTGCTCGATCATCTGCTGACGTTCCTGCGCATCCATCTCCTCGCTGGGCGCACGAGAGGCGACCGCGCGTGTCTTGGCCCCCTGCTTGACCGGGTGCTCATTGAGCCAGCCTTCGTCGAAGAAGTTCAGTGCGACCTGACCTTCGAGGTCCGAGGGGACCGACAGGCCCATGCTGTGGAGCAGCGTCGGGCAGACATCGACGATCTGTTGCAGGTCGACCTCACCCCGTGCGGCGATGCCCTTGCCATAGGCCAGGAAGATGCCGTCCGGATGGTGGGTGCCGGCCGGCGTCGGCCGCTGCACCACCGAGGGCGTCAGATTGCGGATCGATACGAACCCGTGGTCGTGCAGCACCAGGGTGAGATCGCAGGCCTCCTTCATGTGGGCACCCGGGAACCACTCTTCACGCTTCAGCACGTCGGCCACGAATGGCTCGCCGGTAATGGGGTGGCGCAAGGCCTTGAGATCGGCGACCAGCTTGTCGCGGAAGCGCTCGTAGTCCTCTGGCGGGATCCCTGGATCGCCCGGCTTCTCCGCCACGCGAATGTGAATGCCGTTGGAGGATGGGGTGCGGCAGTAGGCGGTCGTCTTCGACCAGTCGAGGTTGGCGAAGTCGCTGGCCTCTCGACGCAGGGCCTGTTCCGAGCCGTCGTTCTCGGCCCAGGTGAGATAGCCGAGCTCGGCCAGGTAGGCATTGATTCGCAGCACATCGGTGCTGGCGGTGAATCCGTGGTCGGATGCGAAGAAGACCTGGGCCTCCGGTCCGGCCAGCGTGACCAGGCGCTCGATGTAGCGGTCCAGGTTGCGGAAGTATTCCAGGCAGACGGTTCGCATGGCGAGGTCATGCCCCTGGGGATTCTCGGGCACCAGTTCCGGGTCGAGGGAGGGCCAGGCCTGGTGCTGGATCTTGTCGGTGCCATCGAACATCACCGCCATCAGGTCCGGCTTGTCATGTTCCAGCACATACTCCGCCACCTTGAACCACTGCTCTTCGCGCGGGAGGTGGTAGCGCACCCACTTTTCCGTGTCTTCCGGCGACAGCACTTCCAGCGCCTGCTTTTCGTTGTCGAAGTCCCAGGCGAGTTCCTTGGGGTTGAAGTCGGGCAGGTTCTGCTTCAGCCGCTCGAACAACTCGCGCGGGTGGGTGTTGCGGCGCAGGTGCTTGGCCGGGATGAAGCCGGGCACGATGCAGCCGTTGACCTCCGGCGGCGGCGCCGTAAGCGGAAAGTTGAGCGCCGCCACCGACTTCTTCTTGCGGCTGGCGATCGACCAGATCATTTCACTGTCGACATCGCGTGCGTCGTAGAGCGTCCAGAACACTTCGCCGCCCTTGTCCTCGGCGCGGATGAAGTCGAAGACGCCATGCGCTCCCGGGTTTTTCCCGGTCATGATCGAGCACCACGCCGGCGGCGTCAGCGGATTGGGGGTGGAGCGCAGGCGGGCGCGTACGCCGCCTTCGAGCACCTTCTTCATGAACGGCATCGTGATGCCTTCGCCGGGGAGGTCCTTCACCATTTCGTTGAGAACGGTGAACGTGCAGCCGTCGAGGCCGATGAACAGCGTGGAGGTCATGTGGGAATCCGTACGTCTTGGTATTGGTAATGGGGGGAGGGAGGCGGGTGATCAGGCGGGTTGGGGCAGGGTGACGTCACTGCGCTCGCAACAGAACGCCACCACCTCCCCGGGGCTGGGATAGATCAGGTCGATGGCATAGCGCCAACCCTTGTGTTCAACCATGGCCCGGGCGGGCAGCGGTCCATCCGTCAGAGACACGACGCGCCAGTCCACCGGCCGGCCACCCAGGCCTTCGCCATGCGACTTGGCGGCAGCTTCCTTGCTGGACCAGAGCGCGACCGTTACCTGTGAATAGGTCGGCTGATCCTTCCAGGGCTGCAGCAGTGCACGTTCCAGATCGGTCAGGGCGCCGGCGACCAGCAGGTCGGGGTCAACGTGGTCCAGGCGCTGATAGTCGAGACCACAGGGGGCGCCCGGCATCGACAGACTTGCCGCTGCCCATCGGCGACTGTGGCTGATCGACACGGTCGGCAAGGCCAAATCCGGCAGCCGCGCACAGGATGCGCGAGGCCGCCCGTCGGCGTCGGCGAGCAGCTCGATGTCGGCGGAGGCCAGGTCATGGTTGTGAACGTCCTTCAGCCATTCGCGCAGCGCTTCCTTGGCGGCGATGCGCCCCATCAGCCATTCCTCGCGCCGCGTGCTGTTGGCAGGCAGGCTGTAGAACACCTTGCGCTCGCGATGCCCCAACACCATATGGGCCAGCATGCGCCGCCAGATGCCGCCACCCTCGTCAAGAAAATCGTGGGCGAAAGGCTCCATCAGCCGAAGGTAGTGGTGCTTCAGTGACGGTAGAGACCGCAGCCAGGGCTGCGACATGGTTCGGCGCTGGGGCTGCAGGCGGTAGTCGTAGAGTCGCTGCGGCACCGAGAACTTCCGATCCTCCCAGTGATCGGCCCGCATGATGACCTGACCGTCAGGTCCAATCATGTCCATGGAGGCTTCGAGCAGTTGCTCGCCGGTCATCTGCAGCGTCATGCGGCACAGCACCTTGGTGCCCGGCGGCGGCGGCGGTGCATAGACATGAAAGCGGGCGAGCCGGAATGGAAAGCAGTTGAATCCCCAAGTGTGTTTTTCGGTCAGCCAGTACCCGGCGAGCTGCCCTGCGGCATCGAGCATGGCGGCGTCCAGTTCGAACGACGGCATACGGATACTGCGAAAGTAGTCCTGCGTGGGAATCGCGACCAGGTCGGCTTCAATCGCGTTCTCGCCCCAGCGGCGGATGTGTTGGACGCCCTGAAGGCGGGGGCCGTGGAACATCCCGTGCGCATACAGCTCGCCATCGGGGTTGTTGCAGGCCGCATGGGCGTCGGGAGCACTCCAGGGGCGGGCGGCGGGCGGGGTTTCGTAGTGGGGCGCCAGCCGGACCAGGCCTTCGAACACCGCGAGCCCTCCGGGGGGACCGCCAATGCCGAGCGCGAAAATGCGACCAAACACCTGCAGCGTGCCGTCGCTGCCGGGGCGCGGTTCCATCACCACACGCAGATGCAGCTCGCCTTCGTCGAGCGAGAGCCAGCGGCTGCCCCGGACCTGATCCAGACCGACCACCCGCAGGTCGCTGCGGCCGGTCACCCGTTGCGCGGCCTCCGACAGCAGCTCCATGCTGAACGTGAAGGGCACAACCGGAATCGGCAGCAGACTGGGGTCGTGTGCGCTGGGCGCGCCGCCAATGGTGTGATCCTGGAGAAAGATCTCCTCGTCGAGCTGCAGTCGCTGTTCAAACACGATGCGCTGGCCATCCTGTTGCTGGGTGGCGCGCTGCAGCAGGGGGAAACGCACGGTTTCGGCGGGGCTGACGGCTGGCGGGGGCGATGCGGCGGGAGCGGCTGCCGCCAGTCCCATGACCCGTGCCTGGGAGTCGAGAAAGTCGCGCATCAGCGCAAAGTGCGTCTGCAGCGCCAGCTGTCGAGGGTCGGCGGGAGCGTTCGGCGATGCGGTGGCCACCGGACCCGATGACGGGGCTGGCGCAGCCTCGATTGGCAGAGGCGGTACCGGCAGATCGTCCGGCCATTTCAGGCGGGGCATCATCAGGTTGAGCCGGGGCACCGGCGTGGCGGCGGCCGGTTCCGCCATCGGTGCGATGTCGCGATGGGCGAACAGGCCGGCCGGCGGGAAAGGCACGCCGGCCGCGAACAGTTGGGCCAGGGCCGAGCGCAGCGCAGCGAGGCCGGTCTTGCGGCGGCTGTCCGTGCCCACGACCACGACATCGTCGGTGCCACGCAGGATATCGCTGACGAAACCGGTGAGGTTGCTGCTGGGACCGACTTCGACGAAGACCCGATAACCGTCACGGTGGAGTCGTTCGATGGTGTCGGTGAAGCGCACGCGGCTTTCCCACTGCTGCGCAACCAGTTCGCGGATATCCGCGGCGTCGTGCGAGAAGGGTGCGGCACTGCGGGCACTGTAGAGGGTGGCGATCCCCTCGCCGAAATCGATACCAGCGAAGTACTCGCGATAAGCATCGGCAATCGGTTTGAACAGGGCGGTGTGATAGGCGCGGCCAAAGGGCAGCTCTGCGCAGATCGCACCTTCCGCGGCTTCGCGTTCCCGCACCGCGGATACGGCTTCACGGCTGCCGAAGATCACCAGCTGGTTGGGACAGTTGTCCATTGCCACCACGATGTCGCTGCCCGTCTGCGCCAGCAGGGCCTCGCGGCGATCGGGCTTCAGGGCGCCGATGGTCAGCAGCGCGCCCTCGGCAATCTCGCCGCGGGCGTCCAGCTCACGGTAGATACGGTTCAGGTCGCGGACGGTGTCGGCAATTTCACGACGGTCGGAGAAACGGCGTACCCGGGAGGCGGTGAGGGCGGTGTTCTCGCCGGTGGAGTGGCCCAGCATGGCGTCGGCTCTCAGCCCCAGGCCGGTCAGCACATCGAACAACGCCATACTGGCGGCAAACACGGTTTCAGAGGCGATGTCCATGTCGAACAGGCGCTGCTCAGTGGCCGAGCGCGTCGCCTCATCGATCGCCGTGGGGGGCGCAAAGACGATGGGGGCCCGCGAGTCACGCTCGCCGGGGACCACCGTTTCTTCGAGGAAGTCGAACCATTCCCGAGCGGCCGGAAATTGCACGCAGAGATCACGCAGCATGCCTGCGTACTGCGCCCCTTCCCCGGGGAACAGGAAGCAGAGCTTGCCGGGGGCGGTGCCGTGCCCGTAGTGGAGGCCATTCCGGGTCTTGAACGGGCGCGCGTCCTCTTTGGCGAGCTTGTCGTGGGCCTGCCCCAGCTTCTTCTGCAGGTCATCGAGATCGCTGGCGATGATGGCGAGGCGATGGGGGCCCTCGGCCGTGGTCGCGCAATGCTGTGCCACCGAGGACAGCTGCGGTCGCGGCGTCAGTTGCAGGCGTTGCTGGAGCTGCGCCACACGCGCGGCCAGGGCAGCCCGATCCGCAGCAGCCAGCATCACCAGTTCGCCATCGCTGGGGGCATGCAACACCGGCACCTGAACGGGACGGTTCTGGGGCCGGTGTTCCTCCAGCAGTACGTGGGCGTTGATACCGCCAAACCCGAAGGCATTGGCGCCCGCCCGACGTGGTTTGCGGGGGTCGTGTACCCAGGGTCTGGCCTCTGAATTCAGGTAGAACGGCGTCCGTTCCAGTTTCAGGTGCGGGGCCGGGGCATCGATCAGCATCGGCGGCAGCACCTTCTGATGCAGTGCCAGCGTCACCTTGATCAGGCTGGCCGCACCGGAGGCCGGGATGGCATGACTGATCTGGCTTTTCACCGAGCCGAGCGCGATATGCGGCAGCGTGCCCTGTCGCTCGCCGAAGATAGCCGTGAGCGACTGAATCTCGGTTCGGTCGCCCAGCGGAATGCCGGTGGCGTGCGCCTCGATCAGGCTGACGGTGGCCGGGTCGATGCCGCTGGCCTCGTAGGCCCGTCGCATCGCCACCACCTGGCCTTCGCTGCGCGGGGCGAACAGCCCCTTGGCACGCCCGTCGCTGGCGACACCGATGCCCTTGATGACGGCATAGATCCGATCGCCGTCGCGCTCGGCATCAGCCAGGCGCTTGAGTACGACCACACCACAGCCCTCACCCAGCAGGGTACCGGTGCCTGCCGCGTCGAACGGACGGATCCGTTCGCGGGACAGGGCGTTGATCTGGGAGAAGATCATGTAGCTGTGCGGCGGCGTCTGTGCATGGACACCGCCGGACAGCATCAGATCACAACGCCCGAGCTGCAGTTCGCGGCAGGCCTGTTCAAGGGCCACCAGTGACGACGCACAGGCGGCATCCACGATGCAGTTGGGGCCCATCAGGTCGAGCCGGTTGGCGATGACCCCGGTGGTCACATTGGGGATCAGGCCGGGCAGCATCTCCGGATTGAAGGGCGGCAGCTGCGCACGCAGACCTTCACGCAGGGCATCCAGCTCGGTATCGCTGAGGTCCGGGCGGACCTTGGCGACGAGGTCGACCATCTGATCGATCTCGTTGCCGTGGGCGATCAGGTTGGCCGCACCGCGGTTGGTGTTGTTGCCACGCCCGAGAATGACCCCGGCGCGCTCGTGGTCGAATGGCTTGTCGAGGTAGCCACTGTCGCGCAGGGCGTCGCGCGACTGTTTGAGCGCCAGAAAGTGATCCGGCTCGCGCCCGTCCACGGTGTTGGGCATGACCCCGAACTCCCGCGGATCGAACTCCGCCAGGTCGTGCAGCCAGCCGCCCTGTGCCGTATAGACCCGGTTGGGTGCACGACCCTCGCGATCGAGTACGCCACGAGACCAGGCTTCCGGTGCTTCGCTGACGCAGTAGCGGCGGTCGAGGATGTTCTGCCAGTAGGCCGGCACATCGCGCGAGCCGGCGTAGACGCCGGACATGCCGATGATGGCGATGTCCAGGGCTTCAGCCACGATGACTGGCCTCGCCGGCAAGGCGGTTGAGTGCCGCACTCATGTGCCCCTCGCAGCGTTCCATCGCCAGTGCCACACGGCCCTCGGTGTCGATGAACCATGCGTCGTAGCGGACGGCGTTGGCCTGCTCATCGGGGAGCATGCGCAGGGCCAGCCGTAGCGGCTGATCCAGCGTCGCACCGGCGAAGCGTTGCACGCGACCGAACGCCGAGGGCAGTGCGGTCATGTCGTGCTGAACACGCGACCACACGATGGCCAGCTGCGGCGCCAGGTCCAGCAGACCCGGATCGAACAGCCATTGTCCCGGCCGTTCCACCCAGGCGGTGACCTCGGCGCCCCGCACTTGGGCATCGATGCCGGCCCGGGCGACGCCGTCGATGCGATCGATCAGCTGGAAGCGCGGTCCATGGAACAGATAGCGGTGGTAGGCATCACTGGCGCTTACCGGCTGCGCCTCCGCCAGGGCGGCAAGGTCGAGTTTCGGCGCAGCGGGCAGCTGTTCCACCAGGCAGACGGTTGCCCGATAGCAGGGCCGCTTCTGCGCGGGGTCTACCATTTCCACGGTAATCGACTGGGTGCCGGCATCCGAGTGGGAGGAAGCCCGTGCACGCAGCTGGATCAGTCGTTCACCATCGCGCTCCAGCGTGATGCCGTTGAACTGCCGCAGATCGCGGATTTCGCTGACCTGCCAGCCCGGCCATGCGGCTGCCGCAAACTGTGCCATCCATTCGGCAGCGCCGGCCGCCGGCAACACCAGCTTGCCATCGATGCGGTGGTCCAGCAGATAGGGATCGCGCCCGGCACTGAACACATGATCCAGGGTCATGGCGCCGCCGGGTCCCATCCGCGGAGCGTGGGCGATCAGCACCAGATCGTTGGCGGCGGCGGTTGGGGGGTTCACCGGATCAGCCTCTCCCTCGCCCCAGCGACCACGACCGGCCACCAGCTCGACGTCGCTACGGGCTCCGTGTCGCAGTTCGTCGATCCAGAAGCGCCGGCCGGCGGGCACCGGAATCGGTTCGATGCCCTGTGCGCGGAAGCCGTCGCGAACGGCCTCGCTGGCCATGCCCGCGTCCCAGGGGCCCCAGTTGACCGCCATCACCCGGGTGTCGGGCCAGCGCCGGTGCAGCGCCCAGGCCATGCGGTTGAGGGTTTCGTTTGCGGCAGCGTAATCCGATTGCCCGCGATTGCCGAAGCGACCCGCCACCGAGGTGAAGAAGCAGAGCAGTTTCAGGCTGTCCGGTCGCAGGTGGTCCGCCAGCACGCGGGCGCCGTCGAGCTTGGTGCCGATGACGCGCCGGAACGATGCCTCGGTTTTGTCCACCACCAGCTTGTCCTCGATCACGCCGGCACCATGAATCACGGCATCAATGCGGCCGTGTTGCTGATAGAGCTGATCAAGCAGTCCGGCAAACGCGCCAGCATCCCGTACGTCACAGGCCTGGTAGTCGACACTGGCACCCGTCTCGCGCAAGCGAGCAAGGTTATGGCGGATCTCCCGGGCCGCCATCAGGGCCTGAATGCGACGGTCGATTTCGGCAGGGCGCGGCGTCTCACCGGCCTTGCGGGCTTCGCCGACGAAATGGCTACGCAGGGCGGCTGCGTCGGTCAGCGCAAGGGTGGCGTCCGCTTCTGCCGGGGGCTCGGCGGTGCGGCCGATCAGCACGAAGCGCATGCCGGGGACCGCCATCGCCTCCAGCAGTTCGGCAGTGATGCCACGGGCGCCACCGGTGGCCAGGACCACCCAGTCAGCCGCGGGTTCGAGCCCGACACCTGAGCCCACGGACTGCGCCAGCACTCGGCTGCCGGTGCGCTCGCTGCCGATGTATCCCACTTCCGGAGCGGGGTCGTCGCACAGCAGCTCGTCGCACAGGGCGGCAACAATCTCGGTATCGGTCTGTCCGTCGAAATCGACGGCGCGCAGGCGTGCTTCCGGGTATTCGAAGCGGAGGCAGTTGAGCATGCCGTTGAGGCCGCCCGCCAGCAGGTCGCCATCGCCTTCGCTGTCACGCCCGAAGCTGCCGCCAAGGCGCGATGCTGCAATCAGGCGGATGCCGTCGAACGCCTTGCCCATCGCCTGCGCAAGGTTCAGCAAGGGCAGCAGGTGGGCGCCAATACCATCGGCATCAGGCGTCGGTGTCAGACCCGAGAGGTGCAGCACCGCCTTGACCGGCGTGCCTGCGGCTGCGGCGGCTTGTAGCGCGCCACGCAGATCGTCGGGCCCAAGTTGCTGCAGGGTGGTGGGGTTCAGGCCCTCGGCCCGCAGGCGGGCGCTGAGCGCCTCGGTAATGGCCTCCGGGCCACCCAGTACCAGCGTCGCGCCGCTCAGCGTCTTGCGATGCGGCGGCAGCGGTGCCGGAACCGGTCGAACCACGTATCGGGGAATGGAGGATGCACTGTCCCGGTCCTCGGTGCCGCCGTTGTCCGTCGCAGCGTCTGCCACAACGGGGGGGGTGGCAGCGGGGGGCGCGGCCTGGGGCGTCAGCGCATCCAGCGCCTGCAGCACTGCATTGAGGCTGCGGGCTTGCGTAAGCGACTCCATCCCGGCCTGCAGCGCCTGGCCGATTGCCGGCGGCAGGGCTTGCTGCAGCGCACCGATGATTTCCACCCGTTTGATGGAATCCACGCCCAGATCCGCTTCGAGGTCGGCATCCAGCGCCAGCATGTCTTCCGGGTATCCGGTGCGTTCGGCGACGATCCCCAGCAGCAGCGCCGGATACGCCGGCGCGGCGGGCGATGCGGCCGGCGAGGCAGGTGCGGCGGCGGGGGCAGGCGATGAAGCGGCGGGCATCACGGTATCCAGCGCCGCCAGTACGGCGTTGAGTGTGCGGGCCTGTGTGAAGCGCTCCATCTCGGCCTGCAAGGCCTGCCCCGCCTCGGCCGGCAGGGCCTTCTGCAGGGCGCCGACAATTTCCACCCGCTTGATCGAGTCAATGCCGAGATCGGCTTCCAGGTCGGCATCGAGGCCAAGCATGTCCTCGGGGTAACCGGTGCGTTCGGCGACGATCCCCAATAGCAGCGGACGCGGGTCCATCGCAGTGTGGGCGGCCGGCGGCGCTGACGTTTCGGCCTGGGGCGCCAAGGGCGCTGCCGGCGCGATGGCGGCGAGGGCGGTCAGTACCGCGTTCAGCGTGCGTGCCTGGGTGAAGGTTTCCATCTGGGCATGCAGGGCTGTGCCGGTATCAGCCGGCAGTGCCTTCTGCAGCGCACCGATGATCTCCACCCGTTTGATGGAGTCCACGCCCAGATCCGCTTCGAGATCAGCGTCGAGCGCCAGCATGTCCTCCGGATAGCCGGTGCGTTCAGCGACGATACCGAGCAGCAGGGCACGCAGGTCGACAGCGGGGGCGTGCGCCGCTGCCGGCGCCGCGGGAGCCGCTGCGGCCGGCATTTCCGTGGGCAGCGGTGCCACCGCATCCAGCGCGGTCAGGATCGCGGCCAGGCTGCGAGCCTGTGTGAACTGTTCCATGTGGGCTTGCAGCGCGCTGCCGATGGTGTCCGGCAGGGCCTTCTGGAGCGCCCCCATGATCTCGACGCGCTTGATCGAGTCGACGCCGAGGTCGGCCTCGAGGTCGGCGTCCAGGCCGAGCATGTCCTCCGGATAGCCGGTGCGTTCGGCGACGATGCCCAGCAGTACCGCGCGACGGTCCACCTGCACCTGCACCTGCGTCGCTGCCGGGTTCGAAACTTCGGGGCTGGCCGGTGGTGTCGCGGCTATCGCGGCAACCGGTGCCGTTGCGGTTGTAGCGGCGGGATTCGCTACAGGTGGCGGCACCGCGAGGGTGGGGGGTGCCATCGGTGCCGGGGCGGCGGTTCCGGGTGGGAGGGCACCGAGCGCCTGTTGCAGGACCCGCTCCTGAAGCGCCAGGAACTGCTGCATGGTCTGCTGGTAGGCGAGCAATGCATCACTGCCGATGCCGGTGGGCAGGGCTGGCGCGGCCGCCGGTGCCGCGGGAGGTGTCACGGCGCCTGAGGGCGGGGCGGCGGCGGTTGCCGCCGCTGCCCGCGCAGCATCGGCGGTAGCGCGTGTCAGTGCCGGCAGACTGCCGGTACGACGCTCGCGGTCCTGCTGTGGACGGGCGCAGCCGCCGCTGACCATCCAGACATGGGCGGGCAGTGCAGGCTCGGCTGCTGCCTGGGCCAGCGCGGTGATCTCCACCATGGGCAGATCGCGGCCGTCGAACAGGCGCTGCGCCTGCAAGGCCACGCCGCGGGTCCACAACTCCGCCAGGCCGAGCAGCAGGCCGCGCAAGCCACCACCCTGGCCATCGAGAGAGACCGTGGCGGTGTCGGCGCGACCGTCGAGAATGGCGCGAGCCATGTTGGCGCAGATGCTCTTCGGCCCCAGTTCGACGAACAGGCGGCAGCCCTGGTCGGCCATGGCCGTGATTTCCTTGACGAACTCCACGCTGGACAGCAGGTGCTCGTCGAGCAGGGCCTTCATGGCCCCCGGGTCATCCGGATACGGGGCGCCACTGCGATTGCTGTAGACCGGCACCTCGCCACGGACGAAGGCGGTCGACTGGATCGCCGCGGACAGCGGTGGTCGGGCACCCGCCACCAACTCGGTATGGAATGCGCCGGAGACGGGCAGCGGCGTGCAGCGCAGGCCGGCCTTGCCCAACGCTTCCACCGCCGCTTCGACGGCGGCGCGGGGGCCGGAGATCACGCTCTGGCCCGGACTGTTGTGGTTGGCCACGCGGACGCCTTCGAAGGCCTCCAGCTGGGACTCGATGGCAGACCGGTCACCCTGGACCGCCGCCATGGTGCCGGGAACCGAGGCGGCACTGGCGTCAGCCATCGCAGCCCCCCGCACGGCCGACAGCCGCAGGCAGTCCTCGGCGGAAATGACGCCGGCGGCGGCCAGCGCGACGTACTCGCCATAGCTATGGCCTGCGGTTGCCTGCGGCTGCAGGCCGAGGCGGCGGGCCAAGGCGAGATACCCCAGTGCCACCGCGCCGATGGCAGGCTGCGCCACGCGGGTATCGGTGAGCGCCTGTTGCTGGGCCTGCTCGGTCGCCGCATCGAAGGCCGAGGGTGGCAGAGCGTAGTCGGACAGGCGACGTGGCAGCTGTGCCGCCAGCGTGCGATCGGCCAGTTCCAATGCGCCGCGAATCTCGTCGAAATAGAGCCCGGTCTCGCGCCCCATATTGAGGTGTTGCGCGCCCTGGCCCGGGAACAGGAAGGCCAGTGCCGGCGCTACGGCGGGGGTCTCACGATTGAGTCGTGCGCCCGGCGGCAGCGGCTTGCCCTCATGCAGATGGGCCAGCACGGCGTCCAGATCACGGTGCAGGGCGTTGAAATCCTGGGCGACCAGGGCCAGCGTCACCGGGGCGTCAGCGTGACGACCCGCCGCACCCGCCAGCGATTGTGCCAACGTGCCGAGCTTCAGGCGCCCGGGGGCCCGCGCCACCGGAACCAGCTGCTCGATCTGCTGTTGCAACTGGGCGACATCACGAGCGCGGAAGACCAGCAGCTCCTGCGGCCACTGGTCGTGTCCGGCAGCGGCGGGTTGAGCACCCTGGTACTCCTCCAGCACAGCGTGGAAGTTGGTGCCGCCGAAGCCGAACGCCGACACGCCCGCGCGCCGGGGGTGATCGGGGTGCGCCACCCAGGGCCGCGGCTGCTTCAGCAGATAGGCCGGAGCATCCGCCGCGGCCAGGGGTTCGATGGGAGCGTCGACGCCAAAGTGCGCCGGCTGCACCCGGTGGTACAGCGACAGTGCCATCTTGATCAGGCCGGCCACGCCGGCGCTGGCCTTGGTGTGACCGACCAGGGTCTTCACCGAGCCGACGGCGACCGTCTGCGGCGCCGCCTTTTCCGCGCGCAGGGCGCGGGTGATGGTCTCGGCCTCGGCCTTGTCACCCACCGGCGTGCCGGTGCCGTGCGCCTCGAACAGGCTCAGGGTGCTGGGCGAGAAGCCGGCCTTGGCATAGGCGCGGTTGAGTGCGCGGATCTGGCCATCAGGGCGCGGCGCGGTGAGGCCCAGCGCCTTGCCGTCACTGGAACCGGCGACGGCCTTGATGACCGCGTAAATGCGGTCACCGTCGCGCTCAGCGTCAGCCAGACGTTTCAGGCCCACCACCGCGAGACCCTCGCTGATGGCGATGCCATCGGCCTCGCGGTCGAAGGTGCGCGGGTTGCCGGTGGGCGACAGGGCCTGGGTCTTGGAGAAGCAGAGAAAGCCGAACGGCGACTGTACGGTGTCGATGCCACCGGCCAGCACGAAATTGCTGCGACCGGATTCCAGTTCGCTGACGCCGATGGAGATGGCGGCCAGCGACGAGGCGCAGGCAGCATCCACGGTGAAATTGAGACCGCCGAAATCCATCCGGTTGGCGACGCGGCCGGCGGCCACGTTGAGCAGGGTGCCGGCGAAGGACTCTTCGGTCCATTCCGGCAGCCGTTCCCACACGCGCGGGTCAGGGTTCTCGACAAACCGCGGCAGTTCGGCACGCACGCCGTATTGCAGGCCGAGGTCGCCGAGGCCGCCGCCGGCGCCGAGGATGATGGAGGTGTTCTCGCGGTCGAAGCCGCCTTCGCCATAGCCGGCATCGGCCAGGGTGCGCTGCGCCACTTCCAGGGTCAGCAGCTGCATCGGATCGATCGACTTCATCGAGCGCGGCGGGATGCCGTAGCGCATCGGGTCGAACGGCACCTCGTCGAGGAAGCCGCCCCAGCGCGAGTAGACCTTGTCGCGGGTCTTGCGGTCGGCATCGAAGTACAGCTCCGGATCCCAGCGTTCCGGGGGCACCGGGCCGATGCTGCGGACCTGGTGCAGGATGTTGTGCCAGAAGGCGTCCGGTCCGTCCGCCTTGGGCAGCAGGGTGCCGATGCCGACGATGGCGATGTCGGCAGGTTGTGCCTGCTGCTGGCGCTGACGACGGCCGTCGGCCAGCGCGTCGAGTTGCACCTGGGCGCCGCGGCAGACGTCGAGGTGAAGGTCTTCCATGCCGACCGCCTCGCGTCGCAGGGTCGCGACCTGGCCGATCATGTACATGCCCTGGTCCCGCTGGCCGGCGTCGTCGATGGTGACGATGCGGCCGTCCTCGCCGCGGTTCACGCCTTTCGAGGCGATGCGCAGGCGGCCGAGGTTGAGGTCTTCCAGCACGTCGCGGATCTCTTCGGCGCTGCGGCCTTCGCGGATCAGGGTGCGGCGGGTTTCGAAGAACTCGCGGGCAAACTGGGTATCGACACAGCGTGAGGCGTGGCCGGGGCCGGTTTCCAGGTTGACGGTGTGCTCGCAGCGCAGCGCCTCGTCCTGGAAGGCCTGGACGATGCCGCCGGTGGACACGATCTCACGGGTGAACAGGTAGGCGGTGCCCATCAGCGCGCCGACCTTCATGCCGCGGGCGGCCAGCGGGGCGGTCATGGCGGCCACCATGGCCGCCGACAGGCCGTCGTGGATGCCGCCGGCGAACAGCACGTGCACGTCCTTGGCCTGCGCCGGCGTCACCTCGCTGAGCAGGACCTCGATCATCTGCTCCCACAGTGCGTAGCTGGCCAGCGGTCCGACATGGCCGCCGCATTCGCGGCCCTCGAACACGAAGCGGCGGGCGCCCTGTTCCAGATAGAGGCGCAACAGCGCCGGTGCCGGCGCATGGATGTAGGTCTTGATACCGCGGGACTCGAAGGCTGCCGCCTGATCGGGGCGGCCTCCGGCAATCAGCGCGAACGGCGGCGGGCACTTCCAGATCTCCGCGCACTGCTCCTCGCGCAGGGCATGGGGTACAAAACCCAGCATGCCGACGCCCCAGGGGCGATCGCCGATGCGGTCGCGGGTCTGCTCCAGCATCTCGCGTACCTGCGGACCGCGCATCAGCGCCAGCGCCAGCATCGGCAGCGCGCCCCCCTTGGCCACTTCAACGGCAAAGTCGGGGACGTCGGAGACCCGGGTCATCGGGCCCTGCACCAGCGGAAAACGGGTGCCGTGCGAGGTTGCCAGCGCACCCGCTTCATCAAGGAAGGCCAGTTCGGCGGCCTGCGTGATCTGCTGCTGGCTGGCGCGACGCAGCGCCTGCAACAGCGGGGCCACGCGCCCAAAGCGACGGCGATACACCGCAGCGATGCCGATGCCCTGGCCGACCGGAATGAGGTGCTCGGGCTGTCCGGACCAGCCCAGTCGCGCCTGACGACGGGCACGCCAGTCGTCGACCCCGAGGTCGCCGGCTTCGGCGCTGCGATCATCGGCCTCGGCATCCTTCAGGGCTGCCGAGGAGGGACGCCCATAGGCGCGCAACAGTGTCTCGATGCGTTCGCCGTAGAGACGGCATTCGGCACCGTTGAGGCGCGACAGTTCGTTCTGCAGCGATGCCGGCAGCGGTGATTCCTGCAGCAGCAGCAGGGCATCGTCGAGGATCACGCCGCGTGCGCCTGCGGCCCGGCAGGCCGCAGCGGTGTGGACACCCACACCGCCCCGCACCAGCACCGGCAACGCGGTGTGGCCCTGCAGCTTCTGCAGCAGGATGAAGCTGGTGTCTTCGCCAACCCAGCCGCCAGCCTCGTGGCCCAGGGCGATCAGACCGTCAACGCCGTCACCCAGCGCCGTGGCGCCTTCAACGCTGCATTGCTCTGCCCAGATCTGCAGGCTGCCGTGTACGGCACGCAGTGTCTGCGCGGCGGCCAGCTGGGTTGCAGCCGGTGCCGAGGCGAGGAACACGGTGAGACTGCGGTCGGTGCAGCCGCCCAGCAGACGACTGCCCAAGGCCGCCTGCGCCGGCGCCAGGCGCAAGCCGATACGAGCCTCGGTCTGTCCGCAGAGGCTGCGGAAGGCCGCAGCGGCGGCCTGTTCGTCGGCGCTGTGTTCGAGGTCGAGAACCCCGGTGGCACCGGCACGCGCCACGGCGACTGCGAGACTGGGGCTGAGGTCCGCCGGATTCAGGCCGTAGAGGTCAAAGGCGGGAGCAGAAGTCGGGGTATGCAGCATGTTCGAACCCGCGCGTTAGCGCTTGATGCCCTCAAGAAAGGGCACTTCCATCACTTTTTCGTGAACGATCGGGCCATGCCCGAAGTAACCACCTTCACCGAAGCACTCGCCATGATCGGCGGTGATGATGAAGTGGGTGTTGCGGGGGGCCTTGGCGATCAGGGCGTCGAGCAGGGTGTCGACATGTTCAACCGTCTTCACCTGCTGTTCGTGCAGGGATTTCATCTGGTCGTCGTCGAAGAAGCGGTCGTCGGTGCCCTGTCCGAGTTCGTCGTCCAGCCGTTTGAAAACGCCGTGCACACCGGAAATGTGCGGCAGGCTGTCGCCATCAAGCATGTAGGGGTAATGGGTTTCGCCGAGATTGAGGAAGTGGAAGCTGGGCTCGTCCTCGTCGAACTCCACCTGGTCGATGATGCCGCCGAAATCGTTGTGGTTCGCCATCAGCTTGTAGTCATCGAAGTGGCGGTTGAGGTGCGACAGCGGGTTCAGCACCGGCAGCGACACGCGCGCCACCGTGCGGTAGCCGTTTTCCTGCAGCACGTGGGGCAGCGACAGCTGGGGAACGAAGTTCCGGAATGACAGGCCATCGATGCCGAGGCGGTTCACCCACTGGGCAAACTCCTTCTTATAGACCTCGGAAGCGAAGACCCCTTGTGGACTGGTGTGGGGCACCATGCCCATGAGGTAGGTGTAGTGGGAGGGCGAGGTCCAGGAGGCGTAGCTGTAACGCTTCTCGCCGACGCCGATACGGTCCATGTTGGGGGTGCGGGCGCGGGCATAGCTGTCGTAGCGACAGCTGTCCATGACGATAAAGACAACGTCCTTGCTCATTGGGTACCAAACAGTTCGTGATCGACTTGAAAGACCCGCCTCGCCGGAACGAAACGGACGAAGGCATCCCCGGGGGGTGCCGGTCACCGCCTCCTGGCGTGGCGGACGGTTGCTTGCGCCTGCCGTCCGCCGGTCAGTGCGCGCACTGTCCCTTCGCCGGAAACCCTGATCGCGCCGCATCATGATGACCGGTTCATGTACGGTAACAGTCCCCCTTTTGGCTGACCCTAGGAGGTTCGCGCTGACCCACGTAAGCCTTTGCTGACGTGGTAGTCAACTGTGAATCTTACAGTGTGATGAACGGCAGTATCGACCCGACGGTCGGATCGGGGCTTCTGATCCGGGTCTGCCGTCCAGCCTTACGCTCGCGCCGCCGATGTTCGGGACTCGCGTAGCAGCGCGATCAGCGCGTCGGCCGCCTGGGAGCGAACGCGGCGGCGATGCCACACCAGCCCGAGCGAGCGGGTGAGATGCAGTTCCGGCAGCGCCAGCACCCGCAGACTGTCGTCCACCATGGAGGCGGGCAGCACACTCCATCCGAGGTTGATGGCCGCCAGCATCTTCAGGGTTTCCAGATAGTTGGTGGCCAATCGCACGTGGGGCGTCAGCCCATGGGCTTCCAGTGCCTCGCGAACGATCCGGTGGGTATAGGTCTGGCGGTCCGGTAGCACGGCAGGGTGGTCCGCCAGCGACTGCAGCGGCACGGTGGTGCGGGCCGCAAGCGGGTGGTCCACCCCGACCACCACCGCCAAGGGGTCTGGCCACACCAGTTCGCAATGCAGTCGGGGCTCAGGGTTCAGGGGCAGGGTGACGATGCCCAGCTCGAGATCGCCCGCGGCAACCGCATCGCACGCTTGTTCGGAGTCCATGAAGCTGAGGTCGAGGTCCACCCCGGGGTATTGCCGGGTGAACCGGCGCAGGACCGAGGGCAGACGGTGCAGGCCGATGTGGTGACTGGTGCCGATGCTGAGCCGGCCCTGTGTCGCATCCTGAAGGTGGGTGAGGGCGCGTCGCGCGTCCTCCAGGTCCTCAAGCGCCCGGCGGGCATAGGGCAGCAGCGCGAGACCGGCCTCGGTCAGGTGAACCCGGCGGCCGACCCGGTCGAACAGCGGGTGGTCCAGTCCGGCCTCCAGGGTGGCGATGCGCTTGCTGACGGCAGGCTGTGACAGGTGCAGTCGCTCCGCCGCCAGCGAAAACGAGCCAGCATCGGCAACGGCGACGAAGGCGCCCAGAGTCTGAAAGTCCATCATGCGACAACTATATCCGTTTGGAATCGTTTGTATAAAAACGATTCATTGGAGTAATTGATATCGGGGCGCTAGTCTGCGCGCCCTGAACCGCCTTTCCCGGCGACGGTCGTTTGACGGCCACCGCCTCAGGGCCAGCCACCACGGGAGCCAGCTCGATGACCGCCAAGACGCTGTACGACAAAATCTGGGACGCCCACGTCGTCAAGGACTTCGGTGACCAGTCCGCGCTGATCTACATTGATCGGCACCTGGTGCACGAAGTGACCAGCCCGCAGGCCTTTGACGGTCTGCGCATGAACGGGCGCCAGCCCTGGCGCCTGGGCGCCAACCTGGCGGTGCCGGATCACAACGTGCCGACGGTGGATCGCCGTCTGGGCATCAAGGACCCGATCTCGCGGGCCCAGCTGGAGGCCCTGGACGCCAACTGCGCCGAGTTCGGCATCACCAAGTTCGACCTGATGGACGTGCGACAGGGCATCGTCCACGTCATCGGCCCCGAGCAGGGCGCCACCCTGCCGGGCATGACGGTGGTCTGCGGCGACTCGCACACCTCCACGCACGGCGCCTTCGGTGCGCTGGCCTTCGGCATCGGCACCTCCGAGGTGGAGCACGCGCTGGCCACCCAGACGCTGGTGCTGAAGAAGGCGCGCACCATGCTGATCCGCGTCAACGGCCATGTCGGGCCGGGGGTGACCGCCAAGGACATCACCCTGGCCATCATCGGTCGCATCGGCACCGCCGGAGGCACCGGCTACGTCGTGGAATATGCCGGCGAAGCCATCGAGGACCTGTCGATGGAAGGGCGCATGACCCTGTGCAACATGGCCATCGAAGGCGGTGCCCGCGCCGGCCTGGTGGCGGTGGACGACAAGACCATTGCCTATGTGAAGGGGCGCCCTTACGCGCCGACGCCGGACCAGTGGGACGCGGCCGTGACCAACTGGCGCCAGCTGCGCAGCGATCCCGGCGCCAGCTTCGACAAGGTGGTGGAGCTGGAGGCACGCGACATCGAGCCGCAGGTGACCTGGGGGACCTCACCGGAAATGGTGGGGCCGGTGTCCGCCCGCGTGCCCGACCCGGCGCGGGAAAGCGATCCGGTCAAGCGCAATGGCCTGGAGAAGGCATTGACGTACATGGGGCTGGACGCCAATACCCCGATCGAGCAGATCGCCATCGACAAGGTATTCATCGGCTCCTGCACCAATTCCCGCATCGAGGACATCCGTGCCGCTGCGGCCGTGGTGAAGGGGCGTCGCAAGGCCGACAGCGTGAAGCTGGCGATGGTGGTGCCGGGTTCCGGGCTGGTGAAGCAGCAGGCCGAGGCCGAGGGGCTGGACCGGGTGTTCCTGGACGCCGGCTTCGAGTGGCGCGAGCCGGGGTGCTCCATGTGCCTGGCGATGAATGCCGACCGGTTGGAGCCGGGTGAGCGCTGCGCCTCCACCTCCAACCGCAATTTCGAGGGACGACAGGGGCAGGGCGGCCGTACCCATCTGGTGTCGCCGGCGATGGCAGCGGCGGCAGGTATCGCCGGCCACTTCACCGATGTGCGTCGGTTGGCGGCGTCATGAATCCCCTGCGCAATCTCGACCCGTCCAAGGGGCAGCGCTACTTCGTCGAGTCGGTGCCCCACAGCGTGGCGCTGGGGCTGGAGTTCGGCGCCTCCGGCGTCGGCTGGGTGCGTCTGGAACTGCCCTGGCGGGAGGATCTGGTGGGCGACCCGGAAACCGGTGTGGTCCACGGCGGTGTCATCACCACCTTGGTCGATGCCGGCTGCGGCAGCGCCGTCCTGACCTGCCTTGAAGAGCTGCAGCGCATCGTCACGCTTGATCTGCGCATCGACTATCTGCGTCCGGCCGGGCGTGGGCGCCGGCTGCGCTGCCGCGCCGAGTGCTACCGCCTGACCCGGCAGGTCGCCTTTGTGCGGGCGGTGGTGGACGACGGCGACGAGGCCGATCTGGTAGCCACCTCTGCCGCCACGTTCATGGTGTTGCACGAGGATCGTTCCGTGGTGCGACCGTCGCCCGAGGTATCCGCATCATGAGCGTGCTCGGCGAACGCAGTCCCGACGCTCTGGCCTCGCTGCTGGAGCGGATTCCCTACGCCCGTTTTCTCGGCTTCTCGCTGGAGGGCACGCCGGACCGGCTGATCGGGCGCATGGCCTTCAGCGAAGATCTCATCGGCAATGCCCGCGCGCGCGCCATTCACGGCGGGACGCTCGGCGCCATGATGGAGCTGACGGCCAGCTGTCAGTTGTTGACGCTGCCGGAGATCAAGCGGGTGCCCAAGATCATCAACATCACCGTGGAGTATCTCCGCGGTGCGGTGACCGCCGATGTGCTGGCGCGGGCTGAGATCATCCGCCATGGCCGGCGGCTTGCCAACGTGCGCGTGGTCGCCTGGCAGGCGGATGAGCAGCGCCCCGTGGCCGCCGCCAACACCCACTATCTACTCGCTGTCTGAGAGGTCGCAATGGAAGCCTTCACCACCCTGACCGCCAAGGTGATGCCGCTGGACCGTCCCAATGTGGACACCGACGCCATCATTCCCAAGCAGTACCTGAAGTCGATTCGTCGCACCGGCTTCGGTCCGTTCCTGTTCGACGACTGGCGCTACCTCGACCCGGGCACCCTGGAGGTGGACCCGGCAACACGGCGGGTCAACGACCGCTTCGTGCTCAATCTGCCGCAGCATCAGGGCAGCCGTGTGCTGGTGGCACGCGACAACTTCGGTTGCGGCTCGTCCCGCGAGCACGCGGTGTGGGCCCTGGATGATTACGGTTTCCGCGTCGTGATTGCCCCCAGCTTTGCCGACATCTTCTTTTCCAACTGCTTCAAGAACGGTGTGCTGCCGGTGGTGCTGGCAGCGGACGAGGTGCAGGCGATTTTCGACCAAGTGGCGCATGACACCGAGGCGCCGATCACCGTCGACCTGCCGGCCCAGCAGGTGAAGCTGGCGGATGGCCGCGTGTTCGGTTTCGAGATCAATCCGCACCACAAGCACAACCTGGTCAACGGCCTCGACGAGATCGGCCTGACCCTGCAACAGGCCGACGTGATCCGTGACTACGAGACGCGCCGTCGCGCCGAAGCCCCCTGGCTGTTCAACTGACCCGCGAGATGGATGCGATGAACAAGAAGATTCTGATTCTCCCCGGCGACTACATCGGCGCCGAGATCATGGCCGAGGCGGTCAAGGTGCTGGCCCTGTTCAAGGCCGAAGGCGAAGCCCTCGAATGGTCGTTCGGCCATCTCGGTGGCGCGGCCTACGATGCCGAAGGCCACCCCTATCCGCCGTCCACCCAGGCGGCCGCGCGGGCGGCGGATGCCATCCTCATGGGCGCGGTCGGCGGGCCGAAGTACGACAGCCTGCCGCGTGCCGTGCGCCCCGAGCAGGGCATTCTCGGCATCCGCAAGGATCTGGGGCTGTTTGCCAACCTGCGTCCGGCGCTGGCCTACGAGGAACTGTCGGCGGCATCGTCGTTCAAGCCGGAGGTGATCGCCGGGCTCGACCTGCTCATCCTGCGCGAGCTGACCGGTGACATCTACTTCGGCCAGCCGCGCGGCCGGCGCCAGAACGAGGACGGTGCCGAGGAAGGCTTCGACACCATGCACTACAGCGTGCCGGAGGTGGAGCGCATCGCCCACGTCGCCTTCCAGGCGGCGCAGAAGCGCAACAAGCGCCTGTGTTCGGTGGACAAGGAGAACGTGCTGGAAACCTCGCGCCTGTGGCGCGAAGTGGTGACGCGCATCGGCCAGCAGTATCCGGATGTGGCGCTGTCGCACATGTATGTCGACAACGCGGCGATGCAGCTGGTGAAGAATCCCAAGCAGTTCGACGTGATCGTCACCGGGAACATCTTCGGCGACATCCTGTCCGACGAAGCCTCGATGCTGGCGGGCTCCATCGGCATGTTGCCGTCGGCCTCGCTGGACGCCAATAACAAGGGCCTCTACGAGCCGATTCATGGCAGCGCGCCGGACATCGCGGGGCAGGGCAAGGCCAACCCGCTGGCGACGATCCTGTCGGTGGGCATGATGTTCAAGTACACCTTTGACCGTGCCGACCTGTCCGACCGCATCGATGCCGCGGTGCAGCAGGTGCTGCGCAGCGGGCTGCGCACCGGCGACATTGCGCAAGCTGGCGAGAAGGTGATTGGGACCGTGGAAATGGGCGATGCCGTGGTGGCCGCCCTCCGCAAGTAACCGTATTCGAGACGTTCTATGAAGAAGCTGGGAATGGTGGGGTGGCGCGGCATGGTGGGCTCGGTCCTCATGCAGCGCATGGCCGAGGAAAACGACTTCGCCCTGGTGGAGCCGCATTTCTTCAGTACCTCCAATGCCGGAGGCGCCGGCCCGGAGGTGGCGGGGCGTGCCACGCCGCCGCTGCAGGATGCCAACAGCATCGAGGCGCTCAAGGCGATGGACGTCATCATCACCTGCCAGGGCGGGGACTACACCAACGCCCTCTACCCGCAGCTGCGTGCCAGTGGCTGGGACGGCTACTGGATCGATGCCGCCAGCGCCCTGCGCATGAAGGACGACGCGGTCATCATCCTCGACCCTGTCAACCGCCATGTCATCGATGCGGCGCTGGCGCGAGGCGTCAAGAACTTCATTGGTGGCAACTGCACCAACTCCATCCTGCTGATGGGCGTGGGCGGCCTGTTCCGTGAGGGCCTGGTCGAGTGGGTCAGCTCGATGACCTACCAGGCGGCCTCCGGCGGCGGCGCCAACCACATGCGCGAGCTGCTGAAGGGCATGGGCGTGATCCACGATCAGGTGGCGGATGCGCTGGCGACGCCTGCATCGGCCATTCTCGATATCGACCGCAAGGTGGCCCAGGCCATCCGCGAGGCCGTGCCCACCGAGCACTTCGGCGCGCCGCTGGCCGGCGGCCTGATTCCCTGGATCGATGCCCAGCTCGACAATGGGCAGTCCAAGGAGGAATGGAAGGGGCAGGCGGAGGTCAACAAGATCCTCGGGCACCAGTCACCGGCGTCGATCATTCCGGTGGACGGGCTCTGCGTGCGGGTTGGCGCGATGCGCTGTCACAGTCTGGCGCTGACCCTCAAGCTCAGCCGCGACCTGCCGCTGGCCGAGATCGAAGCCATCATCAAGTCCGGCAACGATTGGGTGAAGTGGGTGCCCAATGACAAGGCCGACACCGTGCGGGAGTTGACGCCGGCCGCCATCACCGGTGGGCTGGAGATCGGGGTGGGGCGGGTGCGCAAGCTCAACCTCGGGCCGCAGTATCTGTCGGCGTTCGTGATCGGCGATCAGCTGCTGTGGGGCGCGGCCGAGCCGCTGCGTCGCATGCTTCGCATCGTCCTGCTGGGCTGACCGGCGATGGCGGCTGCACCGATCGATGTGGCCGTCGTCGGGGCCACCGGCGTTCTCGGCGAGGCGCTGCTGGACGGTCTGTCCACCGCGCCGTTTCCGCTGGGACGGGTATACGCGCTTGCCAGTGATCGCACGGCAGGTGGCGAGGTGGATTGCGGACACCGCCGTTTGACGGTGGAGCGTGCCGACCCGTTCGATTTCCGGCAGGCGCAACTGGTGCTGCTGGCAGCGCCCGCGGCGGTGGTCGCCGGGCTTGGCCCCGAACTGCGCGAGGCCGGATGCCTGGTGGTGGATGCCAGTGGCAGCCTGGATACGGCGGACTGGTTTGTACCGGGGCGGCCCCGTGCCGGAGTTCGGGCCCTGCGCCTGCCGTTGCCGGGCGTGACCCAGGCCCTGTCGGTGCTGTTGCCGCTGTCGGGGCTGGGGGTGATCGAGGCGCTGGAGGTGCTGGAACTGCGTGCGGTATCGGGGCGCGGGATGGCCGCGGTGCGCGAGCTGGGGCAGCAGACCGCCGATGTGCTCAACTTCCGCAACTGGTCGCCACAGGCCTACCCCCAGCAGATCGCGTTCAATCTGCTGCCTTCGATGGGCGATGAAACGGACGGCATGCTCGCCGAAGAGGCCGTCGCGGTGGCTCAGGTCCAGCATCAGCTGCCCGGCGTCGCCGTGCATTGGACGCAGGCCGAGATGCCGGTGTTCTATGGCTTCGGTCAGCACCTGACCGTGCGCCTGTCGGCGCCGGTGACACCGAGACAGGTGACCGAGTGCCTGGCCGCCACCGAAGGGCTGTGCTGGGGCGGCGAGGCGGCCGAAGACCGGCCCAGCCCCGTCACGCATGCGTCGGGTGACGACCAGATCCACCTCAGCCGGCTTCGCCTTGCGGCAGCCGGTGAGCAGACCTTGCGGCTATGGAGTGTGGCCGACAACGTGCGCGCCGCCGGGGTTGCCCCGATGCTGCGTGCGGCAAGGCTGTTGGTGGATGAATATTTATAAGGTATAAAGCGAGTTACCCGCGCAAGTTCACGCGCTCTGTCAATTCGCTCCGGCATGAAGCGGGCATCCTGGAGCAGAGGGAGAGGGGTATGCGCCGCCGAATTTCCGCCACCATCGGGCTGGGGGCTGCCTGCTGGGCTTCGCTCGCGGCGGCCCTCGGTCTGGGCGACATCGACGTCCGCTCAGGCCTGAATCAGCCGTTCAACGCCACCATTCCGCTGCTGGCGATCGACCCCGAAGAGGTCGACTCCCTGTCGGTGGTCCTGGCCGACAATCACGAGTTCGAGCGTCTCGGGATCGAGCGCGCGGACTATCTCTCGCACCTTCGGTTCGAGGTGCAGCCGGGGCGCAATCCGATTATCGCGGTGCAGGGCATGCGTCCCGCGCGCGAGCCCTTCCTGACCTTCCTGCTCGATGTCCGCGCGGGAGGCAGCCGCATTCTGCGGGAGTACACCGTACTGCTGGACCCGCCGACGCTGGCCACGGCCGGTGTCGATGCCGCGGATGCCGAAGTGGCCGCCCGCCAGTCGTCGGTGTCAGCGTCGGCGCCGTCATCGGCGGGCGCCACGTCCCAAGGCGTGCCTCGCGCCACCTTCGTGCCGGTCGCCCCCGGGACCGTGGTCAGCACCCCCGCGCCGGCTGTCACGCCAACGCCCACCCCGGCGCCGGCCGAGCTTGCGGCGGATGTGCCGGACACCACCACCGCCACCACCCCGATCACCCGCTATGGGCCGATCGTGCCGGGCGAGACCTTCTGGAGCATTGCCGTCAAGGTGGTGCGTTCGCTGGAAGGCGTCACCGTCAATCAAGTGCTGCTGGGTCTGTATCAGCAGAACCCGCAGGCCTTCGACCGCGGTCGATTTGATGGGCTGATGAAAGGACGCACGCTGCAGGTGCCCTCACGTGAATCACTGACCGCGATCTCCGACGAAGATGCCACACGGCAGGTACTGGCCCTGCGCCGGGCCAGCCCTGCTGTGGACGCTGCTGCACCGACGTCAACGCCCACGCCCCGGCCGACACCCACCCCGGCACCGGCGACACCGCCACCGACCCCAGTGCCCGAAGTTGTGGAGACGACAACCGACGCCGGCGAAGCCGGGATCGACGGCGATGCGTCGCCGATGGAAAGCACCGCGGCGACCGACACCGCCTCGGGTCAGGATGCTGACGTGGATGCCGCAGCCGGGGATGTCAGCGATCCGCTGGCCGACGATCCGGTCGTCGACGACGCTCCGGCGGCCACGGGCGATGACAGCCGGGCGGCGCGGCTTGCCGAGATCATGTCCACCCCCGAGCCGACCGTGGCCCCGACGGCTACGCCGATCCCGAGTCCGCCCCCCGCGCCATCACGCCCCGGGGTGATGGATGCCCTGATGTGGCCGCTGGTCGGGCTCGCGTTGCTGGTGCTGCTGGTCGTGGCACTGGTGGTTCGTCGCCGTCGCAAAGGAACCCCCGAGCGTCACCCGCCATCCGTGCCGGCGGCGCCGCCGATGAGGGCCGCAGGGGTGGCCGCCGCGGCCGGCACCGGCGCGATGGCGAGCGAAGCGGCCGCCGCCGCGGACGAGGCCGAAGCGGCCGTCATGGCGGCGTATGCCCAGGATGCCGGCGCCACCAAGCCGGTGCCGGCGGCGACCGACACCGTGCCCGATTTCGATGCCACCCAGGTATTTGACGCTCCGCCTGCCAGCGGCACGGGCAAGCCGATCCCCGACAACCCCGATTTCGAAGCGACGGCACAGTTCGATGTCGATACGGTACAGATCGACCTCAACGCACAGGATCCGGTCGCCGAGGCCGACATTCACCTGGCCTATGGCCTGTACGACGAGGCCGCGCTGACGCTGCGGGCGGCGCTAGAGAAGGCTCCGGAAGATGGCTCGCTGCACGCCAAACTGGCGGAGGTGTACTTCACCGCAGGGCGCCCGCTCGAGTTTGTCGAGGCCGCCGAGGCGGCACGGCCGCATGTCTCGGAAGCCGACTGGCAGAAGCTGGTGGTATTCGGTCAGCAGGTGGCGCCGGAGTCGGCCCTGTTTGCCGATGCCGGCGAAGGCGCTGCCGCGCTGGATACCGATCTCGACCTGAGCTTCGACGACGCCCCGTCATCCCCCGCCGACACGGGCGAAGCGGCGCCGGCAGGTAGCGAGGACAACCGGCTCGATTTCGACCTCGCCCTGGACGCGTCGGCACAGACCGAGGCCGCGGCCCCTGACGCAGCGCCGGCGGCGGCACCGGACACGCCGGGCGACAACGTCCTGGACTTCCAGCTGGAGGACATCGACGCCATCCTGCCCGACGATACCGCTGCCAGCCCCACGCCGACGCCGGTTGAGCACGATCCGGCATCGACCATGGAGTTCAACCTCGACGACTTCGATGTCGGCAATGCACCGGCGGAAGTGCCGGAAACGCCGTCGTCATCCGAGGGCAATAGCCTGGATTTCGATATCGGCCTGCCCGAGGTGGCACCTGAAGTGCCTCCGACGCCGACCGCCGAGCCGCCTCAGGCTGACGATCCTGCGCCCCCGGACCACGTGGAGCCCTTGATCGACGTCCCCCCGGTTGCGGACACCCCGGCCGTTGCGCCGATGGAACTCGATCTGGACGAGTTCGACCTCGGGGTCGACAGTCTGCCGCCGGCCGCGGGCGGTGAGGCTGGCCCCCCGGCAGTCGATGAAGCCACCATCGAGGAGTTCCAGCTGGACGATTTCGAGCTGGAGGCCGACAGCGATGCCATCTCTGCCGGGGATGAGGCCGGCACCAAGCTGGACCTCGCCCGTGCCTATGTCGACATGGGCGACAACGAGATGGCGCGCGTTCTGCTCGATGAAGTGCTGGGGCAGGGTAGCGAGGCGCAGCAGACCGAAGCCCGGGCCCTGATTGCCCGCCTTGGCTGAACCGGAACCGGAGGCGGCGACGCGTCTGCAGCCGCTGACCCGGCTGTTGCTGTTGCTGATCCTGGCACCGGTGATGACCAGCCTGCCGGCGGTGGATCTGCTGGTGGCGACCGCCCTGCTGTTTGCCGGTTATCGCTGGAGCAGTCCTCAGGCGCTGCAGCGGCTCCGTTTCGGCATTGCGCGGCTGCGCTGGCTGCTGTTGTCCATTTTTGTGTTGTACCTCGGCTTTACCCCGGGGACGCCATTGGCGTCCTGGCTGCCCGGCCTGAGCTGGGAGGGGCTGGCTGAAGGCGGCCGCCGTGTCATGGTGCTGCTGTGCCTGATCACTGCCGTGTACTGGCTGCTGGTCACCACCCCGTTGCCATCCCTGGTCGGCGCGTTCTCACAACTGCTGCGGCCCCTGACCTGGGTCGGCGTGCCGGTGGCGCCCTTCACCCGCCGGCTTGCGCTGACACTGTCGGCAATCGATGGGCTCGAAGCACGTTACCGCAGCCTGCACGATCAGGGGCAGCGCGGCCTGAGCTTGGCGGTGGCCTGGATCACGGACCTGGAGCAGGCGCCGCCGGCGGCGGATGATCAGGTGTCGATGCCGGCCTGGCCGGCGGTATGGGAGTGGGGCTTGCTGCTGATCGTGCTGGTGCTCGCCGTCGTGTGGCCGCGATGACACGTTGGGCGGCTGGACTGGAGTATCTGGGTACGCGCTACGCCGGATGGCAGCGGCTGCCGGGGCGCGACACCGTACAGGGTGCGGTCGAGCAGGCCTTGTCCACGGTTGCCGATCAGGCGGTGCAGGTGGTGACGGCGGGGCGCACCGATGCGGGCGTCCACGCCATGCAACAGGTGGTGCATTTCGACAGCACGGCGGCACGGCGGCCGGAGAGCTGGGTCTTCGGCGGCAACAGCCTGCTACCGTCCGATGTCAGCCTGCGTTGGGTGCGCGTCGTGCCCGACGACTTCAATGCCCGCTTTCGGGCAGTACGGCGCGACTACCGTTATGTCATCCACAATCATCCCGCGCGCAGTGCACTGCTGGGAGGGCGCGCCACCTGGTGGCCGCGACCGTTGGATGCCGGGGCGATGCAGTCGGCAGCGCAGGCCTTGATCGGCGAACACGATTTCAGCAGCTTCCGCGACTCCCAATGCCAGTCGACCACGCCGATGCGGCGACTGGACCGCATCCAGGTCAGGCGGCAGGGCGATTTCGTGGTGGTCGACGTCCAGGGCAACGCCTTTCTGCATCACATGGTGCGCAACATCGTCGGCACCCTGGCCGAGGTGGGTCACGGCCGGCAGTCACCGGGCTGGGTCACAGCGGTCCGGGATGCGCGGGACCGCAATGCGGCGGGCATGACCGCCCCGCCGGACGGCTTATACTTCGTCGGGCCTACCTATCCGCCGGCGCTGGCATTGCCGGATCCGCCCGAACCCTGGTTCCCTTCGGCATGAGCGACACGCCGGCCCCGCGCCGCACCCGCATCAAGTTCTGTGGCATCACCCGCATCGAGGATGCCGAACGGGCGGTGGCGCTGGGCGTGGACCTGCTGGGTTTTGTGCTGGTGCCGGCGAGCCCCCGCTGCATCAGTGCGGCCGCTGCCGAGGCGATTCGCCGCGCGTTGCCCCCCGGGGTGTCCAGCGTGGCCCTGTTCAAGGACGCCGGCGCCGATGCCATCGCAACGGCACTGTCGCAGTTTCAGCCCGACTGGCTGCAGTTTCACGGGGGCGAGGATGCCGATACCTGTAATGCTCCCGGCCGACGCTATCTGAAAGCCATTGCCATGGGTGCGGACATCGACCTGCTTGCCACCGCCGCCCGGTTCCCCGATGCCCATGCCCTGTTGCTGGACGGCCATGCCCCCGGGGCGATGGGGGGCAGCGGTCAGGCCTTCGACTGGACCCGCGCCGAGGCCCGGCTGGGGCGCCCGATTTTCGTTGCAGGCGGTCTGCATCCGGACAATGTGGCGGAGGCGATCGCGCGGGCCCAGCCGTTCGGTGTGGATGTCTCCAGTGGTATCGAGGCCGCGCCGGGAATCAAGGATTACGGCAAAATGACGGCCTTCGTCACCGCCGTGCGAGAGGCCGATGCCCGTCGCGCGGCCAACGCTTCCAACAGGTTCTGACATGTCTTATGCGTTTCCTGACGCCCGCGGCCACTTCGGCCCTTACGGCGGACAGTTTGTTGCCGAAACCCTGATGGAGCCGCTGGCGCGGCTCAGCGAGGCCTACGCCGCGCTGAAGGATGATCCCGCGTTCCGTGCTGAACTGGATCATGACCTCAAGTATTACGTGGGGCGGCCCAGTCCGCTGTACCACGCGGAACGGCTGACGCGGAAATGGGGCGGGGCGCAGATCTGGCTGAAGCGCGAAGACCTCAATCACACCGGCGCCCACAAGATCAACAACACCGTGGGCCAGGCGCTGCTCGCCAAGCACCTCGGCAAGACCCGCATCATCGCCGAGACGGGCGCGGGGCAGCATGGTGTCGCCTCGGCCACCATCGCAGCGCGGCTGGGGCTGAAATGTGTCGTCTACATGGGCGCCGAGGACGTACAGCGTCAGTCGCCCAACGTCTACCGCATGAAACTGCTGGGCGCCGAAGTCGTGCCCGTGCAGTCCGGTACCCGCACCCTCAAGGATGCCCTCAACGAGGCACTGCGGGATTGGGTCACCAATGTGGATGACACCTTCTACGTCATCGGCACCGTGGCCGGTCCGCATCCGTATCCCATGCTGGTCCGCGACTTCAACGCGGTGGTCGGGCGCGAACTGCTGCAGCAGTGTCCCGAGCAGATCGGCCGACTGCCTGATGTGATGGTGGCCTGTGTCGGTGGCGGCTCCAATGCCATCGGCATGTTCCATCCCTTCATCCCGCACACCGAGGTACAGCTGGTGGGGGTCGAAGCGGGCGGTCATGGCATTGACACGCCCGACCATGCCGCGCCGCTGTCGGCCGGCCAGCGCGGCGTGCTGCATGGCAACCGCACCTACGTGATGGCCGACGACGACGGTCAGATCCTGCCGACGCACTCGGTCTCTGCCGGCCTCGACTATCCGGGTGTCGGCCCTGAGCACGCCTGGCTCAAGGACACCGGGCGGGTGCGCTATACCGCCATCAACGACGATGCCGCGCTGGCGGCGTTTCACGAGCTGACCCGGGTCGAGGGCATCATCCCGGCGCTGGAGTCGGCCCACGCGGTGGCCGAAGCCCGGCGTATCGCAGTGACGCTCAAGTCCGATCAGCATCTGGTGGTCAACCTCTCCGGCCGCGGCGACAAGGACATCTTCACGGTGGCCCGCATGGACGGCATCGAGTTGACCTGAGCACGCCAAGCCCCCTTCTTTCCCGCGCTGTCTTCAAGAGTTCCGCATGAGCCGTCTGCCGTCCCGTTTTCAGCACCTTGCCCAGACCGGCCGCAAGGCCCTGGTGCCGTTCATCACTGCGGGGGATCCACATCCGGATGTGACGCCGGCGCTGATGCATGCGCTGGTGGCGGGTGGGGCCGACGTGGTGGAACTGGGCGTGCCGTTTTCCGACCCGATGGCGGATGGCCCGACCATCCAGCTGGCCTGCGAGCGCGCACTGAAGGCGGGCACCACGCTGCGCAAGGTGCTGGCCTGCGTGAAGACCTTCCGCGAGCAGGATCAGGACACCCCGGTGGTGCTGATGGGCTACCTCAATCCGATCGAGCGGTTCGGGCTGGAGGATTTTGCCGACGCGGCCCGTGATGCCGGCGTGGATGGCGTGCTCATTGTCGATCTCGCCGTCGAGGAAGCCGACCAATACCTGCCGCCCCTGCGTGCGGCCGGTCTTGATGCGATCTTCCTGTTGTCGCCCACCACGGCCGAGGCGCGTATCGCACAGGTGGCTGCCGAGGCCAGCGGATATCTGTACTACGTGTCGCTGAAAGGCGTGACCGGCGCCGCCAGCCTCAACGTCACCGAGGTGGCGTCGCGCATGGCGGTGATCCGCCGCCATACCCGGCTGCCGGTGGCGGTTGGGTTCGGTATCCGCGACGCCGCATCGGCCCGTGCGGTGGGCGCGGTGTCGGACGGCGTGGTGGTGGGCAGCGCCCTGGTGTCATTGATTCAGGAACACGGTGGCGCCCCGGAGACCCTGCCGGCCCGCCTGCAGTCGGCGCTTGCTGACATGCGCGCGGCGCTGGATTCCCTATGATGCTGCGTTGAGACCTGCGGTCCCGTAGCCCCGTACCGAATGGAACCTTCCCCATGAGCTGGCTCGACAAACTGACGTCCTCCAAGCTGAACTCACCGGCCAGCCGCAAGCGCAATGTGCCGGAAGGCCTGTGGACCAAGTGCAACAGCTGCCAGTCGGTGCTCTACCGCGCCGAGCTGGAACGCACGCTTGAGGTGTGCCCCAAGTGTGGCGCGCACCGCCCGATCACCGCCCGTCGCCGGCTCGATCAGTTCCTCGATGCCGAACCGCGCGAGGAGATCGGCCTGAAGGTGATGCCGACCGACCCGCTGCGTTTCAAGGACAGTCGCAAGTACCGCGAGCGCCTCAAGGAGGCGCAGGCTCAGACCGGCGAGCAGGATGCCCTGGTGGTGATGCGGGGACAGCTGATCGGTCTGCCGCTGGTGGTGGCTGCCTTCGAGTTCGAATTCATGGGCGGGTCCATGGGGTCGGTGGTGGGCGAAAAGTTCGTGCAGGGCGTGCAGGCCGCGATGGAGCATGGCGTACCGATGATCTGCTTTGCCGCCACCGGTGGCGCGCGCATGCAGGAGTCCCTGTTCTCGCTGCTGCAGATGGCCAAGACCTCGGCCGCACTGGCGCAGCTGTCCGATCGCGGACTGCCGTTCATTTCCGTGCTGACGCATCCCACCATGGGGGGCGTCTCGGCCAGCCTGGCCATGCTGGGGGACGTGAATGTCGCCGAGCCCAAGGCGCTGATCGGCTTTGCCGGCCCCCGTGTGATTGAGCAGACCGTCCGCCAGAAGCTGCCGGAAGGGTTTCAGCGCGCCGAGTTCCTGCTGGAGCATGGCCATATCGACCTGATCATCGACCGTCGTGAAATGCGGGAGCGCCTGCACCGTCTGCTGGCCATGCTCACCCACTTCGCTCCCAGCGTCGCCTGATGACGCCCGGCGGGGCGGGCGGGGCGCCCGCAGCGGACGCCTCGCTTGACGCGTGGCTGGACTGGCAGACCCGCCAGCATGCGCGGCCGATCGACATGGGCCTGCCCCGGGTCACCGCCGTTGCGGACCGGCTCGGACTGCGTCGCGACCCGCCACTGACCCTCACCATCGCCGGCACCAACGGCAAAGGCTCGACCTTGGCGATGATCCGCGCCGGCATCGAGGGCGCGGGGCTGACCGCCCACGCCTACACCTCGCCCCACCTCGCCCGCTTCAACGAGCGCATCCGCCTTGCCGGCGCACTGGTGAGCGATGAGGCTCTCATCGCCGCTCTTGCCCGTTGCGAAGAGGTGAATGCAGGGGCGCCCATCACCTTCTTCGAGATTACCACCGCGGCGGCGTTCCTCGCCTTTGCCCGGACGCCGGCCGACGTGACGCTGCTCGAGGTGGGTCTTGGCGGGCGGCTCGACGCGACCAACGTGGTCCGCGCGCCGCGGCTCACGGTCATCACCCCCGTCTCGATCGACCACACCCAGTATCTGGGCGAGACGCTGGCCGAGATTGCCGGCGAAAAGGCCGGAATCCTCAAGCGCGGCGTGCCCTGCGTGGTGGCCCGCCAGCAGGACGAGGCGCTGGCGGTGATCGAGGCGCGCGCCGCGCGGCTCGGCTGTCCGCTGGCGGTCGCGGGGCAGCACTGGACCGCCGCGCGCGAAGGCGACGCGCTGGTCTATCAGGACGAGCGCGGGCTCCTGGACCTGCCGCTGCCGGCC
>CAKZHZ010000048.1 GCA_936928855.1 uncultured Polycyclovorans sp.
CTGTAGCCCTCAGAGCTGTGAAAATATCGAACGCCGTCGCGAGCGTTCGACGGAGAGCGCAGCAGGCTGGCGATTTTTTCACAGGCTCTCAGTGGAAGGTCGGGGCAACGGCGGGCACGTCCCGCAGGGCCCATTGCACCACGGCGTCATGTTCGAATCGGCTGATCATTTCCTCTTCGGCCGGCGGGCCCGCGTCGTTGACCCGGCCATCAGCATCGAAACTGACGCTGGCCCCTGCGGTCTGAACGCGGATTTCGCCCACTTCGGAGTCGTCCACCGTGAGCTGCAGGTAGCGGACGCGGCATTCGGCCAGCTCGGGCAGTTTGCTGGAGCCGGCGGCGACGCGCGCGGCCTGCTCCTGCGTGAACTCGCGGATGCCACCCTCGGGCGTGATCAGGAAGTGTCTTACCTCGATGCTCATGACGATCCTCCGAACAGCGTGTCGCTTCGACACCCCTCCAATATGAAGGTTTCCTGCCGCTTTTCAAGCCGTACCGCCACCACTTGTCCCCCGGGCGGCCGCCCTCTGGCTGATACACTGGTGACCATGATCATGGATGGGAACGACAGGGCGTGACGGCGTTGCAAGCCTGGTTGCAGAAAACCTTCTGGCGACGGGGGCAGGCGGTGGATACCCGCCCGGGCAACGGCTGGTTGGAGCGTCTCCCGCGGGAGGCCGCCATGCTGGCCTGCGCGGCGCTGGCGGTGTTTCTGCTGATCACCCTGCTCAGTTTCAGCCCCGATGATCCGGGCTGGTCGTCGTCCGGCACCGGGCGTCCGGTGGTCAATCTGGCCGGGCCGTTCGGCGCCTGGCTCGCCGACGTATTGCTTTCATTGCTGGGGGTGACCGCCTACCTGCTGCCCTGGGCCGCCCTGTGGCTGGGCCTGCGCATACTGCGGGGCGACCCACCGGAAGCCCCGGTGGCGCTGCCGGTTCCGGTGCGAGCGGTAAGTGCCTTGGTGGCCGCTGCCGGCCTGTCGGGGCTGTTCGCCCTGCATCTGGGGCTGCCGCCAAGCTGGGCACCGCAGGGCAGCGGCGGGATCACCGGGCAGGCACTCGCCGGCCTGCTCAGCGAAGGGCTGGGGGGTGTCGGTGCGACCCTGCTGCTGTTGACGATGGCGGTGGTAGCGGCGCCGCTGGCGATGACGTTCTCCTGGCTGCTGCTGCTGGAGCGCATCGGCACCTGGGTGCTCAATCCCCCCTGGCCGCGCGCGCGTCAGGCGGACCCGGCGACCACCGCCAGCGCAGCAGGGGGCGCCGCGCCCGAACCCGAATCCGTAGCGCCGACCCCGATGGGGCGGGCGGTGCGCAGCGTGACCCGCAAGATGCGCAAGGAACCCAAGCTGGCGGAAACCCCGGCCGAGGACCAGATCGACTGGGTGGAGGAAGCAGCGCCAACCCCCGCCGTGCCGCAGGTGCGCAAGCGCCCGGCCCGGAAGGCCGACACCGAACCGGTACCGGCATTCGACGGCGACCCCTTGCCGCCGCTGACCCTGCTCGATGCGCCGCGCTTTACCGGCAAGCGCTACACCCCGGACGAGCTCGAAACCCTGGCGCGCGATGTCGAGCGTCACCTCGCCAGCTTCGGCATCAAGGCCGAAGTGGTCGACGCCACGCCGGGGCCCGTCATCACGCGTTTCGAGTTGCAGCCGGCGCCGGGCGTCAAGGGCTCGCAGATCACCAACCTGTCGCGCGACCTCGCGCGCTCGCTGTCGGTGGCCAGTGTGCGGGTGCTGGAAGTGGTCGAGGGCAAGCCGGTGATCGGCCTGGAAATCCCCAACCAGAAGCGCGAAATGGTGTTCCTGCGGGAGATTCTCGACTCCGCCGCCTACCGCAACGCCAGTTCGGCGCTGACCATTGCCATGGGCAAGGACATTGCCGGTCAGCCCACGGTCTTCGACCTCGGCAAGATGCCGCACCTGCTGGTGGCCGGTACCACCGGTTCGGGCAAGTCCGTCGCCATCAACACCATGATTCTGTCGCTGCTCTACCGTGCCACCCACGAGCAGCTGCGGTTCATCTTCATCGACCCGAAGATGCTGGAGTTGTCGGTTTACGACGGTATTCCGCACCTGCTCACGCCGGTGGTCACCGACATGAAGGACGCCGCCAATGCGCTGCGCTGGTCGGTGGCGGAAATGGAGCGGCGCTATCGCCTGATGTCGGCGCTCGGGGTGCGCAACCTGGCCGGTCTCAACCGCAAGATCGCCGACGCCGCCGACGCCGGCACACCGCTTGAGGACCCCACCCGCAAGCCGCCGCCCGGGGACCTGTTCGAGGAGGGCGAGGCCCAGCCCGGTGCGCCACTGGACGCCATGCCGCACATCGTCGTGGTGATCGACGAGCTGGCCGACATGATGATGGTGGTCGGCAAGAAGGTGGAAGAGCTGATCGCGCGTCTGGCGCAGAAAGCGCGTGCGGCCGGGATCCACCTGGTGGTGGCGACCCAGCGCCCCAGCGTGGATGTGATCACCGGTCTCATCAAGGCCAACATCCCTTCGCGGCTCGCCTTTCAGGTGGCCTCGCGGGTGGATTCGCGCACCATTCTCGACGAGCTGGGGGCCGATACCCTGCTCGGCAACGGTGACGGTCTGTTCCGGCCCATCGGCGCCTCGCGGCTGGACCGCGTGCATGGCGCCTTCGTCGACGACCACGAGGTCCACAAGGTGGTGGCCTACCTCAAGCAGGTCGCCGAGCCACAGTACATCGAGGATATCTGCGCGGAAGAGCCGGCCGGTCCGGTGGACGGCGCGGCAGACGACGCCGAAGCCGATCCCATGTACGACGCCGCGGTGGCGGTGGTGATCGAAACCCGCAAGGCCAGCGTGTCCTGGGTGCAGCGACGCCTCAAGATCGGCTACAACCGCGCCGCCCGCATCGTCGAGCAGATGGAAGCGTCGGGACTGGTAGGGCCGAGCGGACCGGGCGGCAATCGCGAGATTCTGGTGCCGGGAGGGCGCGAGTGAGCCGGATGCTCAGGTGTCGTTCAGCAGGGGCCACGCAGGCTCTTCGCATGACCTGCCGATGGAACCCTTCATGTTGATTCGCGCGCTCGCTCTGACCCTGTTGCTCGGGCTTCCCGCTGCCTTTGCAGCCGACTCGCTGGATCGCCGCTGGCAGGCGCTGCGTGCGCTGGAGGCCTCGTTCACCCAGGTGCAGCGGGATGTCGACGGCATGCTGCTGGGGGAGAGCGCGGGCGAGTTCGCCCTGCAGCGTCCCGGTCGCTTCCGCTGGGACTACACCGAACCCTACGCCCAGACCGTCGTTTCCGATGGCGAGACCCTCTGGACCTATGAGCCGGACCTGGCGCAGGCCACCCGGCGTCCCGCCCAGGCGGCGCTGGTGGGAACGCCGGCGGCGTTGCTGGCCGATGGCGCCGCGCTGGCGCAGGGGTTCACCATCACGCCGCTACAGGAGAACCCGGGGCAGGGGCTCGAAGGCTGGCGCCTGACCCCCCGCGATGCCGAGGGCGAGTTCTCCCGTATCGATATCTGGATGCGCGGGGACGTGCCGGTACGCATGGACTTTGCCGACTCGCTGGGCGGTACCACCGAGATCCAGTTGCAGGACGTCCGCCGCAACCCCCGGCTGCCGGAAGCGCGCTTTCGCTTCAAGGTGCCACAGGGCGTGGATGTGGTGGCCTCTCCGTGACCCTGCTGCCGGCGCCTGAACCGGATGCGGCGCCGCTGGCGGAACGCATGCGGCCACGCCGGCTCGACGAGGTCATCGGACAGGATCACCTGCTGGCGCCGGGCGCGCCGCTGGCGGCGCTGATCGAGGCCGGGCACCTGCCGTCGCTGGTGTTCTGGGGGCCGCCGGGTGTGGGCAAGACGACCCTGGCGCGGCTGCTGTCGACGGTGACGGATGCCCGGTTCCTGACCCTGTCCGCGGTGCTCGCCGGGGTCAAGGACATCCGCGCCGCAGTCGATCAGGCCCAGGCCCAGCTGCCACGCCGCACGGTGTTGTTCATCGACGAGATTCACCGATTCAACAAGAGTCAGCAGGATGCCCTGCTGCCGTTCGTCGAGAGTGGTGCATTGACGCTGATCGGGGCCACCACCGAGAACCCGTCCTTCGAACTCAACAGCGCGCTGTTGTCCCGATTGCGCGTGATGGTGCTCAACGCCCTGGACACCGAGGCCCTGGGCGCCATGTTGCAGCGCGGCCTGACCGACCCCGAGCGCGGTCTGGGGTTGCCCGCGGATGCCCTGCCGGCGGACGTGATGCGGCAGATCGCCGAGGCGGCCGACGGTGACGGCCGACGTGGCCTGATCCTGCTGGAAACCGTGGTTGCCGGTCAGACCGCGGGCGTGGCGCTGGACGACGAAGGCCTGCAGCGCCTGATCGGGCGGGGCCTGCGGCGTTTCGACAAGCAGGGTGAGCAGTTCTATGACCAGATCTCGGCACTGCACAAGAGTGTGCGGGGCTCCGATCCCGATGCCGCGCTGTACTGGCTGGCCCGCATGCTCGACGGAGGCTGCGACCCTGCCTATCTGATCCGGCGCATCACCCGCATGGCCAGCGAGGATATCGGCCTGGCCGATCCGCGCGCGCTGCCGTTGTGCATTGCCGCCTGGGAGGCCTTTGACCGGCAGGGCAGCCCCGAAGGCGAGCTCGCCATCGCCGAGGCCGTGGTGTATCTCGCCTGCGCCCCCAAGAGCAACGCCGCCTATGTGGCCTACAAGGCTGCGCGGAAGATGGTGGCCGAACACGGCACCGCGCCGGTGCCGATGCACCTGCGCAACGCGCCGACACGGCTGATGAAGTCGCTGGGGTATGGCCAGGGCTATCAGTACGACCCCGATGCCGAGGGCGGCCATGCCCATGAGCAGACCTACTGGCCCGAGGGGATGGCGCCGCAGGCCTTCTACCAACCCGTGAATCGCGGCCTCGAAATCCGGATCGGCGAGAAGCTGGCGCAGCTGCGCGCCCAACGGGGCGGGTCATGAGCGTGTGGTGGGCCGTGGCCGCGGGTGGGGCGCTGGGCTCGGTGCTTCGCTACGGGGTGGCCGTGGCGATGCGCGGACTGGGGGCCGGGCTGCCCTGGTGGACGTTGCTGGTCAACGTGCTGGGCAGCTTTGCCATCGGGCTGTTCGCCCAGCTGGCCGCCAGCCGGGGCTGGCCGGAACCTCTGCGGATCGGGCTCATGACCGGGCTGCTGGGGGGCTTCACCACCTTCTCCGCGTTCTCTCTGGAAACGCTGGCGCTGTTGCGCGAGCAGCCCGGATCGGCCCTGCTGCATGTGGGGTTGCACCTGCTGCTGGGGCTGTCGGCCTGTGCCCTGGGCTTGTGGCTGGGCGGACGCAGCGGCTCGGTATAATCCGGCGCTTTCCACGCCGTATCAGGATTTTTCCCCATGCTGGATCCCAAACGCCTGCGCGCCGAGCCGCAGCGCATTGCCGAACAACTGGCCCGTCGCGGCTTCGCCTTTGATGCCGCCGCGTTCGAAACCCTGGAGGCGCGGCGCAAGCAGCTGCAGCTGGAAACCGAAGCCCTGCAGGCCGAACGCAACCGGCGCTCCAAGGCCATCGGCATCACCAAGGCCCAGGGTGGCGACGTATCGGCAGTGCTCGCGGAGATGGAGCAGCTCAAGCAACGCCTCGGTGACAACGCGGGGGCGCTGGAGGCCGTCAGCACCGCGTTCGAGGCCCTGGCGCTCGGACTGCCCAATGTGCCGCAGGCGGACGTGCCGGACGGCGCCGACGAAGCGGACAACGTCGAGCTGCGTCGCTGGGGAACGCCCACGGTCACCGAGGGGGCGGAGGACCATGCCGACCTGGGAGAGCGCAGCGGGCTGATGGAATTCGCCGCCGCGGCCAAGCTCACCGGTGCCCGCTTCACCGTGATGCGCGGGCAGCTCGCGCGTCTGCATCGCAAGCTGATCCAGTTCATGCTCGATGTGCACACCCGGCAGCATGGCTACGAAGAGCTCTACGTGCCGTACATCGTCAATGCCGCTTCGCTGCGGGGTACCGGGCAGCTGCCGAAGTTCGAGGACGATCTGTTCCGGCTCGCCGGGGAGGATGCCTGGTACCTCATCCCGACCGCCGAGGTGCCGGTCACCAACCTGCTGCGCGACACCATTCTCGATGCTGCCGATGTGCCGCGGAAGTGGGTGTGCCATACACCGTGCTTCCGCTCGGAGGCCGGCAGTGCGGGGCGCGACACCCGCGGCATGATCCGGCAGCATCAATTCGAGAAGGTGGAGCTGGTGCAGGCGGTCAAGCCGGAGGATTCGGCGGCGGCACTGGAGGCACTGACCGGGCATGCCGAAGCCATTCTGCAGCGTCTGCAACTGCCCTACCGGGTGATGGCGCTGTGCACCGGTGACATGGGCTTTGCCGCTGCGCGCACCTACGACATCGAAGTCTGGCTGCCCAGCCAGCAGCGCTACCGCGAGATCAGCAGCTGCTCCAATTTCGAGGATTTCCAGGCGCGGCGCATGCTGGCACGGTATCGCAATGCTGCCGGCAAGCCGGAACTGTTGCACACGCTCAATGGTTCCGGCTTGGCGGTCGGACGCACGCTGGTGGCCCTGATCGAGAACCATGCCGGCGACCTCGACGCGATCGAAGCGGTGATCGATCGCGCCGCGGCGGCCTGATCCGGCACATGGATCAGCCGGCCTCGTAGGTCTTGCGCAGGGCCTCCCAGGCCGCGTGTTGGGCGTCGGTATGGGCGGCCGGGGCAGCGATCGCGAGGGTGACGATCTGATCGCCCGCGGGCGACCCGGGCAGACCGCGTCCCTTCAGGCGCATCTTGCGGCCCGGGCGGCTGCCCGCTGGCAGTTTGAGCTCCACCGTGCCGCCAAGCGTGGGGACCGCAATGCGCCCCCCCAGAGCGGCATCCCAGGGCGGGACTTCGGCAGTGTGATGGATGTCACGCCCCTCCACGGTGAACCGGGCGTCCGGTGCGAACTGCACCTCCAGCAGCAAGTCGCCGCCGTGGCTGCCCTGACCGCTCAGACGGATGGTCTGCCCCGCGGTGATGCCGCGCGGGATTCGCACCGACAGCTGGCGGCCGCCCAGCGTCAGGGTGCGGCTGCGGCCTTCGAAACTGTCCTCCAGCTGGATGCTCAGGCTGGCTCGGCTGTCGCGCGCGCCGCGCGCACCTTCAAATCCACCCCCCATGCCGCCCATGCCACCGGCACCGCCAAACAGGGAGGAGAAAAAATCCGAGAACCCGCCCGCGCCGCCAAAACCGCCCATGCCGCCGGCACCGCCGGCTCCGCCGAAGTGGGTTTCCCAGCCCGGCGGCGGGGTGAAGCGCGAGCCCTGTTTCCAGTTGCTGCCGAGCGCGTCATAGGCCTTGCGCTTTTCGGGGTCGCTCAGCACTTCGTTGGCTTCGTTGGCCTCCTTGAAGCGTTGCTCCGCGTCCGGTGACTTGTTGCGATCGGGATGGAATTCCCGCGCGAGTTTCCGGTAGGCGCGCTTGATCTCGTCCGCGTCGGCGGAACGCGGCACACCGAGAATCTTGTAGTAGTCCTTGTAATCCATTGCGTCGATACTCGAAAACGAAAACGAAAACGGGGGCGCCGGTCGGCGCCCCCGAGAATTCCCGGGTGGAGACGGCGTGACCGCCGTCCCGCCTCATCATGGGCGCACCCGCAATCAGTGCGTGACCGTGATGCGTCGCGGTTGCGACTGTGCGCGCTTGGGAATCACCACCTCCAGCACACCCTGCCGTCCGTTGGCACTCACGGCCTCGGAGTCCGCCGTGTCGGGCAGCGCGAAGCGTCGGTAGAACCGCCCGCTGACACGCTCGCTGCGACGGCGCTCGATGCCATTCTGCGCTACGGGCTGCTCGCGTGTCCCGGACAGGGTGAGCACGCCGTCCTCCAGCGTGACCTCGATCGTCGCCGGATCCACGCCGGGAATGTCGGCGAGGATGACGAAGCGATCCCCGTACTCCTCGATATCGACGGGCGGAACCCAGTCGGCGGTGGCACCGCTGCTGGTGTCGCCGGCCGCGCGCTCGACAAACTTGTTGAACTCGTTGAACAGCTCCCGGTGCAGGGCCCAGGGCTCATAGCGAATCATACTCATGGGAACCTCCTTGAAATGAATGGGTTGGAACCGGTCACGAATTCAAACTGGGCGCGAAGGGGGACTTTTCAAGAGGGGCGTTCCAACAGTTCTTAACCAAAACGTTACAGAACGGTCACGCCCGGCTGGCAGGTTTCGGCCTGCCATTCGATCGACAAAGCTCATCATGAACCGTACTCCCGGTACCCGCGTTCGCGGGTGGATGCTGGCCCTCGCATTGCCGCTGATGCTGTCTGCCTGCGACAGCGACAACTTCCGTCCCAATCCGCCGATCGGCCTGGTCAGCCAGCCGGTGACCGCCGCGCAGGGCGGGGTGGTCAGCGGGCCTCAAGGGAGCGATCTGAAAGGCGTCGAAGTGCGGATCCCCGCCGGTGCGCTGGCTCAGGACACCACCATTACCGTTGCCGTGGATGGCGACGCGCCTGAAGGCGCCGTGGGGCCGGTGTTCAACTTCGGCCCCGATGGCACCACCTTCCTGCAGCCGGTGAGACTGACGCTGCCGTTCGATGCCGATGCCGTCACCGGTGCGCTTTCTGCGTTGCTGGCGGTGCGCATCAATGACGACGGTACGCTGACCGCGTTGCAGAACCTGGAGGTCGACACGGTTGCCGGTGTGGTGCGCGGCGACACGCTGGCGTTCTCGCGCTACACCGTGGTGACCCCGGACGCGCCGGGGCTGGCGACCTTCACCCTGCAGTTGCTGCACGCCGCCGACTTCGAGGCGGGTGGCCCGGCGCTGGAAGATGCGCCGCGATTCTCCGCAGTGTGGAATGCACTGGCGACGCAGATGCCGGACAGCACGCTCAAGCTGCTGTCGGGCGACAACTACATTCCCGGGCCGTTCTTCTCCGGCTCGAATGATGCCGCCTTTGCCGATGCCGCAGGCCTGGAAGACAACGGACAGGGTGGGCGTGCCGACATCCTCATTGCCAACGCACTGGGTGTGCAGGCCTCGGCCTTTGGCAACCATGAATTCGACCTTGGGACTGCTACGGTGTCCGCCCTGATCCGGGCCACCAACGCCGACACGGATGAAGATGGCAGCGTCGAGCTATATGCGGGCACGGCGTTCCCGTACCTGTCCGCCAACCTGGATTTTTCCGCCGACGCCAATCTCGCCGATCTGGTGGTGGCCGATGGCGCTGCGCCGCAGTCGAACAGCATCGCCGGCAGCACGGTCATCGAGGTGGACGGCGAACGCATCGGGGTGGTGGGAGCCACCACGCCGACGTTGCGTACCATCAGCTCGCCCGGCGATGTCGGCGTGGCGCCGTCGCCCTTCAACGCCGAGACGCCGGCCGATCTGGATGCGCTTGCCGCCGAGATCCAGCCGGCGGTCGACGCACTGGTGAGCCAGGGTATCGACAAGGTGATTCTGCTGGCACACATGCAGCAGATTGCCATCGAGCAGGCGCTGGCCAGCCGCTTGCGCCACGTCGACATCATCGTCGCGGGCGGGTCCAACACGCTGTTGGCGGACGAGGACGACGTGCTGCGCGCGGGCGATACCGCCGCCGGGACCTATCCGATCCGCCTGACCTCCGCCAGCGGCGAGCCCGTGATGGTGGTCAACACCGACGGCAACTATCGCTACGTCGGCCGTCTGGTGGTGGGTTTCAACGAGGACGGGGTGATCCTGCCTTCGACGCTGGATGCTGCTCTCAACGGCGCGTTCGCGACTGATGCCGGGGGCGTTGATCGCCTGGGCAACCCCGATCCGGTGGCCGACGTGGCCGCTGCGGTTGCGGCGGTGGGCGATGTCATCATCGGGCGAGAGTCCAATGTGTTCGGCAACACCACGGTCTACCTCAACGGGGCCCGTCCCGAGATCCGTCTCGAGGAAACCAATCTCGGCAACCTCACCGCCGATGCCAACCTCGCGGCCGCCCAGGCGGTGGAGCCGGCGGTGGCCATTTCGCTGAAGAACGGTGGCGGCATCCGTGCCGCCATCGGTGAAGTCATCGTCCCTGCCGGTTCCAATGATCCGGACGACGTGCAGCGCCTGCCACCGCAGGCCATCCCGGCTGCGGGCAAGCAGGAAGGCGATATCAGCCAGTTCGACATTCAGACCACCCTGGCTTTCAACAACGGGCTGTCGGTGATCACCGTGACGGCGGCGGAACTGCGCGAATTGCTCGAGCACGGTGTGGGCTTCACCGGCCCGGGAACCGTGCAGCAGGGTCGCTTCCCGCAGGTGGGCGGTATCCAGTTCAGCTACGACCCCGCCCAGCCGGGGCGCGATAGCGCCGGTGCCGGTAACGGTCGCCGTATCCGCAGCCTGATCGTGCTGGATGACAACGGTGCCGCCGAAGGGGGCAAGGCCGATGTCGTGGTCATGAATGGCGAACTGGTCGGCAATCCCGCACGCACCTTCCGCATGGTGTCGCTGGACTTCCTGATCGCCAATGACGGCGACGGCTATCCCTTCAGCAGCGTGGATGCCCCGCAACGGGTGGACCTCACCGCGGCGGCGGGCGCCCCGATGACCGGGGCTGCCACCTTTGCGGCCGACAACAGCGAACAGGACGCCTTTGCCGAATTCCTCGCCGCGCGCCACCCGAGTGTCGCGCAGGCCTTCGGGATGATGGATGTGCCGCCGGCAGACGATACGCGTATCCAGAGTCTTGGAGCGCGGGCGGACAGCATTGCCGCGGCCGATACCGACGGTGATGGCACGCCCAATGGCCAGGACCCGACGCCCAACGGCGACCAGGGACCGGACACGGACGGCGACGGCATCCCCGATGCCATTGACCCGGATGATGACAACGACGGCATCCCCGATGCCGACGATGCCTATCCGCTCGACGATACCCGCGCCTTTACCTTCCAGCTGCTGCATGCGGCCGACATGGAAGGCGCCGGAAACGCGATCGAGGACGCACCGCGGTTCTCGGCGGTGCTTGGGGCCCTGCAGGCCACCCTGCCGGGCCGCACGTTGACGCTGTCCTCGGGCGACAACTACATCCCCGGGGCCTTCTTCTCGGCCTCCGGCACGTCGGACTACGCCGCAGCACTCAACCTGCCCGACAGCGGTCAGGGCGGGCGGGCCGACATCCTCATGCTCAACGCGATGGGCTTCCAGGCTTCGGCGCTGGGCAACCATGAGTTTGATCTGGGCACCGACGATGTGGCCCGGCTCATCATGTCGCAGACGGACGGCGCTCAGCAGTACGACGGTGCCGCTTTCCCCTACCTGTCAACCAACCTGGACTTCCTGCCGGACAGCCAGCTGTCAGGCCTGGTGGTGGCCGATGGTGGCGCCGCGCAGCCCGGATCGCTGGCGGGCAGCACGGTGTTGACGGTGGATGGACAGCGCTTTGGCATCGTGGGGGCCACCACGCCGACCTTGCGGTCGATCAGTTCGCCGGGGGATGTCGCGGTGAGTCCGGCGCCCTTCAACGCCGAAAGTGCTGCCGATCTTGATGCCCTTGCCGCCGAGATTCAGGTCGCAGTGGATGCGCTGGTGGCGGACGGTATCGACAAGATCATCCTGCTGGCGCACATGCAGCAGCTGCAGGTCGAGCAGGCGCTGGCGCCGCGGTTGCGACACGTCGACGTGATCGTCGGCGGCGGTTCCGACACCATCCTTGCCGACAACACCGATCGCCTGCGTGCCGGGGACAGCGCCGCTGGCACCTATCCGTTGGTGTACAGCTCCGCCAGCGATGAACCGGTGCTGCTGGTGAACACCGACGGGCAGTACCGCTATGTCGGCCGCCTGATGTTCGACTTCGACGGGCAAGGGCGTATCAATCTCGACACCCTCGATCCGCAGCTCAACGGCGCATATGCCACCGATGAGCAGGGGCTGATCGAACTCAACGGACCCGATATCAATCCTGCCGTCCAGGCACTGGTGGATGGCGTTGCCGACGTATTGATCGCCCGTGAGGGCAACATCCTCGGCAACACCGCCGTTTATCTCAATGGTGCGCGGCCCGAGATCCGGCTTGAGGAAACCAACATGGGCAACCTCACCGCCGATGCCAACCTGGTGGCGGCGCAGGCGGTGGAGCCTGCCGTGGCGATTTCGCTGAAGAACGGCGGGGGTATCCGCGCCGCCATTGGTGAGGTGGTGATTCCCGCCGGGTCCAATGATCCGGATGACGTGCAGCGACTGCCGCCGCAGGCCATTCCGGCGGCTGGCAAGCAGGAGGGCGACATCAGCCAGTTTGATGTCGAGACCACGCTGGCCTTCAACAATGGCCTGTCGGTGATCACCGTGACCGCCGCCGAGCTGCGCGAGCTGCTGGAGCACGGTGTCGGCTTCAGCGGGCCGGGTTCGGTGCAGCAGGGGCGGTTCCCCCACGTGGGCGGCATCCGCTTCAGCTTCGACCCCGCCGCTGCCGGCCGTGACACCGCTGGCGCGGGGAATGGCCAGCGGGTTCGCAGCCTGGTGGTGCTGGACAACAACGGCGCCGCCGCAGGTGGAAAGGCCGATGTCATCGTCGAGAACGGTCAGCTGGTGGGAGATCCCTCCCGGACCTTCCGCATGGTGACGCTGGACTTCCTGGTGGCGACCGATGGGGATGGCTACCCCTTCAGCGCGCTGTCGGCGCCGGACCGGGTGGACCTGACGGCGGCGGCTGACGCCCCGCGTACCGGTGCGGCCGTCTTCGCACCCGACAACAGCGAGCAGGATGCCTTCGCCGAATACCTGCGTGCCCGGTATCCCAACGCGCAACAGGCCTTCGCAGAGGCCGATGTGGCGCCCGAGTTCGACCAGCGCATCCAGAACCTGGATCGCCGCGACGACACGGTGTTGCCGCCACCTCTTCGTATCAGCGAGATCCGTATCGATCAGACCGGCACCGATGACGATGAGTACTTCGAACTGAGTGGCGCGCCGGGTATGTCGCTGGAGGGCCTGACCTATATCGTGATCGGCGACGGATCGGGTGCCGCCGCGGGCGGGGTCATCGAGTCGGTAACCGACCTGTCCGGCCAGCAAATTGCGGTTGACGGACTGTTTCTGGTGACCGAAACCACCTTCGATCCGAACCGCTTCGGCAGCGCCCGGGCACCGGACCTGATGGTGGGTGGCAGCGGTCTGAATTTCGAGAACAGCGACAACGTGACCCATCTGCTGGTCCGCGGCTTTACGGGCAGCAACGGGCTGGATCTCGATGTGGACGGTGATGGCGTGCTGGATCAGCAGCCCTGGACTGATGTGGTGGATTCGGTGGCGCTCATCGCCACCGTCGGCAGCGGCGACCCGGTATTCAGTGATACCCGGGTTGGTCCCGACGGCAGTTTCGTGCCGGGCCATGTCTACCGCTACGCTGCGGGCGATGCCGCCTTCCAGATCGGCGGTTTCAACCTGGGCACCGATGACAGCCCCGGTGTGGTCAATCCGGGCGGGCCGGTCATCCAGCCGGGCGTCACTGCGCGCATTTACGACATTCAGGGTGATGCCCACGTCTCACCGCTGCTGGGGCAGTCGTTGGTCGATGTACCCGGCATCGTCACCGCGGTGATGGGCAACGGTTTCTATGTGCAGGACGCCACGGGTGACGGGGATGTGGCCACCTCGGACGCGCTGTTCGTGTTCACCGGCAGTGCGCCCGCCGTGAGCGTGGGAGACGAGGTGGAGGTGGACGGCAGCGTCTCCGAGTTCTATCCCGGCGGGCAGGGCACCGGCAACCTTTCCACCACCCAGCTGTCAGGGGGGACGGTCGATGTCATCAGCAGCGGGAATGCGCTGCCGTCGCCGGTGTTGATCGGCGCGTCGGGTCGAGCCATCCCGTCGTCGACGGTCATCGATGACGACACCCAGGGGCGCGTCGATAACGCGGCGGAGTCGGTGTTCGATCCCGGCAACGATCCCATCGACTTCTTCGAGTCGCTGGAGGCCATGCGGGTTCGCGTGGACCAGCTCAAGGCGGTGTCACCCACCACTGCCTTCAGCGAGGTCTACGGTGTGGTCGACAACGGCGCCGCCGCTACCGGTTTCAATGCGCGTGGCGGCCTCAGTCTCAACGTACTGGAGGGCGGCCTCGTGCCGCGCCTCGGCACGGTGGATGGCGGCATCGACTACAACCCCGAGCGGGTGCAGCTGGATGACGGGCCTGGCGGCATGGTGCCGCTGGTCGATATCGGCGATGTCATCGCCACCGCCACGGGCGTGGTCGGATACAACTTCGGCAACTTCGAGATTCTCATCACCGAACCGGCCGGTGCAGTGACCGCAGGTGGCCTGATGCCGGAGACCAGCGGTCTCACCGACGACGCCGACCGTCTCAGCGTGGCGAGCTACAACGTGCTAAATCTCGATCCGTCGGTCGAGCCCTCAGGAGAGATCGACGACGATGTCGGGGACGGGCGCTTCGCCGCGATCGCCGCCCATTTCTGCGATGCCCTGCGTCAGCCCGACATCGTGGGTCTGCAGGAAGTGCAGGACAACAGCGGCGGACAGGATGGCGACGGCGTGCTGGATGCCACCGCCACCCTGAGCACCCTGGTGAACGCCATCGCTGCGGACTGTGGTGCCGTCTATACCGCGGTGGAGGTGGCGCCTGCAGCCGCCAATGCCAGCGGCGGGCAGCCCGGCGGCAATATCCGTCAGGCCTTCCTGTATCGCGCCGCGCGCGTGAGTCTGGTCGGCACCGCCGGCAACGGCAGTCAGGCGACGGTGCCGCAGGCCGACGGCGGCAACGTGACCCTCAGCTTCAGCCCCGGTCTGATCGCGCCGGCCGATGCCGCATTCGCCGGGGCCCGAAAGTCCCTGGCAGCGGCGTTCGATTTCAACGGCCGGCGGGTCGTCGTGGTCAACAACCACTTCTCGTCGAAAGGGGGGGGTACGCCGCTGTATGGGGCCGTCCAGCCACCGGTCAACGGCAGCGAGGACGAACGCCTGGCGCAGGCCGCGCGCGTCAACGCCTTCGTCGATGATGTGCTGGCCATCGCGGCCGACGCCAATGTGATCGTGCTGGGCGATTTCAACGAGTTCACCTTCGAGAATCCGCTGCAGGTGCTCATCGGCGCTGACGATGCCAGCAATGTGCTGGAGGACCTGTTCGAAACCGCCGGGCTGCCGCAGGTCGAGCGCTACACCTACAACTTCGAGGGCAATGCCCAGGCGCTGGACCATATTTTCGCCAGCGCCGCGCTGCAGGCGGCCTCACCGGAAGTGGATGCGGTGCACGTCAACTCGGAATTCGTGGCCGATGCCATGCGGGCCAGTGATCACGATCCGGTGGTCGCCAGCTTCCTGCTGCCCGCCGTTCCCTGAGGGGCACCCCACCGCTTCATCATGCCCGCCCTCCGGCGGGCATTTTTGTTTTGCTACGCTGCGGCCTCCAACACCCAGGGATGGATGCGAAGCGCTCATGCGATTTGATGAATACCGCCGTTTTGATGGTGTCGGCCTGGCCGCCGAAGTGGCTGCGGGTCATGTCACTGCCGCCGAGTTGCTGCAGGTGGCGCTGGACCGCTGCGCCGAGGTCAATCCTCGATTCAATGCCGTTGTGGTGCCGATGGAGGCCATTGCCCGTGAGCGCGCGGAGGCGCCGCTGCAGGGCCCCTTCGCGGGGGTGCCGTTTCTCATCAAGGACATCGTGCAGGACTATGCCGGCGTGCGCAGCACGGCCGGCGCGGTGGCATTCCGGGATCGTCTTGCGCCCGCGCATGCCCACATGGTGGAGCGCTGGCTGGATGCGGGCCTGGTGATCTTCGGCAAGACCGCGACACCGGAACTGGCGCTCAAGGGTTACACCGAAACCACCCTGTTCGGCGCCACCCGCAACCCCTGGGATGCCGAACGCACGCCAGGCGGCTCCAGCGGCGGCGCCGCGGCGGCGGTGGCGGCCGGCATCGTCCCCATGGCCGGCGCCAATGACGGCGGCGGTTCCATCCGGATTCCGGCCGCGTTCTGTGGCCTGGTCGGACTGCGGCCGGGACGGGGCCGCGTGTCGGTGGGGCCCGCCGTGGCCGAGATCTGGGAAGGCGCCAACTCCGACGGGGTCGTCTGTCGCAGCATCCGCGATGCTGCTGCCATGCTGGATGTCATGGCCGGTCCCGAGCCCGGGGACCCCTACCGGATTGCGCGTCCCGACACGGCCTGGGCCGACGCCGCACGTCAGGCGCCCGGCCGCCTGCGGATCGCCTACAGCACCCGATCGCCGATCGGTACGCCGGTGGCCGCCGACTGGGCGCGTGCCGTCGAGCGCACGGCTGAATCCCTGGCCCGGCTCGGCCACACCGTCGAAGTGGCCACGCCCGAGATCGATGGCGAGGCCCTGGCCAAGGCGTTTTTCATGCTGTACTTCGGGCAGACATCGGCCACCGTTGCCAACGCTGTGGCCGCAGGCGCCCGGATCACCGACTTCGAACTCGATACCCGGGCGCTGGCCCTCATCGGAGAGACCTTCTCCGCCAGTGACTATGTGCGGGCGCATCGGCAATGGAATGATTTCGGTCGCGCCCTCGCGCGCTTCTACCAGCGGTACGACCTCTACCTCACGCCCACCGTGGCGCAGCCGCCGGCGCCCATCGGCTCCCAGCAGCTGCCGGCCTGGCAGGCCGCCATGCTGCGGCCGATTCTTGCTCTGGGGGTGGGGCGTGCGCTGACCGCCAGCGGCATGGTCGACCAGATGGCGGTGCAGCAGCTGGCGCGGGTGCCGTTCACCCAGCTTGCCAATCTCACCGGCACTCCGTCGATGAGCCTGCCGCTGTTCCCGTCCGCCGACGGGTTGCCCACGGGCGTCATGTTCAATGCCCCCATGGGCGCGGAGGACCGACTGCTGCAGGTGGGCGCACAGCTGGAAGCGGAACACCCCTGGTTTGATCACCTGCCGCCGGAATGACCGACGCCCTTTGCCGCAGCCCCTGGCTGGCCACCCTGGCTGAACGCCATCCCGACTGGTTCACCGAGGCGGCGCTGGCTGCCGATACCGTGCGTTGGCCCGAGGCTGAGCTGCGCGACGACGTCGCTGCCATGGCCTTTCTCCGGCACGAGGTGCTGCGTGAGCGGGCTCGCATTGCGGTCCGTGACCTGGAGGGAAGGGCGCCGCTGTCGGAAACCCTGGAGGGGCTCAGCGTGCTGGCCGAGCGGGCCTGTCAGGTGGCGCTGGCGGTGGCGATGGAGGCGGCCGTTCGCCAGTACGGCCAGCCGCGCAGTGCGGACGGGCGTCCGGTGAAGCCGATGATCCTCGGCATGGGCAAGCTCGGCGGTGGCGAACTCAACTTCTCCAGCGACATCGATCTCATCTTCACCTATACCGAGCGCGGCGAAACCGACGGCCCGCAGGCGCTCGACAACGCGGCCTTTTTCGTCAAGGTGGTGCAGGGCTTCACCCGGCAGCTTGCCGAGCGCACACCGGACGGCTTCGTGTATCGGGTGGACTGGATGTTGCGGCCGTTTGGCAGTGCCGGAGCGCCAGCCGCCAGCTTTGCGGCAATGGAGGACTACTACCAGGTCCACGGGCGCGAATGGGAGCGTTACGCCCTCATCAAGGCCCGGCCGGTGGCGGGCGACATTGCCGCCGGACACCGGCTGCTGGAGCACCTGCGCCCCTTCATCTATCGCCGTTATCTCGATTTCGACGCCGTCCACAGCCTGCGCGACCTCAAGCGCATGATCGAGGAGGAGGTCAGCCGCAAGGGCCTGGAGGACAACGTCAAGCTCGGTGCCGGAGGCATTCGCGAAGTGGAGTTCATCGTGCAGAGCTTCCAGCTGATTCGCGGTGGGCAGGATGGCCGCCTTCGTGCGACCCAGCTGCGGCCGACACTGGCCTACCTGGGACAGGCCGGCATGCTGGCGCCGGCGGTGGCGCAGCAGCTCGATGCCGACTACGTGTTCCTGCGTCGACTGGAAAACGCCATCCAGATGCAGGCGGATGAGCAGACCCACCGGTTCCCCGAAGCGCAGGAGGTCCAGGCGCGCATTGCGGCCGCCCTGGGGCTGCCGGATGCCGCGGCGCTGGTCGCCACCTGTGCCGAGGTGCGCCAACGGGTGCGCCAGCGTTTCAACGAGGTGTTTCAGGAGGATGCGCCCGCCGATACGCCGGTGGCACGGCTGGTCAGCCTGCTGTGGGAGGCGCGCATCGACGTCGCGGATGTCGCCGAGGGCCTGCAGGCCGAGGGCCTGACGCCGGCCGAGTCGTTGGCCCAGCAGCTGCGCGCCCTGGTCGGGGATCGCCACCTGCGCCTGCTGCGGGAACGGACCGTGGATCGCCTGCGCGAGATGATCGGCCTGTTGCTGCAGGAGGCACTGTCGCTGCCGGAGCCGGGGCTTGCCGCGCGCCGCGCGCTGGAGATCGTGGCCGCCATCACCGGGCGTGCCACCTACATCGCGCTGTTGCGGGATTCGGCAACGGCGCGCGGGCAACTGCTCAAGCTCTGTGCCGCCAGCCCCTGGCTCAGTGACTACATTGCGCGCAGCCCGGCGCTGCTGGACCAGCTGCTGGACCCGCGCGCGCTGTACGCACCCCTGACGCGGGAGACCCTGCAGGCCGACCTGTCCGGGCGTCTTGCGCATCTCGCGCCGGAGGATCCGGAGGCCTTCATGAACACGCTGCGGCGGTTCCAGAAGGAGATGACCCTGCGGGTGGCCGCCGCCGATCTGGTGGAGGCCCTGCCGTTGGTGCAGGTCAGCGACCGGCTCACCTGGCTGGCCGAGGTGTTGGTCGATGCGGCACTGACCCAGACCCTGACCGACATGCGGGCGGAGTACGGCACGCCGCGGCGCAGTGACGGTGCCGAGGCGGGGCTCGGCGTCATCGCCTACGGCAAGGTGGGCGGGATCGAGATGGGTTACGGCTCCGATCTGGACCTGGTGTTCGTCCACGATGCCGATGACCCGCAGGCCGACACCGACGGCGGGCCACGCAGCCTCGATGTCGCCACCTGGTTTGCCCGTTGTGCGCAGCGGCTGATCAGTGCCCTGTCCGCGCAGACCGCGGCAGGCCGGGTCTACGAGATTGATCTGCAGTTGCGCCCCAGTGGCAATTCCGGTCTGGTGGTGACCTCGTTCCGGGGCTTTGATCGCTATCAGCGCGAACAGGCGTGGACCTGGGAGCATCAGGCGCTCACGCGCGCCCGCTACCTGGTGGGGCCGGCCGGCCTGGGCGCGGCCTTTGACCGCAGCCGCAGGGCCGTGCTCGAACGCCGCCGCGACGAGGCGACACTGGCACAGGAAATCCGCGACATGCGGCGCAAGATGCGCAGCAGCCTCGACAAGTCCGATGACCGGCACTGGGACCTCAAACAGGGGCGGGGCGGGCTCACCGACGCCGAATTCATCACCCAGTACCTGGTGCTGCGCGAAGCCTGGCGGGCCCCGGAGGTGTTGCGCTGGTCCGACAACTGGCGGCAGCTCGAGGCACTGGCAGGTCTGGGCGTGATCGCCACGGCCGACAAGGATGCCCTGATCGACGCCTATCGGGCCCTGCGGCTGGTGGCCCACCGGCGCGCCCTGCAGAACGAGGACAGCCGGGTGCCGGCCGATGCCTACGCCGGGCCACGCTCGGTGATTGCCGGCCTCTGGCAGCGTCTGCTGGGCGCGGACAGCGCGCCGGAGGACGCGCAGGCCCTATAATCGGCGGCTTCGTGCCGGCCGCCGCCGGATCCCGCATTCCAAGGACCCTGACGCATGACCTCTTTTGCCGACCGTGACGGTTTCATCTGGTACGACGGTGAACTCAAGCCCTGGCGGGAGTGCACCACGCACGTCCTGACCTATTCCCTGCACTACGGGGTGGGGTGCTTCGAGGGCGTGCGCGCCTACAAGACGCCCAAGGGCACGGCCATCTTCCGCCTGGAAGAGCACACCCGTCGCCTGTTCAACAGCGCCAAGATCATCGGCATGAACCTGCCGTGGACGGCGGAGCAGCTCAATCAGGCGCAGATGGAGGTGCTGAAGGCCAACCAGCTGGAAGCCGCCTACCTCCGCCCGATGGTGTTCTACGGATCCGAAGGCATGGGCCTGCGCGCCGCCGGGCTGAAGACGCACGTGATCGTGGCCGCCTGGCACTGGGGTGCGTATCTCGGGGCGGAGAACATGGAGCGTGGCATCCGCATCAAGACCAGTTCCTTTGCGCGCCACTACGTGAACGCCTCGATGTGCCGGGCCAAGGCCAATGCCAACTACCTCAACTCATCGATGGCCCTCAACGAGGTCCTGCGCGACGGCTACGACGAAGCCCTCATGCTCGACCCCGATGGCTACGTCGCCGAGGGCAGTGCCGAGAACATCTTCGTGGTGACCAACGGGGTGATCTCCACGCCGGATGTGACCAGTGCGCTCGACGGCATCACCCGCCGCACCGTGATGCAGCTTGCTGCGGATCACGGTTACACGGTGAAGGAACGTCGCATCACCCGCGACGAACTCTACTGCTGCGATGAAGCCTTCTTCACCGGCACGGCGGCCGAAGTCACGCCGATCCGCGAAGTGGACAACCGTCAGGTGGGCAGTGGCAGCCGTGGGCCGATCACCGAAGTGCTCCAGAAGGCCTATCTCGACGTTGTCACCGGAGAGACCGATCGGTACGCCGAGTGGCGGGCGCTGATCGGCTGAAGGGTCCTGGCCGGGCGTCAGGGCCGGTCATCGCGTGCCGTTGGTCAGCAAGCGCGATTTCCTAGGCCAATCTTCCTAGTGCCGGGCCGGAGGTCACGCGGTCTAATGCCGCACGCCTTTCAAAGAAGCCCGAGGAGGAAGATCCATGGACGGTGGAAGCCTGCAGTGGGACACCCTGTTCCGTAATGCCCTGGTGTTCGACGGCACCGGCGCACCGCCGCGTGCGCTGGATGTGGCCGTGCGGGACGGACGCATCGTCGCCATGGCCACCGACCTGCCGCGTGCACAGAGCCGCGACGTGATCGATGTACAGGGGCGCTGGCTGATGCCGGGGCTGCTGGACGTGCATACCCATTTCGACCTTGAAGTGGAGCTTGAGCCCGGCCTGCCGGAGGCCGTGCGCCATGGCTCGACCACCGTGGTCGTGGCCAACTGCTCGCTGGGCCTGGCCTACGGCAACCAGCGGCGCAACGGCGAGGACCCCATCGTCGACTGTTTCGCGCGCGTCGAGAACGTGCCGAAGAGCGTGTTGCGCAAGGTGGCCGATGTCTGCAACTGGCAGACCTCCGCCGACTATCTCGCGCACCTCGATCAGCTGCCGCTGGGCCCCAATCTGGTCACCATGATTCCGCACTCCATGCTGCGGGTGGAGGTGATGGGCCTCCAGCAGTCGGTCAGCCGGGAGCCGACCGAGGCCGAGCTGGGCAAGATGCAGGCGCTGGTCGAGAAGGGCATGGAAGAAGGCTACGTCGGCTTTTCCACCGACGCATTGCCGTTTCACTTTCTCGCCAATCAGCCCAACACCCACAAGCAGATTCCGACCCAGTTCGCCCCCTTTGGCGAGCTGAAGCGGCTGACCGGGGTGGTGCGCCGCTGGGGGCGGGTGTGGCAGGCCACGCCGCCCAAGGACGACAAGCTGGCGGTGTTCCGCAATTTTCTGCTCACCTCCGGGCGGCTGTACGGACGGCCCCTGAAGGTGACCGCCGTCGCCGCCATCGACATCACCGCCAACGCCTCCATCGTCAAGCTGGGGGTGATGCTGTCGAAGATCCTCAACTCGCGGCTGCTGCGCGGGATGTTCCGCCTGCAGGCGCTGGCGGCACCGTTCAAGACCTGGAGCGACGGCGTTGTGACGCCGCTGGCCGAAGAGATCCCCGAACTGCGGCGCCTCAACGAATGTGACCTCGAGGATCGCGCGGCACGGCTTCGGATCCTGGAGGATCCCGAATGGGTGGCCGCCTATCGCCGCATGTGGTTCAAGGGCAAGCGCGGTTTCAACCTGGCACGACTGAAGCGGTGGTTGCGGCGGGACGACATCGTGCTGTCTCGCAACCTGTCCGACATGACCATTGATCGTTGCCCGGTGCCGGACTGGAGCGGCGAGTGCCTGCAGGACGTCTATGAGCGCCTGCGCCGCTGGCAGGCGACCGGTGCCGGCGCCCGCAGCGAAGTGGAGCGTGAAACCTTCGACAGCTTCCTGCCGAATCCGGACGATGCCGACTTCTTCCTGCACCTGCTGCGGCGCTTCGATACCGGTCTGCGCTGGTACACGGTGACCGCCAACCACGACCCCAAGGTGGTGCGCGATCTCCTGTTCAATCCGCTGCTGCTGCCGGGCTTCAACGACAGCGGTGCGCACCTCACCAACATGGCCTTTTACGACGGCAACCTGCGCATGCTGCAGATCGCCCAGCGCGAAGGCCTGGAGCGGGTGGCACAGGCGGTGCACCGCCTCACCCAGGAGCCCGCCGACTTCTTCGGGCTCAACGTGGGCGTGCTGCGTGAGGGCGCGCAGGCGGACATGGTGGTGGTCGACCCCGACCAGCTTGCTGCCTACGACAGTGACGCCAATGTGCACTACCAGTACCGCGAGGCCTTCGCGCACCATCAGCTGGTCAATCGCAGCGACGGTGTGGTCGATACCGTGATGATCAACGGCCGGGTCGCCTGGCGCGACGGCGGATACGTCCAGGGTTATGGCGAGCAGCCTTTCGGCCGCCTGTTGCGGCACCGGGATCATCCCCGGGAGACGCCGGCCCTGGCCCAGGCCGCCTGAGGGCATCTGATCTGCTCCGGGGCGGGGCCTGTCATGCTGGCGGGCCCCGCGCTTTGTTATCGTGCGCGCGTCACCGGTTAACAGGTCCTGGCAGCACCTCATGCCCACCAAGGCTTACAAGAACGAGCATTTCCTGATGAGCGAATCGGCGCGGCCGATTCGCATCCTCGCCGAATATCTGGAGCCCGCCCAGCGGTTCTCCGAGCTGGCGATCCGCAATGCCGTCATTTTTTTCGGCTCCGCCCGGCTGCGGGTGGATGACCTGGCCCGGCGCAACTACTACCGCGACGCTGCTGATCTGGCCGAGCGCCTGGCGCGCTGGACCGTGGATGCGCATCCCGATGGCGAGCGGTATCACGTGGTCACCGGGGGTGGGCCGGGCATCATGGAGGCCGCACACGTTGGCGCGGCACGGGTGGACCGCCGGCTCAACATCGGCCTGAACATTTCCTTGCCATTCGAGCAGAGCGGCAATCCCCATGTCGATGACAGCCGGGCGCTCGAGTTTCACTACTTCTTCCTGCGCAAGTTCTGGTTCCTCAACCTGGCGCGTGCGGCTGTCATCTTCCCGGGCGGGTTTGGCACGCTCGACGAGCTGTTCGAGCTGCTCACCCTGACACAGACCGGCAAGTCGGCGCCCATGCCGATCCTGCTCTACGGGCGGGAGTTCTGGGACGGCCTGATCAATCTGCCGATGCTGGCGGAGCGGGGCCTGATCAGCCCTGAAGATCTCACCCTCTACGCCATGGTGGACAGCGTGGATGAGGCCTTCGAGCGACTGCGTGACGGCTTGACCGCGCCAGTGGCCTGACCCTCAACAAAAAGCCCGGCGTCGGCCGGGCTGGGGTTCACGCTCAGGCGCGCCGCCGGGGGCGCTCCTCGAAATCCAGGTCATCATCGATCAGGGCACGAAGGCGGCGCTCTTCCTTGAGTTTCTCGACGTCGCGCCAGTCTCGCGACTTGATCGAAGGGCTGTCGGGGAGGTCGACGTTGGGGACGTCGTCACCGTCGCCTTCATCGTCGTCGGCGAATTCATCGTAGCCAGCACTGGTGTTGCTGGACTTGGTGTCGGCCTGGGGCTGCGCTTTTTTGGATTTGCGGGGCATCGGCGGGTACCTCGAACGAAGCTTGGGGACGATTTTGGCCGCTATTTAGCAGGCTTTTCGCCTGCGGGGAAGAGGGCGCGCGGCAAGTCGCCGCGCTGTCGGGCGCGGCGCAGGTCCCGGGGGGTATCGAGGTCCGAGAATCCCGCCAGAATGCGCACCTCCAGGCCCTGCGAGCGCAGCCGGTGCAGGGTCTGCCGGGCTTCCCTTCCGGAGCTCCAGTTCACCCCCCGCAAGTGCACCGGGGCGGTGCTGCCGATTGCCACGAACCCCCCGTCCTCGGCGGTCAGCATCACGGCTTGCGCGGGGCCGTCCAGGGCGGCCATGGCGGCCCTCAGATGGGCGGTCGTCAATCCCGGGGCGTCGGTACCCACCACCAGCACGCCGCGCGTGCCCGGCGGGGGATGACGCAGTGCCGCCGACATCCGCGCCCCCAGATCGCCCCGAGGCTGTCGCCGCAGGTGCACGCCGTGCTGACGTCGCAGCGCGCTGAAGGACGCGTGGCCCGGTCCCGGCGCGCACCACAGCGCCACAGTGGCGCCGGTGGCGCGGGCACGGACGACTGCCTGGCGGCATAGCCGCGCCTGCAGGGCTGCCGCGCCGCAGGGGCCGAGCGCCGGGATCAGGCGGGTCTTGCAGTGCCCCGCCCGAGGTGCGCGCGCAAACAGACAGAGATGGATGGGCGGGATCGTCATGGCCCGCAGGGTAGGGGGCGCGGATACCCTGCGCCAGTCGGCGTGGCGAGGCTGGATTCCGGTGGCCAAAGTGCTACACTTCGCGCCCTCGTGTGGGGCGGTAGCTCAGCTGGGAGAGCGTCGCGTTCGCAATGCGAAGGTCGGGAGTTCGATCCTCCTCCGCTCCACCACTCTTAACCCGCTGGTCCGGCAGCGACGCTATGGCGTCGCATTCGCGGACTCGTCATTGCGGGAAGGTCGGGAGTTCGATCCTCCTCCGCTCCACCACTTTTAGCCCGCTGGTCCTGCAGCGACGCTGTGGCGTCGCATTCGCGGACTCGTCATTGCGGGAAGGTCGGGCGCTTGATCCTCCTCCGCTCCACCGTTCTTTCCTGAAGCTTTCGCTCCTGTGGCCCAGTCTCCCGCCCGCGGAGCATGGTGACATTTCAGCTGCATGCTCGCCGTCGAAAGCGCTGCGGGGGAAACCTGTGGTGAGGCATGCCAGTCTCCTTCGCGCGGCGGATTTCACCAGGGAACAGATATCGATTGGAGGAGGTTGGTAGAGAGTTCGGGCCAGAAATTACAGATTGTTCACGCCCCTCTCAGGTTCTGGACACGGTCGTGCCGCCAGGATGGCGGCATGATCAACCTCTCCCAGTCTGTGACACCCGTACCCGTAGCGGCGGCGTTACCAGTTCGCCCAACCGGCGTTTCCGATTCAGCGAGTCCACTGCGCCAACTGGTTCGCTTTTCTGTGGCGGCGCTGATGGTGTGGATGATCGCGCGCTGCCTGCTGATCGCGCTGCACTTCGATCGCCTGAACGCGGTGAACGGCGTGCAGCAGGCCTTCTGGCTCGGCATCCGCGTTGATCTGATCACGTTGGGCTGGGCCCTGGCAGCGCCAATCCTGCTGTTGCCAATCGCCGCACTCGAGCGCGGGCAACGCGCCTGGAACCTGGTGACCAGAACCTGGTTCACCGGCCTGCTCGCGCTGGCGCTGATGCTCGAAATCGCCACGCCGGCGTTTCTCGACGAGTATCAGGTGCGGCCCAACCGCCTCGCGCTGGACTACCTGGGCCGGCCGCAGGAAGTGCTGCCGATGCTGTGGGGCGCGTTCCGTCTGTCGCTGCTCGCCGGTATCGCCTCACTCGGCGCTGGCCTGTGGTGCGGCTGGCGGCTGTTCGCGAACGCCTCTGGCGAACTGCGACAGAACCGCTGGATGCTGTGGCTGTGGCCTTTGCTGATCGCGCTCTGCGTGCTGATGATCCGCTCCAGCCTGCAGCATCGCCCGGCCAACCCCTCGACCTTCGCCCGCTGGGACGACAGCACCGCCAACCAGATCGTGCTCAACAGCACGTACTCGCTCGGCTATGCGCTCTACGCGACGCGCTACGAGGCCGACGTCGACGCCCTCTACGGCCACATGAGCGGTGAAGAGCTGCTGTCGCTGACCCGCGCGCAGCCGGCGTTCGCGGCGGCGCCGCCGGAGCGGCCGACGCTGCACACGCTGGTTCCGGTCGCGGCACGCGACAAGCCGCTGAATCTGATCATCGTCGTCCAGGAAAGCATGGGCGCCGGCTTCTCGAAGAAGCTCGGCGGCGACCACGACGACACCCCAGAACTGGATCGCTGGAGCCGGCGCGGCTGGTGGTTCGAGAACCTCTACGCCACCGGCACGCGCTCGGCGCGCGGTCTGGAAGCGATCGTCGCCGGCTTCCCGCCGTCACCGGCGCAGAGTGTGCTCAAGCGCCAGAAGTCGCAGAAGCACTTCGCGACGATTGCGAGCGTGCTTCGCGATCACGGCTACACCAGCGAGTTCATCTACGGCGGCGAGTCGCATTTCGACAACATGGGCGGCTTCTTCCTCGGCAACGGCTTCAACAGCGTCGTCGATCAGGACGACTACGACGATCCGGTGTTCGCCGGCAGCTGGGGGGTCTCCGACGAAGACCTGTTCGCGAAGGCACAGCAGCGGGCGACCGCGCTGCACGAGCAGGGCACGCCGTTCTTCAGCCTGGTCTTCACCTCCTCCAACCACACGCCGTTCGAATACCCGGAAGGTCGCATCGTTGCCGACGGCGATCCGCGGTCCGCGCGCAACGCCGTGCGCTATGCCGATCATGCAGTCGGCGCCTTCCTCGACCAGGCGGCGCAATCGGCCTACTTTGAGGACACGCTGATCCTGGTGGTCGCCGATCACGATGTCCGCATCTACGGCGAGGACATCGTGCCGCTGTCGCGGTTCCGGATTCCGGGCCTGCTCGTCGGCGCCGACGTGCAGCCGACGACGGTAGCGAGCATCGCAAGCCAGTTGGATCTGGCGCCGACGCTGCTGTCGCTGATGGGCATCACCGCCGAAGTGCCGTTCATCGGGCGCGACCTCAATCGCAGCCTGCCGGAGTTCGGCGGCACCGAGACGCCGCGCGCGTGGATGCAGTTCAACAACGTCTTCGCCCGCTACGAGGGCGACATCCTCAGCGTGTTGCTGCCCGGCGGCGAGGCGCGTCGCTACCAGGTCGCACCGCAAAGCCGGGCCCTCACGCCGACGGCGCCACCGGACAGCGCGGCGCAGCGGCGCCTGCTGGCCGATGTCCAGCTGCCGGCCTGGCTTTACGAGCACCGCGCCTATGACACGCGCCGCCCGTTCGGTGACTAACTCCCTTGCGCGCAGGTGCTTGGACTACCATTGGCGTCATGCGCATCCTGCTGATCGAAGACGATGCCGAGCAGGCCCAGTACGTGCTCAAGGGCCTGCGCGAGCATGGACATGCTATGGACCACGCCGTCACCGGCCGGGACGGCCTGTTCCTGGCGGTGTCCGAGCACTACGACTTGCTGATCGTCGATCGCATGCTGCCGCAGATGGACGGTTTGGCCGTGATCACCGCGTTGCGCGCCGCCGGCAAGCGTATGCCGGCGATCATTCTTAGCGCGCTCGGCCAGATCGACGATCGCGTGCAGGGACTGAAGGCCGGCGGCGACGACTACGTGGTCAAACCGTTCGCGTTCGTCGAGCTGGTAGCGCGTATTGAGGCGGTGACCCGTCGCACGACAGTTGGTATGGAGAACAGCATACTGCGCATCGCCGATCTCGAACTGGACCGGATGGCTCATAGTGTCCGCCGCGCGGGCAAGCCTCTCGAACTGAAGCCGCAGGAATATCGTCTGCTCGAGTATCTGTTGCGCCACGCAGGGCAGGTCGTCACCCGTACGATGCTTTTCGAAGGCGTTTGGGACTATCACTTTGACCCGCAAACGAACGTCATCGACGTGCATATCTCGCGCCTGCGCGCCAAGGTCGATTTGCCCGGCGCGAGCCCGCTGATCCACACCGTTCGCGGCGCTGGCTATTGCCTGCGTGAGAGCGAGGCTGCTTGAAGCGTCTACTGCCGAGTCGGCTCGCCACGCAGTTGAGTCTGCTCAACGCGCTAGTATTCGGGGTGTGCTCGATCGGCGTAATCGTGTTCGTCGTGATGCTCGCGGATCGCTCGATGAGCGACGATCTCGCCGAGGATCTTGATGCCGAGATTGACGTCATGCACAAGGATTTCGAAATCGATGGACTCGAAGGCATTCGTGGCCTGATCGAGTTGCGCGAGGAATTCGACAGCGACCGTCAGGCACGCGCTTATCGCCTGGAAGCGCCAGACGGCACCCTGCTCGCCGGTCGCTGGCCGTTCTGGCCTGCCGCCCTCAAGCTCAACAACGGTGAGCTCAAGTTGCCCTACACCGAGCGCAGCAAGGATGCCGAGTGGCTGATGCGTGCGGTTACGCTCTCGGATGGCAGCCGATTGTTGATCGGGCTCGACAACTATGAGCAGGTGCGCCTGCGTGAGGTCCTTCAGCGCGCAGCAGCATGGGGATTGCTCCTTGCCCTAGGGCTCGCTATCAGTGGGGGCGCATTCGTCAACCGAGCCGCGTTACGTCAGGTCTCTATCATCAATCGCAGCGCGAAGCGGATTATCGAAGGCGACCTTAGCCATCGCATCCCGACTGCCGCTGATTCGCGAGATGAGTTCGGCGATCTGAGTCGCACCCTGAATCAGATGCTGGATCGCATCAACGAGTTAATCGCCGCGATCCGCAGTGCCACTGATGCCATTGCCCATGATCTACGATCGCCGCTCACGCGTCTGCGCGCGTCGCTGGAGGATGCACTGAGCCGTCCGCCCGCGACTGAGGATCTCCCGGAATTTCTGCACACCAACATGCGTCACCTGGATCAGGTGCTGCACAGTTTTAGTGCTCTTCTGCAACTCGCAACCGTCGAATCCGGCGTGCTTAAGGCGCGTTTTGGTCCTGTTGCGCTGGAGAGGGTGCTCGAGGATGCGGTGTCCTACTACGAGGCTGCTGCAGCTGAACGCGACCTGCGCATCGAGTTGCAGATGCAGACCACGGGCGTAACCGTGATCGGTGATCGGCATCTGTTGTTTCAGAGCGTGACCAATTTACTCGACAACGCACTCAAGTTTAGCCCTCGGGGAGGCACGATACGGATTTCCTTGAGCGAGCGCGCTTCGCAGGTCGTGATCGAGGTTGAGGACGAGGGGCCGGGCATCGAACAGGGTGATCGCGAGCGCGTCTTTGAGCGCCTTTTCCGGGGTGATCGCTCGCGCAACACTCCGGGCTTCGGAGTCGGCCTGAGCCTGGTACTTGCCAGCGCTCGGCTGCACGGCGGTGACTGTGTCGTGGCCAGTAGTGCACGCGGCGCCCGCCTGACAATGACCCTGCCAGCAGATGTCTTGGCCCCGAATCGGTCGACGAGTGGGAGTCGTGTAGGAAGAGGCTCATGAAGCCAGACTGCCCCACTATCGCTGCCCTGCAGCGTGAAGGAGCGTCGCTCACGGTTCAGAGGAGAACACGGACGGAGACCTGCCACCCTCAGCTCGAGGGGGCGCACAAGTCTCCATAGCTGATTAAGCATTGGAAAGCGATATCAAGACTTGATTATGAAAACAATGATAACTATTCGTATTACGATCATATTGCTATAATTCGGGCAAGTGCTCCGCATGTGCGGATCGATTTTTCAGAAGGGGAAACGATGAACAGCATGAAAGTGATGTTGCCGATGCTGGGCGCGACGCTCGCGATCGCCGGCTGTGGTTCCGATGGCAATGGCGGCTCGGCTGCGGGCGGCGGTTTCACCGTGGTCAACGATGTGGTGACGACGCGTGCCAATGATCTCCGGGGCCTCGTGTATTCGGACAGCGGCAAGATCTATGTGTCCGGCCATGTCGGGGCCAGTGCGGATCTGCGCCAGACCGTGGTCGGCCGTTTCGACGCCGACGGGGCGCCGGATGCCGCTTTTGGCGACGGTGGTTTTGTCGAGGTTGATGTCGCGGTCGGTCGCAACGAGCAGTCCCTGGCGGTTGCCGAGCTGACTGGCGGCGATGTGGTGGCACTGGTGAACGCGGTTGACGCTGACGGAGGACAGTCGGTTTATCTGCTCCGTTTCGATGACGCCGGGGTCCAGCAGACCCAGGCCGACGGCTGGGGTGATGCCGATGGCAAGGTGGAAGTCGTGTTCGGCTGGGCCAACGCCGACAATGGCGACCGTGCGTCCCCGCCCAGTGATACGGCCTGGGACCTGCTGGTGGACCGGAGTGGGGCGGGAGAACGCCTTGTGGTGGCCGGTCTTGGTGCCGCGACCGAGGCCAGTGGCCGCTCCGACAATGACCGTTACGTGGTTCGTCTCGATGCCGCCGACGGCAGCATTGACCCTGCGTTCAACGGTGGTGCGGCACAGGTCTTCCACTCAGTGGGCACGCTCAGCGACAACGCGCGCCGTGCCTTTGTCGAGGCCGACGGCGCCATTCTGGCAAGCGGCTACACCAATCTCGGCGAGGGTCTGGGCAATCACATCATCCTGATCCGCCTGACGCCGGCCGGTGCGCTGGATGCCGGGTTTGGCAACTTCATCAGCCCGCCCAGCTCAGGCACTGCAGTCGGCCTGACAGCGCAGCCGGGTGTCGCGGTGTTCAACCCGTTCCTGGTGGATGGCGGTTTTGCCGAGGCCTACGGTGCGGTTCCTCAGAGTGACGGCCGTTACGTGACCACCGGCTATGGCGGCGCCACCGCCAGCGGCGGGACCTCGACGCTGGGCTATCAGCCCACCGAGGCGCAGGACGTTGTGGCGTTTCGGGTCGGCGGGACGATGATTGATGCCGGCTGGGGCAACAGTGGCACCCAGGCGGTTCAGAGCGAAGGGCAGGGGCAGCCGACCGACGAGGATCGCGGTCGTGATCTGGTGGTCCTGCCGGATGATCGCAGTGTCCATGCCGGACGGTATGGCGGGGTGCCGGCGCTGTTCGTGTTCACCGCCGACGGCCAGCTGGATACCGCAGTCGACGAAGATGGCATTATCGAGCTTCCCAACGAACAGACCGATGCGCAGTTCTTCAACGTCGACGTGTCGTCGAGCGGTCGCCTTGCGGCAACCACCAATGACAGTGCGGCGGGTGCGCGTCTGGTCATCCTGGCACCGCAGGACTGATCGTAGAATCACCCGGTGTTGATCCGCGCCCGCCGGTCCGGTTTCCGGGCCGGCGGGCGTTTCTTTCGGAGCAGGTCCTGTGAACATTCTTCCCCTGGCGGCTTTTGAACCCCTTTCCCTGCGCGCTGGTCTGTTGGCGATGTCGCTGTCCCTGGCGGCCTGTGGCGGCGGCGGTGGTGGCGGAGGAGGAGGCGACCCCACGCCGACCCCGACGCCGGCCCCCATGCTCGGGGATGAGGCACGACGCGCGGTGTTGAAGGATCTTGGGGAGGACCTGATCTATCCCGAGCTGCAGGCCTTTTCCCAGCGCGCCGAAGCATTGGACGTCGCGGTGGCTGCCTGGGCGGCGGATGTGGCCAATAGCGGCCTCCGCGGGGCGGCGCAGTCGGCCTGGCGTGACGCCATGGCCAGCTGGCAGCGCAACGAGGCCCTTCAGGTCGGTCCCGCCGGTCTGTCGAGCGGCCTGGATGCCACGCCGGGGGGGGAGGATCTGCGAGACCGGATATACGCCTATCCACTGCGCAACGAATGCGCCGTCGAGCAACTGGCACAGCAGAACGTGACCGTGACGGCCGGTTCGTCGATTGAGGTCACCGGGTTGGGGGCGCTGGCTTTCCTGTTGTTCGTGGACGAGGTCAACCCCTGCGGCCTGGGGTCCCCTGCAACGCCTCAGCAGCGGGCTGCCTACGCCGCCAGTGCGGCCGACCGTGTTGCCGTCGTGGCCCAGACCCTTCGTGACCGTTGGGACCCGGAAGGGGGCAACTTTCTGTCTCAGTGGTCCAATGCAGGCCTCAGCGGCAGCATGATGTTCTACATGCGCCCTCAGGACGCCCTGGATGCGCTGTCGGTATCGTTGTTCTATACCGAGAAGGAGACCAAGGATCGCAAGATCGCCTGTCCGACCGGCATTGGCGCGATCGGCTTGACCTGTCCTGCCAGCGATGTTGCCCGCGTTGAATTTCCGCGCGCCCGCTTCTCCACCGAAGCCATTCGCGCCAACGTTCAGGCCTTCCGGGATGCCTTCTCCGGCGTGGGCGGAGGCTTGGGTATCAATGCGCTGCTGGAGGGTATCGAGCGCAGCGATATCGCCGATGACCTGATGGTCGAACTGGATGCCACGCTGGCCCTGATCGACACACTGGATCCGGATTTCGAAGCCGAGGTGGCGGCCATCAGTGACAGTACGGCCTGCACCAACGCGGCCAGTGCCTCCAGTGGCGAGCCAACGGCGTGTGCCCTTCAAGGCCAGATCAAGCGTGCCATGGACCTGTTTCGCACCGATGTGGTCGGCGCGCTGTCGTTGGCAACGCCCGACCGCGCCGCCGGGGACAACGACTGAGCCCGGCGATGCCGTCGGAGGAGGTCACCGGCCCGGTCACATCGAGGCTGCTGCAGGCGCTGAGCCGTCCGCTGGACATTGCTGCGCTGGCGGTCTTCCGCATGCTCTTCGGCGGGCTCATGTTCGTGGGGACCGTGCGCTTCATGAGCAGCGGCTGGATCGAGCTGTTTTATGTTGAGCCCCGTTTTCACTTCAAGTACTGGGGTTTTCACTGGGTCAGTGTTCCGGGTGAATCAGGGCTCTATCTGCTGTACGGCGGCATCGCGCTCAGCGCTCTTATGGTCGCGCTGGGCGCGTTCTACCGTCTGGCCATCATCGCGTTCTGGTGCCTGTTCACGTACGCGGAGCTGATGGATGTCACCACCTATCTCAACCACTACTACTTCGTCAGCCTGCTGGCGCTGATCCTGTGCTTTCTGTCGCCACATCGCGCCTGGTCCGTCGATGCCTTGTGGCGTCCCGGCCTGCGGTCGCCGTCACTGCCCGCCTGGCAGACCGTTTGGCTGCGCTTTCAGGTGGGGTTGCTTTACTTCTATGCGGGCTGGGCCAAGTTCGAGCCCGACTGGTTGCTGCATGCACAGCCACTCAACATCTGGCTGCCGCCACATGCCGGCATGCCCCTGATCGGGCCGTTGCTGGATGAGGTCTGGGTGCACTACGCCTTTTCCTGGTTCGCCTTCCTGTTCGATGTGACCATCATCGGTTTCATGTTGTGGCGGCCCACGCGGATCTACGCCTTCGCCGTGATCCTGGTGTTTCACTTGCTGACGCACCTCTTCTTCAACATCGGATTGTTCCCGTTGATCATGGTGTTGTCAGTGCTGGTGTTCTTCGAGCCGGACTGGCCGCGGCGCGGGCTGCGGCGTTTGGGGCGGGCCGCGCCGGTGATCACCAGCGCGGCGGATACGCTGCCTCGCTGGCGCGCGCCGCGTGTGGCCTTTGCCGGGCTGGTCGCCGGGTTCTGTCTGGTGCAGTTCCTGTTGCCGCTGCGGCACTGGCTCTATCCCGGCACGGTGCTCTGGCATGAACAGGGCATGCGGTTCTCGTGGCGGGTGATGCTCCGGGAGAAGGCCGGAGCGGTGACCTACCGGGTGGTGGACCGTGAGGGGGCGAGCCAATGGGTCAGCCCCCGCGATTATCTTACCGAGCTGCAGTACCGTGAAATGGCGGGCCAGCCCGACCTGATCCTGCAGCTGGCACATCGCATTCGTGACGACTTCAACGCGCGCGGCGTGGGGCCGGTGCAGGTTTACGCCGACGCCATCGTGGCGCTCAATGGTCGCCGTGCCCAGCCGCTGATCGAGCCGGACGCCGACCTGGCGCAGGTGCGTGACGGGCTGACACCGGCCGATTGGGTAACCGCCCCGCCGGACGCTCCGCCGCCCACCCATGCTCCCTTGCGCATTGCGCGCCAACCCTGAACTTCTTCGTCTGATGTCGACCATGCGCATTCCTCCCCGCACCTGCTTGTTGCTGCTCCTGCTGTCTCCCGCCGCCCTGGCGCAGGCAGAGCCCGCGTCTGGCGTTGATTTCGACACCATCACCGTGATCGGCACCACCGAGGCCGACAGTCGCCTGGTGGGATCTGCGCATCGGGTCGACGAGGCAACGCTGGAGGCCTTTGCCTATGACGATCTCAATCGTGTCCTCAATCTTGTGCCGGGGGTCTACCTGCGCGAAGAGGACGGATTCGGCCTGCGTCCGAACATCGGACTGCGCGGTGCCAACTCGGACCGCAGCCAGAAGGTGACGCTGCTGGAGGACGGCATCCTGTTCGGGCCAGCGCCGTACGCTGCCCCGGCCGCCTACTACAGCCCCTTGACCGCGCGCATGGTGGGAGTGGATGTGTTCAAGGGGCCAGCCGCGATTCAGCATGGTCCCCAGACCATCGGAGGCGCCATCAATCTGGTGTCCGCGCCCATCCCGCACCAGTTCGAGGGACTGGGAGCGCTGGATCTCGGCAGCGATGGCTACGGACGTGCGCACGTACGGGCCGGCGGGCCGGTGGGCGGTGTTGGTGTGCTGGGCGAATGGGTGCACGTTCGCAGTGATGGGTTCAAGTCGCTGGCTGGCGGTGGTGATACCGGCTTTGCCAAGAACGAGGGCATGCTCAAGCTGGGATATGCGCTGGGAGAGGGGCATCTGGAGGTGCGCCTCGGATATGCCGATGAGCGATCCGACGAAACCTATCTGGGCCTGACCCAAGCCGACTTTCGTGCTGATCCCCTGCAACGCTATGTTGCCAGCGCGCTGGACCGGATGGACTGGGACTGGGGCGGCTTGCGCGTCGATTTCGAGCACCCGCTGTGGGGTGGTCGCCTCCGCGCTACGGCCTATCAGCATGAGTTCAGTCGTGCCTGGCTGAAGTTCAACAGCCTGCGCGGCCAGGATGTCCAGTCGGTGCTGGCCAATCCGGACACGCCTCGCAACCAGGTGTTCATGGCGACGTTGCGCGGGGAGCGGGAGGGCGACCTCAACAACGACAGCGACGATCTCCTGATTGGGACCAATGATCGCGACTTCCGGTCCTCGGGGGTGCAGGCGCGGCTGTTCTGGAGCCGGGTGACCGGCGCGTGGGCGCACGGTATCGAGGCGGGCGCGCGGCTCCACGGGGATCGCATCACCCGTCTTCACGATGAGTATGGCTACGACATCGTGTCAGGGCAGCCTCAGCGGAACGCTTCACCGCGCATCATCGCGTCGGACAACACCGCACGGGCCACCGCCCTCGCGGTCTGGTTGCGGGACGAAATCAGCCGCGGGCGCTGGACCCTCGCGCCCGGTCTGCGGGTGGAGTCGGTGGAAACCCGCTTCGACAACCGTCTGGCGGGTGCCCGCAACGACGACCGGTATGCGGTGGTGCTGCCGGGTCTGGGTGTCAACTTCGCGCAGCGGGACACCCTGAACTGGTTTGCGGGCGTTCACCGCGGCTTTTCACCGGGGACGCCGGGTCTGGAGGATGTCGAGCCCGAGGATGCCGTCAATTTCGAAGCGGGAACGGTATGGCAATCGCCTGCCGGACGGATCGAGATGACCGGATTCTTCAGTGACTACCGTAACCTGACCGCCGCCTGTACGTTCTCGGCGGGCTGCCAGGGCGGGCAGGTGGACGTGCAGACCAATGCCGGCAAGGTACGCGTGCACGGTGTCGAAGCCGCCTGGAGCGAGCAGTGGCAGATCGGCGCCTTCCGGGTGCCGGGCAGCCTGACCTACACCTGGACTGAAGGCGAGTTCCGCGAAGCGTTCGAGTCCACCAACCCGCAGTTCGGCGATGTCGAGCCCGGATTCGAACTGCCGTATGTCCCCACGCATCGCGCCAATCTGGTGCTGGGGCTGGCGCGCGCGCGCTGGGACACCACGCTGTCGCTGACCTATGTGTCGGCCATGCGGGACGTGGCTGGACGCGGTGCCATTCCTGCCGATTCCGGCAGCGATGCCTACACCGTTCTCGACCTCGCAGCGGGCTGGGCGTTTCGTCCCGACCTCCGTCTGGTGGGGCGCGTCGACAACCTGCTGGATCGTGAGTACGTCGTCGCGCGCCGTCCCTTCGGGGCGCGGCCCGGCAAGCCGCAGTCGGTGCAGGTGGGCGTGCGCTATCACTTCTGAGGGGTAGCCCGCACCGCGCATGCCCGCCATGCGCGGTGACCGTTCGTCGCCTGTCATATGACAAACCCCCGCAAGGGGCGACAGACCTGATACGTTTCGCGCCGTCTTCACCGAAACGTCATCTTCCTGTCATGAAACTGTGCTGGTCGTCTGATCAAGCCGTCGTCAACGGCCTGCAGCTGAACTGGGAAACCACAGGGGCGGTCTCCGGCGAGCCGCTGTTGATGGTGATGGGGCTGGGCGGGCAGCTCATCCACTGGCCGGATGCGTTGTGTGAAGCGCTGGTCGCCCGGGGCTTCCGCTTGATCCGTTTCGACAACCGTGATGCAGGGCTGTCAGCCGAGGCGGATCGTGGATTGCCCACCCGTATTCCCCAGGACTGGTTGCGCGGCCGCTTCGGCTGGCAGGCGCAATCCAACTACACCCTGATGGATCTGGCCCGCGATACCGAGGGTCTGATGGACCTGCTGTCGCTGCCGCGCGCGCATCTGGTCGGGGTGTCGATGGGGGGCATGGTGGCGCAGGTTCTCGCTGCCACGCGTCCGGCCCGGGTGAGCAGCCTCACCGCCATCATGACCAGTACCAACCACCCGCGGCTGCCGGTGGCGCGTTTTGACGTCCTCTGGCGCATGGCCGGACTGGGGCCGCGGCCGCAAACGCGTGAGGCGGTGATCCGCCGCACCACCGGCATGTTGCAGCGGGTGGGCAGCCCCGGCTATCCCACACCGCTGGACTACCGGCGGCGGTTGGCGGGGCGCGCCTACGACCGCGCATTTCGTCCGCGCGGAGTGGCGCGTCAGACCCACGCCATCGTCGCCACCGGCAGCTTCGAGCCCCTGCTGGCCGACATCCGCGCGCCCACCCAGGTGGTGCACGGTCTCGCCGACCCGCTGTTGCGGCCGGCCTGCGGCCAGCGCTGCGCCCAGGTGATCCCGGGAGCCAGACTCGAACTGGTAGCGGGCATGGGCCATGATTTCGCCCTGCCGCTGATGCCCCGGTGGGCCGAGCTGATCGGCGACAACGCCGGCCGCGCCTGACGCTCATCCGCTTTCCGGCGGTCCCCGGAATACCCTAAGCTCGAAATCCTTTCGATTGCAGGGAGTTCAGGGATGATCATCACCTCGTTGTATGCGGGCCTGCTGGCCCTTTGGTTTCTCGCCCTCAGTGCGCGCGTGGTGCAGCAGCGATCGGTTCCCAACGGGATCGGGCTGGGCGATGGCGGGGATGCCACGTTGCTGCGCCGCATCCGCGGGCATGGCAACTTCGCCGAGTACACCCCGCTGTCGCTGATCCTGCTGGGCCTGCTGGAATATGGCGGGACCCTGCCGATCTGGCTGCTCCACCTGCTGGGGCTGACGTTGCTGGTGTCGCGCATCCTGCACGGCGTGGCACTGAGCTTTTCCACCCACTGGAAGTTCGGGCGCTTCTACGGCACCGTGCTGGGCTTCCTGCTGTTGCTGGTGATGGGCCTGCTCTGTGCCTGGCGCGGGGTGGCCGGCGTACTGGTCTAGCCCGCATTTCTCACAGGGTCGCCTTCGATTCCTGTGAGAAATGCGGACTGGTCTCAGCGGGCGCGGTTGCGAATCTCGCCGCGCAGCTGATCGAGGTTTTCCCGCAGCAGATCGGCCACCAGTTCATCGGTGCGCGGGTCGTGCAGCACCTGTTCGATCACCCGCATGGCGGTGTCGATCACGGCCTGCACGATCTCGTCGTAGAAGGGTAGCCGCGTCAGGCGGCCGGTCTGCGGGTCTTCCTTCAGTTTCTCCTGGATCATCGCCCGCAGTTCGTACTGGTTCTCTTCCAGTGCGTTGGCGATGTTGCGCGTGTAGTGCCCGCGAGTGAGCACCTGGCCGACCTCCTCCAGCACCGCGATGGTGATCGGTCGCTTGATGGTGTCGACGATGGCGGTGGTGAAATGGCCCAGCACCCGACGGGTGATGGCGTCGCCCACGGCCCGGTCGGCGGCGCGGCCAAAGCGCGCCAGCAGCACCACGATGCGGATCACGCGGAACAGCCGAAAGCCGCGCACCGCCGGATGCGCCACCGGAATCATGCCGAGAATCTCGTACCAGTTGCGCCAGAGAAAATCGCGGCGCCAGCCGCTGACCCGCCAGCGCAGCGTGAACTCCACGGCAAACACCGCACAGATGGCGAGGTCGGCCCGCAGCACCCAGGTGCGTTGCAGGTCGCTGACGTCCCACCAGGTTTCCCAGGCCAGCAGTCCCACCGACACGATTGCCAGGATCAGCATCAGCCAGTCGACGGGGTTGATCCGGCGCCACAGCGCCACGGGGGCGGGTTGCTCCATGTGGAGTGCTCGCTTGGTCAGAGGGAGCCTCAGGGTAGCGCAGGCGGCGTGCGATGGGTCCAGCTGAGCACCCGGGCCAGCAGGCAGGGCAGCACCGTCAGCGTCACCGCCGAGGTAAACAGCAGGCCGAACAGCACCACCGCGCCCACGCCCCGGTACAGCTCGGTTCCGGCGCCGGGAATCAGCACCAGTGGCGCCAGCCCGAACGTCGTGGTGAGGGTGGTCATCAGCACCGGGCGCATCCGCTCGGCGACGGCAGCGCGCACGGCATCCACCACCGCAGCGCCCTGACGCAGGTGCTCGCGGGTACGTTCGACGATGAGGATCGGATTGTTCACCACCGTGCCCAGCAGGATCAGGAAGCCCAGCATGGTGATCAGGTCGAAGGGCTGGCGGATGCCGGCCAGCGGTCCCCCCACGGTGTTCAGCAGCCACAGGCCGATGATGCCGCCGGCAATGCCGAGCGGGACCGTCAGCAGGATCAGCAGCGGATATCCCCAGTGGGTGAAGATCGCGACGAGTAACAGGTAACACAGCGCCACTGCCACCACGAAGTTTGCCCCCAGCGACGCGCGGGTGGCGTCAAGCTGATCGGCGGCGCCGGAGATGTCCAGCGTTACGCCCGAGGGAATCTCGCCTTCCGCGATCAGGGCGTCGATGACATCGCGTTGCACCGTGTTCACCCCGGTCTCCAGTGCCACGCTGCGCGGGGGGATGATGTTCAGCGTCACGGTGCGCTGTCCATTGATGCGGCGGACCGTGCCGGTGTCCACCGTTTCCACCCACTCGGCGAGCGCGCCGATGGGGACCACGGAGCCGGCCGGGGTGTACACCGGCAGCTGACGCACTGCGGCCAATGACTGGGCCTGCCCGGCGTCGCTGAACAGGAAGATGTCGATCTTGTCGTCGCCCTCGAAGAACTCGTCGACGAAGGCGCCGTCGGTGAGGGCTGCCACCGCGTAGCCGAAATCGGCGGCATTCCAGCCCACCTCCGACAGGCGTGACCAGTCGGGATGCAGTTCCACCAGTGGCTGCGCCAGCGTCAGCGCGCTCGGTTCGGAGTTGATCTGCGGGTCGGTCAGGACCTCGCTGGCGCGTTGGTACACCCGCTCTGCGGTGGCGTAGAGCTGCGCCAGATCGCGGCCGGTGATGTCGACGTTGACGCTGCGGGTGCCGCCGTCGTTGCTGGAGATGATCGAGCCGCGGGCGGCGAAGGCGCGCATGCCCGGGTAGCTGCGGAAATGGTCGCCAAGTGCGCGCATCAGCCGGTCGATGTCGCCGGGGTCGACGGTCTCGGCGATGACGCGGACCTGCTCCGGCTGCACCTGCAGATTGAAGTAGGCGATGGGCGGGATGGTGTCGTTGCCGTCGCCGCCGACATGCGGCAGGAAGTGCGCTTCCACCTGTTCGGCGATGGCGGCCATCTCCGCCAGGTTGTACCCCGGCGGGGCCAGCATGCGTGCGAAGGTCTTGGGTTCCTCGCCTTCCGGCAGGTACTCCGCCTCGGGCAGCAGCGCCCAGGCGGCGGCGATGGTGCCGCCCGCCACGCCGAGCACGCAGGCCCACTGACGTGAAGGCCGTGCCAGCAGCGCATCGACCCAGCCCGGTGGGGTCGGGCGGCCACCGCCACTGACGGCGGTGCCCTCGAACCGCAGGCGCTGGCTGACCACGGGAATCAGGCTGATCGCCACCATCATCGACACCAGGATGGAGGCGGAGATGGCGACCGCGATATCGGAGTAGAGCTGGCCGGCCTCCTGCTCGATGAACAGGACCGGCGCAAACACCAGGATGGTGGTCAGCGTTGCCGCCAGTACCGCCGGCCAGACCTCGCGCACCCCCTGCAGCGCGGCCTGTGCGGCACTCAGGCCGCGGCGACGCGCGCGCTCGATGTTTTCCAGCACCACGATACTGTTGTCGAGCGTCATGCCGATGGCGAAGGCCACACCCGCCAGCGAAATCACATTGAGCGTGCGACCAAACGCCAGCAGGCCGAGAAACGCCGCCACGGTACAGACCGGAATCCCCATCATGCCAACCAGCGTCAGCGGCACCGAGCGGAAGAACAGCCACAGCACCAATCCGGCCAGCACCGCGCCAAGCGCCAGGTTCTGCCAGACGTTGGCGACCGAGGCCTCGACGTAACGCACGTCATCGGAGATCAGGCTGAGGGTCAGGCCGGCGGGTGCCAGCAGTTCCTGGTTCACCCGCTCCACGGCCGGCTGCATCGCCTCCTTGATGGCAATGACATTGGAGCCCAGCTCCCGTCGCACGGCCAGCCCGACGTTGGGTATCCCGTTGACCCGCGACAGGGCGCGCACTTCGTAGTGATCCATCGTCACCGTGGCGACGTCGCGCAGCCGCACCTGGGGTTGGTCGCCGCGACTCAGGAGGGTGTCTTCCAATGCTGCGAGGTCGCGATAGCGGCCCGTGGTACGCAGCAGGTAGCGGCGCTTGCCGGTTTCCAGATCACCGGCCGAGACATCGCGGTTGCGGGCGCGGATGGCCTCGCGCACCGTCGACAGGGTAAGACCGCGCTCCGCCAGCCGCGCGGGGTCCACCCGGATCTGCACCTGCCGCTCGGCGCCACCGCGGATCTCCACCTGCGAAACGCCGGGCACCCGTTCCAGTCGGGGGCGGACCTCGTCGTCGACGAAGTCGCGGATCAGGTCGATGTCCAGCGACTGCGGATTCCCGGGGAGCGGCTGCACCCGGAAGTACATGAAAGCATTGGCCGAGAACGAATTGGCGAACAGTTGTGGCTCGTCCACATTCTCCGGATAGGCGGGTACCTGACTCAAGGCATTGTTGACGCGAATCAGTGCTTCGTTGAGGTCAACCCCGAACGGGAATTCGAGCTCGATCACTGCCTCGCCCGTGCTGGCCGTGGACTTCATGCGCTGCAGGCTGGGAATGCTCCGCAGCACATCCTCCTGTTCGATGAGAATTTCCTTCTCCACGTCCTGCGGCGTGGCGCCGGACCAGCGTGTCTCCACACTGATGATGCGGACGTCGAGATCGGGGATCATCTGTACCGGCACTCGCAGCGCCGCCAGCACGCCCAGCAGGGCGACGATGAGCGTGATGACGGCAATCAGCGTGCCGCGTCGCAGCATCGGTTCGAGCATGGCGGCCTCAGCGCTCGCGCACGGTCAGTGCCTGGCCCGGCTGCAGCCGCTCGTTGCCGCGGACAATCAGCTCCGCATTTGCCGGCAGCGCACCGCGCACCTGCACGCGGTCCCCCATCGGCGCGCCCAGCTCCACGGCGATATCGCGCGCTACCGGCGGTTCGACGCTGCGGTCGACCACCCACACCGTGGCGCTGCCGTCGGCGCGACGGAGAATGGCGTCCCGCGGCACGCTCATGGCACCGGCGCGATCCGGGAGTGGCAGCCGGACGCGGGCGGACATGCCCGGCACCACCGGCAAGTCGGTTTCGAAACCCACCCGCAACAGGAAAGTGCGCGCGCTGTTGCTGGCCTGGGGCACCTGCGCGATCACCTGACCCGTCACCGCCTGCTCGGGGCGGTGATCGAACCGTAGCGTCACCGGGGCGTCGGCATCGAGACGGCCGAAGTGTTCCTGCGGCACCTGGACGTCGAGCCGCAGGTCCTGCAGGGCCAACACCTCCAGCACCGGAGTGCCGGGCGTCACCCATTCGCCTGCCTCGGCGAAACGGGCAGTGACCACGCCATCAAACGGTGCCCTCAGGATGTGCCGCCGGATACGCTCCTGCTGCTCGGCGGCTTCCGCGCGCAGCCGCGCCGCTGCTGCCTCGGCCTGGGCCTGTGCGGCGCGCCGGACTTCCAACTGGCTGGCCGGCAGGTTGCCGCGCTCCACCAACCGGTCCGCCTCCGCCACCAGGCGGGAGGCCTCGCGGGCACCGATCTCGGCTTCGCGCACCGCTGCTGCAGTGCGCTGCCCGGCGAGCACCGCGAGCTGCGCATCCAGTGTCATCAACGGCGTGCCGGCGCTGACCGAGTCGCCGGCGTCGTGATGGACCTGTTCGACACGCCCGGCGACGTCCGGCGACAACCGCGACACGCGAGCCGTGCTGACGCTGCCGGTCAGGTCGAGGGTGGCGGCCGGGGCTCGGGCGGGCAGGCGCTCGACATCCACGGGCGCCGCATTCTCGGCATGTAACGGGCCCGCCAGCAGGCCGAGCAGCACGGCCCACAGTCGTCGGTGACGCATCATCCTGGGATCCCTTTCATTAGAGTCGTTGTCCTTATGGAGCCGCTGACGGCACGAAAGTTCGATCCGTTCAGGATGAGCAACTCACACTGAGGCTTGCCGCCCAGGCGGGCGGCAACGCTGCGAGGTCGTCAAAGGCCGGATCATCCTGATAGGGATGCGCGAGCGCCGCCATGAGTCGCGACAGCGGCGCAAAATCATCCTGTTCGGCGGCGGTGATGGCGAGTTGCAGGAGATGATTGCGCGGCACGATGCGGGGATTGGCCTGCTGCATGCCGGCCAGTCGGGCAGCGTGCAGGCCGCCTTCCTGGTCCAGCCGTCGTTGATACCGGTGGTACCAGGCATCGAGTGCGGCGCGGTCGAGGATCAGGTCCTGCAGGGTGTCGAGGTCGCCCAGGGCCCGGAAACACAGGGTGAAATCGTGCCGCCCCCGCGCCAGCAAGGTCAGGAAGTCCTGCATCAGGGCGCTGTCACCCTCGTCAGTCTCACCGAGGCCGAACTTGGCCCGCCACGCAGCGTCGGCAGCGGCGCCATACTGTGACGGAAACCGGTCAAGCAGGGCACGCGCCGGCACCAGCGCCTTCTCGCTGTCGGCATCCAGCAGGGGGAGACAGGCCTCCAGCAACCGGGCGCAGTTCCAATGCGCGACATGCGGTTGCTGATCGTAGGCGTAGCGTCCGCCTTCATCGGTGTGGTTGCAGATATGGTGCGGATCGAAGGCGTCGAGGAATCCGTAGGGGCCGTAGTCCAGCGTCAGGCCGAGCAGGCTCATGTTGTCGGTGTTCATCACGCCATGGCAGAAGCCCACGGTCTGCCAGCGCGCCACCAGGGCGGCGGTGCGGTCGATCACCGTCGACAGCCAGGCGACCGGGTCGCCGCCGCAGTCTGGAAAATCGCGCGCCATCACCCATTCGGCGAGGGCGTGCAGACGGTCGTGCTGCTCGCCATAAGTCCAGTACTCGAAGTGTCCGAACCGGGTGAAGCTGGGGGCCACCCGCCACACCATCGCGCCGCGTTCCACGCGCTCTCGGCGCACCGGCTCCGAGGAGATGCCCAGCGCCAGGGCGCGCGTGGTGGGGACGCCCAGGGCCGCCATGGCCTCGCTGGCCACATATTCCCGCAGGCTGGAGCGCAGCACTGCACGGCCGTCGGCGAAGCGGGAGTAGGGCGTGGGGCCACTGCCCTTGAGCTGAAACTCCCAGCGCTGGGACTGCGCGTCCTCATACTCGCCGAGCAGGTGTGCGCGGCCGTCCCCGAGCCGCGGGACGAACTGTCCGAACTGATGCCCGGCGTACACCGTCGCCACCGGATCGATGCCGGGGAGGGGGCGGGCCCCCGCCAGGGTCTCGCGGAAGGCGTCGCTGCCGACTGCGGGATCGTCCAGTGCCAGCGCTGCCGCCAGTGGCGCCGAATGGTGGGCGATCTGGAGGTCGGGCAGGGGTGTCATCGGCGTCGGCACGGCCCAGGGCGCGCCCAGCGCGTCCCAGGCGGGGCGGAACCGCGCCACCGTCATTGCGGGCCGAGGCCCAGCCGCTGTCGCAGCGCGCTTGGACTGAGGTACTTGGCCGGTGCCCCGTGCATGGACAGGATCACCTCGGTCAGGGCGCGGTTGACCGGCGTGGGGTGGCCGCAGCGCTCGCCAAGACAGACGATTTCGCCATTGAGCTGACTGATCTCGGTGGTTCGACCGTTCTCGATGTCGGCCACCATCGATGGGTAGCTGCCCTCTTCCAGACCGTTCTTGACCCGGGCGACCCACCAGAGAATCGGGCCCCCGTTACGCAGCAGGAAGCGGTAGGCGCCATAGCCCACCGGCATGGGCAGCTTGTAGCCGATGCCGGCGGCATGCAGCACCGCGATGGCCTCGTCGAGCACGCCGACGTAACAGGCGCGCAGGTCGGGGTGGGTGAACAGGTCCTTGAACGTGGTGTGGGTGGCGGCGCCCAGGGCATTGGCAAGATTGATCAGCAACTTTCCCCACACCGCAGCCTCGCCGGCGACCCCCACCACCTGCATGCCGGAGCGCCCGAACATGTCGAGCAGGCGGCTGTCGTCGGTACCGGCCATGACGATCGGCTTGGTGGTGATACGGGCGTGCAGCGGGCCCAGCCGCTGACCGTTGAACATCACGCTCATCGGCACCACCCGGGCGTGCGGAAAGCGCTCGCGAATCACCCGCAGGCTGTTGACCCCGTTCAGGGTGGAGATCAGCGTGCAGCCTTCCGGGATGTCGCCGATCTGTTCCAGCACGCCCTCCAGATCGGGGAACTTCACGCACAGCATCACGTAGTCGACGCCATCGAGATCCAGCGACGTGGTCAGGGCCGGCTTGCCCGTGATCAACGGTGGGCGGCCGCTGGTGACGTGATCGACGCGCGCCGCATCCACGGTTTGCAATGCGCTGAGATCGCGGTCGCGCACGTAGACCTTCAGCGGCTCACGACCGCCTGCCAGCAGGTAGGTGGTGAGAATGGTGCCGACAGCGCCTGCGCCAACGAGCAAGATCATGAGCGTCCGAAGTCCGGGGCGAACCGCAAGGCTAGCCGCTCGACCGTTTGCTCACAACGTCGCCGCCGGCCGTCATGGGTTGGCGGTAAGCTTGGGCCTCGACCGCCAAGGGGGAAGACAATGCGCGGATTCATGACCATGGGGTGGGCGGCGTCACTGTGTGCGGTGTGGGTGGCCGGCCCGCTGGCAGCGCAGGGCGATGGCTCGGTGGAGGCCCTCAACGCCTGTATGCGCGCCAATGTGCCGGAAACTGTCCGCGTGCAGACCTTCGAGCTGCGCGCAGTGGATCGGGGAGGCGGCGAGCGGCAGCTGCGCGGGCGACTCTATGCCGAGCGTGATGACGATCTGGTGCGTGCCAACCTGCGCCTGGATGCACCGGCCGATATGCGGGATGCCGCATACCTGATGCGTGAAACCGCCGATGGTCGCGACGACATGTACGTGTACCTGCCGGCGCTCAACAAGGTGCGCCGGATTGTCGGTGGCACGCGTGATAACCCGCTGTTCGGGACCGACTTCAGCTACAACGACCTGCGGCACATGCAGAGCGCCTTCAGCGGAGACGATGGCCGGCTGGGAGAGGATGCCGCAGTGGAAGGGCGCCCGGTACGGGTGCTGGAACAGGACAACGTCGATGATCCCGACCAGCGGATCGTGCGGCTGGTGGCCTGGGTGGATGTCGAGACCTGCGTCGCCCTCAAGGTCGATTTCCATGACAAGGAGGGGGTGGCCAAGCGCATGGTGAGCCCCGCCGGCAGCCTTCAGCAGAGCGGCAGCCACTGGTACGCGGCAGAGAGCGTGATGCACGACCTGCGCGCTGGCACCCACACCACACTGACGATCACCGGGGTCACCAGCGGTGAGGACATCGCCGGGCGCCTGTTCAATCCACAGTTGTTCTACCTCGGAAACTGACCGTCTTGATCGAGCGCCTATTCGCCGGACTGATAGACCACGCACGGACGGTCATTTCCGCCGTGCTGGTGATGGCAGTGGTGGCTGCCATCAGCCTGGTGGACCTTGGCAGCGGCCAGTTGCGACTGGGGGTGGACCCCTCGCTTGAGCGCCTGCTGCCGGACGATGACGCCGGGCAGATAGCCTTCCGCCGGCTCAACGAGACCTTCGGGAATACCGATCGCCTGTTGCTGGCGGTACGCCTGCCCACAGTCCTCAGCGCCGAAGGCCTGGCCACCGTGGAAGCCGTGACGCAGGCGCTGGAGGCGGTGCCGGGCGTGTCGGACGTGCTGTCCCTGGCCACCGCGCCCAACCTGCTGGCGGATGCCCAGACCCTCGACGTCAGCACCTTCACCGAGATGGCCCGGCAGGAGCCCTCGCGGATTCCCGGCATGGCCGGCCAGATCGAGCGGAACCCCCTGTACGCCGGTTCCCTGGTGACGGCCGATGACCGGCTCGCCGCCTTTCTGATCGGGCTGGACGATCCTGACGCGGAGGCCTTCCGTCAGCGCAATCTGGCGCAGGCCTTGCGGCAGGCCGCGCAGGTGCCGGGTGTTGCCGAGGTCTGGCTGACGGGGTCGGTGGTGGTGCAGGCCGCGACCACCGATGCCCTGCTGCATACGCTGGCGTTCACCTTGCCGGCCATCTTCCTGGTGATCATCGGCCTGCTTGGTCTGGCCTTTCGTTGCCTGCGCGCCACGCTGATCGCGGCCTTCACCATCGGCCTGGCGCTGCTGTTCACCCTGGCCCTGATGGCGCTGCTGCGGATGCCGGTGAACCTGGTCACCTCCATCGTGCCGCCGCTGGTGCTCACGCTGGGCCTGTCCTACGCGGTGCACGTACTGGCGGAGTTCTTCACCCCGCATCCCGCGCCCTCCGGACAGCGGCTGCTACGCGTGCTGCAGCGGGTCAGCCTGCCGCTGGGGCTGTGTGGCGCCACCACTGCCGCCGGCTTTCTGGCGCTGTCACTGTCACCGCTGCCGGCGGTCAAGCAGTTCGCCGGGCTCGCCGCGTTCGGAGTGGTGATCGCCATCCTGCTGATGGTGCTGTTCCTGCCCCTGGCGCTCAATCTCGCCCGCTGCTCGCCCCGGGCGCAGGGGCCGGCGCTGGCCCGTTTTCATGGCCTGGCCGACCGCCTGGCGGCCTTCGACCTGCGGCATCGCGGCCTGATCATCGGCGTGTCGGTGGGGGCGATGCTGGTGGCCGGATTCTTTGCCACCCGCATCCAGAGTGGCGCCGACTACATTGGCAACTTCGATGAGCGCGCCGAGGTTCGTCGTGATTTCGAAACCCTCAACGAAGCCTTCGGCGGCGCCACCATGGTATCGATCCTGATCGAGACCTATGTCAATGACGCCTTGACCCAGCCCGAGCTGCTGCGGCAGATCGACGAGCTGCAGCACTGGCTGCGGGGTCAGCCTGAGGTGGGGGCGGCGGTGTCGTATATCGATCACCTCAAGGTCCTCAACCAGAGCCTCAATGAGGGGGACCCGGCGTGGTTCCGCATCCCCGACAGCGCGGCCGCGGTGAAGCAGATCCTGGTGTTCGGCGGGTCGGAATCCCTGCGTCGTGCCGTTGATGCCGGGTTCCGCAGCGCCGTGATCTCGGTGCGTCTCAACGTTGACGACTCCGCCACCATCGCCGATTTCGTCCGCCGTGTGGATCAACGGCTGGCGCGGCTGCAGCGGCCGCTGGAAGCCTCGCTGACCGGCACTCCGGTGATCGCCACCCGCACGGTGGAAGTGCTGGCCAGCGGGCAGTGGCAATCCATCGGGGTAGCGCTGCTGGCCATCCTGATGATGCTGTCGGTGCTGTTCAACTCGGTGCGGGCGGCGGCACTGGCGCTATTGCCCAACCTGGCGCCCATCGTCATCTACTTCGGCCTGCTGGGCTTCACCGGCATCAGCCTCAACCCCACCACCAGCCTGATCGCCTGCATCGTGCTGGGGATCGCCGTGGATGACACCATCCACTTCCTGACCCGCTTCAACCACGACGCCCGGACCACCGGCAGTGAGTCGAAAGCCGTGGCCAGCGCGCTGCGGCATACGGTACGGCCGGTCACCCTCACCAGCGTGGCGCTGATCCTCGGGTTCCTCGTGTTCACCGGCAGCGAGTTGCGCAGTCAGGCGCAGTTCGGCTGGCTGTCGGCGGTCACCCTGCTGGTTGCCTGGGTGGTGGACCTGACGCTGACCCCGGCGCTCGGCTCCAAGCTGCGCATCGTCAGCTACTGGGACTTGCTGCGGATCGACCTGGGGCAGTCGCCGCAGCACACCATTCCCCTGTTTTCCGGCCTGAGCCTGCGCCAGACACGCCTGTTCGCGCTGACGGCACGCATGGAAAAGCTGGATGCCGACGATCTGCTGATCCGCGAGGGCGACGTGGCCCGCGACATGTATGTCGTGGTCGACGGCCGTCTCGAAGCCTGGATTGACCGTGACGGTCGCCGCCGGGTGCTCAATCAGGTCACGCGTGGCGCCGTGGTGGGCGAGACCGGCTACTTCGGTCAGCGGCGCACGGCGCACGTGGCGGCGGTCACCCCGGCCCGGGTGCTGCGGTTCAACTCGGACGACCTTGAGCGCCTGCGTGCGCGTTATCCGCGCATCGCCGCGACCGTGTTCCGCAATCTCAACCGCATTCAGGCCGAGCGCATCGCGCGCATGACGGCCATGATGAAATAACCATGAGTCGCTGGCGCCCGCCCGCTCCCAAGGCATCGCCCTACATCACCCCCGAGGGCCATGTGCGGCTCAAGGCCGAGTTCGAGCACCTCTGGCGTGAGCGCCGGCCGGAGGTGGTGAAGGCGCTTTCGGCCGCCGCTGCGGAAGGGGATCGCTCCGAGAATGCCGAGTACCAGTACCGCAAGAAGGAACTGCGCGAGATCGACCGTCGCCTTCAGTACCTCACCGGGCGCCTGGACGTGCTGCAGGTGGCCGACCGTCCGCCGGCCGATCGTGCACGCGCCTACTTCGGCGCCTGGGTGTCGGTGGAAGACGAGCAGGGCCATGCCCGTAGCTACCGGCTGGTGGGGGCCGACGAGGTGGACGCCACCCGAGCCTGGATCAGCATCGATGCACCGCTGGCACGCGCCCTGGTGGGCCGGCGGGTGGGGGAGGTGGTGACCGTGATGCTGCCGGCCGGGCGTCAGGTGCTGGAAATCACCGCAATCCGTTACGACGGGGTCAGCGATGACGAATCATGAGCCTGTCACCGGGGTCCTCTAGGCTTCCCGGGTTTTGGGGGCGGGGAGTGCCATGACGACACGACGGGGGTTTCTCAAGGCCGTGGGCGGCGCGGGTGCCGCCTCGCTGCTGCCAGGCTGCGGCAACGACGAACTTGCCGTCCCGGACCTGCCGGAGGACTTCGACTATCCCACCGTGTCGCCCGCGCCGTTCTGCCACGGGGTTGCCAGTGGTGATCCTCTGGAAGACCGCGTGATCATCTGGACCCGCATCACCCAGCCAGGTGCCGGCACGGTGTCGGTGGACTGGGTGGTGGCACGCGACCCGGGCCTGCTCGACATCGTGCGCAGTGGCCGACAGCAGGCCCTGGCGCGACGCGACTGGACCCTCAAGGTGGACGTGACCGGGCTGCAGCCCGCCACCACCTACTACTACGGGTTCAGCAGCGGCGGTGCGCGCTCGCTCACGGGGCGGACCCGCACCGCGCCGGCAGCGCACCAACAGGCGGAGCAGCTGCGTTTTGCGGTGGTGGCCTGCTCCAGCTACTGGTCCAGTCACTGGAGTGGCTACGGGCATCTGGCGCGGCGCAACGATCTGGATCTGGTGCTGCACTGTGGCGACTACATCTATGACTTTGTCGATCAGGATGAGCAGGTGCGCGCCCGCCGTGACCGCTTCGATACCGCGGATATCGATTACCGCGATTGGCTCAACCTCGACGAAGTGCGGCGCCGTTACGCCCTGTACCGTTCCGATGCCAATCTCTGCCGGGCGCATCAGCAGCATCCCTGGATGATCGTCTGGGACAACCACGACATCGATCCCGGCTATGGCAACGAGCTGCCGACCCCGTTCGACGGCACCCGCGGCGACACCACGCTGGACGACACCTGCCGCGCCTTCTGGGAGTGGACGCCATCGCGTCCGGTGCGGGCCGACGGCAGCGGTGCGTTCATCCTCATGGAGAACGGCGAATATCCCGAGCCCGAGAACGTGCGCCTGCTGTACCGGCGCCTGCCCTACGGCCAGCTGGCCGAGTTCTTCGGGGTCGACACCCAGATCGGTCTGCCCCGTTACGACCAGTCACCCGACACGGCGCATCTGCCGGCGGACGCCCCAAGTCTCTACGGCACGCCGCAGTTCAACTGGCTGACCGCCGGGCTGCTCGACGCACAGCAGCGCAACGTGCAGTGGAAGGTGCTCAACAACCAGACCTGGATGACGCCGGTGGACATTCCCTCCATCGTCGAAGGCATCTCGCTGCCCAAGCTCGGGCTCTCCCGCTGGGCCGACTATCCCGAGGAACGCCGCGCGCTCTGTGACTTTCTGGCGGGCGGCAACGCCGCCGCCCAGCGGATCCACGGCACAGTGCTGGTCTCGGGCGATGCGCATGGCAACCTGGGCGCCGACCTGGTGGGCAGCGACGCGCTGCTGTCGCCCTATCTCAGTGGCCTGCCGCTGCCCTCGCTACGCGGCGGTTCCACAGCGGAGAACCGGCTCGCCGGTTTCGTGCGGTCAGGTACCGGCAATCTCGGTCCGCTCAACGCGCGCCGGGACAGTGTCGGGGTGGAGTTTGCGCCCAGCTCGATGGGGCGGGGTGGTGCCGACGAGATCTTCGCCAACGCGCTGCCGCAGAATCCGCAGGCGCTCAACGTGGCGGGCGCACGCGTACTGGAACTGCTGATCGCCACCGCCAACAAGAACGTCCAGTTCATCGAATGGGTGGACCATGGTTACGGCATCGTCGACCTCACGCCGGAGCGCGCCATCTTCGAATACTGGTGGCAGGACAAGCTCACGCCGGACAGCCCGGATGTACTGGGCATGCAGATGGTGAGCTGGGCGGAGGAGGATCCGCTGGCGCTGCCTTCCCCCCGCTACCGCGACCAGATCGATGCCGTCAGCCTGCACGGAATGGCGGTGACCCCCACGGTCGGCGCGTATCAGAGCCTGCCGGCCCCGGACGGGGTGCTGCAGCCGGATTGAACCGCTTGCGCTATCGTTGATGCGCCGCAATCAGCCGGCGCGCGGCGTCGGCCACGCTGCTCGACGGACCATGGCTGCGGAAGCTGAGACGGGTGACGTGAGCGCCTTCCATCAGCAGCATCAGGCTGTCGGCCAGTTCGTTGGGGGTTTTGGTCTTGAGGCCCGCGCACAGCCGGCGCAGGCGTGCCCGCACGGTGCGCTTGTGGGCCACGATCACGGCGCGTGCGGGGTGTTCGCCGTCATCGATCTCCACCGCAGCATTGGCGATCGCGCAGCCGCGCGAGTCCTTGCCGCAGGTCTTGGAGGCGAAGGCGTCGAACAGTGCCAGCAGCTGCGCTTCGCTGTTGCCGTCATGCGGGGCGAGGGTTTCGTTCCACCAGTGCCAGAAGTCGGCTTCGGAGGCCCTGAGGCACTCCGCCACCAGCGCATCCTTGGAGGGGAAGGCACGGTACAGACTCATCTTGGTGGCGCCGGCGGCCTGGGCGATGGTTTCCACGCCCACGCCGTGAATGCCACGGCGATAGAAGAGTTCGCGGGCAGCCTCGAAAATCCGGTCTCGAGCGCTGCGGCGCGTGGTGGTTTGTGTCATGGTCGGCGTCCCTCCGATGGGCGATCATGCACCTTTCGTGATCAAGATAAAACGATACAACAAGTCACGTGTCAGCCATCCGACAATGAACTGTCTATTCGAGCGAGCCCTTCATGAGTGCTGATGTCGCCTCACCGGATTCCGGCGCCACGCCGTTGATGCTCATCACCGGTGCCGGCGGCGGCATCGGCCAGGCGGCAGCGCGACGGGCAGCCGATGCCGGCTACCGGCTGGTGCTGCTCGACCTCGATACCCCGGCGCTTGCCGACACCCTCCAGGCGGTTCGGGAGCGGGGTGCCGGTGCCGAAGCGGTGGCCTGCGACATCGGCGATGGGGCCGCAGTGGCGGCGGTGTTCGCCGACCTGCGGGCGCGGCATCCCCGCCTGCACGCCGCCTTCAACAACGCCGGCGTGGGCGGCAGCGGCGGCGTGGGGCTGGCCGATACCGACGACGCTGTCTGGGAGACGGCGCTGCGGGTGAACCTGTCGGGGACCTACCACTGCCTCAAGCAGGAGATCCGCTGGATGCGCGACACAGGCGGCGGCGCCATCGTCAACAACGCGTCGGTGCTGGCGATCAATGGCGGCATCAGCGCGCCCTATTGCGCCACCAAGCATGGCATTGCCGGGCTCACCAAATCGGCGGCGCTCAGCTATGGCAATGCCGGCATCCGGGTGAACGCGGTCTGCCCGGGTTTCATCGAGGCCGGCATGGGGCTCAACCTCTTCACGCGACATGCCGAAGCCACGCAGGCGGTGATCGGGCAGCTGCCCCTGTCACGGCCCGGCAGTGCCGAGGAAGTGGCCGACGTGGTGCTGTGGCTGTGCAGCCCGGCCGCCGCTTACGTGACCGGAACCCTGCTGCCGGTGGACGGCGGTTACTGCGCGCGCTGATCGGTCGCGCAGATCCAGACCGAGCAGGGCGCCTGTGCCATCACCCGCTCGGTCACACTGCCGAGCAGGAAGTGCTCCCAGTCGCCCAGGCCACCCCGCGCCAGCACGATGAGGTCCGCGTGCAGCTGGCGTGCCTGATCAACGATCTGCGTGGCCGGCGTGCCGCCAAGCACCAGCGTGTTGGCTTCCGGCGTGACCGGGTGGTCCTTCAGAAAGGCCTCCAGCGCCGCCGTGCCATGTTCCACCTGCGCCTGTTCGAAGCGGTGGGCGTAGTAGGGTGGGATCGGCCATTCCTCGACCACGTGAATCACGCTCAGGCGGCCCTGATAGTGCCGCGCCAGGGCGGCGGCAGCCTGCAGGGACTGCGCCGAGGCGGGCGACAGGTCCACCGGTGCCAGCAGGTGCCCGAAGCCACCGGCCTGTGGCGCGCTGTGGGCATTGACCACCAGCACTGCCCGCTTCGACAGCCGGACCACGCCCTGCGCGTCCGACCCCATGAACAGCTTGCCGAGGCCGGAGCGGCCGTGGCTGCCCACCACGATCAGGTCGATCTCGGCCTCGTCGGCGTAATCGCGGATCACCGTGGCGGCATCGAAGCCGGACACCAAGGCATGGCGCACCGGCAGACCGATGCGGTCCACCAGCTTTGCCATCTGCGCCTCGGCAGCCTCATGCAGGCTGGTGGTCAGGGCGTCGAGATCCACCACCATTTCCGGGACGTAGGCGGTGGCCGGAATGACCTCGGCATGCACCACGTGCAGTTCGGCCTGATGATGGCGCGCCAGCTGTGCCGCCATGGCTTGCGCGTTGTGGGAGGCCTCCGAGAAGTCGGTGGCGAACAGAATGCGGCGGATGTCAGTCATGTCGCGTCTCCTTGCGGGCCGTGACACCGCCGGTCTGCCGGTGCCAGGGATTGAGCCTAACGCGGTACGGCGGTGCCCGGCATGACCTGGATCAATGCATCGATACTCAGGTGCCGGGCCGCGCCACACCACGCGAGACATAGGTGAGCGGCCGAGGGCCGGTGAGGTAGCTGGCGGTGAACTCGTCGATGACAAAGCCGGCCCGCTCCAGCATCGGGCGGACGGCGCGGTTGAGGTGGCAGCCGCCGGCAATCGGCTTCCAGTACGGCGTCAGCCGCTGTTGCCAGTTGCGGACCCCAAGGTCTTCCTCCGGTGCCAGCCCGTGCTCGCAGAACAGCAGGCGGCCATCCGGCTTGAGCACCCGCTTCATTTCCTGCAGTGCGGCGTCGGGGTCGGGGATGGTGCACAGCGTGAACGTACAAACCACCGTATCGAAGCTGGCGTCCTCGACGGGAATGGTCTCCGCCGACAGGCCCATCAGCTCCACCTTCAGGCCCGCGGCATCGGCCCGTCGTTGCGCCTTGGCGTTCATCTGTTCGGCCGGGTCGAGGCCGATCAACTGCTCGACCTGTTCGCGGGCGTAGAAGGGCAGGTTGCGGCCGGTGCCGATGCCGATCTCCAGAATGCGCCCCTTCGCCAACGGCAGCAGTTTGGCGCGCTCGCGCTGGACCGCTTTCATGCCGCAGCAGGCATCGATCAGGACAGGCATCAGATAGCGGTCGTAGAGGTTCACGATGAGGCTCCGGGGGCGGGGGGCGATGGGGGTGTGGTCGGAGACGAGTATACCCGGGGGGGTGGCTGGCGCAGCGCTGGGGGTAGCCAGTCGGGCCATTGCGGGGCGCCGATCAATCTGCCGCGCTCGAAGCGGGCCACGGCGTGGTAGGCGCGATCCGCCCGGGTGTTGTCGTACACCAGAGTCTGGTCGGCCAGCTGGATCGCCTGCGCCAGCAGCCCCCAGAGCCGCAGGTACCGCTCGCGCTGCTTGGCGGTGGGCACGGCATGCCCGCCCTGCTGCACCCGCAGACGCACACGCACCAGCGCCAGCTTCAACGGCACCGCCACGATATGCAGCGTGGTCTGGAAGCCCGCCGCGTGCGCCGCTTGCAGCAGGGCGAGCTTGCTGGGGTGCGAGAACACCGTTTCGGTGACGAAGGAGCGGCCGTCCTCCAGGGCAGCGGTGCGCGCCGCCGCGGCCTCGCGCGCGGCCTGGTACGCGTGGCGCAACTCGTCGCCGGGCCAGTGCTGGCGGGCAATGGCATCAGCATTGATGAAGGGCAGGTGCAGCACCGGTCCCAGCACGCGTTCGTAAAAGGTCGTCTTGCCGGCGCCGTTGGGCCCCGCCAGGAGGTGCAGGACCGGCATCACTCAGCCTTGCGTCTTGCGCCGCCTCGCGCGCTGCGGAGAAGGGGTTTCGATCACCTGGCCGCGGGCATCGAGTTCCGCGTAGGCGTGGCCTTCGCGGGCGAAAGCCTGGTCGAGTCGCAGCGTTTCGCGTCGGGTGTCGATCTGGGCCTGCCAGTCGGCACGCACCACGGCCTGCTCGCGGGCCCCAAGGGCGTCATAGCCCCCGTTGCCGTCCAGCACCGACCGAATGGCCTCCACACTGATGCCGGGTGTGCGCTCCAACTCGCGCCCGATGCGAGCCCAGTGCGAAAGCTGCTGCGCGATACTGCGGCTCATGGAAGACGCGACTTCGCGGGCCGACTCGACAAGATCCTGATCCAGACGAACGGGTGAGGGCGTGGGCATGACGTGAGCCTCCTGGAGCGCGGCGCAACGATTGTCACCGATCCTACGCGCTGTTGTAGCAGAATGCTACAAGCCAAAAAAAGGAAGGCCCAGATGAACCTGACCCTCGTCGATGTGTTTGCGGAATCCCGCTATGCCGGCAACCAGCTGGCGGTGGTGCAGGGCGCCGCCGCCCTCGACACCGCCGACATGCAGGCCATTGCGCGGGAAATGAATTTCTCGGAAACCACCTTCGTCACCGCCGAAGACGCGCTCGGCGCTCAGGTGCGGATCTTCACGCCCGCCGAGGAACTGCCCTTCGCTGGTCATCCCACCCTGGGCACCGCCTGGGTGCTGCGACAGGGGCGGCCGCAGGTGACCCTGCACCTCGCGGTGGGGCCGGTGACAGTGCGCTTTGATGATGCCCGCGACATGGGCTGGTTCGACGCCCCGGCCGCCACCTTGGGCGAAGCCGTGGCGCCAGCGATCGCCGCCGACCTGCTCGGCCTCGCCCCCGGCGAACTGCACCCCCACTTGCCGCCACAGCAGGTCAGCGTGGGGCCGCATTTCCTGTTCGTGCCGCTGGCATCAAGGGACGCGCTGCGGCGGGCGCGGCTGGATCTGGCGCGCCATCAGGCCCGCGCCACCGCGAATGGCCCGTCCGAACTGGTGTTCCTGTTCTGCGAAGGAGGCTACAGCGCCGATGCCGACTATGCTGCACGCCTCTTCTTTCTGGCCCCCGACCTGCGCGAGGACCCCGCCACCGGCAGCGCCAATGCCGCGTTGGCGGCCTACCTGCAGCACCACCTGGGCCGGTCCATCGACGCCATTGTCGAACAGGGCTTCGAGATCCAGCGGCCCTCGCGGCTCTACCTGCGGGCCGACCCGGGCGTCAGCGTTGGTGGGCGGGTGCAGCTGGTTGCGCGGGGCGTGTTGGCTTAGGGCTCAGCGTGCCGGTCCCGGCTCCAGCTGCCGCGACCGCATCAGCAGGTACAGCGCGAAGCCGGTGGCCACGCCGGGAACCGCGCCGAGCACCAGCGCGATCCACCCATGGCGCACTCCCAGTGTGCGGGCTTCGTGCACCACCCAAACCGCCAGCACGCACCAACAGAGAATGGCATCCAGCGCATAGCCGCTGGAGAACGGATTGACGAAGCCCGCCATCGCCGCCCCCATGATGTCCGGGTTCTCCAGCAGGGGCGGGATGCAGAGCACGGTAAAGATGGCTGCGAAGGTGGCGCCAAGAAGGATCAGCAAGGCGTGATAAAGGCGAATGGGCATGGGGTCTGGCTCCGGTTGAAGATATGCATTTGATGTGCATTATGTGGGCGTGAAATTCTTCGCCAGGAGCTGGATGCAGCCTAGTGTCCTGTCCCAGAAGTTCGCATGCGAGCTCGCGGGTCTTTTTTCGCGCCTGGCCGCGTTGCTCCTCCTCGCCATCGTTTGACTATGACGCGTCGTCGCGCCTTGCCAGACGCGAAAAATCCTGGCGCGATCTCATCAAGGAATTTCTGGGACAGGACACTAGCAACCGCCGTTCCGGTGTTGCGTGCCTTCCCCCGGCGTCACAAACAGCATCCTCGCCGAGTGGGGCACCTTGGCCGTGTGCCAGGTGTTGCGGGGGATCACCACATAGCTGCCCGGTTCGCCGAGCAGCATTTCGCGGGACGCGCCGTCGTCCAGCTCGCAGACCATGGTGGCCTCGCCGTCCAACAGCACCACGACCTCGTCCCCCGCGGGATGGCACTCCCAGCTGGGCCAGTCGCGGGTAAACGTGTACATCGACACCAGCACATGGCCCTGGAACTGGCCGTACTCCCGGTCCAGGGCCTCATAGAAGCCCTCGGAAACGGGGAGGGTGTCCACGCCCTGGTCGGGCTTGAGGATGGCAAAGACGTTGGCGAGGTTCATCGAAAGCGTGGCGGCAGGCTGCAGCAGAGGACGGCGCAAGCACAGCAGAAATTTGCCCGCATGGAAAGCGCATTAACGCATCAGGAGCTGGTTTCCGCCCTGAAGCTATCGTGGTGTCAGCCCTGCGGCTCCACCACCTCATGACGAAATCCGCGCGACTCCGCCACCCAGCATGACAGCAGCCAGCTTTCGCCCGGGTCTCGCAGGGCAAACACCGAGCGCTGGCGCATCAGCTGTGCGACCAGGGCGTCGCCGTCGGAGACCGTGGCGGCCTGGTAGATCATCAGCTTGAAGCGGGCACGGGCCTGGCAGAGCTTCTGAAAGGACGCCAACACCGCCTCGGGATGGCGCCACTCCGCCTGCATGGCCAGCTCGATATTGACCAGCCAGCGGTTGTTCTCGCTGTAGCTGTGCCAGCTGAGGTCATAGAGCCAGGCATCGGCATCCGCAGGCTGATCGAACTGGCCGGGTTCATAGGGCAGGTCGGCATGCACCCAGTAGCGCTTTTCCCGGCCCAACAGGGCCAGATCCTTTTTCAGCGCATCCGTCCACGCCTGATGGGTGGTGGGGCCCACGGTCATTCGGGCATTGACGCCGTCCAGGCAGTCCTGCAGCTCGTCGATCTGCTTCATGCAGTGGTCCTCACCAAGGTGCGCCTACATGCTAGTGCGTGATGAGCGCCTTGGCTGTAGGACCGTGCCGCATAGACCTACTGGTAGCGCTGGCCGTCGTGTTCCAGCCAGCCGCCCACATGGCGGCCGCCGGGGTCGTGGTGTGTCCAGTGAATCACGCCGCCCCGATCATTCCATTCGTACTCGCCGAAGAACCGTACCCGGTCACCTTCCCGCAGTGACGGGATGCGCGGCGCCAGATCGATGTTGTGCGCAACGAGCAGCGTCTGGCCGCTTGCCAGTGTGAGGATGAAACGCTGATGGGCCGAACCGTCCAAGTCATCCGGCAACACCTTGCTGACGATGCCTGCGCCCTCAATCTGCAGGTTGCTCCGGCGATTGGCAAAGGCGGCCTGTAGCCGACGGTCGCTCTCCCCATCCGTGACCGACGAGGCAGCCAGGCCAGTGCCGGAAACGCCTCCGCTACGTCCGGGTGTACCCCACCACTGATAGCCGGCGATGAGCGCCAGCACCAACAGCGCCGGGGCGAAGCGGCCGGCCGGGCGCTTGCGGCGGGCCGAGTCACGGACGTGGGCTGCTCGGGGCCGCTGCGGCGCCTGGGCTGCCGAGGCGGGTGTGACGAAGTCCACGCCTTCCGCGCGCTGCCGCCCCTGCGCATCGCGCCCGACGCTGTAGGTGACGATGTCACCGACGACGGGTGTCCTGCCCTTCTGGGTGAATGCACTGATGTGCACAAAAACCCGGTCGCTTCCGCCGTTCCACAGAATGAAGCCGAAGGCTCGAGCGGCGTCCCAGGAGGCGATCTTTCCTTGATAGCGCATGTTCATACCCAAGAATCAATTGACTGAATGATCGCGCCAAGCCGTCCGGTCGCGACCAAGCGCACGGCATGGGCTCAGTAAGAATGCGGCGTCATATAGTCTGTCATCGCGGCATCGACTAAATCTCTAGGTAGTGCGCGAAGCTCTTCAGGGTCATTGACGGTAAAGACCCAGATCTCTGGGCCTTTTGATTTTATTTTTTCCAGGTAACTTTGATTCCGATCCATTGCGACGTCTGACTTCTCGAAAACGATCGCTAAGATGCTTTCAAGATTTTCATTCTTGTAGATATCGGCAGGCGTCATTTTTGATTTGTAGTTTCGCCAGGCTACCTTGTCGAAGCCACTCAATTTGGCGGCGGTTGCTTCTTGATTGGAGGAAATTTGTACAATTATCTGGGACGAAACGGTGCCAAGCTTTTCTTTCAATAATGGGAAAAGACTGCTTTGGTCTGTATGTCGTATATCGGTCACTATCTCGGCATCAGCGTGATTGTGAAGCCAGTTTCTTAAGACATCCAGATCGATTGCGGTATATCCGCATCGATTTCTTGCGCTCACAAAACGTGTGAAGCTGAGCGCGCCTGAGAGTGTGAGCTCAAATCGCATTTTGATATGCTGCTCGGGCGTCTGAATTTCATACGGGTGCCAATGGATGAATCTTTTTCCCCAATCTCTTGTTGCTACCAAAACTCCGTCTCGCGTCAATTTGAAATCCAATTCGAATCGACGATGTCCTCTTGCGTAGTAAAAGCTTAGTCCTTCTAGGCTGTTGGAGTATTTCCCATTAGGTGCGCCTCCCCCGCCGTGAGCAATAAGCTCTATATTGGTGGTGACAGGGACTGCCACCGACCTCCATGATCGATCGCGACTGCAAAACTCTTTCGTTGCCAGGGGCAGTGCATCGAGAATAATTTCAGCAACTCTCAGCCGAGAGTTTATCGCGAGCGTGGCAAGCGCAACTAGGCCTATAAAAATCAAATGCTTCTGCGAAGATCCTCTCGCCATTGATTAATTGGTCAATTGACAGTGAGGGGTAATGTTGAGCTCATAAAGATATGCGTGATCGCATAACTTCTCAAGCAGTTCACTCTTGTTGTTCAATGGCGACTCGGCAAAGAAATTCCAACTCATATCGCTCCAGTCAGCGACAACAATATGCCAGCGATTGTCGTCGTTGGTCGCGGCCACCACCCAGTTTCTCCAGTTTACGGCGATCTGCTTTTGTTCTTGCATTTCGAGCAATGATTCATTTTTTATGGCGAGCCACCCGTTGTCTAGTACCTCGTAGTGTCGTGCCTGTTCCTGTGCGATCGCGCTCGCGCGGATTTCAGTTGTCAGCAGCGCTTTTGGTCTGAAACCAGACTCCCAGAATCGAACTCGCTCACTCCAGATGTCTGGCGGGTTGTCGTGCGTGTGCGAAAGCAATGGGTTCAGACTGAGCCCGTCCGACGGTTGTGGCGGAATGCCTGCGATATCGCGAATTGTCGGAGCGATATCAAGCAGCGATGCAGGGGCGTCAGATTTTCTGCCTGTAACGTTCGCGTCAGGGACTTTAATGGCTAGTACGACCCGATGGTGTGCTGGGCTGAGGACGTCTGATCCATGGCCACCAGGGTTTCTGCCAACAGGCAAATTGATGTTCTGTTCGGTCACGGGAGCCGTCAGCGCATCGGATGTGAGGCCAAGGCCTTCGCCGTGATCTGACAGCGTGATAATCAAAGAATTGGCTAGACGTCCGGACGCTTTCAAACCATTCAGGAAATGTTCCACTTGGCTGTCAAGCTCTAACAACGCTTGTCTGTAGTCGGCTGGGAAATTATTGCGCTCTCCTGGCTTCTTGTACCGACTTCTTTCACCAGGGTTAAAACCGGACCAAGCGTAGGGCCAATGGGCGAGGCAGAAATGTGTTGAAAGAAATAGCGGTACACCCGAATCAATGCTATTTACATGCTTTAAAGTTTGGTCAACAAAAAGTTTTGGACGATATTGATAGGCGGCTGCTCTATTGAGGTAGCTGTATGGAAAAAAGTATTGACCAAATGGCGATGCGGACAGTATGTTAGCCAGCGGAAAATCCGTAAAGGCTCCGAGAATGAAATCTAAAGCGCCAATTTTCGGGCCAACCAGACCCTTGAAGCCATATCTTTCGTCGATATTTGAGAATCGTCTTTCATCAGTGGAGTAAAGCGTTTCATAACCTGCTCCCTGCAGCTCCCAGGCAATGCTGGAGTCTGCCTTGATGTGATCCGGATTTATTAGGTTGTCAATCGCGCCGGTATAATAGGTATGCCTTCCGCTCAGAATTCCAAGCCATGCGGGGAAGGTTCGTGCCAGGGGCGTTATCGTGTTGGTAAAATAAGTAGATTCATCGATTAGTGCAGCGATCGCGGAATTATTGTTGGTTTCTTCTTTTAAAAAGTCTATAAAGTCGGGGCGTAAGGAGTCTAGTCCTATTACAATGATGTTGGGCCTTGAATGCGCCATTTGAGTGGGCTTATGGTTGTGGTCATTGAACGTCGTCCAGGCCAATATAAGTGTAAGCAGGATGATCAATGCGCCTGTCGCCAATTGATACTTGGGTTGTAGTTGTTTTACTTTCGACGCAAGGAAAACAAGTGTTACTGCATGGGCGGTGATGAATAGTGGCATCCAGCCGGCGGTTAGTATTATGGGCTCCAGCGTGATGCTGGAAAGTGAGTTTGGAAAGAGCCGAAAGCTCCATCCGATTTGAATGACCGTTAAAAAGAAGAAGATTGGAGCGGCTGATTTCAGCGTTGGCTTTTGGGGGCGGTTTGTGTTGTAGCTCAATGCGACTGCGAATGCAGCGGTTGCGAAATGGAGCGTAACTAGTGCTGCGCTAAACCAAATCAGATCTACGAGTAGAGCCGGCCGGGAGACGATTGTTACCCAATGTTGCGTGGTTTTACTCTGCCCGGCGACAGTGTCGATATAGTTATGCCAATTTAGCCATATGAATGGCATTAGGTATATCGTTGTTAGAAGCGCTGATATTCTTGTTGGTTTTTTCATTGTCAAAAAAATGCCCGGCATAGCCGGGCATTTGGTCACTCATTGAGTGGTGAAACTTAGCTTCTGCAGTTCGCCGGCAGATACTTGGAGGCGATATCGGTGGACGCGCACACCCAGACAAGCTGACCGGTCGCGCTGCCAACTTCTTCAGGCGTGAAGGTGAGGTCGCCGGTGGCATTCGGAACGGTGGACGTGACCGTTACCACGCCCGTTGCATCAGTAATGGCAACGCCGGAAACGAAGTCAGTTGCGCCCGGGAACACGTAGCCGCTGTTGTCTGCAGTAACGTCAGCCAGGGCGCCGAGAGAAGAGGTGGTTTCGGCAACGGCAAGCTTGGCGGGGGCGCCCATGGCGATCACTTCGCTGACCTTCGAGCGCGTGATGTAGTCCTGGTAAGCCGGGATGGCGATGGCGGCGAGGATGCCGATGATGGCCACCACGATCATCAGTTCGATAAGCGTGAAGCCCTTCTGGGTGTTCTTCATCATGGGTGCGTCTCCACAGTTGTTGGGTTGAGCGGGATTTAAGCTCATCTATCTGTCCGCAGGACGCGTGCCAAGCGTGCAGTTATAGGAAAAACCCAATCTATACATGTGGATAAGGTTTCCGCGTGCGGCAGCGGGTGAGGGGGCTGGTGGGGCGGGTGCGTCAGTTAGTGACAAAAAATGTCACATCAGAGTTAATAGCAACTCAGTTCCAAGTCGCAGGCCACGCCATCCCCATTACTGTCCATCTGCCTTGCGGCGCAGTGCTTGAAGAAGTATTGCGCTTCAGCGCAGCTGCTCATCTGGCTGCATTGGCGCCGTCCATCACATTGAAACGGTTGGGCTTGCGCGAAGACGGCATCGTTGGCTTCGGTGATGCCTATGGGGTCCTGCATTGAGCCGGCATCGCTCTGCGGCGCCTGATTCATCTGCCACCACACGGTCAGCAGGATGGCGGCGGTGGCGCTGAGGGCAACACGCAACCAGGGGGTTTTGCTGCGGGCCTTGGCGGGTTTGGCGGGCTTGGGGGCGTGGGCTTTGGTGCTCACGCCCACCTGCGGCAGGCTGATGCGTCGCGCCATCGGGCGACCCTGGTCGTCGGTGGCGGGGTCGAAGGTCACGATCATGCCGGGTGTGGGGGCGCGGCTGCGATCGACAAAGTCGTCGAAGCGGATGGCGTTTTCGGGGCCGCCATCGAGTGGGCGTGCGAAGCCGATGCCGAGCCGGTCATTCCAGCTTGTGATGCTGCCTTGCTGACGCATGTGCGCCCTCCTTCAGGAGATTGGTCAGTATCTGACCAAGCAAGAGGGGGCGGCAATGGGGGATTTCCTACAGCGGTAAGACAGTGCTGAGTGGCGAGTGATGAGTGCGGAGTAGAAGCACCGAACGACTGGGGGCGTTGTCGGCGCTCAGGGCAGGAGTTGATCCAGCCGGTGTCCGGCGCGCAAGCCGGGGATCGTGGCGAAGTGGGCGTCGCGCGTGAGGACGTCGGCGCCGTGTTCAAGGGCGCTGGCGGCAATCCACAGGTCGTTGGTGGGAATGGGGGTGCCGGCACGGCGTAGGGCGATATAGCAGAGTGCATAGCGGTCGGCAGTGCTGCCGGTAATGGGGACCACTGTGACGCGTGGAGAGTCAAGAAATCGCGTAAGTCCGGCGCGGTTGCGTGCTTCCTGGTTGCCGGCGGCGAATCCGGCTAGCAGCTCGCCCAGCACGATGCTGTTGAGATACAGACGCTGGGCATTGCGCACAATCTCAACGATGTCGTCTCTGCCGCGCATGAAGTCGGCGTAAGCATTGGTGTCGATCAGGACGGGGCGCATGGGCTATTTCCAAAGCGCCGTATCGACCTTGCTGAATGCAGCGGTGGCGTCGTGAAAAATGGCGGCGTCGTCATCGCTCCAGCTACCGGCCAGGGCATCGAGGTCGTCGTAGCTGCGCCGCTGCGGCCGCGGCAGTTCGCCATGCCCAAGGCCCTGCCGGATGAGGCGCAGGACCAAGGTGTTGACGCTGGCGTTTTCCTTTCGGGCAAGGGCTTTCAGTTCTAGAACCGTGTCAGGATCGAGTCCGCGTAGGCTGAGGTTGGACATGATGCGCTCCTTGATATCATGTTGATGTCGACGATGATATCACTCGGCAAGGTTGGGGAGCTGCGCCAGCTGACGCGTGATGTCGACCGTGATCGGTGGGCGTCATCCCGTCCTGGATGCGGACTTGCAACGGTTGAGGTCTGGATGGCCGACCTCCCTCCTCGTCACCCCCGACTTGATCGGGGGGCCACCTACGACGGTCGGACCTGGATGCCCGATCGAGTCGGGCATGACGGTTGAGGGGTGGTGGGCGTCATCCCGCACGTGATGCGGGATCCACCTGCGACGGTTGAGGCTGGATGCTCCATCAAGTAGGGCATGACGGGTGATGGGTAGCGAACGTCATCCCGCACTTGATGCGGGATCCACCTGCAACGGTTGGGGTCTGGATGCCCGATCAAATCGGGCATGACGAAGCGGGCACGTCACCACCGGCCAGAAAAAGTTCCGCATCAACCTTCATCTTCTGCCTTCGCTGTCGTCTTCTAGAGGACGCGCAAAGAAATCGCGAGAAGAGGCCGGGTCCACCGGCTGCCATTTCTGGAAGGAGACGCATGATGCACGTCACCCGTCATCGGCCGGCCTATTGGGCTGGCGCCTGTCTGTCGTTGGTGTTGGCCGGGGCCCTCCCGGTGGTCAACGCCCAGACCGTTACATCGGAGGCAGCGGCGTCCGCCACTGCCGATATCCGCAGCTTCGACATCCCCGCGCAAAGCCTGCAAAGCGCGCTGATCGAGTACGGGCACCAGAGCGGGCACGAGTTGCTCTACACGCCGGAGGATGTGGATGGCCTGCAGGGCAATGCCGTCACGGGTGATCTGAGCCGCGATGCGGCCCTGGTCGAGCTGCTGCGCGACACCGGGTTGCAGCATGACTACACCCCCTCCGGCGGCATCATCATCGGCACGCCGGAAAAGCTGGAGGCCTTGGGTGCCACCTCTTCCGGTGCGGTCGACGCCGATCCCATTCTCGATGTCGAAACGGCGCGTCAACGGGGCGTCGAGGAAATCATCGTCACCGGGCAGAAGAAGGAGGAGCGCCTGCAGGATGTGCCGATCGCGATCAGTGCCTTCACCATGGAAGACCTGACGCGCAGCCAGATCGCGGGCGGGCCGGACCTGATCACCCAGGTGCCGAACATGACCTTCACCAAGACCAACTTCACCGGGTACAACATCCAGATCCGGGGCATCGGCACGCAGGCGATCTCCGCCACCACCGACCCGGCCGTGGCGGTGGCGTTCAACAACTCCACGCTCATCCGCAACCGCTTCTTCGAGCAGGAGTTCTACGACATGAGCCGTGTCGAGGTGCTGCGTGGACCGCAGGGCACCCTATACGGACGCAACGCCACGGCCGGTGTGGTCAACCTGATCTCCGCCAAGCCGGTGTTTCACAAGGAAGCGATGTTCTCGCTGGATACCGGCAGCTACAACAGCCAGCGGTGGGAGGGCATGGCCAACCTGCCGTTGCTGGAAGACAAGGCCGCCTTGCGTTTCGCAGCCGCGGGGACCAAGCGCGACGGTTACGTCACCAACGAGCTGACCGGGCAGCAGATCGATGGCCGTGATCTCTGGTCGTCCCGCCTGTCGTTGCGGGTGGAGCCGACGGACACCTTCAGCGCCAATCTGGTGTGGGAGCACTTCACCGAAGACGATGATCGTCTGCGTTCGGGCAAGCAGCTGTGCAAGAAGGACCTGGGCCCCGATCAGATCGGCGACCTGCCGGTCACGGGCAGTGGCGGCACCTTCGGTTTGCGCAGCTACATCAGCCAGGGTTGTGCGCCGGTCTCGCTGTACTCGGCCGAGGCCTTCGAGACGCCAAACGGGTTTGCCCTGCCGTACTACGGGCCGACCGCCAATATCGGCAACCCGGTGACGAAGGACCAGGATCCGTATCTCAACGCCTTCCAGTCCCGCAACCTGCGCGTGATCGAGTCGACGCTCGAGCCCGACTACGAGGCAGAATCCGATATCGTCCAGCTGCAGCTGTCCTGGAACGTCGCGCCGGGCGTGACGCTGGACTCCGAGACCGCATACGGGACGGACCTGCTGTCGTCGTTCCAGGACTACAACCGATTCACCACCTCGCCGCAGGCCTTCGGGCCGGCCTCCGATGCGGACCCCGGTGTTCTGGACGAGAACAACGTCTTTTGCGACCCGCAGCTCGGCTGCTCGGACCGCCTGCTGCTGGGCGGCCTGTCGACGGCGGAATCGACACAGTTCAGTCAGGAGTTCCGGCTCTCGACCGATCTGGACGGGCCGGTGAACTTCAGTGTCGGCACCAACTATCTGCATTACGACACCGAGGACAAGTACTACGTCTTCATCAACAGCATCACCTTGCTGACCACGGTGTGGGATGAAAGTGAAGCGCCCTACGTGGTGGGTGAAACCGATAACACGCACTGTCTGGCGACCCCCAACGCCGCAAGCAATCCGTTCGCGCTCTACAACGTGGCCGGCTGCACCTATGTCGATCCCAATCCAATCGGCTCCCTCAACGACCAGGGGCGCAACTACTTCCTGTCGAAGAACCCGTACGAGCTGCGGTCCTACAGCGTCTTCGGTGAGACTTACGTCGATGTCACCGATAACCTGAAAGTGACCGCGGGCCTGCGCTGGACGGTCGACAAAAAGCACGCGCCGCAGGTGCCCAGCTGGTTCCTGGTGGCGAACTCGGGTGGCGCCTATCCTGCCGCCCGCATCATCGACCAGACCTGGCGCGAGCCGACCGGGCGCCTCGCCGTGGACTGGAAGCCCAACCTGTCCTTCACCGACGAGACCCTGGTCTACGGCTCCTATGCCCGCGGCTACAAGGCGGGTGGCACCAACCCGCCGCCGCCGGTGGTGGCGACGTATGCGCCGAGCTTCAACAGCGAAATCGTGGCCTCGATGCAGCGCCAGGCGGAGACGTTTGATGCCGAGTTCGTCAACGCCTTCGAGATCGGCACCAAGAACACCCTGTTCGACGGCCGGCTCATCGCCAACCTTGCCGCCTTCTACTACGACTACACGGATTATCAGGTGTCCGAGATCGTCAACCGCGCCGCGCTCAACCGCAATTTCGACGCGAAGATCTGGGGGGCGGAGCTCGAACTGGACTGGTTCGCGCTGGAAAACCTGCGGCTGGGTTTCAAGGGCGGCTATCAGAAAACCCGCATCGCCGACGGCGAGTCCGCGATCGACCTGATGGACCGCACCGCCGGCAACCCGGACTGGATTGTGGTGCGGCCGTTCCCCACCGTGCCGTCCAACTGTATTCTCCCGGTTGATGTCGTCACCGCTGGCGGGCGCTTCAATCTGCAGCCCGGCTATCACAACGTCAGCCCCAGCGGCGCCTGCGTTGATGCCTACTATTCCGGGCTGGATCCGGTGACCGGCGAACCCTACGCGCCCGGCATCGACTACGCCGCCGAGCTGGGTTCCGCGTTCGCCGACTACCAGGGCTTCGATCCCACCACCGCGCCCAATGGCGGCAGGGGCTTTGCCAAGGAGCTGGGGGGCAACGAGCTGCCCAACGCCCCCAACTACACCGCCACCGTGACCGCCGACTATGGAATCCCGCTGGCCGGCAACTGGATGATGAACCTGCACACGGACATCCACTGGCAGTCCAAGTCGTGGTGGCGCGTGTTCAACGATCACGAGTTCGCGCGGCTGGATGACTACTTCACCATGAACCTGGCGGCCATCTTCGTGAACGACGCGGCCGGTTGGAACATCATGGCCTATATCAAGAACGTCACCGACGAGACCGCCATCTCCGGCGCCTTCCTCAATTCGGATGACACCGGCCTGACCACCAACGTCTTCCTCACCGAGCCGCGCCTGTTCGGCCTGCGGGTGACCAAGTACTGGGATGGCGATGGCCTGCTCGGGTCCTTTGGCGCCCGTCGCGGAGCGGACTATCGCCTGCCGCTCACCTTGGAAGTGGGCGGCCAGCTGGCGGCGGTGGATGCCCCAAATGAGGTCATCGATCCGAGCTTCGGGGATGCCTTCACCGGGCCGATCGACATCTTCGGTGCCACCCAGAATCGCGACACGGGTTGGGGGGATGCGCAGACCGTCAAGCTGACCTGGCGCATGAAGGACAGCCCCTGGGCGATCTCCGGACGCTACCGTGGTGGCAAACTCGGCGAGACGGCAAAGGGGCATGTCGAACAGCGGACCGATCCGGTGGATTGCCTGCTGACCGGCACGTTCTTCGAGAGCCAGTGCAACAGCACCGATCCCAACCGGACGGCGGTGTTTAACGGTATCGAGAACTTCTCGATGGCCAACTACGCGTCCATCACCGTATCGGATCGCGAGGACTATCAACTGACCGACCTCACGCTGAGTCGGGAGCTGTTGTTCGGCGGCCTGACGCAGTCGATTGTGGGTATCGGGCTGCGCCGGGCCGAATTCCGCTCGGATACCGATATCGCCCTCAACGGCATTCCCGACTGGGATGTGCCCGAGACGGGAATCTCGTTCCTCGGCGCTCCGGGCGAGTTCGCCAGTCGTACCTTCTACAGCGCCGAGTACTCGATGGACCGCAAGTTCAAGGGTACCGGTCTGGTGCTGAGCTGGGACGCTGCCAGCCGCCTGTTCGGCAACGACCACGACGGCCATGTCGAGCTGGACTGGTCGCTGAGCGCCGGCCTGCTGCACGGTGACCAGACGGTGACCGGTTCTGGCTGGGAAAAGCAGAGTCGCAACGAACAGCTGGAAGGCTACATGTTGCTACAGAACGCGCTCGACCCCGATGTGTCGATCAACGAGGAAATCGAGATTCCGCAGCAAACCCGCACCCGCCCCGAGAATGTGCCGATGGTGGGCGCCAGCCTTGGCCTGGCCTACCGTGTGGGCAGCTTCCGCATCGGCGCGGGTTACAGCTGGGAGCGCTACATCGATGTCATCGATGGCGGTATTTTCGAGCGCAAGAGCTACGACCGTACCATCGAAGGGCCCTCGGCCAAGGTCTCGGTCGACTTCGGCAGCTGATCAACGCCGGATGTGCCAACGGCGGCGGGCGAAAGCCCGCCGCTTTTTTTGTGGCAACAGGGACAGGGCACGACAACGAGCGGCCAGGGTGGTTACACCAATGACCACGACCACAGCGTCATCCGCCCCGACGTCCGCCAAATCGGATCGGCTGCGAGGGGCAGCCGCAGGAGACTGAAGCCCAGCCACGTCGCCGTTGAGCCCAAGGGCGCGGAACCCGAATGCTATGATTTATCGGTGACAACCACGGTTGCCGGGTACGAGACGATGATCAGCGGCGAGGCGTTTGACCGGGCGATCTGGGACGAGCTGATCCAGGTCTTTGGCCGTGAGGGCCTCGCCGAAATGATCCAGGCCTTACATGCCGATCTGCCGCTACAGCAGCAGCGGCTTGCTGAGGCGCTCAGGGCCGGGGACAGCGAAGGGCTGAAACAGATTGCCCACAGCTTGCGCGGGGTTGCGCTGCAATTCGGTGCGACGCGTTTGGTGGCGCAATGGAGCGCGCTGGAGCACTGCATCGCCAACGGCGGCGTGCTACCCGAAGTGGCGACTGCTGCAACGGCGGCATTGGAGTGCCAGGCGCAAATGAACCAGAGCCTTTATGAAGCCCTGGACGCCGGCTGAGGGCAGGCAGATTTCAACCCCCACGCGCAGCGTGTTGCTGTGTGCCCTGGTGTTCGTCGCCGGCTTGTTGCTGGCCTGGCAGACCGCGCTGGTCATCGCTCAGCACCAAGGCGCGCGCTTCGGCCAGGAAGTATTGCGCCTGGAGTCTTCGATCGAACAGCGCATGACTGCCTACGTGCAGGTGCTGCGCGGCGGGCTTGGATTGTTCGCCGCGTCGGATGACGTTTCACTGGATGAATGGCTCCGTTACGTCGATACCCTGCGCCTGAGCGAGCGCTACCCCGGTTTCAAATCACTGAGCTACGCACCCGCCGTGCGCCCCGAGGACCTGCCCGACTTTGTGGCCAGGGTGCGCGCACAACCCGTGCCCGAAGGCATGCGGGACCCGACACTACTCAGTGAATACAAGCCGCGCTCGCCGGTTGCGGACAGCGGCCGGCCCCCGATCCACTCTCCGATACTTTTTGTGGCGCCCTGGGTGCCCGAGAACCAGCGAGTGCTGGGTGTCGACATGATGCAGGAGCCTTCGCGCCGTGCCGCGATGCAGCGAGCGGTTGCACGTGGTGATGCGATTCTCAGCCCCAAGTTGCGACTGGCCGGCCTAGACGGGGTGCAAGCGGCTTTCATCGTGTATCTGCCGGTTCAGCGCAACGGGCAACTCCTGGGCTGGCTGACCGCGGCTTTTCGCGCCCAGGAGTTCATGTCAGGTGTGTTCGGAAACGACGCCACCGCCCTCGCGTTCGAAGTCTATGACGGTGATACCGACAACACCGATGCGCTGCTGTACTCCACTGCCGGGGTGGAAGCCGACGGTGGCCCCAAGCCCTTGCCTTCAGGCACCCGTGTTCGTTTTGAAAGCCGCACATCATTCGTGCTGGCAGATCGGCCCTGGACCTTGCGTGTGGTGGCCTCGCCGGCATTCTTTGATGCCACGGAACAACTGACGCCGTGGTTGGTGGCCTTCGGTGGACTGCTTGCCGCGCTGCTGCTGTTCAGCTTCGCACGGGGCGGTGCCCGCTGGCGCTCGCAGGCGGCGGCGCTGGAGCAGGCCCAGGCCGCAGTGGAGTCAGCCAACCAGGCCAAGAGCGATTTCCTGGCAAACATGAGTCACGAGATCCGTACGCCTCTCAACGCAATTCTCGGCACTGCCGAACTCCTTGGCGACACCCGTCTGGATCAGGACCAGCGCCAAAGCCTGGACACCATTCAGCAAAGCGGTGACCACCTGCTCGGTGTGATCAACGACATCCTGGATTTCAGCAAGGTCGAATCGGGCATGCTGGAACTGGAAGATGAGGTGTTCGATCTGCGCCACACCGTTGAGGATGCGCTTGAGCTGGTCGCTCACCGCGCGATGCAGAAACGACTGAATCTGGCGTGTGATTTCGCGCCCGACACGCCGGAAATGGTGAAAGGCGATGCGGCCCGGGTTCGCCAGATTCTGGTCAACTATCTGTCGAACGCGATCAAGTTCACCGAGCACGGCGATGTGGCGGTGGAAATCAAGGCGCAACCCCAGGGGGCGTCGCAACACCGGTTCCTGATCGCGGTACGCGACACCGGCATTGGCATCCCGCCCCACCGGCTGGACCGCCTTTTCAAGTCCTTCAGCCAGGTCGATGCCTCAACCACACGCCGTTACGGCGGAAGCGGGCTGGGCCTGGCGATCTGTCAGCGTCTGGCTGAGCGCATGGGCGGGGAGGTGGGTGTTGACAGCCACCCTGGCCGCGGCTCGACCTTCTGGTTCAGCTTTCAGGCCGCCACCGATCCCTCCTGGCAGCCACCGCAACGTCCGGAGCTCCGCGATCTGCGGGACAAGCGCGTACTGATCGTGGATGACAACGACACCAACCGGCGGATTCTGTCTGCCACCGCTCAGGGCTGGGGCATGCAGGTTGTCGCCACCGCCTCGGCACAAGCAGCGCTGACGCGCATCGAAAAGGGCGAGGCTTTCGATCTGGCCGTACTGGATTACTTCATGCCGGACATGGACGGCGCCACGCTGGCGGCGGCCATCCGCCAACACCGCACCCCTGAGGCTTTGCCCTTGCTGCTGCTGAGCAGCGCGCGTCCGCCAGCGGATGCCTTGTCGAGTTTCGACCTGACGCGGATCAAGCCGCTACGCCGCAGTGGTTTGCTGGACGTGTTTCTGGAGTTGCTGGTCCCCGGTCGCGCGAAAGCGAAACCTGGTGTATCCGGTTCCACGACGCCGGTGGACATGCCGGCCTTGCGTGTGCTGCTGGCGGAAGACAACGTCATCAATCGCCAGATCGGCACGCGTATGCTGGCATCCCTGGGCTACCAGGCGGATGTGGTCGAGGACGGCGCGCAGGCCGTCGCTGCAGTGGGTCGCACGCCTTACGATCTGGTGTTGATGGATGTGCATATGCCGGTCATGGACGGGCTGGAAGCCACCCGCCAGATTCGGGGGATGAGTCACATCCGGCAGCCGCGCATTTTCGCGATGACCGCCAGCGTGCTGGACGAGGAACGTCAAGCCTGCCTGGATGCCGGCATGGATCGTCATCTCGCCAAACCGTTCCGTCGCCATGAACTGGAAAAAGCCTTGCGCGATGCAGCAAGTGGATAAACTCGGCATCCGCAACAGGATGCCCACTGCATGAGCGCCGATTCACCCACCATCATCATTGCCGATGATCACCCGTTGTTCGGTGTGGCGCTGCGTCTGGGCGTGCAGCGGCTGGTGCCGAACGCCAAGGTGGTCGAAGTCCAGAGCTTCGCCACCTTGCGTGAGGCTGCAGAAGGGCATCCCGAAGCCAGTCTGGTGCTACTGGATCTGATGATGCCGGACGTCGATGGTTTGTCGGCCTTGCAGTATCTGCGTGACAACTTCCCTGCCCTGCGGGTGGCGATCATTTCAGCCCTCGACACGTCGAGTTGGGTGCGTTCGGCTGAAGCGCTGGGCGCCGTTGGGTTCCTGCCCAAGTCCACCAGCCACACGCACGTTCAGAGTGTGCTCGAAACGCTCATAAAAGGCGGTTCGTGGTGGCCCTCATCCGTCAGCTATTCGCCCACTGCTGGCGAGGCGGCGGCTTGGGAAGAACGTCTGGAAAGATTATCAAGGCAGGAGCTGCGCATTCTCCTGCGGATCAAGGACGGGAAACTCAACAAGCAGATCGCTTACGAGCTTGGCATCGCCGAGTCCACTGTCAAAACCCACATCACGATGCTGCTGCGCAAGCTGGATTTGAGTAGCCGCACGCAAGCCGCGGTGCTCGCGCAACGACTGCTCTCCAGCAAGAGCCCTGGTGCAGACTCCTCGGACGGACATTGAGAGGACGGTACAACCGCGTACCGAACACCTTGGAAAATGCCGCCCACGCCTGCGCGCGAGATGACTGTGCAGGGGCGGAAGGTTGACGTTCGGACTGCACCGGAGCGGATCTGGTGGCGTATTCGTGCTGCGGCCTCACCAGCTCACCCCGAAGCCCACACCGACCGAATTTTCGCTGCCACTCAGACTACCGCCCAAGGTCAGCGCTGCACGATCGCCGAAGTGGCGTTGTACCCCCAGGGCCACCGCGCTGCTGCCGTTCATGCTGCCCACCCCCATCGCCAGGCGGGTATCGCCACGCAGCGCTGACGCCGCTGCACTGGCCTGTACCTGGGCCGCCCCCAGCGCTCCGATGCGATCGATGCGCCGGTCCAGCTGTCCCAGGCCTTGTTCGAGGTCCAGCTGCAGGTCGCCGACGCTGGTGCTCAGTTCGTCGAAACGCTGGTCGGTATAGACGTGAGCGGCTTCCAGGGTCTGCTCATCGGCCAGCAACATCTGGTTCAGATTGACGGCATCGGTGTCCTGGGTGCCTGCTGCAACATTGGTGATACGACGCTGCTGTGAAGCGCTGCCTACCGATACGGTGTCGGCCTCATCCGCCACCGAACCGTTGCCGATGGCCACGCTGTTGTCGGCCGTGGCCTGAGCGTTATTGCCAACAGCGACGGCAAAGTTGCCCGCTGCGACAGCCTCGTCTCCGAGTGCCGTGGTATTGGTGCCCAGCGCCTGTGCGCCGGCACCGACCGCGACCGACGAAGCGGCAATCGCGTTGGCGCCGATGGCCACCGAGCCATCGGACTGAGCCTGGGCACCCGGACCGCACTGGATCGCCGTATCCATCGTGCCCAGCCCGCAACCGGAGGTAGAGCGTACCCACTCGGCCTCGGTGCCGTCATAGCCGTTGTTGACGGCAATCTGGTAGGCGCTCAAGCCGTCCGCGCCATCGGCACCGCGTTCGCCTTGCGGGCCCTGGGGGCCAGTCGGACCCTCCGGCCCCTGCGGACCACTCGGGCCTTCAGGACCCTGTGGGCCAGTCGGACCTTCGGGCCCCTGCGGGCCACTCGGGCCTTCCGGTCCCTGTGGGCCAGTCGGACCCTCCGGCCCCTGCGGACCACTCGGACCTTCAGGACCCTGTGGGCCAGTCGGACCCTCCGCCCCCTGCGGACCACTCGGACCTTCCGGTCCCTGTGGGCCAGTCGGACCTTCGGGCCCCTGCGGGCCACTCGGACCTTCCGGTCCCTGTGGGCCAGTCGGACCTTCGGGCCCCTGCGGGC
>CAKZHZ010000049.1 GCA_936928855.1 uncultured Polycyclovorans sp.
CGTTGAGTAGTGCCCGATCACCTGCGCCGCGACTCGGTCCGCCATGCGGTCGTAGCGGGAGAGGTAAGAATCAGTCACAGCAGGCCCTTACGGTGAAACGTTGCGGTAATGGTCAAATCCTACAGCGCAGCACCGACACTGGGCCCAGAAATCGCCCATCGCCCCGGCAACCTCCGCCACGGCGGCGACGTTCGGTGCACTGCCCAGGCCCGCTTCGTTGGAGAACAGGCCGCGCGCCACGCCCGCCCGGATCGCCATCATCACGCCGGCGCTGGTGGTCGGCGGCTTTGCCGAGCGCATCAAGTTCTCGGCGATGCTGTGGTTCTCGGCCCTGTGGCTGCTGGCCGTCTACATCCCGGTCACGCACTGGGTGTGGGCGAGTGAAGGCTGGCTGTTCAAGCTGGGCCTGCTCGACTTTGCCGGCGGCACGGTGGTGCACGTGACGGCCGGTGTGGCGGCGCTGGTCGCCGCCATGGTGCTGGGGCCGCGTCGCGGCTTTCAGACCACGCCGATGCTGCCGCACAACATGACCATGACTGTGACCGGCGCCGGCATGTTGTGGGTGGGCTGGTTCGGCTTCAATGCCGGTTCGGCGCTGGGCGCCGGCGGCAATGCGGCGATGGCGATGCTGGTGACCCATATCTCCGCCGCGGCGGGTGCCATGGCCTGGTCGGTTGCCGAATGGAAGCGCTATGGCAAGCCGTCGGCGCTGGGGACCGTCACCGGCATGGTTGCGGGCCTGGGCACCATCACGCCGGCCTCCGGTTTCGTCGGCCCCGGCGGGGCGCTGATCATCGGCCTGACCGCCGGTGTGGTCTGCTTCGTGATGACCAACTTCCTCAAGCGCGTGCTCAAGATCGATGACTCCCTCGACGTCTTTCCGGTGCACGGGGTCGGCGGCATTCTCGGCACGCTGGCGGCCGGCATCTTTGCTTCCGACGCACTGGGCGTGTTCAGTGGCCAGGGGTACAACGAAGGCATGACCATGGGCTCACAGATGGGCGTGCAGGCCATCGGGGTACTGGCCACCGGCGCGTACACGGCCGTGCTGACCTGGATCATCTTCAAGCTGGTGGGGGTGCTCACGGGCGGCCTGCGGGTGACCGGCGAGGAAGAGCAGATCGGTCTGGACCAGGTCAGCCACAACGAGCGCGGTTACGACCTCTGATCCGTGGTGTAGGGCCGCGCTCACCGGAGGGTGGGCGCGGCTTTTTCATGGGCGGACGGTGAGAATGATCTTGCCGATGTGGGTGCCTGACGCCATCAGCTGATGAGCTGCCGCGGCTGCCGACAACGGGAAGGTCTGCTGTATCACCGGGCGCATGCGACCCGCCTCGATCAGTGGCCAGATCTCGGCCCGCAGCGCCGCGGCCACCTGCGCCTTGTAGGCGGGTGAGCGCGGCCGCAGAGTCGAGCCGGTGATGCTCAGGCGCCGCATCAGAATTGGCGCCAGCGGCAGTGAGGGCGCCTGACTGCCACCCAGCAGCCCGATGAGCACGATGCGTCCATCGTCTGCCAGGCAGGCCAGCTCGCGGGGCAGGTAGTCGCCGCCGACCATGTCGAGAATCACGTCCACGCCGCGCCCGTCGGTCAGCGACCGGACGGATGCCACGAAGTCCTGTTCGTGATAGAGGATGGCCTTTTCCGCACCCAGCGCCTCGCATGCCGCCACCTTGGCAGCGCTGCCGGCGGTGGCGAAGACACGATGTCCGCGGGCGACCGCCATCTGGATGGCGGTGACGCCGATGCCGCTGCTGCCCCCCTGGATCAGCAGGGTTTCCCCCGGCTTCAGGGCGCCGCGCTCGAACACGTTGCTCCACACGGTGAAACAGGTTTCCGGCAAAGACGCCCCTTCCACGGGGGACCAGCCGCGGGGCAGCGGCAGACACTGTGCAGCCGGGGTGCAGACAAACTCGGCGTAGCCGCCGCCGTGCACCAGGGCACAGACCGTATCGCCGAGGGCGAACCCGCTGTCGCCGGGGTCGCCGCCGACAATCCGTCCGCAGACTTCCAGTCCCGGCAGGGCGGAGGCATCGGCCGGGGGACGGTACAGGCCCTGACGCTGCAGCACATCGGGCCGGTTGATGCCGGCTGCAATCACCTCGATCAGCACGTCGCCGGGTGCCGGCAGCGGGACCGGACATTCCACCGGACGCAGGACCTCGGGACCGCCGGGCTCGGCGATCATGATGGCGCGCATGGCAGTGGGCACGGACATCCGACGAGTATGCCTGCGGTGGGAGGCGTCTGTGGCGATGGCGGTTTCAGGTCGCGCGCCGCTCCATCACCAGCAGGGTCGACGTGGCGGATGCCAGCAGGCGATCGTTCCTGTCCAGCAGCTTGGCTTCCGCGAACGCAACGCGTCGCCCCATCGTGAGCACGGTGCCGATGGCGCGTACTTCGCCGGTGTCGGCCGTCATGCCCCGGTGGTAGGCCACTTTCAGTTCCAGGGTGGTGTAGGCCTGGTCGGCGCCCAGCCGGGTGTGGACTGCACAGCCGCAGGCCGAGTCGAGCAGGGTGGCGGCAACGCCACCGTGAACCGATCCGATGGGGTTGTAGTGCTGAGGGCCGGGGGTGCCGGCGAAGACGGCCCGGCCCTCGGCGACTTCACGAAGCCCGAAGTTCAGCGTGGTGCCGATGGGCGGCTGCTGCCCGCTTTCCAGCAGCTGCTGCAGCTGCTGGAGGCCGGTGGCTGGTGCGTTGGTGGTCATGACGTTCATGGGGTTTCCAGGTGGGGTTGACGAGGATCTCGAGTGCTCATAATATGATGATCATCATATAAACGGCAACAGCGACATGCGATCCCAATCCCGACGTGAGCACACCCACCAGCGCATCGTGGACACTGCGGCCCGCGCCATCCGTCGCGGTGGCTATCAGGGCGTCGGCCTGGCCGACATCATGAAGGCCGCTGGGCTGACGCACGGAGGTTTTTACGCCCATTTTGCCAACCGCGATGCCTTGCTCGCCGAAGCGATCGAGCATGCCGGTGCCGCTGGCGCGGTGGCGCTGGCGGATGCCGCGGCTCGTCGTGAGACGCGTGGCTCCGGCCGGTTCAAGGCCCTGGTGCACGCCTATCTCGCGGACTCGCACCTCAGCAAGATCGAAGAGGGTTGCCCCATCGCGGCGCTGCTGAGCGAAATGCCGCGTCAGTCGGCGCCAGTGCAGGAGGCATCCCGGCGTCGTGTCCGGGCATTCATTTCCATGATTGAGGCGCGCCTGCCCGGGGATACCGATCCCGGCGCACCGGCGCTGGTGGCAGCCGCACTGGTCGGCGCGCTGCAGATGGCGCGGGCGCTCGGGGAGGGTCCGGAAGGCCGGGCCTTTCTGGCCTCGCAGCGGGCCGCCTTGGTGGCCACCTACGGTTCAGGCGACGATCGGGGCTGACCCACGATCCGCAGTTTTGTGTGCTCACAAATATGATGACCATCATATTCAATGTATCGGAGATAGACGGATGAAGATCGACAACGCGGTGGTGCTGGTGACCGGAGCCAACCGGGGCTTGGGGCGTGCGTTTGCCGAGGCTGCTGTAGCCCGGGGGGCGCGCAAGGTGTACGCCGCGGTACGGGACCCGAGTGCCTTGACCTTGCAGGGGGTGACGCCGGTGCAGCTGGATGTGACCCGCCCGCAGGACGTGGCAGCAGCGGCCGCCCAATGCACGGATGTCTCGCTGCTGATCAACAACGCGGGTATCGCGCAGTTCGGCGGCTTTCTGGCCGAGGACAGTATCGCCTCGGCGCAGATGCAGATGGACACCAACTTTTTCGGCCCCTTGCGCCTGAGCCGTGCGTTCGCGCCGGTGCTGGCGGCCAACGGCGGCGGTGCCATCCTCAATGTACTGTCGGTTGCCAGTTGGCTGAATGGGCCGATGCTCGGGGTCTACGCGGCCACCAAGTCGGCGGCCTGGGGGCTGACCAATGGATTGCGTCTGGAACTTGCATCGCAGGGTACGCAGGTCACCGGTGTGCATGTCGGTTTCGTTGACACTGATCTCACGCGCGCCATCGCGTTTCCCAAGCTGGATCCGGCGATGGTTGCGGCGGCCGCCCTGGATGGCCTGGCACGTGGCGAACCGGAGGTGCTGGTCGACGATGTCTCCCGTGAGGTGAAGCGCGGCCTTTCGGCGTCTCCGGCGATCTATGTGACCGGGCTTCGCACCCATGCGGACGGAGCGGTGTCATGAGCGCCCTCGCGTCTGTGGAAGGCGCGGACGTCCAGGCGCTGGTGCGTCCCTGGTCGGTGTTCTGGGTGGCGAGCATTGCCGTCTTCCTGGTGTCGCTGGACGGCACCGTATTGTTCGCTGCCTTCGGCGCGCTGCAGGAGGGCTTTCCAGCGACATCGGCGGCAGCGCTTTCCTGGGTGCTCAATGCCTATACGGTGGTGTTTGCCGCGATGCTGATTCCGGCGGGTGGGCTGGCCGATCGCTATGGGCGCAAACGCATCTTCGTCAACGGGCTGACGCTGTTTCTGGCGGCGTCGGCGGCCTGTGCGCTGGCGCCGGACATCTATGCGCTGGTGGGCGCACGTGTGCTGCAGGCGGTGGGCGCGGCATTGTTGACGCCGGCCTCACTGTCGCTGGTGCTTGATGCCTTTCCGCTGTCTCAGCGCGCCCTGGCGGTGAGCTTGTGGGGCGCCGTGGGGGCGCTGGCGGCGGCGGTGGGACCAGGACTGGGATCGGTATTGATCGATCACCTCGGCTGGCCGTGGGCGTTCTACCTCAACCTGCCACTGGGCTTGTTGTCGCTCTGGCGGGGCGGGACGCTGCTGCGGGAGACTGCATCACCGCTTCGGGCGCGGCCGCTGGATTGGCCCGGGATGATCCTGCTGTTGGGGGCTGTGGTGACGATCGCTCTGCTCATCGTGCAGTTCGATGCGCCGGATTGGACCGCCGGGATTCGCCTGGGCTACGCCGGTGTCGCCGGCGTGCTGCTGGCGGCGTTCCTGGTGCGGATGTACCGGACGCCGGCGCCGCTGGTGGAGCCGGCGTTGTTTGCCAATGGCACATATCGTTTCGTCAACCTGGCGACGCTGAGTTTCGGTATCGCCTTCGCCATGATGTTCTTCGGCTTCTTCCGGTTTCTCACCGGGGTTTGGGGTTACAGCCTGTCGCTCGCCGGGATGGCGGTCACCCCCGGTCCGCTGATGGTCATCCCGACCGCCATCGTGGTGGGGCGACTGGCCGGCCGATACGGACATCGTCCGTTTCTGGTTGCGGGTGCGGGCGTCTATGCGGCGAGCGGGCTCTGCCTGCTGTTGATGCCGGGCAGTGAGCCAGCCTATCTCCTTGACTGGCTGCCCGGACTGCTGTTGAGCGGCGTCGGGGTTGGCATGGTGCTGCCGTCACTGGCGGGGGCTGCGGTTGCCCGACTGCCGGCAGCGCACTACGCCGTGGGCAGCGCGTTCAACCAGGCCACCCGGCAGATCGGGGCGGTGATCGGTGTGGCCATCACGGTGTTGGTGCTGGGCGAGGCGGCGGATCATCACGGGGCGTTCGTGCCGCTGTATCTCGGGCAGGTCGGGCTGGCGTTGGCGACTGGCGTGCTGTGTCTCGGTGTGCACACTCGCCTAAATGCATAAAGTTGCATAGTAAAAACGTTGCATATAGAGTCGTGGGCAAATCCCTCAACAAGGAACCTTGCGGTATGAGCCTGCCTCCCATCCTGCGTCAGAACCTTCGCCTGCCCATCGTGGGCTCCCCGCTGTTCATCGTTTCCAACCCGGACCTGGTGATTGCCCAGTGCAAGGCGGGGGTCATCGGATCGTTCCCGGCGCTCAACGCGCGGCCGGCGGAGCAGTTGGAGGTGTGGCTGAAGCGCATCAATGAAGAGCTGGACCGGCATAACCAGGCCAACCCGGACCGCCCGGCCGCGCCGTTCGCGGTGAATCAGATCGTGCATCGGTCCAACACCCGCCTTGAGCACGATGTCGAGATGTGCGTGAAGTACAAGGTGCCGATCGTCATCACATCCCTGGGAGCCCGTGCCGACCTCAATGATGCCGTGCACTCCTACGGGGGTATCACGCTGCACGACATCATCAATAACCGCTTCGCCCGCAAGGCGGTGGAGAAGGGTGCCGACGGATTGATCGCGGTGGCCGCCGGGGCGGGCGGGCATGCCGGCACGCAGTCGCCGATGGCCCTCATCCAGGAAATCCGTGAGTGGTTTGACGGTCCGCTGCTGCTGTCCGGTGCCATCGGGTCCGGAGCGGCAGTGCTGGCGGCGCAGGCGATGGGGGCCGACATGGCCTATATCGGCTCCGCCTTCATCGCCACCACCGAAGCCAACGCCGACGAGCGCTACAAGCAGTGCATCGTCGACAGCGGTGCCGACGATATCATCTACTCCAACCTGTTCACCGGCGTGCACGGCAACTACCTCCGGCCGTCGGTGGTGCAGGCCGGCTTTGATCCGGACAACCTGCCGGAATCCGATCCCAGCAAGATGGACTTCGGCTCCGGTGGCAACACCGATGCCAAAGCCTGGAAGGACATCTGGGGCTGCGGGCAGGGCATCGGTCCGGTCAAGGCGGTGCTGCCCGCAGCGGAGCTGGTGGCGCGCCTTGAGCGGGAGTATCAGACGGCGAAGCAGCGCCTGATGGCGCTCTGAGGGCAGGGCTGGCCCATGGCGCTGTCCCACGCCATCCTGGTGTCGCTGCTGGATCGCCCGGCTTCCGGGTACGACCTGGCCAAGCGGTTCGACCACACCGTGGGTTATTTCTGGAAGGCCAGCCACCAACAGATCTATCAGGAGCTGCACAAGCTGGCCCAGGCGGGGCACGTGAACGCGGAAACGGTGGAGCAGAGTGCACGCCCCAACCGCATCGTCTACGCGATCACCCCCCTGGGCCACGCCGCCATTGACGCCTGGATCAAGGAGCGGACCGGTCCGCCCAACGTCAAGGAAGAGCTGCTGGTCAAGCTGTTCGCGCTGGGCTCGGTGGAGACCGTCGAGGTCTTGGCCGAGTTGCGGCGACGGCGTGATGACCATCAGGCGCGCCTGGTCCGCTATGAAGCAGTCATGGCCGAGCACTATCCCGAACCGGCAGCCCTGAGCCCGCGCCGGCGCGGGCGCTACCTGGGTTTACGGATGGGGATCCTCTTCGAACGCAGCAGTATCGTCTGGTGCGACGAGGCCATCGCCATGGTCGCGGAACTCTGCGAGGCGCCTTAGGCCCTCCGGTTCCCGGGGTTATCGGGGCGGCGCATTGTCGATGACGCCGGGTGTCGTCGCCGATGCCTCCAGCACGCTCGCCAACGCCGGGTTGTCGCTGTCGCGTCGCCAGATCAAGGCCGTCTCGACGGGGCGGATGGCATTGGACAGTCGCCGATAGACCACGCCGGGGCGTTGCAGTGCGGCAATGCTGGCCGGAACCAGGGCGGGCCCGAGTCCGGCCGAAACCAGGCCGACGATGGTCTGCATCTGAACCGCCTGCTGACCGCTGCGCAGGGTGAAGCCCGCAGCCTCGGCCAAGCCAAGGATGTGATCGAACAGACCGGGTGAGCGCTCGCGGGGAAACAACACGAAGGCTTCGTCCCGCAGTGTCTGCAGCGGGAGGGGACGGTTGGGATGTCGGGCGTGCGGGTGGTCCGCGGGCAGGCAGGCCAGCAGGGCTTCCTGATGCACGACGCGATGGGCGATGCCCGGCGCGGGCTGTGGACACAGGGCGATCCCCAGATCGATGCGCGCGGCCTGCAGCGCGAGGTGCTGATCGCCGATGGTCTGCTCCTCCAGAATCAGTTCCACCCCCGGCAGCGCCAGCCGCAGCTGTCGCACCAGCCCGGGCAGCACGCTGTAGAGCGCCGTGCTGACAAAGCCGATGCGGACCGTGCCGGTTTCGCCGCGGGCGGTACGGGCAGCGTTGCGTTCAGCCCGCTGAAGATCCGCCAGCATGCGGCGGGCATCGTGCAGAAACTGCGTGCCTGCGGCACTGAGCTGCACGCCGCGGCCGACCCGCAGGAACAAGGCGGTCCCCAGGTGGGCCTCCAGTTGCTGGATGGCGCGGCTCAGCGGTGGTTGGGAGATATGCAGCTGCCGGGCGGCACGACCGAAGTTCTGGCTTTCGGCCACCGCGATGAAGTAGCGGAGGTGCCGCAGTTCGATCATTGATTAATACCGTCAGAGTATTGAAGCTGTCCATTAATGATATTGGACGATATCAATATTCGCGCGGAGACTGCCGGCCTCGCAAGCCCGACACCGGAGTGCCGCATGACCGCCCGCAACCGTTACAGCGCCCGCATCACCCAGCCGCGATCCCAGGGGGCCTCTCAGGCCATCCTGCATGGCACGGGACTCACCGACGCCCAGATGAACGCACCCCAGGTGGGCATCACCACGGTCTGGTACGAGGGCAGCACCTGCAACCTCCACACGCTGGACCTCGCAGCGGAGGTGAAGGCGGCGGCCGAGGCGGAAGGGCTGGTGGCCTATCGCGCCAGCGCCATGGGGGTGAATGACGCCATCTCGATGGGAACCGAGGGGATGCGCTACTCGCTGCCCTCGCGCGATCTCATTGCCGATTCCATCGAGACCCTGATGGCGGCGCACTGGTACGACGCCAATGTGTCGATCCCCGCCTGCGACAAGAACCTACCGGGCAGCCTGATGGCGATCGCCCGGCTCGATCGCCCGTCGATGGTGGTATTTGCCGGCACCATCGCGCCCGGGTGCCTGGCCGGGGAGGACATCGATGTGATCAGCGCCTTTCAGTCCTATGGCGCGCTGCTGGCCGGCCGCATCGACGAGGCCGGGCAGCGGCAGGTGATCCGCCACGCCTGCCCGGGGGCCGGCACCTGCGGCGGCATGTACACCGCCAGCACCATGGCGATGGCCATCGAGGCCATGGGCATGTCGCTGCCCTACAGCGCCTGCACGCCTGCGATGAGCGACGCCAAGCGGGCGGAGTGCCGTGCCGCCGGGCGCCACATCGCGCGGCTGCTGGACGCGGACCTGCGACCGCGCCGGATCATGACCCGGCCGGCGCTGCTCAACGCGCTGACCGTGGTGATGGCGATGGGTGGCTCCACCAATGCGGTGCTGCATCTGATCGCGCTGGCGCGCACCCTCCAGGTGCCCTTGACGCTGGAGGACGTGCAGCAGATCAGCGAACGGGTGCCGCGGTTGGCCGACATGAAGCCCAGCGGCCGTTACCTGATGGCGCATTTCCACGCGGTGGGGGGCACGCCGGCCCTGATCCGGCAGTTGCTGCAGGCCGGACTGATGGAGGGCGACTGCCTGACCATCACCGGTCGCAGCCTGGCCGACAACGTGGCGGACCTGCCCGACTTTGCGCCGGGGCAGCAGGTGGTACGGCCGATCGATGCGCCCTTGCACCCGGTGGGACACATCCGCGTGCTGCACGGCAACCTGGCCCCCGAGGGCGCGGTGGCGAAGACCGCCTTCGCCCCCACCGCCAGTTTTACGGGGCCGGCGCGGGTGTTCGACACCGAGTCGGCGGTGCTCGCCGCCCTTGCCGAGAAGCGCATCCATGCCGGTGATGTGGTGGTGATCCGCTATCAGGGCCCGGTGGGTGGGCCCGGCATGCCGGAGATGCTCAGCGCCTCGTCGGCGTTGATCGGTGCCGGCCTCGGCGAATCGGTGGCGCTGATCACCGACGGGCGCTTCTCGGGCGGATCGCACGGTCTGCTGGTGGGACACATCACACCGGAGGCGCAGCGCGGAGGACCCTTGGCATGGGTGCAGGACGGCGATCCGATCACCATCGATCTGGGCGCGTTGCGGCTGTCGCTGGATCTGCCGGCGGCGACGCTGGCGGCGCGCGAGGCGCAATGGCAGGCACCGCCCGAGAAAGTGTCGAGCGGCTATCTGCGGCGCTATGTGCGGACGGTGCGATCCGCCAGTGAGGGGTGCGTCACCGACGTCTAGGTGCGGTGCTTCGCACTGCACGAGCCGCGTGTGAATCGGAGCCCCTTGTGTGCCACGGACGCGCTGCGCGGTGGCGGTCGGTATAAGCTTGTCGCTCCCAAGTGCCCATCGACCGCGGAGTGCGGTGACGCATGTTCGCCATCGATCAGTTCATCCTGCTGGCCGCCATCCTGATCCTGCTCGGTATTGCCTCGAGCAAAGCCTCGGCGCGGCTCGGCCTGCCTGTGTTGGTGCTGTTCCTGCTGGTCGGCATGGTGGCGGGCGAGGACGGCATCGGCGGGATCGCGTTTGACAGCCCCGGCACTGCCCATGCCCTGGGCACACTGGCCCTGGCGATGATCCTGCTGGATGGCGGCCTGCAAACGCCGGTGGCGTCGATTCGGACGGTCTGGAAGCCTTCGGCGCTGCTGGCCACAGTGGGGGTACTGATCACTGCCATCGTGACCGGCCTCACCGCCGCCTGGATCCTGGGTTTGCCGCCGCTGGAGGGGCTGCTGCTGGGGGCGATCGTCGGCTCCACCGATGCGGCAGCGGTGTTCTCGCTGCTTCGCAACGCCGGCGTGCACGTGCAGAAGCGCCTGAAATCGATGCTGGAGATCGAGAGCGCCTCGAACGATCCGATGGCCATCTTCCTCACCATTGGCCTGCTGGAGGTGATGCTCAACGACATGCCGCTGGGGCTCGGCCTGCTGCAATTGTTCGTGCAGCAGATGGGCGTCGGTGCAGCGGTGGGACTGGGCGTGGGTGCAGCGGCGGTACGTATCATCAATGGTATCCGGCTGGATGCCTCCGGCCTCTATCCCGTGCTGGTCACTGCCTGTGGACTGCTGTCGTTCGGGCTGGCGGCCAATCTGGGGGGCAGCGGCTTCCTGGCGATCTTTCTGACCGGTGTGTTCATCGGCAACAGCCGGCTGGTGTTCCAGCGGGGCACGTTCCTGTTCCACGACGGGCTGGCCTGGCTGAGTCAGATCGTGATGTTCGTCATGCTCGGCCTGCTGGTCGACCCCGATGCCCTGGTGGAGGTGTGGTTCCAGGGCTTGGTGATTTCGGTGGTACTGGTGCTGGTGGCACGGCCGCTGGCGGTGATTCCGCTACTGACGCCGTTCGGCTACAACGCCCGCGAGATGGCCTTGGTGTCCTGGGTGGGGTTGCGCGGTTCGGTGCCGATCATCCTCGCCATTTTCCCGCTGCTGTTCGGTCTGCCGGGTGCGGCCCTGATCTTCAATGTGGTGTTCTTCGTGGTGCTCATCTCGGCGACCATCCAGGGTTCGATGCTGCCGGTGGTGGCGCGTCGTCTGGGTTTGGCCGAAGCGCCACCGCCGACACCGGCCGCCACGCTGGAGATCACCTCGCTCAACGAGGTGGACGCCGACATCGTCGAGTACACCCTCGGCAAGGACGCACGTGCCACCGGACAACGCCTGTCGCAGATCGCGCTGCCGGAGAGCGCGGTGGTGGCGATGATTACCCGGGAATCCACCATCATCCCGCCGCGCGGTTCGACCGCCCTGCAGGCCGGGGATCATTTGTTTGTCGTACTGAGGCCGCAAACTCGGGCCTTCGTTGACTGCGTGTTCTCGCAGGCCGCCGAGGCGTCGGTGGCGGATCTGCCGGCCGCACCGTTGCGGTTGAAGGGCACCACCACGGTGGCGTCGGTTCGGCGGGCCTATGGCATTCGTTTGGAACTGACCGCGAGTCTCACGCTCGACGAAGTGCTGCGACAGGCGGTCACACCGCCGGTCGGTGTGGGCGCCAGCATCGAACAGGACGGATTCATTCTGCGAGTGGAAGAAATGGTGGGATCGCGCATTGCCACGGTGGCGCTGGAAGCCACAGGCGTTGCGCACCCGGCCGAGGAACGAGGTGGTGATGGCGGATAGCGGAGCGATACCGGAGCGACTGCTGCCGTTGGCCGGGGGCTGCAACTTTCGGGATCTGGGCGGATATGTCACGACCGATGGCGCGCGCCTGCGGTGGCGCCAGGTGTTCCGCTCCGGCGTGATGACGCACTTGCAGGCTGCCGACGTTGCGGCGCTGGAGGCGCTCGGCATCGCCTGCGTGGTCGATCTGCGCCGGGCGGATGAACGTCGGAGCGAGCCGACCCGGTGGCCGGGCACCTCGGTGCAACTGCTCAGTCACGACGATCCTGAGGATGCCGGCACGCTGGGCCGCCTGATCGAAGGGCGCACGCTGGATGCCGACGCGGCCCGTACCGCGATGATCGAGCTCTATCGGCTGATGCCGCAGTGGCTGGTGCCGCGCCTCAAGCTGATCTTCCATACCCTGGCAGCGTCGCCTGCGCCGCTGCTGTTCAACTGCGCCGCCGGCAAGGACCGGACCGGCTTTGCCGCCGCAGTCCTGCTGGAATGCCTCGGTGTCCCGCGCGACACCGTGCTGGCCGATTATCTGCTGACCAATGAGGTGGCACGCCTGGACGCGTTCCTGATGCAACATCAAGGCGGCCAGCTGGGGGTGGGCAACAGTGCCCATCCGATACTCGCGTTGCCCGCGGAGGTGCGCCTGCCACTGCTGGCGGCCGACGCCGACTATCTTGATGCCGCGCTGACGGGGGTGACCGAAGCCTATGGCTCCTCCCAAGCCTTTGTCCGTGACGGACTGGGGTTGGGCGAGGGTGGCCTCGCTGCTCTGCGGCGGCACCTGCTGGAAAGCTGACCGTTGTCCCGGTGCGCTCAGAAGGCGGTGGGCGCCGATCGACGGCTGCGGAACAGCTGCAGCGCGTAGCGGCCTGCCGGGTGATCCCGGAAGCGGGCAATGTCGGCACGCGCGCTGGCCGGAGCCTCCTCCGGCGTCGGAAGCCGGATCCCGTATTCCGGTGGCAGCAGCACCGGCGCTGCCATACAGGCGAAGGCGAGATCGGCCGCGGTGAAGGGGTCTCCGCACAGGTGCGGACGGCCGTCGGCCAGCCGCTGCGCCACACCATCAAAGCTACGTTCGATCTCGCCCAGCCCTCGTGTCACCCGTGCAACGGTGACCTGCAGGTGCCGGCGCAATGCCACCCGAAGTACCGGGAACAGCGGGGTGCCGACCCAGGCATGCCAGCGGGGCGTGCGCTGTGCCGCCGTACGCACCACATCGCGGCCGGGCATGGTTAACCAGTGGAAGTACACCCAGCGTCGGGACTCCACGCCCAGGCCTTCGTCGAAATCCTCCTCCAGCGCCGCGACCTCCCGCGCCAGGGGGTGTGGGTACAGCTTTCCGGCATCCGGCAGAGACGCGTCGAGGTAACGGAGGATGGCGGTGGAGTCGGGCACCACCCGGTCGCCGTCGATCAGCACCGGCAACAAACCGGCCGGGTTGTAGCGCCGGGCTGCCGCGATGTGCAGCCCCTGCAGGTAGCCCTCCTCCACATACCGTCGCCCCGCGTGCGCCAGCCCCCAGCGGGCCTTCTCGCAGTAGTGGCTCATGGGGATGGTGATCAGACGCATGAGATCAGGCGCCGGGACTCTTCAAGCGTTGCAACATGGCGCCCATGTACTGGTGAATGAGGTTGACGGCCTTGAGCGGGCGCAGCATCACCTTGAACTCGACAATGCGCCCGGCCTCGTTCCACTTGATGATGTCGACACCGTTGATCTGGATGCCGTCGATCTCGGTTTCGAACTCCAACATGGCGTCCGACGGACCGACGATTTCGCGCACGTAGTGGAACGAAGGCGTGAAGAACACCTGAAAGGCCGCAGCGAGATACATCACCGTGATCGCCTTGCCGCGCTGTGGGGTGTGGACCACGGGCGAGAGAAAAACGGCATCGTCGTCAATCAACGCATCGAGACCGGCGGCGTCGCGCTCGGAGACGAGGCGGTGCCAATGGGTGAGGGCGGTGGGATTCATGAGTACATTGCGCCTTGATGGGAACGTGAGGGGTCCCGGTCGTCGCGCCAGAACCGGGGATTGAATCGGCCGGGCTTGTCCCACTGCTTGGGCCACCAGGCGAGGTAGGCCGCCGCAGCGAAGTCGAACCCGAGGCAGAACATGTCGTATCCCAGCGGAATGCTGCTCGCGGCATGGCCGAAAAAGTCTGTTCCCAGCAGGCTGTGTGCGACATCCCACAGACCGTGCAGCAGGTAGCCGAAGGCCAGTGCTGTGGCCGAGAACGCGCCGATCACCGCGACCACGGCAAACACCACGATGCCGGTGAGTTCGGTGGTCCAGGCCTCGGGTGAGGCCTGGAACCAGCCGGCAAAGCCAAGATAGATGGCGGCAATGGCTACCAGCAGCACTGCCCAGTAGACGCGCTCATAGCGACCTTGAAATACCCGGCGAGCGATGACCGTGGTGGCGATGGCGGTCACGAGTCCGACAAACAAGAACAGGATGATCATCATCATTCCACCCGCGATCTGTGCGCGGGTCGGGTCGTTGACCAGCGTTTGCAGCAGTGCATGGCTCATGCGTGGCGATCCTCCGCTGATGGAATGGTCATGGGGCCCGGATCTCTGGGGGCTGTCCACAGCCTACCATTGCCACTGGCGGCGGCAGGGGCTCGCCGCCGCGTCACGCCTATTCGATGGCGAACTCGATTGTCTTGCTGAGCAGCGCACCGCACTCCGTGCGCTGCTCCATTTGCGCGACATATGTCCCCGGTGGCACCTGGGCATCCTGGGGATCGCGTTGGTCCCAGGTGTAGGTGAACGCCCGGGACTCTCCACCCCGGTACGTGGTGGGCACGGTTGCCATGGTGCAGACCCGATTCTCCTCGCTGTGCCAGAACAGCTCTCCGGACATTTTCCCGACGGAGCCGGTGACCTCCGCGCAGCCGTCGAAAATGGTCAGTGTCTGGGCATTGCCACGGGTATTGGTGACCGTCACAGCCAGCTTGACCGGCGTCCCTTGCGGGAACGATGTGCGCGCCGTGCCCTGGCTGTCCACCAGGGCCATGTTGGAATCGAAGGCGGCGCAAAGTGTGACGTCCTCGCCGCAGGCAACGGACAAGGCGCACAACGGGAACAGCATCAAGGCACGTAGGGGCGATTTCATGGCGGGTCCTTTGGAACGGCTCGGGGTATCGGGGAAGGGCATGGCACCCATGTGGTGCCGTTCGCAGCCAACACGAAATCCAGGCTCAATCCGTTCCGCGGGTCGGTCACGAGCGGGTGGCACAATCGACCCTTCATATCCTGCCGTCGCATGACGGCCTATCGGGGAGCTGCCATGTCATTCGTCGTCAACCACATCAAAGGGATCATGCTGGTCTGCGGTGTGCTGACCTGCAGCATGGTGCTGGCGCTGGTGGCGCCGGACATGGCGCTGCACAACACCTTTGGTGCTCACTTGGAAGGGCCATTGGCCGAGGTTGTGGTGCGAAGCTGGGGCAGCCTCATCACGCTGGTGGGCGGCCTGTTGATCTACGCCGCCTTTCACCCGCTGCATCGGCGGCTGGTGGCAGCCGTCGCCGCGCTGGGCAAGCTGATCTTCGTGCTGCTGCTCCTGAGCATCGGCAGCGCCTATCTGCAAACAGCCATGCTGACCGTGGTGGCCGACAGTGTGATGGTGCTGCTGCTGGTGATGTATCTGGTGGGAAGCCGCGCTGAATCCTGATTCAGGCAGCCAGAAACCGCGCGGTTGCCATCATGCGGGGTGTCTTGCGGGTGTTGTGGGAAGGGCTGTGGAGCACCCGCATGTCCATGAGATAGACATCCCCGGCCTTGCCACACATCTCGACCCGTGACAGGGGAATGCCCTCAAGCGTGAACGACGAGGGTGCGCCCGCGTTCAGACGCGCGTGGAGCCGATGTCGCAGCGCCCGGTCGGCGGGCAGGCGGTGGGAACCCGCCAGCGCGAGTGTGGCGCCGCCCTGCGGCAGAACATCATCGATCAACAAAAAGACCTGCACACCGGGAACCCCCACCTTCGCGGCCGGATTGATGTCGAGGTGCCAGTTCAGCATCGTGGGGTGCTGCGTCGGTGCACCGGGCAGGGTCAATAGCAGCTGCGCATCACCGGCGGCTCGCAGCCGCTGTCCGGCGAGTGCCTCCAGGGTGGTCAGCAGGGACGGTGTCGTCATGCGCGCTTGCAGGTCGGGGCAGATCACCCGTTGCCCCAGCTGTCCCACCTGCTGGAATACCGGCATCGCCCGAAGCTGCCGGGACCGCCACCGCCCGGAGGCCCAGATGTCCAGGCGTTTCAGCTCGTCAAGAATGTGGCGCCGCAATGGCGCAACAACGCCGCCGGGGAGGGCATTCTCCAGCAGAACGTAGCCATGCTCGTTGAAGTGGGGTGCATGCTGCATGGCGACATTATCAATGGTCGGCGTTGGAGAGAATCGTTGCATCACGTTACGCCGATCAGCTGGGGGAAGTTGTCCGCCACGCCGGGGATTTCGGATCGCCATGCCCCCGCTGTGTCGGTTCAAGCGGATGACAGGGCCAGGACAGAAACGACAAAGGCGCCTTTCGGCGCCTTCGTCGTAACAGCCTGAGGGTGAATCAGGCAGCCATCTGCCGCAGCATGTAGTTCAGCACGCCGCCGTGGCTGTAGTAGTCCCACTCCTTCGGCGTGTTGATGCGCACCTTGGCCTTGAAGGTGATGACCTTGCCGTCGGCCTTCGTGGCGTTGACGGTCACTTCGGTGGCGCCGGCACTGAGCCCTTCGAGGTCGAAGGTTTCGGTGCCGTCGAGGCCGAGGTTGCCGGCGTTCTGGCCGTCCTGGAAGTTCAGGGGCAGCACGCCCATGCCGACCAGGTTGGCGCGGTGGATACGCTCGAAGCTTTCGGAGATGACGGCCTTCACGCCCAGCAGGATGGTGCCCTTGGCGGCCCAGTCACGGCTGGAGCCGGTGCCGTATTCCTTGCCGGCGAGCACCACCAGCGGGGTCCCCTCGGCCTGGTGCTTCATGGCGACGTCGTAGATGGCTTCGACGTCACCGGCGCCGCCATCCTTGCCGATGTACTTGGACACGCCGCCTTCCACGCCCGGCGTCATCTGGTTCTTGATGCGGGTGTTGGCGAAGGTGCCGCGCATCATGATCTCGTGGTTGCCGCGACGGCTGCCAAAGCTGTTGAAGTCGGCCTTCTGCACGCCGCGCTCGTTGAGGTACTTGCCGGCCGGGCCGTCCGGCTTGATGACGCCGGCGGGGCTGATGTGGTCGGTGGTGATGGAGTCACCCAGTACCGCCAGGCAGCGCGCGCCGGTGATCGGCTGGATGCCCGGGGGGGTCATCGTCATGCCGGTGAAGTACGGCGGGTTCTGGATGTAGGTGCTCTTCTCGTCCCAGGGGTAGGTCTCGGACTTGGTCACCTTGATCGACTGCCAGCGGGCATCACCCTTGAGCACATCGGCGTAGCTCGCCTTGTAGAGGTCGGCGGTGACGGCCTGCGCCACGGCGGCCTGGATCTCGGCGTTGGTGGGCCAGATGTCCTTGAGGAACACGTCCTGGCCGTCCTTGCCCTTGCCGATGGGTTCGGAGGTGAGGTCGAGGTCGGTGGAGCCGGCCAGCGCGTAGGCCACCACCAGCGGCGGGCTGGCGAGGTAGTTCATGCGCACGTCCTGGTGCACGCGGCCTTCAAAGTTGCGGTTGCCGGAGAGCACGGCGGACACGCTCAGGGTGTTGTCCTGGATGGCCTTGGTGATGGGCTCGTTGAGCGGGCCGGAGTTGCCGATGCAGGTGGTGCAGCCGTAGGCCACCACGTGGAAGCCCTGGTATTCCAGGTCTTCGGTGAGGCCGGCCTTTTCCAGGTACTCGGTGACGGCCTTGGATCCGGGGGCCAGCGAGGTCTTCACCCAGGGCTTGGTCTTGATGCCGAGCGCGCGGGCCTTGCGGGCCAGCAGGCCGGCGCCGATCAGCACGCTGGGGTTGGAAGTGTTGGTGCAGGAGGTGATGGCGGCAATCACCACGGCACCGTCCTTCATCTCGAATTCCACGCCCTGGTCGTTGACCGTGACGGGGCCCTTGCTCGGACGCAGCTTCTGCTCGGCTTCGAAGGCGGTGCGGTAGTTGGCCTTGACGTCGGTCAGCAGCACGCGGTCCTGCGGGCGCTTGGGGCCGGCCAGGCTGGGCTGGATGGAGGCGAGGTCCAGGTGCAGCACGTCGGTGTATTCGGCTTCCGCGGAGTCCGGCGTCCACCACATGCCCTGAGCCTGGGCGTAGGCCTTCACCTTGGCGATGTCCGCATCGCTGCGACCGGTGAGGCGCAGGTAGTTGAGGGTTTCCTCATCGATGGGGAAGATGCCGCAGGTTGCGCCGTACTCGGGCGCCATGTTGGCAATGGTGTTGCGGTCGGAGGCCGACAGGTTGCCGACGGCGGGGCCGAAGAATTCGACGAACTTTTCCACCACGCCGCGCTTGCGCAGCATCTCGGTGACGGTGAGCACGAGATCGGTGGCGGTGGCGCCCTCGGCCAGGGTGCCGGTGACGCGCACGCCGATGACATCCGGCATTAGCATGGAGGAGGGCTGGCCGAGCATGGCGGCTTCGGCCTCGATGCCGCCCACGCCCCAGCCGAGCACGCCGATGCCGTTGACCATGGTGGTGTGGCTGTCGGTGCCGAAGCAGGTGTCGGGGTAGAGCACGCCGTCGTCATTCTCGAACACGACGCGGGCAAGGTATTCGATGTTGACCTGGTGAACGATGCCGGTATCCGGCGGCACGGCCTTGAAGTTCTTCAGCGCTTCCTGGCCCCAGCGGAGGAAGGTGTAGCGCTCTTCATTGCGCTGGAATTCCACCTTGGCGTTGAGGTCGAGTGCTTCCTTGCTGCCGTAGTGGTCGATCATCACCGAGTGGTCGATGACCAGTTCCACCGGGCACAGCGGGTTGACGCGGGCGGCGTCACCGCCAAGGGTGGTGATGGCGTCGCGCATGGCGGCGAGGTCCACCACGCAGGGCACACCGGTGAAGTCCTGCAGGATCACGCGGGCCGGCGTGAAGTCGATGTCCTGCGTCGGCAGCTTGCTCAGGGTGGCACCGGCCAGTGCGGCCACGGTGTCCCGGGTGATGTTCACGCCATCTTCATGGCGGAGCAGGTTCTCCAGCAGCACCTTGTACGAGTACGGCAGGCGCGACACCTTGAAGTCGGCCTCGAGCTTGGTCAGGTCGTAGTAGGTGTAGGTTTGGTTACCAACGTGCAGCGTGGACTTTGCTTTGAAGCTGTCCGTCATGGCTGGAGATCTCCCGGGTGGAAATGGCTAGCGGTCAGCGGCCGCCGAAACGGCGGCGCGTCAGGAAAACACGCCATTATACCGGGCTGTACCGGGCCTCGGCCACGAAAATACGCGGCGGATTCACCAAAAGTGGGGTGGATCGGGCTCAGTCGAGCGGGTGCAGGGGGTCGGCGTGGCGGATTTCGCCGCTGCCAAGACACTCCAGGCCGTCATAGAGCACCACGTACTGGCCTGGCGCGGCGGCCCGTTGCGGGGTTTCGAAGCGGACTTCGAGGCTGCCATCCGCATGCGGCGCGACGGTACAGGCCTGCAGTGCCTGCCGGTGCCGGATGCGGGCGGTCAGCCGCGTGGGTAGCGGTGACGGCTGCCGGATCCAGTGAAAGGCGAGGGTGTCGAGACGCTGACTCAGCATGCGGGGATCGGCGGCGTCCTGGCTGACCACCAGCTGTGCAAGGCCCTGCCGTTTACCGACCACGTACCAGGGCGCTTCGCGGGCACCGCGGCGGCCACCGATGTGGAGCCCCTTGCGCTGCCCGAGCGTGAAGTGATGCAGCCCCGGGTGCCGACCGACCTCTACGCCGGCGGTGTCGACGATGGCACCCGGCACGTCTTTCAGGTGTTGCGCCAGAAAGTCGCGGAAGCGGCGCTCGCCAATGAAACAGATGCCGGTGGAGTCCTTCTTGCGGTGTACCGGCAGGCCGGCCTCCAGCGCCAGACGGCGGACCTGCGGTTTCTCCAGGTGGCCGATGGGGAACATCACGTTCTCCAGCTGGGCACGGTGAACGGCGGCGAGAAAGTAGGTCTGGTCCTTGTCCTCGGTGACCGAGCGCAGCAGGCGGGGGCCGTCCGGGCCGTGATGAATGCGTGCGTAGTGACCGGTGGCGATGCCGTCGGCGCCCAGCCGCAGAGCGTATTCCCGAAACGGTTGAAACTTTACTTCGCGATTGCACAGCACGTCCGGGTTGGGCGTACGTCCGGCGGCATAGTCCGCGAGAAACTGGGCGAATACGCGATCCTTGTAGTCGGCCGAGAAATCCACGCGTTGCAGGGGAATGCCGATCTCTTCGGCAATGGCGCGACAGTCCTGGAAGTCGTCGGCCGCGGTGCAGTAGCCATCCTCATCCTCCTCCCAGTTCACCATGAACAGCGCGGTGACGCGGTAGCCCTGCTGCTTTAGCAGCCAGGCACTGACGGCGGAGTCGACACCGCCGGACAGGCCGACGACGATGTGGCTACCCGGGGGCAGGGGCTGGGCGTTGATCTCCACCCCGGCGTCTCAGAGGTGGTGAATCACCGACAGCGGCAGGCGCTGGCCGGCACGGTGGTCGTCGACGCACCGCAAGACCATGGGGCTTCGGTGCCGCTCGGGGCAGGCCGCGATTTCATCCCGGGTCATCCACACGGCGCGCACGATGCCGTCGTCCAGCGGTCGCTCGGGTTCATGGCGTACGGCGTCAGCGACAAAAGCGAGGCGTACAAAGGTGTACGGCAGGTCGTCCGGCTGGTACTCGTAGAGACCGAGAAGGTGCGTGGGTTGTACATGCCAGCCACTTTCCTCCAGGGTTTCTCGCACGGCGCCGTCGACGAAGGTCTCGCCGTACTCCCAGTGTCCGGCGGGCTGGTTGAGCACCAGCTGTCCACCCGCAGACTCCTCGACCAGCAGATAGCGGCCGTCACGCTCGACCACACAGGCCACCACCAGGTGGGGGGCTTCGGTGCCGCTGGTCACGGCAATCGTCCGGTGCGCTGGATGCGGTACCAGCCCTGGGCATCGGGGCGACCCAGTCCGTTGAGCATGTTGCGCAGCATCGGGGGGGCATCGGCCTTGGCGCGCACGCGCAGGTCGGCGACCTGGCGGCGGTCGGCAAACTGCCGTGCGGTGCCTTCCACTTCCAACGGGCCGTCCAGGGACTGCACGGTGGCCAGCAAGGTGGGGGGCTGGTCGTCGGGGCCGGGTTCGGTGGACAGCACGGCCTGGAAGTCGCCGATGCGCAGGGGGTCGCGCAGCAAGGTCGAGACCATGCCCTGGAGGGTCAGCGTGCCACTGAGGGACTGCGGCCACTGGCGGTGCACGGTGGCTTCGTCGATATCGAGGCGGAACTGTCCGTCCACCGGCAGAAATCCTTGCCCGAGAGCCTGCAGCAATGCCTTGACGCTGCCTGCGGCCTGCAGGCCATCGACACCGAGACGACCGGTGGGTGTGGCGCGGACCTGCCCGCTGAAGACACTGCCCAGCGCCTGACCGTCGAGCTGATAGCGCAGGCTGCCCAGCAACAGCGCGCCGGGGTGCAGCTGCCAGTTGGCCTCGTCGACAAACTGCCGGGGCCCCTGACTGAGACCGGCCATGCGCCCTTTCACGAGGGTGCCGTCGAGGCTGCTCAGGCGAACCGGCAGGGGGTCCGGTGCAAACCAGCCATACAGTGCGGATACCGGAGCCATGACCACCAGCCCGTACAGAAAGGCGGCGAGCGCCAGCAGTGGAGCGAGCCAGCGGATCATGGGCGCACCAGGGTCAGGCGGGCATCCACCAGACCGGGTTCGCTGAGGCGTTCGATATCCGCTGTGCTGACCTGGATGCCGTGCTGTTGTTCCAGCTCGTGAATCCACCGCACGATGTTGTCGAACGGCGTGCGCTCGAGCCAGGCCCGGACCTCGCGATCGCCTTCGGGCTGCAGCCGGGTGGGGGCCTTGCCGAGGGTGGGGCCGCGCGCGGCCTGGTCAACCGCGGCCAACAGCGATTGATTGCGGCTGGCCGGCGCGGGGCGCCCGGCGCGCCGCTGGCCGGCGACGGTAGCGCCGATCACTTCCAGACGGTTGGCTTGCGCGCGCGCCGCCGACAATGCCGCGGCCTCGCGTGCGCGGGCCTGCGCCAGGGGTTCCCAGGCCAGCAGGTAGAAAAGCGTGGCCAACACCACGGCGCCAGCGGTCAGCACCAGGCGTCGTTCGCGCGGCGCCAGGCGGGCGTAGGCATCGATGGCAGGAGCGAGGCGATCTTTCATGCGGCGGTGGGACTGATGCGGATGCGGATCTGAACGCCTTCGCTGCCGGAGTTGGCGGACTGCACTTCCAGATTGACGTCGGTACGCTGGGCAAACTGGCCGCGCAGGGCCTCCAGCTGGGTCAGGGCGTTGCCGGTGAGGCTGGCGAAGACCGCACCCTCGCGGTACTGCAGCCCCTGCAACGTGAGGCCCTCCACCTGTCGCAGCGCCTGTTCAAGCGAACTGGTCAGGGCCAGCAGGCCGCCGCCCCGCTGTGCCTGCTGGGCCAGCTGATATTGCTGTTCGGCCTGGGCGCCAAGATCGACGATGCGGGTCTCGCCCGGGAACAGCTGCTGAAAACGGGTGACGTTGCGGGTTTCCTGCGTGCGTACCTGCTCGCCCAGCCGCCAGGTGGCAAGGCCGTGTTCCCCGAGCACCAGCAACACCAGGGCGGCGGCCATTGCCACCGGCACGCGCCAGGGGCGCCACAGTCGTTGCAGGTCGGCCTGTTGGGAGTACGGTCCCTGCAGCAGGTTGATGCCGGGCTCCGCTGGCAGGTGTTGCAGCAGGGCTTCCAATCCGAGGCGGAACCCCGACCGCAATTCGGTGCGGCGCTCCAGACCGGTGAAGTCGCCTGGTGTGCCCGCCACTGTCAGACGGATGCCGTGCTGCCGCTCCGGATCGGCCAGGTCAAGCAGCAGGGCGAGGTCCTCGGCTGTGCCGGAGAAGGCGCCCCAGTCCTCATGTCGGACCTGGATGCGTTCCGGTTCCACCAGCGCGTGCCACCAGCCGTCTTCAGGTGATGGCAGCGCGAGGGTTTCGGGCACCAGCGCGTGCGGGCGGATGCCGGCGTCGCGGAGCGGTGTCATCCACTGGTTCATCAACTGATGCCGCACCACGGCTACCGGAAAGTGTCCCTCGGCCTGACGGGCGCCGACTGCAAAATGCAGGGTGTCAACGTCCTCGGCCAGCGACTCTTCCAGCGCGAACGGGGCAGCCAGCGCCGCTTTGGCCGCCTGCCGTACCGGAACGTCCAGCCGGTCCAGTCGGATTTCCTCGCCAGGGACCAGTGCCACCACCCGGCGTCCTGCGGCCATCTCGAGTACGCGCTCAAGCGGCGCGGTGTCCACCGGCCAGGCGCGCTGCGCCTCTGGCGGCGCCAGACAGTATTCGGTCAGCGAGGCCGGCTCGGTGGAGCGCAGCCGGATATAGAGCGTTTCGCGCACGGGTTCGGTTTTGGAGGCGTGGTTTCGCGGTGGCTATTCGGCGTCGGTGCTGCGGCCCAGCAAGACAACGCCGCCGGTGCCCGGCCGGTACAGCAAACTATACAGGCCGACCCGGCTACTGCCTATCAAGGCTTCACTCTCCAGCCGAAAAAACTGGCTGTCGATCCGGACCGCCGGGCCACCGGCGGCGAACAGGGTCTGGACGCTGGCGAGGTCGCCGGCCGGCTGGGTGTCGCGCACCTTCAGAAACTGTTCCAGCTCTGGCGTCGGTTGTTCGTTGAGTGTCAGCAGTACTTCCGCTGGCGCAGTGTTGACGTTGATCGCCGTGTTCATCGCCGGCAACGCAGTGATGTGCGGTTGCAGCCTGCGATAGATCTCCGGCGTCATTCCCTTGACCAGCAGCAGCTCGCTGATGGTGGCAATCGGCTGGTTGGCGGTGCGATAGGGCTGCGCCAGTCCCAGGTACTCGTTGTCTTCCGCGCCCTCAAAACCGGTGGGCTCCTGGTCGGGGTCGATCCAGTCACGGATGGCAGCGGCGATGGCGCGGGCCTGAAAACCATCACCGGCCTCGACTGCGCCGAACAGCCGCTCGAAATGCCCGCGGTAGCGCTCGAAGGCGGCCGTGTCCTGGACCCCGAGGTTGTTGAGATTGAAGCGCCCCTGCAGGTCGACAACGCGCCCCCGCAGCACACCCTCGTCCACCGGCAGATAGTCCACCGGTCGCGCCCAGGGCTCGTCCAGGGAGTCGACCTCGTTGGCTTCACGGTCGCGTTCGAGAATGGTCATCACCCATTGCTCCACCCCTTCGGCATACCACCAGGCCATCTCCGTGTCCTGCAGCGTGCTGGCGCGATGAATGGCGATGTTGCCGCTGCTGACCATGGCGGTTGCCGCAATGGTGGCGATCGCCACCACCAGGATGGCGGTGATCAGCGCGACGCCACGCTGGCGGCTCACCCTGTTCAATTTTCCATCCCGGCGTCGGCGCCTGGCGGGGTGTTGCTGCCGTCATCGGTGGTCGGCGCCGGGTCGCCGCCGTCACCGGTGCCATCGTCATGGTCTTCGATGTTGCGGGCTGCTGCGCCGAGAATCGCTGCAGCCTGCGGCGACAACCCGGGCTGGAAGCGCCAGCGCAGCAGGCCCCAGTCCGCCGCTTCCAGCTCCAGCTCGACCATCACCGGCAAGCCGTTGGCTTCCCGAGGCCAGCTGTCCTGCCATTCCTGGGCGCTGTCGAGGAAGCGCCAGCGGATGGCGTCGACGCGCTCCAGCAGAGGCAACTCCACGAGTCCGGAATCCTGAGCCTGATCCAGCACCCGCCAACTGTCGCGGTAGAGCGTACGGTCGGTCAGCCGGTAGCGCACGCGCTCAAAGGTGGCGCGAGGGGCCAACAGGGGGTTGCGCCAACCGCCGCGGGTGAAGATGAGGCCCTCGCCATCGAGGGCAATGAGCGCAGGCTGGACGTCGCCGAAGCCATCCCGAATCGGCCGGGCGCGGACTTGCTGGAGGTCGTCGCGCAGCTTGCGGAAGGCACGCTGGTACTGGGCCGTGCGTTCCAGCGAGGCTTCCACGCGGGTGCGCGCATCGAGCACGCTGCGCAGGCCACCGTAGGCCATGATGGAGAGCACGGCGAACACCAGCAGTACCACGATCAGCTCCAGCAGGGTGAAGCCCTGCATGCGCTTCATGAACCACTCCCGGCCGGCCGGCGCCGGAAGGCGGAGACCGTGGCCAGGGTGGCCTCGGGCTTCTGGTCGTGGGCGACGGTGACGTCGATGCGACGCAGACGGTCGTCCGGTGTTTCCTTGACCTCGGCCGTCCAGCGCCAGTCGTCCCCGCCCATCTCGTCATTGCCGTTGCTGCGCCCGACCGAGGGCCACTCCGGCTGGCTCATGAGGTTGGCGATCCGGTTGTGGGCCACCCACAGCGCCAAGGTCTTGTCACGCAGGTAGGCGGCGTTGTCGGCGTAGCGCGCCATTCCGGAAAGGATTGCCGCCATCGCGATGGCGAGGATGGCCACTGCCACCAGCACCTCCACCAGGGTGAAACCGCGAGAGGGGTTCATGCGCGGTCGTCGTCCACGCGCTGACGGGTGACGCGCCCCAGGGCGTCGACTTCGATGCGGTACACCATGTCCAGGCCGGGAACGCTCAGGTCCAGCACCATCGGGGTCGCCTCGCCGCTGGACAGGAACAGCCCCTGGGGTTCGAGCGAGGCATCGGGTTTCACCTCGTCCTGTGCCGGCGGCATGACCCGGCCTTCGACGCGAAGCTGCAGCATCACCGGCTCGGTGACAGCGCGACCGCGCAGCGGGCCGGTTTCCGCATAGGGCTGCCAGCGGCCGTCGCCGACCAGCATGACCCACTGGATGGCCTGCTCGGTATGGCGGAAGCCGATCAGTACGCCCTGCAGCTCGGCCTCCTCCTGAGCCAACGACATCAGCCGTGCCAGCCGGCGCGATTCGTTGTCCAGGGTATCCGCCTGCACGCGGTCCCCCACCGACAACACGGCGAAGTTGATGATGACCCCGATGATCAGCACGACCACCAGTACTTCCAGCAGGGTGAACCCGCGTGCGCGGCGACCGGGGGTGGGGTGCCGGGACATGACGTCGGTCGTCTGGCTTACTGGATGTTCCAGTTGCCGATATCAGCGGCGGCGCCTTCGCCACCGGGACGGTTGTCGGCCCCGAGGGAGAAGATGTCGAACTCGCCTTTCACGCCCGGATTGAGGTACTGGTAGTCATTTCCCCAGGGGTCCTTGGGCAGCTGTTTGATGTAGCCACCGGACTTCCAGTTGCGGGCCTGGGGCTCGCCGGACGGCTGGCTTACCAGTGATTCCAGACCCTGCTGGGTACTGGGATAGTTGAAGTTGTCCAGTTTGTAGAGGTTGAGCGAGGACTCGAGCACCCGGATGTCCTGACGCGCCTTGGCGATGCGGGCATCGTCCGGGCGGTCCATGATGCGCGGCACCACCACGGCGGCGAGAATGCCGAGAATGACGACGACCACCATGATTTCGATGAGGGTGAACCCGCGGTTGCGGCGGACGTTCTGCAAGGCCATTGGATACTCGATGCTGAAAGGGTGGAGTCCGGCCCGGTGCCGGATCGCGCGATGATAACAAAGGGGTCGTCATCGCCCGTGACAGCCTGGCGGCGCCCCTGCGCGTCCTGGGGGCCGATGGTCGTGATCATGGCGCTGAGCGCGCTTCTGCAACTGTTCCGGGATACGGTATTTCCGCTGCTGGCCTATCAACGGGACGGCCTGCTGGCGGGGCAGGTCTGGCGGCTGTGGAGCGGGCATCTGCTGCATCTGGGACTCGCGCATCTGCTGCTCAATCTGGGGGCATTGCTGGCCTTCGTCTGGCTGTGTCCGGTGCGCTGGAGTCTGGCCGGATGGGCGCTGCGTTGGCTGTGGCTGGGCGCGGGGGTGAGCCTGGGACTGCTGATCTGGCAGCCCCATCTGCACTGGTTTGTCGGGTTATCTGGATTACTACACGGCCTGTTCGTGCTGGGACTCTGGCCGCAGGCGAGGCAGCACGAGCGGGTGGCGCAGTTGGCGCTCGTTTTGCTCGCAGGCAAGCTGCTGATGGAGGTTTTCACCGGTGCCAGCGTCAGTGACGAAGCCCTGGTGGGGGGGCGTGTAATCACGGCATCCCATGCTTTCGGTGCGGTCTCGGCTGTCATATTTTTGCTCGCTTGTGAAGCCTTGACGCGCTTGCGTGGTGCCGTCAATGTCTCGACCCCCGATACATCGACAAAACATAAATGACGTACGCAATGCTCTTCCCAGGGCAGGGTTCGCAGTCCGTCGGCATGCTTCAGGGTCTGCCTTTCCCCGAGATTCGGCAGACGTTTCAGGAAGCGTCGGACGCGTTGGGATGGGATCTGCTGGGGCTGGTGCGAGACGGCCCGGAGGCTCAACTGAATCAGACGGCACGCACGCAGCCCGCCTTGCTGGCAGCGGGTATCGCCTTGTGGCGGGTGTGGCAGGCCGAGGAGATGCCGGCGCCGGTGGCGCTGGCCGGACACAGCCTGGGCGAATACACCGCACTGGTGGCCGCCGGCGCCCTGCGGTTTGACGATGCCCTGCGCCTGGTGGCACTGCGCGGCGAGCTGATGCAGGGGGCGGTGCCGGAAGGCGAGGGCGGCATGATGGCCGTGATTGGCCTGGATGACGCCAAGGTGGAGGCCCTCTGCGCAACGTGTCCGGTCGACGCGGTCCTATCGCCGGTGAACTACAACGCCCCCGGTCAGGTGGTCGTAGCCGGCGCCCGCACTGCGCTGGACTGGCTCGAAGCCCATGGCAAGGCGGCCGGCGCGCGCATGCTGGTACGTCTGCCGGTGTCGGTGCCATCGCACTGCAGCCTGATGGAGCCGGCGGCGGCACGTCTGGCCGAACGCCTGGCCGAGACCGACATCGGACCCTGCAATATCCCCGTCATCCACAATGTGGATGCTCGCCCGCGCAACAGCGCCACCGATGTGCGAGCGGCTCTGGCCGCGCAGCTTTATCAGCCGGTACGGTGGACGGCGACGATCGAACACCTCCGGGACAGCGGTGTCCAGCGCTATATAGAATGTGGACCTGGCAAGGTCCTTGCCGGATTGAACAAGCGCATCGTCAAGGGTGTCGACGTCTATGCGCTGGAAGAACAAGGCGCCCTCGATGCCGCCCGTGCCAGCGTGTCGGCCGCGTAGCAATCAGATTTGGTGAGAGAAAGGCTATGAGTGCATCCCGATTTTCGGGTGATACCGCCCTGGTGACAGGTGCCAGTCGCGGCATCGGCCGGGCCATCGCCCTGCGATTGGCGGCCGAAGGCGTCAAGGTCACGGGTACCGCCACTTCGACGGCGGGTGCCGAGGCCATCGATGCCGCCCTGTCGCCTCTGGGCGGGCAGGGCAAGGTGCTCGACGTGCGGGACCCCGCAGGCATTGAGCAGTTGCTGGCGGATATCGGTACACCGTCCATCCTGATCAACAACGCCGGGGTGACCCGCGACCAGCTGCTGATGCGGATGAAGGACGAGGACTGGGCCGAGGTCATCGACACGGATCTGTCCAGCGTGTTCCGTCTGTCGCGAGCCGTGCTCAAGGGCATGATGAAGGCGCGCTATGGGCGCATCATCAGCATCGGGTCGGTCGTCGGCACGCGGGGGAATCCCGGGCAGGCCAACTATTGCGCCGCCAAGGCCGGACTGGTCGGCTTTTCCAAGTCGCTGGCACAGGAGATCGGATCCCGCAGCATCACGGTGAACGTGGTGGCGCCGGGGTTCATCGATACCGACATGACCGCCGCGCTGCCCGACGAGGCACGCGCGCGGCTGCTGCAGGGGGTTCCGGCCGGTCGCCTGGGATCACCCGACGATATTGCCGCCGCAGTGGCGTTTCTGGCCTCCCGCGAGGCCGGCTATGTCACCGGTGAAACCCTCCATGTCAATGGCGGGCTGCATATGGCCTAGCGCCGTGACGGCGCCGGGCTGGGAAGGGGGCTTTCCCCCCTGTTGTATGGCACTACACTATGGCGGCTTGAACGCCCCACAATCGTCAGGAGTGACGCATGAGCAGTCTCGAAGAGAAAGTTAAGAAGATCATCGCGGAACAGCTTTCCGTGGCTGAGGATCAGATCACCCCGGAAGCTTCGTTCGTCGAAGATCTTGGCGCTGATTCTCTCGACACCGTTGAGCTGGTGATGGCGCTCGAGGAAGAGTTCGAGATCGACATCCCGGACGAAGAAGCTGAAAAGATCGTGACCTTCCAGGACGTTCTGAACTACATCCGCACGCACGCCCCGCAGAACGGCTGAGCGGCTTCCTGATGTGGTGGGCGCGCCCCGATGGGGCGCGCCGCTTTTTCGTTTGACTGTCCGATCCCCATTCACGCAGAGGCCTTCATGAGCCGAAGTCGAGTCGTCATCACCGGACTGGGGGTGATTTCCCCGGTTGGCAATACCGTACAGACCGCCTGGGCGTCGCTGCTGGCGGGGCGTTCGGGCATTGGCCCGCTGACCGGCTACGACGCCTCCGCGTACACCACCCGTTTCGGCGGGATGATCAAGGATTTCGACGCCACGCAGTGGATGGGCCCGAAAGAGGCCAAGCGGGTGGACCCGTTCATTCACTTCGGCGTTGCCGCCGCCAAGCAGGCGGTCACCGATGCCGGCCTCGAGATCACCGACGCCAACCGTGAGCGCATCGGTGTCTGCATCGGTTCGGGCATCGGTGGCATCGGCACCATTGAGCGTGAGATTCGCCAGCTGCATGAGAGCGGCCCGCGCCGGATCTCACCGTTCTTCGTGCCTTCGTCGATCATCAACATGGTGTCGGGTCACGTTTCGATCGATCTCGGCATCACAGGGCCCAATCTGGCCACCGTCAGTGCCTGCACCACCGGAGCGCATGCCATTGGCATGGCCTACCGCATGATCGTGCATGGTGATGCTGACATCTTCGTTGCCGGCGGCTCCGAGTTCGGCTCCGCGCCGGCCGGTATGGCCGGGTTCTGCCAGGCGCGTGCGCTGTCCACCCGCAATGACGACCCCGAGAAGGCCAGTCGCCCGTTCGATGTCGATCGCGACGGTTTCGTGCTCGGCGATGGTGCCGGTGTGCTGGTGCTGGAGTCGCTGGAGAGTGCCCGGGCGCGGGGCGCGCGCATCTATGCCGAGATCATCGGCTTCGGCATGTCCAGCGACGCCTATCACATCACGCTGCCACCGGAAGACGGCAATGGCGCCCGCCGGGCCATGCAGAATGCGCTGCGCGATGCCGGGCTGAATCCCGGGGATGTGGATTACATCAATGCGCACGGCACGTCGACGCCGGCCGGTGACGTGGCGGAAACCACGGCCATCAAGGCAGCGTTTGGCGAGCATGCCCACCGGGTGTGGGTGTCCTCCACCAAGTCGATGACGGGGCACCTGCTGGGCGCCGCAGGAGGCCTTGAAGCGGTGGTGTCCGCGCTGGTGCTGCAGGATCAGGTGGTGCCGCCGACCATCAATCTCGACAATCCTGACCCCAAGTGCGATCTCGATTACGTGCCGCATACTGCACGCGAGGGCAAGGTGGAGGTGGTGTTGTCGAACTCCTTCGGTTTCGGCGGCACCAACGGCACGCTGGCGTTCCGGCGCTTTCGTGAATGATTTCAAGTAAAACGTGAGCTTTATCGCGCAAGCCTCCGTCGATAAAGACCTTTTTGATTTACACGCTCATCGGCCTGAGGCCTTTCCGTTTCTACTGGAAAGCGTCGCCGGCCACCCACGCTCCGGGCGGTTCGACCTGCTGCTGGCGCAGCCCGAGGCGCTGACGCTGCAGGGTGATCCGTTTTCCGCCCTGGATGCCGCAGCCACCGCGATGCCATTGCTGCCGGCCCATCCGGTCCTGCCGTATCTGGGGGGCTGGCTGCTGTTTGCCGGCTACGAAGCCGCACGTTGGGTCGAGCCCGGTGTCGACTTTCACCCGGCAACGCCGCGGCAACCGGATGCCTGGCTGGCGCGCTGCCCGCGGGCGCTGGTTCGTGACCGGCGGCTGGGGCAGCTCTATGCGGTATCCGAGCACAGTCTGTCCGATGCCGAGGCGCTGCTGGCCGCGGCCGTGACTGCTCCCGCACCTGTGCTGCCGGGGGTGGGCTTGCTGAGTCTGGAGGCCGAGCCGCCGGCGCGGTTTCTGGAGGGCGTGGCGCAGGTGCTCGAGTACCTCGCGGCGGGGGACGTGTTCCAGGTGAACCTGTCCCGTGCCTGGAACGGTATGTTGGCCGGGGACGGCAGTGCGCTTTCAGTGTATGCCGCCCTGCGTCGGCATAATCCCGCCCCGTTTGCCGCCAGTCTGCTGGGGCCCGGTGCCGCAGTCCTCAGTTCGTCACCGGAGCGCATGCTGTCGCTGGACGCCAGCGGTGCGCAGACGCGCCCGATTGCCGGCACCCGTCCGCGGTCACCGGATCCGGAGGCGGACGCGGCTGCGCGCGTGGCCCTGGAAGCCAGTGCCAAGGAGCGTGCCGAGCACATCATGCTGATCGACCTGGAGCGCAACGATCTCGGTCGGGTCTGCCAACCGGGTAGCGTGGTGGTGGATGAGCTGATGGCGCTGGAAAGTTATGCCCACGTTCATCATCTGGTGTCGAACGTGCGTGGGCGGCTGCGCGATGGCGTGGGACCCGGCGCCGCCCTGCGCGCGGTGTTTCCGGGCGGCACCATCACCGGCTGCCCCAAGGTGCGCTGCATGGAGATCATCCGCGAGCTGGAATCGGGCCCGCGCGGGGCCTACACCGGCACCGTGGGCTATCTGTCACGCTGTGGCCGTTTCGACAGCAACATTCTCATTCGCAGCCTGGAGATCGACGGCGCTGCGCTGCGGTTCCGGGTGGGGGCGGGCATTGTCGCGGACTCCCAGCCCGAAGCCGAGCTGGTGGAAACGGATGCCAAGGCGCGCGGTTTGATCAACGCGTTGCGGGAGGTGGCATGACCGTCCAGGTCTCCGGGCAGCCGGTCCCGGCGCTGGCGCCGCTGATGCGGGGCCTGGTCTACGGAGATGGTGTATTCCGGACACTGCGGGTGCGGCAGGGGCGGGTGGTGGCAGCGGCAGACCAGTGGGCGCTGCTGCAGGCTGATGCCCACCGACTCGGCATCGTTATCGACCCATTGGAGCAGTGGCTTGCAGACAGCGCACCCCTGCTCGAGACGGCACCGCCGCTGGCGGCGTTGCGATGGATCGCCGTGCGCGCCAGCGAAGGACGGGGGTATCGCCCGGTATCAGCGGCGAGTGTTCGGGTGGTCGATCTTTCCGCAGTGGTGCCACCTGCGGCCGAACCGCTGCGAATCTTCATCAGCCCCCAACCGGCAGTCGAGCAACCGGGTTTCGGTGGTATCAAGCATCTGAACCGGCTGCCGCAGGTGCTGGCCAGCCACGGCTGGCCGGACGGCATGGATGAGACGGTGCTGTGCGATGCCGACGGTCATCTCGTCAGCGGCAGTCGCAGTACGTTGTTCTGGGTGGAAGGGGGGCGGCTGTTCACGCCGGTGGTGGCCGCCAGCGGCGTACAGGGATTCGCCCGACGCTGGGTGTTGCGCACCGCCCTCGAGCACGGGCTGGAGGTGGCGGAAGTGCGGGTCGATCCGGTGGCACTGACGACGGCCAGCGAGGTACTGCTGGGCAACAGTGTCATGGGGCTGCAAGCGGTGGGCTCAGTCGATGAATGCCGGTTCGAAGCCCCCGGTCCGGTTGCGCGGATGTTGATGCCAGCCTTCGAGGAGATCACATGAGACGCGGGCTGCGCCTGGTGCTGTGGCTGATGGTGTTGGGATTGGTGCTCGCCGGGGCCGGCCTGCAGCAGGTGCACTCGCTGATGCAGCGCCCGCTGCCGTTGGCGCAGGATCAGGTGATCGAGATTGCGCCCGGCGCCAGCTATCGCGGAGTACTCGATCAGCTGGCTGCCGCCGGTCTGCTGCGCGATATCGAGGTGCTGGCCTTGCGGCTGCAGGCGCGCCTGCAGGGCGCGCCGACGCTCAAGGCGGGCGAATACCGCCTCCAGCCCGGCATGACGGTGGCCGACACCGTGAGCCTGTTCCGTGATGGGCGGGTGAAACTGCACGCCCTGCAATTGCTCGAAGGCTGGACGGCGGCGCAAGCCATTGAAGCGGTGCGGGCACATCCGGCCATCACGCCGGCGCTGGATGTAGCCGCATTGGAGCCGTCGGCACTGATGGCGGCACTTGATCTCGGGGACGGGCATGCCGAAGGACGCCTGCGCCCCGAGACCTACCACTTCCCCAAGGGCACCACCGATGCCGCGTTCCTGCGGCGGGCGGCACGGGCACAGACTGCAGCGCTGGCCCGCATCTGGGCGGCACGACAGCCCTCGCTGCCGCTGAAGGACGCCGACGCAGCATTGATACTGGCCTCCATCGTGGAGAAGGAAACCGGTCTGGCATCTGAGCGCGCCGAGGTTGCGGGCGTGTTCGTCAACCGGCTGCGGCTCGGCATGCGCCTGCAGACCGATCCGACGATCATCTATGGCCTGGGCAGTCGTTTCGATGGCAACCTGCGGCGCCGGGATCTCGAGGCAGACGGTCCCTACAACACCTATACCCGGGCCGGCCTGCCGCCGACTCCGATCTGTCTGCCGGGAGAGGCCTCACTGCAGGCGGCGGTGCAGCCCGCGACAACCGAGGCGCTGTTTTTCGTGGCCAAGGGCGATGGCAGCGGCGCCCACGCGTTTTCCCGTACGCTGGAGGCGCACAACCGGGCCGTGCAGGCCTATCTGCGGCGGCTGCGCGAGAATCGAAACCGATGAATGGACGACTGATCACCCTGGAGGGCGGCGAGGGCGCGGGCAAGTCGACGCAGGCCACGGCGGTGGCGGCATGGCTGCGCGCGCGCGGTCGCACGGTCTGCCAGACGCGCGAACCCGGGGGCTCGCCTCTGGCCGAGGCCATCCGCGGCGTGGTTCTGGCGGATTGGGCCGAAGGGGTGACGCCGACCACCGAAGTGCTGCTGATGTTTGCGGCGCGTGCCGCGCACTGGCATCACGTGATTGCGCCGGCGCTGGCGGCCGGAACCGATGTCGTCTGTGACCGCTTCCTGGACTCCAGTTTTGCCTATCAGGGCGCCAAGGGGGTGCCGGCATTGCAGTTGACCACCCTGAGCGACTGGGTGCTGGGTGGGCGCCGTCCGGATCTCACCCTGTTGTTCGACCTGCCGCCGGAGGAAGGGCTGCGCCGCGCCCGTCGCCGGGGTGAGGAAAACCGTTTCGAACGCGAGGCGCTGGTGGCGCAGCAGGCCATACGCGAGGGATTTCTGAAGCAGGCCGAAGCGGCGCCGGAGCGGTTCGTCGTGATTGATGCGCGTCCTTCCGCGACGCAGGTGAGCGCGGCGGTCCAGGCCGTGCTGGAGGCGCGCTTGTGAACAGCTATCAACCGCTGCCGTGGCAGGGGGATTTGTTGGCTGACCTGCTGCGCCAGCATCAGGCAGGACAGCTGGGTCACGCCTTGCTGGTCTCGGGCCCGGCGGGCGTCGGCAAGGCGACCCTGGTGCGGTCGCTGGTGGCCACCATCCTCTGTGACCAGGGCAGCGAGGGGCATGCCTGCGGCCAGTGCCCGCCCTGCGTGCAGCTTGAGGCCGGGAGCCATCCGGACCTGTTGTGGGTCAAGCGGCGGGAGGATGAGCGCAGCGGCAAGCTCAAGCGTGACATCGCCATCGACCAGGTGCGCGAGATGATCGAGCGCTTGAGCCTGGCGGCGCAGTATGGACGCGGCAAGTTCGCCGTCATTGATCGCGTCGATGAGCTCAATGTCGCGGGTCGCAATGCCATTCTCAAAACCCTGGAGGAGCCGCCGCCGGCCACCGTGCTGATCCTGCTGAGCGAACGCCCGCTGGGCTTGCCGGCCACGGTGCGTTCGCGCTGCCGCCGACTGCGGGTACCGCCACCGTCACGCGACGCCGCCGAGGCCTGGCTGCAGGCACAAGGGCTTGATGACACCTGGCTGACCTGGGCGGGCGGGGCGCCGCTGCAGGTGGCAGCCTGGGCGGCCGAACAGACCGATGCCCATTTCCGCCGATGGGAGCAGGGCCTGTCCGCCATTGCGCAGGATCGTGCGGACCCGCTGAGCGTGTCTGCCGAAATCGGGCGCGATGCGGTTCCGCTGTTCGTGGAGTGGCTGATCCGCTGGTTGCACCAGATGCTGCGCAAGGGGTTGCTCGGGGAGCGGGTGCCGGTGCCTGCGGCCTTCCTGGAGCCCGTGATCACTGAAGCGTTGGCGGCCCGCGGCGAGCTGGCCGGCAACGTCAATCCGCAGCTGGTGCTGGAATCGTTGCTCGGGCTGTGGTGGCGGCAGACACGATTGGCGACGCGCGCCGTACAATCAGCTTGATCCTAAGCGTGGTGACGGGGAGACCCAGATGAACACTTCCACCCGAGTCGGTGGGGCCCAGCCGGGCATCCTGACCTTGAACATCAAGGACAAGTCGGCGCTCTACGTGGCGTACATGCCCTTCGTGAAGAATGGCGGCCTGTTTATCCCGACCAGCAAGGAATATCGGCTGGGCGACGAAGTGTTCATGCTGCTGACATTGATGGAAGACCCCGAGCGTTTGCCGGTGGCCGGCAAGGTGGTCTGGGTGACGCCGAAGGCGGCGCAGAACAAGCGCCTGCAGGGCATCGGCGTGCAGTTCAGCAGTCAGGACAATGGCGCCACCCAGAACAAGATCGAGACGCTACTGGCGGGTGCCCTCGGCGCGGATCGCCCGACCTATACGCTCTGAGGCGGCAATCCACCGTCCAGCACGCTGGCGCTGAACCCCTTCTGGGTGAGCACGAATGCGGCGGCCGAGCTGCGACGCCCGCTATCGCAGCAGACGATCCACTGAACCTTGGTGTCGAGCGAGGCCAGTTTCATCCGCAGGACGTAGAGCGGCAGATTGAGCGCGCCGGGCAGGCTGCCGGTGGCGAACTCGGTGGGCAGGCGGACATCGAGCCAGCGGGCTTCTCCGCGGGCAACGCGCTGTTCGGCCTCGGCCAAGGCCACCTTTCGCGCCAGGGGTTCGTTCAGCAGTTGCCGGAAATCCGCTTTTGACAACCGCATCAGGCTGGTGGGCACCATCGCCGTGACCGTGGCATTGCGCTGCGCTTCGGAAATCAGCGCCTCTTCCCCGAAGCAGCTTCCGGGCTCCAGCTCTGCCAGTTTGATGGGCTTGCCCGCCTTGGGCTCTCGCGTGACGAGGCAGCGCCCGGACATGATGACGTAGAAGTAATCCCCTTCGGCGCCCTGCTGCACGATCACTTCGCCCGGTTTGGCGTTGACCGGCTGCATGCGCATGAACATGGCTTGCAGATTGGCCGGCGGCACCATCTGGAAGGTGCGGATCTGCAGCAGCTTGGCCATCCAGTCGTCGCTGTCCTGGCCGCCACCGAGCTCGGACACCTCGATGGCGCCAGTCTGGTCCCACGTCAGCATGACGTCGAGGAGCCCGGCATCCACCGTCAGGACCTCGACCTCGGTCACGCACCGCGCCGTCACACGACGGGGGCTCTGATGCGCCAGTCGGTGCTGGCCACTGGCTTCGCCGCCAACGACCCGCGCCAGTGCCTTGTCTGCGGCGTCGAGCAGGTGCACCTCGCCCTTCAGCAGATACAGCGCCGCACGGGCATCGTCGCCAATCTTGAACAGGGTTTGCCCACGCGGAAGCGTCTGCAACTGAGCCTTGCGCAACAGGTCGGCCAGCGATTCCGGCTTGAGCGCATTCAGCGGCACCAGGCTGGCGCACAGGGCCGGGTCGATACGGGTGGGGTGGGTCATGGCAACACGTCCGGGGAGGCCCTGATCAGGCGCCGCGCCTGCACGGCAGGTTCAGCACCTGCCGAACGAGGAAGGCGGCGCGAGGGTTGAGCGGATTCTTACCGTACATGAACCAGGCCGCCGAGTGCACGCCCGAGACGGCGCCCCTGGCTGTCCTCCAGGCCGGCGCCAACTTCCACGCGGTACAGCCCGCCCTGTTCAACGGAAAGCACCAGCATGGCGTTGTTCTCGCGACTGACCTGCCATTGCCCATTGACGATGGCACCACTGTGATCGGTCACCTTGATATTTGCATCGGCGCTGCGACCGTCCGCCACCGTGCCACTCAGGAGCAGGACGATGGCCGGGTCGAAGGCGGCAGAACCGGCAAAGACGATATTCAGGCCCTCTGCGGTGCGTGCGTCAGCCCACCAGGCCTCCAGCGCCGCCGCAGTGGGGGACGGCACGGTGGGCGTTGGGGCGACGGGCGACGGGCGCGGCGTGGGTCCAGCGGTCGGTTGTGGCGGAGGTGAGGGCTGTGCCGTGGGGGGCGGGAGAGGCGTCGGCGCGACACTCGCGGCGGGTGTCTCCTGCTCCTGCGCGCGATCCGCATCGGCCGTGCCGGCCGCAGCAGTGGAGACCGGCGTGGGGGGCGGCACATCTGTGGCGGCCGGCGCCGGCGTTGCCGGGGCGGCGGCCGAGGGGGGCGCTGATGTTGGCGAAATCGAAGCGGCGGTGACCGGCGCATCGGCATCGTCCGGCAGCGCGGGCGCCGGCGCGGCGGAAGGCTCGACGGTCAGCGCGGGTGCCGTTTCCATTGGCGCGGTCGTGGGCGTGGTGCTGGCGGCCATGTCCTCCGACAAGGGGGCGTCGCCGGCTGGCGCAGCCTTGATGACTTCGCCGTCGTCGGCCACCAGACGGGCATCCGACGGCATTGGCGCCGGCGAAAGCGGGCGTTGCATGACGCGATCCAGCGGCGAGGTGGTAGGGGTTTGAACACGTTCGTCGTGCCCGTGAGGAAACAGCAATTCCAGCCCATAGGCCACGCCCAGGGCCGTCGCGATGGCGGCAACGGTCATCACCAGTGCTTTCATGGTGTCCTGATCTCCCCTGTCATTCGTCGCTCCGCAGGGTTCTAGTTGATTGGGTGTTCGGCGGATCTTCCCGCCGGGACACTATCTTGGATGCCTTCCGGATCGTCAATGACAATCCCGACCGGATGTCCGGCCCGGAAGTCGTGCGCGGCCGCGGGGGGCTTGCGATAATGCGCGCCATCGGCTGTCGCAACAGCCCATCTATCGTTATTGAATCGAGGATTTCCGATGTCGGACCGCTACCTGGAATTCACCCAGTCATCCTTCGGGCGCACGCTGTCGGGCCTGCTGGGCCTGCCGCAGCCGCCGCGTCTCAAGCGCGCCAAGGCGGCCTGGGCGCCGCAGCCACTGGAAGGTGGATTCGCACTGGTGGGGGCTTCGGCGTCTGCGCAACTCCTCAAGCCCCTGCTGAAAACCCTGGATGGTATGGGGGCGGCCTTGCGGATCGTGCCCGAGCACAGCGGCCTTGCGGCTGTAAAGGCGGCTGCCCAGGCACAGAAACTCCCACTCGCCGGTGAACCGGCCAAGGGCGCCGGCGAACCCGCCAGTGGCGTTGTGGTGTTCGATGCCAGCGGTATCGACAGCGTCGGCGACCTGCGGGCGCTTTATGACTTTTTCAACCCGTTGGTGCCGGCGCTGCCTGCCGGTGCCCGCGTTGTGATCCTGGCCCGCGCGGTAGCGGCGGCAGAAGGGGTGAAGGCGAAGACCTGCTCCAGCGCACTACGCGGTTTCCTTCGGTCACTGGCCAAGGAGGTCGGGCGCAAGGGCATCACCGTCAACCTCGTCGATGTGGGCGAGGGCGGTGACAGCCAGATTGATGCACCGCTGCGGTTCTTGCTGACCGAGCACTCGGCGTTCGTCACCGGGCAGGTCTTGCCGGTTGTGGGTGGCCAGGGCAAGGCACTGGCGCTTGCCGGCTCGCTGAGCGGCAAGGTCGCCCTGGTGACCGGCGCTGCCCGGGGCATCGGCGCCTCCATTGCGGAGACGCTGGCCCGCGAAGGCGCGCAGGTGATCGGGCTGGACCATCCCAGCCAGGAAGGCGCACTGGGTGAGACCATGGGCCGTATCGGCGGCCGCGGCCTGGCGCTGGACGTGACCGCACCCGATGCTGCCGAGCGCATTGCCGCAGAGGTGAGCCGGCACTACAAGGGACTGGATGTCGTGGTCCATAACGCGGGTGTGACCCGCGACAAGATGATCCGCAATATGCCCCCGCATTTCTGGGACATGGTGCTGAACATCAACCTGGGCGCCATTGTCGATATCACTGAAGGGCTGACGGAGCGCAAGGTGCTTAACGACAAGGTGCGCGTGGTGTGCATCTCCTCGATTGGGGGCATTGCCGGGAACGCCGGTCAGACCAATTACGGCGCGACCAAGGCGGGTGTGATCGGCTACGTGGCGGCAATGGCCGACACCCTGGCCGAACGCGGCGGTGCCATCAATGCGGTGGCGCCCGGGTTCATCGAAACCGCCATGACTGCTGCGATGCCGGTGGGGCCGCGCGAAGTCGGGCGCCGCCTGGCGTCGCTGGGGCAGGGTGGACAGCCACAGGACATTGCCGAAGCCGTGACCTTCCTGGCTTCGGGCGCGGCGGCCGGTGTCAACGGCACGACCCTGCGCGTCTGCGGACAGAACTTTGTCGGCGCCTGAAACCGGCCTCCCGGCGGCGGGCCAGTTGCTGCGGATCGCGGAATCCAGGCTGCCCACACGTCACGGCGTTTTTCGCATCGCGGTGTTCCGCTCAGATGATGGCAAGGAGCACGTGGTGCTGGCGATGGGCGATCTCAGTGGCGAGCCGCCGCTGATCCGCCTGCATTCGGAATGCCTCACAGGCGATGCCCTCTACTCGTTGCGGTGCGATTGTGGCGCGCAACTGGAGGGCGCGCTGGAGCGCATCGCGGCTGAAGGACGTGGCGCAGTGCTGTACCTCCGACAGGAGGGTCGCGGCATCGGCCTGGGAAACAAGATCCGCGCCTATGCGCTACAGGATGACGGTGCGGATACGGTGGAGGCCAACCATCAACTCGGCTTTCCTGCGGATGCCCGGGATTTCGGCTTGGCGGTGGAACTGCTCCGACATCTGGGACTGGGGCGGATTCGCCTGATGACCAACAATCCGCGCAAGCTTGACCAGCTGCGCGAAGCCGGCGTCGAGATCGTGGCACGGGTGCCACTCAATCCCGGCCTGAACCCCCACAATGAGGCGTATCTGGCCACCAAGGCGCGCAAGCTGGGGCACATGCTGGACGATCCATCTGCCGAGTGAAACCCATGCTCTATTCACTGGCCCGTAGCGCATTGTTTCAACTGGATGCCGAGCGGGCACATGAGCTGACACTGGCCTGCTTCCAGCGGGCTCCGCGAATCAGCACATTGCCGTTCGCCCGGGCTGCGGTGGACGATCCGGTGACCCTGATGGGGCTCCAGTTTCCCAATCGTGTCGGGCTTGCCGCCGGGCTCGACAAGAACGGCGAGTGCCTGCGCGCCTGGGCGCGTCTCGGATTCGGTTTTGTCGAAGTCGGGACGGTGACGCCCCGACCACAGCCCGGCAATCCCCGTCCCCGCATGTTCCGGCTGCCTGATGAGCAGGCGCTGATCAACCGCCTGGGGTTCAACAACAAGGGGGTGGATCACCTCTTGAGGTCGGTTGCCGCATCCGGTTATGACGGCATTCTCGGCATCAACATCGGCAAGAATTTCGACACACCGAATGAGCGCGCCGAGGATGACTATCGCCTCTGCCTGGAGAAGGTCTACAGCGCCGCCAGCTATGTGACGGTCAATATCTCCAGTCCGAACACCCGCAACCTTCGGGATCTTCAGGCGGATGAGCCCCTGCGGCGGCTGCTGGCGGCGCTGCAGCAGACACGCAGTGCGCTGGCGGACCGGTACGGCCGGCACGTCCCGGTGCTGGTGAAACTGGCGCCCGATATGTCGCCGGAGTTGCTGACCCGTACGGCCAAGGTGGTGCAGGACAGTGGCATGGACGGCCTGATTGCCACCAACACCACGGTCGAGCGCCCAGGCCTGGAGGGCAGTCGCTGGATTGACGAGGCCGGCGGTCTGTCGGGGCGCCCACTGGCCCCGCTGGCGGAACGCGCGATGCAGGTGGTCCGCGCAGCCGTTGGGCCGGATTTCCCTGTCATGGGTGTCGGCGGAGTCGACTCCGCAGCCATGGCCCACGCGCGGCGCCAGGCTGGGGCAGACCTGCTGCAGGTCTATACCGGCTTTATCTATCGCGGCCCCGCGCTGGTGCACGAGGCTGCAAGCGCTGCAGCGTCGCTGTAGCCGCTGCCGGTTGCGCGTCTTCCGGCGGATGATTACATTGCTGTAACACGAGACGCGTAAAATCGCGCGATTCAAAAATCAACCATAAGCAGCCTAGGGAAGTTCTCATGAAGCGCATGGCAGTCCGGGCCCTGACGTCGGCCCTCGTCATCTGTTCTGGTTCCGCCATGGCGGAACACGCCGCCGTACCGGCATCGCCCTACCTCGGAGCGCAGTACGCTTTCGAAATCAATGATAGTGATCGTCGATCCGACAACGGACACGGTTTTCAGATCACCTTTGGCATGCCACTGTTCGATCTGGAGCATTACACGACGGAGCTGTCGTTCTATGCCGTCGGCCGTGAGCGTGACATCGACGGCAGCGACGATTATCAGAATGCACTGAGCCTCGACATCCTGCGGCACTTTGGAAGCTTCGGATGGCCGGATGCCATGGGCGGCGTGATCCCCAGTTTCCAGCCGTTCGTGCTGCTGGGCGCAGCCCTTGTCGAGGAAGACGTGGCCGGTGACAACCACTACCACGCGGGCGCGAATGTGGGCGCCGGGGCGCTGTTCGACCTCGGCTATCGCGGGCTGGCCCTGCGCACCGAGGCGCGTCTGCTGGCGCAGTTCAATGATCGCTCGGTGACCACCGAAGATGCGCTTTTCGACTACCGCCTGATGGTGGGCCTGCAGGCCCCGCTGACCATCTTCTTCCCGGCCACGGCGGAAGCCGCGCCCGTGCCGGCGGCTCCCGAATGCGAAGTGGCGGTGGTGGATCCGGAGACCGGCCGCAGTGACTGTGATGTTGACTCCGACTACGACGGTGTGGCCGATGCCATCGACGAGTGCCCTGGCACACTGCCAGGTACCGTGGTGGACCCGAAAGGCTGCCCGGTCGAGCTGACGGCCCAGGTCATCAAGGGTGTGAACTTCGAAACCGACTCTGCGGTGCTGCTGACCGATTCCAAAGCCATTCTGGACGAGACCGCCAAGTCGCTGATGGCGATGCAGGATCCGAACTTGCTGGTGGAAATTGGCGGTCATACTGACCCCATCGGAACCCGGGACTACAATCTGAAGTTGTCCCAGCAGCGCGCCGAGGCCGTTCGCCAGTACCTGATCAGCAAGGGCGTGCCGGCGGAACAGCTGAAGGCCCAGGGCTACGGCGAAAGCCAGCCGGTTGCCGACAACGAGTCCGACGAAGGCCGGGCGCGTAACCGCCGAGTGGAATTCCGCATTATCCTGCGCTGAGCCGGTATCATCGAAAGCCCGCGGCCGTCGCCGCGGGCTTTTTTATGTCCGATTGCAACCGTTGCCGTGTCCTCTGAATCCGACTCCCGCGTATCCGTCGTCGCTTCGCCCTGTATCGGGTACTGCCAGCTCGGGGGGGATGCGGTGTGCGAAGGCTGTGGGCGGCATCTGGACGAAATCGCGCGGTGGTCTCAGGCCGATGCGGACGAACAACAGGCCATCGTGATCCGCGCAGCGGCACGACGCGCCGCCCAGCTGGATCCAAACGGAGCCCCTTGATGAGCCGTCAATATCCCACTCGCGAGCAGTTCGGTTTTTTCCACAGGATCCCGACGCGCTGGTCTGATCACGACCAACTCGATCACGTCAACAACACCCGGTTCTTCACCTTCGACGAGGATGCCCGACTCGCGTATTTTCAGGCGCTCTGGCAGGACGATCCGAAGTTCTGGAAACAGTACGGTTTCATCCTGGCGCACCTGCAGTGCGATTTCGTGGCCCAGTTGCGGCATCCCGCCACGGTTGAAATCGGTTTTCGTGTTGCCAGGCTTGGAGGCAGCAGCATTCACACCGAAGCCGCCATGTTTGATGGTGACCGCCTGGTGGCGGTCACACGTGGCATTGTGGTGTGGTTCGACTACAGCGCACAGAAGCCGATCCCGATTCCGGACAGCGTACGTACCGCCATCGGTGCGCGGGAGCCGCTGAAACCCGACGGCCTGTAGCCCGCCCAGGGTCGCTGTTTCAGCGCGACCGGGTTGCCTGCTTGATGGCGTTTCCGGTGTAACTGCCTGGCGTCATCGCCAGCAGCCGCTGCTTGGCATCGTCGGGGAGTGCCAGATCGGATACGAAGGCACGCAGCTCCTCGCGACCCACCTTCTGGCCCCGCGTGAGTCGCTTGAGTTGTTCGTAGGGCTCCGGCAGGCCATGACGGCGCATCACGGTCTGGATGGCTTCACCGAGCACTTCCCAGTTGTGATCGAGATCCTGGGACATGCGCCAGGCATCCGCCTCGAGCTTGCCGATGCCCTTGAGCAGGGCCTGCAGTGCGATGAGGGTATGCGCGGCGCCGACCCCGAGGTTGCGCAGCGTGGTGGAGTCGGTGAGGTCGCGTTGCCAGCGTGAGATCGGCAGCTTTTCCGCCAGATGGGCGAGCAAGGCGTTGGCGACCCCCAGATTGCCTTCGGCGTTTTCGAAGTCGATCGGATTGACCTTGTGCGGCATGGTGGAGCTTCCGACTTCGCCGGCCACGGTACGCTGCTTGAAATAGCCCACCGAGATGTAGCTCCAGATATCCCGCGAGAAATCGATGAGGATGGTGTTGGCCCGCGCCAGCGCGTTGAAGTATTCGGCGATGTAGTCGTGGGGTTCGATCTGGGTGGTGGCCGGGCTGACCTGGAGGTCCAGCCCCTCGATCACGCCCCGGGCCAGTTGCGGCCAGTCCACCTCCGGGTAGGCCGCGAGGTGGGCATTCCAGTTGCCGACCGCGCCGTTCATCTTGGCCAATAGCGGCACCGTGGCAAGCTGTTCACGCTGCCGCCGCAGGCGCGCCGCAAACACTGCCATCTCCTTGCCCAGCGTGGTCGGCGATGCCGGCTGTCCATGCGTACGCGACAGCATGGGCTGCTCGGCGTAGGCCTGCGCCAGGCCGTCAATGGCCTGGATGACATTGTCCAGCTGGGGCAGCAGGACGTCGCGACGGGCATCCCGCAGCATCAGCGCGTGGGCGATGTTGTTGATGTCCTCGCTGGTGCAGGCGAAGTGGATGAATTCCTTGACAGCGGCCAACTCGGGATGGGAACTGATCTTTTCCTTGAGGTAATACTCCACCGCCTTGACGTCATGGTTGGTGGTGTCCTCGATCGTCTTGACGCGCTGCGCTTCGGCAATGTCGAACTGCTCGCCGATGCGATGCAGGCGTTCCTGCGCCGAGTCCGACAGCGACGGCACCTCGGTGATACCGGGGTGGGCGGCGAGCGCCTCAAGCCAGCGGAGTTCTGCGGTCACGCGATAGCGCATCAGGCCGTATTCGGAAAAGATCGCCCGCAGGGCGACGGTCTTCACGGCGTAGCGGCCATCGACCGGGGAGATGGCGGAAAGCGAGGTGAGATTCATGCGTTCAGTCTTGATAGGCTGGGGCGCATTCTACCGGAGCCGACCCGATGACCGATGTCCGCACCGAACATGACAGCCTGGGGCCCTTGACCGTGCCGGCTGCGGCGCTGTGGGGCGCGCAAACCCAGCGCGCGGTCGACAATTTCCCGATATCCGGCCAACCCATGCCCGCTGCATTCATTACGGCGCTGGCCCAGGTCAAGGCAGCCTGTGCGCAAGCCAACCAGGCGCTGGGCGTGGTCGACGAGGCGATTGCCACCGCCATCATCGAGGCCGCCGAGGCCATCGCCGCCGGGCGGCACCTGGACCAGTTTCCAGTGGACGTGTATCAGACCGGCTCCGGCACCTCCACCAACATGAACGCCAATGAGGTGATCGCACGCCTGGCCGGCGAGCGGCTGGGGCGGCCGGTGCATCCGAACGATCACGTCAATGCCAGCCAGTCGTCGAATGATGTGATTCCCACCGTTACGCATGTGGCGGTGGCTCTGGCCCTGGAGCGGCAGCTGCTGCCGGCCCTCGCGCGCCTGACCCGCTGCATCCGCGGGCGTGGCGCCGGTCTGACGAACGTGATCAAGACGGGCCGAACACATCTCATGGATGCGATGCCGCTGACCCTTGCGCAGGAGTTGTCCGCCTGGGAAGCGCAGATTGAGCTCGGCGCCGCGCGTTTGCGGGACGCCCAGCCCCGCCTGCAGGCCATCGCACAGGGCGGCACAGCGGTGGGTACCGGCATTAATGCACCTGCCGGTTTCGCAGAATCGGTTGCCGCAGAGCTGTCCGCCCGCACCGGACTGCGTTTTACGCCCGCAGCCAATCGGTTCGAGCGCCTGTCCAGCCTCGGGGGGGTGGCCGAGGTATCGGGCCAGTTGAAGGCACTGGCCTGCGACCTCATGAAGATTGCCAACGATCTGCGCTGGATGAATTCGGGTCCGCTGGCGGGTTTGGGCGAGATCGAGCTTCCAGCCCTGCAGCCCGGCTCCAGCATCATGCCCGGCAAGGTCAATCCCGTGATACCTGAAGCGGTGTGCATGGTAGCCGCGAGGGTGATCGGCAACGACGCCACCGTGACGGTGGCGGCGCAGTCCGGAAACTTTCAGCTCAACGTGATGTGGCCAGTGACCGCCGCCGTGATGCTGGAGTCGCTGCAGCTGCTGGCGGCGGTCGTGGACCTGCTGGCGCGGCAGGCCATCGAGGGCTTCAAGGTGCGGGAGGAGGTCCTGCGCCGGGCGGTTGACCGCAATCCCATTCTGGTGACGGCGCTCAACCGCGAGATCGGCTACGAGGCCGGCGCCCGTATTGCCAAGCGGGCCTATGCCGAGGGGCGGCCGGTGCTGGATGTGGCGATCGAGGAAACCGGCATGGACCGCGAGATGCTGGCGCGGCTGCTCGATCCCTCAGCGCTCGTCGGGCCGGGCTGAGGCTACAATGCCGGCCCGCCCGCATTCCCACACGATCCCAGCATGAGCACCATCCGCCAGGACGATTTCATTCAGTCGATCGAAGACGCCTTCCAGTACATCAGCTGCTATCACCCGCTGGACTACATCCAGGCGCTTGGGGCTGCATATGAGCGGGAGGCCTCACCGGCAGCGCGCGACGCCATCGCCCAGATCCTGACCAACTCGCGAATGAGCGCCGAGGGGCGGCGCCCGATATGCCAGGACACCGGCATCGCCACCGTTTTCCTCAAGGTCGGCATGAACGTGCGCTGGGATGCCACCCTCAGCCTGACCGACATGGTCAACGAGGGGGTGCGCCGGGCCTACAACAATCCCGACAACAAGCTTCGTGCATCGGTGTTGGCCGATCCTGCGGGCAAGCGGCAGAACACCCGCGACAACACGCCTGCCGTGATCCACACCGAGATCGTGCCGGGTGACGGTGTCGAGGTGATCTGTGCCGCCAAGGGGGGCGGTTCGGAGGCCAAAGCCAAGATGGCGATGCTCAACCCCTCCGATTCCATAGTCGACTGGGTGCTGAAAACGGTACCCACCATGGGTGCGGGCTGGTGCCCGCCAGGGATTCTCGGTATCGGCATCGGCGGCACACCGGAGAAGGCGATGCTGCTGGCCAAGGAATCGCTGATGGCGCCGGTGGATATCCACGAATTGTTGGCGCGCGGGGCGCAATCGCGGGCCGAGGAGCTGCGCATCGAGCTGTACGACAAGGTCAATGCCCTGGGGATCGGGGCGCAGGGCCTGGGTGGACTCACCACCGTGGTCGACGTCAAGGTGCTGGACTATCCCACGCACGCCGCCAACCTGCCGGTGGCCATGATCCCGAACTGCGCCGCGACCCGTCACGTTCACTTCCACCTGCACGGCGATGGACCGGCTGAACTGCCGGTGCCGCGGCTGGAGGATTGGCCGGCGGTCACCTGGAAGGCCGATACCGACACCGCCACCCGTGTCGATCTCAACACTTTGACGCAGGCGGAAGTGGCCTCCTGGAAGCCCGGGCAGACGCTGCTGCTGAACGGCAAGATGCTGACCGGCCGAGACGCCGCCCACAAGCGCATTGCAGACATGCTGGCGAAAGGCGAGCCGCTGCCGGTGGACTTCACCAACCGGGTGATCTATTACGTGGGACCGGTCGACCCCGTGCGGGACGAGGTGGTAGGGCCGGCGGGTCCGACCACGGCAACGCGCATGGACAAGTTCACCGACATGATGCTGGCCCAGACCGGACTGATCGCCATGGTCGGAAAGGCGGAACGCGGCCCGGCCGCCATCGAGGCCATCCGTCAGCATCGCAGTGCCTATCTGATGGCGGTGGGCGGCGCCGCCTACCTGGTGGCCAAGGCCATTCGCGGCGCACGGGTGGTCGGTTTCGAGGATCTCGGCATGGAAGCGATCTACGAGTTCGACGTGCAGGACATGCCGGTCACCGTCGCGGTGGATGCCGGCGGGGAGTCGGTACACCAGACTGGCCCCCGGTTGTGGCAATCGAAGATCGGCAAGATTCCCGTGGTGGCGGCCTGATCATGCGCCTGCTACCGAACTATCGCCTGATGCAGCTGCTCGGCGCAGTCGGCTGTGCTGTGGGGCTGCTGTTCGCGCTGTACCTCCAGCACTATCAGGGGTATGAGCCCTGCCCGATGTGCATCTTCCAGCGTGTGGCCATGCTGGCCGCCGGGGTGCTGTTCCTGCTTGCCGCAATCCAGGGACCGAAGACGGGCCTGGGGCAGGGGGGCTACCTCGTGCTGACAATGTTGGCAGCGGATATCGGCGCGTTCATCGCCGGCCGTCACGTATGGCTGCAGTCCCTGCCGCCCGATCAGGTGCCCGCCTGCGGACCGACGCTGGACTATCTGATGGATGTGATGCCGCTGGCCGAGGTGCTTTCGACCGTGCTCCGGGGCGACGGCAACTGCGCCATCATCGACGCGGCGTGGCTGGGGATCTCGCTGCCCGCCTGGACCCTGATTGCCTTCGTTGGTCTGTCTCTATGGGCCATCCTGAGTTTCCTCGTGGGCCTGAAGGCCCGACGTTCCCCCTCCACCTGAGAGCTACGCGATGACCCCCACAACCGATCTTTGTGACGCGCACCCCGATCTGCAGGTTTGCGAGCCGATCTTTCTCGACTTCGGCGGCGAACTGGCGTTCTGTGGTCCTATCAAGACCCTGAAGATCTTCGAGGACAACGTACTGGTCCGCAGTGTGCTGGAAACACCGGGTGAGGGCCGGGTGCTGGTGGTCGACGGTGGGGGCTCCATGCGCTGTGCCCTGGTGGGGGGCAACCTGGGGGTGCTGGCGGTCGACAACGGCTGGGCCGGCATCGTCGTGAACGGATGTGTGCGCGATACCGAGGAGCTGGCGGCGCAGGCGGTCGGTATCAAGGCGCTGGCGCCGCATCCCCGCAAGAGCGAAAAAGGCCTCCACTCAGGGCACGAGGACCGCGAGGTCCACTTCGCCGGTGTGCGTTTCACCTCGGGTGCATGGTTGTACGCGGATGGTGACGGCATCGTGGTTTCGGACCGGCCGGTTCACGATTAAGGAGCTGCCAACACGACCTCCGTCGTGGCGGTTGCCGTTGTGTCAACAGGCCCCAAGGTCGAATTGACGCCAGCGACAGGCTGCCTTCGTCCATCCGGCGTTGGCAGATCAAAAAAGATCGCGTTTATAATGGAGGACTTTATTGGGCCGGTTGCTGTCGACCGGCCCGCTGACGTGACCAGATCGTTAAAGGAGTGGCTCGGATGAGTGCAGTTAAGGGTGTCGAGATCGTCGGCGAAATGAACGCCGCCTACAAAAAAGTCCTGACGCCGGATGCGCTTGAGTTCCTTGCCACGCTGGTCCGCAAGCACGGCAAGCGCCGCGACGCCTTGCTGGAGATGCGCAAGGAACGGCAGGTCTTCATCGACAAGGGCAAGCTCCCGGCGTTCCTGAAGGACACCAAGGACATCCGTGATGGCAACTGGAAGATCGCCGGCATCCCGGCCGATCTTCAGGATCGCCGTGTGGAAATCACCGGACCGGTCGACCGCAAGATGATCATCAATGCGCTGAACTCCGGTGCAAAGTGCTTCATGGCGGACTTCGAAGATTCCGCCAGCCCGACCTGGCAGTTGATGATGGATGGCCAGATCAATCTGGCTGACGCAGTCCGCCGCAAGATCACCTTCAAGAATCCCGCCGGCAAGGAATACAAGCTCAACAAGGAGATTGCCACGCTGATCGTGCGTCCGCGCGGCTGGCACCTCGACGAGAAGCATGTGCTGGTGGACGGCAAGCCGGTCCCCGGTGGTGTGTTCGACTTCGCCATTTTCTTCTTCCATAACGTGGAAGAACTGCTCAAGCGTGGCACCGGCCCCTACTTCTACCTGCCGAAGATGCAGTCGCATCTGGAAGCTCGTCTGTGGAACAGCCTGTTCGTCGATGCGCAGAAGCTGCTGGGCGTTCCCAAGAAGACCATCAAGGCCACCGTGCTGATCGAGACGATCTGGGCGGCCTTCGAGATGGACGAAATCCTGTACGAACTCCGCGACCATATCGTGGCGCTGAACTGCGGGCGCTGGGACTACATCTTCAGCTGCATCAAGACGCTGAAGAATCGCAAGGACTGGCTGGTTCCTGACCGCTTCCAGGTCACGATGGACAAGCACTTTCTCGACAGCTACTCGAAGCTGTTGTGCGAGACCTGTCACAAGCGCGGTGCGCAGGCGATGGGCGGGATGGCAGCGTTTATCCCGACCAAGGATCCCAAGAAGAACGAAGAGATCTTTGCCAAAGTGCGCGCCGACAAGCTGCGCGAGGTGAAGAACGGTCACGACGGCACCTGGGTGGCCCACCCCGGTCTGGTGAAGGTGGCCATGGATGTGTTCGACGAGCACATGCCGGAAGCCAATCAGGTCGGAAAGCAGTTCAAGTACAAGATCAAGGCCGCTGACCTGCTGAAGTGCCCGGAAGGGCAGATCACCGAGGCCGGTCTGCGAATGAACATCAACGTCGGTCTGGGCTATGTCGAGGCCTGGATCAACGGCAATGGCTGCGTGCCGCTGCACAATCTGATGGAGGACGCGGCCACCGCCGAAATCTCCCGTACCCAGATCTGGCAGTGGCTTCAGCACGGCGCCAAGCTCAACGATGGCCGTCCGGTCACTCGCGAGCTGGTGCTGCGCGTGCTGGACGAGGAGCTTGCCGCCTATCGCAAGGAGCTGGGTGACGAGCGCTTCTACCGTGGTCGTTTCGCGGAAGCTGCCGGCATCATGGCGCGCATGAGCACGGCGGCAGCCTGTGAGGACTTCCTCACGCTGCCGAGCTACCACTACCTCGACTGATGTACCGACGCGGCACAAACCGCATTACCTCCTCCTCTCCTCTTTCAATCCACAGGAACGGCTGAACATGACCCGTGAAGAGCAAATCAAGGCCCTAGAGCAAGACTGGGCGACCAACCCCCGCTGGAAGAACGTGAAGCGCGGCTACACCGCTGCTGACGTGGTCCGGCTGCGCGGCAGCGTGAAGGTCGAGTACACCCTCGCCAAGAACGGTGCCGAGAAGCTCTGGAAGGCGGTCAACGGCGGCGCCAAGAAAGGTTACGTGAACGCGTTTGGCGCGATCACCGCCGGTCAGGCAATGCAGCAGGCCAAGGCCGGCCTGGAAGCCGTGTACCTGTCCGGCTGGCAGGTGGCTGCTGACGGCAACACCAGCGAAACCATGTACCCGGATCAGTCGCTGTATGCCTACGACTCCGTGCCGACCATGGTGCGTCGCATCAACAACACCTTCAAGCGCGCTGACGAAATTCAGTGGGGCAAGGGCGTCGAGCCGGGCTCCAAGGAATTCGTCGACTACTTCCTGCCGATCGTGGCGGACGCCGAAGCGGGCTTCGGCGGCGTGCTCAACGCTTTCGAGCTGATGAAGAACATGATTGCCGCAGGCGCTGCCGGCGTGCACTTTGAAGACCAGCTGGCAGCCGTGAAGAAGTGCGGACACATGGGCGGCAAGGTGCTGGTGCCGACTCGTGAAGCCATCGAGAAACTGATCGCTGCACGTTTCGCTGCCGACGTCATGGGCGTGCCGACCATCGTGCTGGCCCGTACCGATGCCGAAGCTGCCAACCTGCTGACCTCTGACTACGACCCCAACGACAAGCCGTTCCTCACGGGCGAGCGCACCCAGGAAGGCTTCTATCGTGTGAAGAACGGTCTGGAGCAGGCAATCTCTCGCGGTGTCGCCTACGCGCCCTATGCCGATCTGGTGTGGTGCGAGACCGGCACGCCGGACCTCGGCTTCGCCCGCGAGTTTGCGCAGGCCGTGCTGAAGGAGTGCCCGGGCAAGCTGCTGAGCTACAACTGTTCGCCGTCGTTCAACTGGAAGAAGAACCTCGACGACAAGACCATCGCAAAGTTCCAGGACGAACTGTCCGCACTGGGTTACAAGTACCAGTTCATCACGCTCGCCGGGATTCACGTCAACTGGTACAACACCTTCCAGTTCGCGTACAACTACGCCCGCGGCGAAGGTATGAAGCACTACACGGAAATGGTGCAGGAGCCGGAATTCGCAGCGCGCGAAAAGGGCTACACCTTTGTGTCGCACCAGCAGGAAGTGGGTGCCGGCTACTTCGACGACGTTACCACCGTGATCCAGGGCGGCAGCTCCTCGGTCAAGGCGCTGTCGGGTTCGACCGAAGAAGAGCAGTTCCACTGATCGCTGCATTCAGTGATAAAAAGGCGCTCCCAGGAGCGCCTTTTTTTATGGACTGGAGTGCAGTTCGATGAGAATTCTCGGATGGATTTCAGCCGGCCTGGTGCTGGTGGCCCTGCTGATCGTCGGCGGGGGATACCTGCTGTTGCCCTCCGCAGCAAGCCTTTCGCGAGAACTTGTCATTGCTGCGCCTCAAGAGCGGGTGTTTGCGATGGTCAACAGCTTCGAGCATTTTGATGACTGGTCGCCCTGGGCAGACCTCGATCCGAACGCGCGCCATCACCTTTCCGGCCCTCCAGCCGGCGAAGGCGCCCGCCACCAGTGGGAGAGCGACAATCCTTCGGTGGGAAGCGGCAGCCAGGAGATCATCTTCAGCGAACCCCCTGTTCGCGTGCAGATGCAGGTGCGCTTCAGCGGTTTCGAGTCCGACAACCTCAGCACCATCACCTTGAGTCCCGAGGCTCAGGGCACACTCGTCACCTGGTCGTATCGCACCGATGTTGGCGATCAGTTGCTGGGGCGCTATTTTCTGCTGTTGCTCGAAGGCATGCTGGGACCGCAGTACGAGAAAGGGCTGCTGCGCCTGAAGACACTGATGGAATCGGATTCGGCGTTGTAAGCCTTCCCCCGATGCGATTGCAACGCGAGTGACCTAAACTGCGGCGTGGAGCGGCGGGCCCGCCGCGGCAAGAGAGAACAATGATCAAGATCATGCTGGTGGATGACCATCGCCTGGTGCGTGCGGGACCCAAGCGCGTGCTGGCAGAGATCGCCGACATGGAGGTGGTGGCCGAGGCAAGTACGGGCGAAGAAGCCCTCGAACTCGCCCGTGGCAATGCCCCTGAAGTCGTGCTGATGGACATCAACATGCCCGGTATCGGCGGCCTCGAAACCACGCGGCGCCTCAAACAGCGGCTGCCGGAAGTGAAGATCATTGTGGTCTCGATGCATCTTGAAGAACCCTATCCGAGCCGCCTGCTGGCAGCCGGTGCAGCCGGCTATCTGAGCAAGGACTCCGCTGCCGATGAGGTGGTGGCGGCCATCCGGCGGGTGCACGGAGGCGGACACTACGTAGCGGCTGATGTGGCGGGCAACCTTGCCGCCAGCCTCGTCAAGGGAAAAAGCGATTCACCCTTCGAACAGTTGAGCCAGCGCGAAACGCAGGTGATGCTGATGGTGACGAAGGGCCACTCCACTCAGGACATTTCCGATCGCCTTCACCTGTCCCCCAAAACTGTGAGCACTTATCGCTACCGGCTGTTCGAGAAGCTGGGCGTCAGCAATGACGTCGAGCTCACCCGCATGGCGATGCGCTACGGCCTGCTAGACGAAAAGAGTGAGTCAACTCCCTGAGTCACCAGCTCCCGGGGAATTTGATGCCCGGCGCTTTCTGCAGCACCTGACCGCACAGCCGGGTGTATACCGCATGTACGGAGGGCAGGGCGAACTGCTCTATGTGGGCAAGGCGCGCAACCTTCGAAAGCGCGTGGGCAGCTACTTCATGCGTGCCTCTGGCGATGCGCGCATCGAAAGCATGGTGTCGCAGATCCGGCGCATCGAGGTCACCGTCACCCATACCGAGGATGAGGCGCTCATCCTGGAAGCCACGCTGATCAAGGAGCTGCAGCCGCGTTACAACATTCTGTATCGCGATGACAAGAGTTATCCCTATGTGCGTTTTTCGTCCCACCGCTACCCGCGCATCAGCTACTACCGTGGCGAAAAACGTGGCGACGATCAGTACTTCGGTCCATTTCCAAGCGCGACGGCGGTCAGAGAGACGCTGTATACCCTGCAGAAACTGTTTCGCCTGCGCCCCTGCCGGGACAGTTTCTTCGCACACCGAGACCGTGCCTGCCTGCAATACCAGATCAAGCGGTGTTCGGGCCCCTGCGTCGGGCTGATCAGCCCGGAGGATTACGCGCAGGACCTGCGCAACGCGCGGCGACTGCTGGAAGGCAAAGGTGACGAACTGGCGGCGGAGCTGGCGCAGGAAATGGAGCTGGCGGCCGAGGCACTGGCCTTCGAGCGCGCCGCCCGTCTGCGCGACCAGATCGCCGCGCTTAAACGGGTTCGCGAGAGTCGCAGTATGACCGGAGGTGCTGACACGCTGGACGTGATCACGGTCGCCTCGCACCCGAGCCATTCCTGCGTTGTGGTGATGTCGGTACGCGACGGCATGAACCTTGGGCACCGTAGTCATTTCCCGCGACACCCCGCGCACGCTGAGCCCGAAGCGCTGCTCGAAAGCTTTCTCGGACAGCACTACCTGCGACAGCCCGCGCCCGGTGAGATCCTCATCAGTCATGCACTGCACGAGCGGGACTGGATCGAAGAGGCGCTGGCCCGGACCGCCGGGCGTCGGGTAAGGCTGAACGTTCCACAACGCGGCGCCAAACGCCGTCTCCTGGAAATGGCGCAACAGACCGCCAACCAGGCGTTGGCAACCCAATTGGCCGATATCGCCAGCATGGATCAGCGGCTGCTCGAATTGCAGGCGGCGCTGGAGCTGGAGCACCCTCCCAAGCGCCTGGAATGCTTCGACATATCGCACACCGGCGGCGAGCGCGCGGTGGCATCCTGTGTTGTGTTCAACGAAGAGGGGCCGCTGAAAACCGCTTATCGCAAATTCAACATTGAGGGCATCACCCCCGGCGATGACTATGCCGCGATTCGACAGGCGGTGGCCCGACGCTTTGCCCGCGTGAAGGGCGGTGAAGTGCAGGCACCCGATCTGCTGCTCATCGATGGCGGGCTGGGGCAGCTGCACGCAGCGCTGGAAGGCCTGGAGTCGGTCGACTATTCCGATGTCAGGGTGGTTGGCGTCGCCAAGGGGCCGACCCGCAAAGCCGGTCTCGAAGAGCTGATCCTGCCGGAGCGCGAACATCCTCTCCGGCTGGCGCCAGACTCTCCGGCGCTGCACCTGATACAGCGTATCCGCGACGAAGCCCATCGTTTTGCCATCACAGGCCATCGTGGGCGGCGCGACAAAGCCCGACTCGGCTCGGACCTTGACGCCATCGAAGGCCTGGGCCCGGCGCGCAAGCGTGCCCTGCTCAGGAGCTTCGGCGGCCTGCCACAGCTACGCCGGGCCTCGGTGGATGATATGGCGCAGGTTGACGGCATCTCGCGCCGGCTGGCAGAACGTATTCACCTCCATTTCCAGACCTGATCCCAGGCGCCGTACACTGAGACCATGACGCTGACCCTTCCCCTGACTCTCACGCTGCTGCGGGTGGCAGCCATCCCGGTCGTGCTGGCCCTTTTCTACCTGCCGATACCCTACGCCCGGCAGATCGCGACCGTGGTGTACGTGGCCGCCTGCATCACTGACTGGCTGGACGGCTATCTCGCACGACGCTGGAATCAGACCTCACGGTTCGGTGCCTTTCTCGACCCGGTCGCCGACAAACTGCTGGTGGCCACCAGTCTGGTCATGCTGCTGGAGGATCGTCCCGGCGGGATCCTCGCCATTCTGGTTTGCATCATCATCGGGCGTGAGATCACCATCTCAGCGTTGCGCGAGTGGATGGCCGAACTGGGGAGCCGTGCCAGCGTGGCTGTAAGCTGGATTGGCAAGTGGAAGACCGGGTTTCAGATGACGGCCATCGGCATGATGCTGTGGCAGGCACCTACCTTTACGCTGCCGTGGTACGACGTCGGCTACGGACTGTTGTTCGTGGCGGCCGTGTTGACGCTCTGGAGCATGGTGCTGTACCTGCGCGCAGCCTGGCCGATGATGCGGGAGTCCTTCGTTCCCTGATGGCCTTGCCCTGGATCGCGGCACATCCTGTAGGATCGCGAGCGCGCGCCTGTGGCGGAATCGGTAGACGCAGGAGACTTAAAATTTCCCGCTTTCGAGCGTGCCGGTTCGAGCCCGGCCAGGCGCACCACCCCCTGAATCATCGGGCGACTCTTTTCGGAGAACATGAATGGCGCGCGAGCCGACTCTGCTTGAACAGGCGCTGCAGCGTGGCCGTGTCACGGTTAGCAGTGGCGTCGCAGTGTGGGTGGTCGACGGGCAAGGGGCTGCTGCCATGCCGGCCGACGAGTGGCGCAGCTCAGAAAAATGGGCCAGCTCTCGCCGAGGGGGGATCAATGCTGCCCGTGATCGAGCGGTGCTGCTGGAGCGCATCACCACCATGGTGACCCGTTCCGGCACCACGTTCACCACGCTGAAAGGCTCCCAGAAGTCTCTCGATCAACTGCAGAAGGCGATGAAGGCCGGTGGCTTCGACATGAATGAATGGCGCTTCCCAGCCGACGAAGGCACGCTCAAAAAACGCCCAAAAGGGGACAATGGCGTTCAGGGAAATCCGACTGCCAACGGGGCAGGGGAGACCCGTAAAGACCCTTAAGGAGGCCGCCGAGACTGCGGAGCAACGTTGAACCAGAGCCCGATCACCCCGATGCTACGACCCGCCACCCCCTATGAAACGGTTGCGGGCCTGCTGCATCACCAGCCGGCTGCTGCGTTCCCCTCCCTGTTCGTCCTCCACGGATACGGGCACGACCTGTGCACCGACTTGGTGGTCGCCGAGCTGGCCGAAATCGACACGGTGACGCGCGGCGTTGGTGCGCAGCGCGAGTACGAGTTGCGAAAACTGGTCTTCAGACCGCTGGCATCCGACCGGCTCATCAACCTGTCGCACGAGGCGCTTTCCGTTTTTTGCTTCGATCGTTGCTCGATCCGGCAGTTTCCGGTGTTCTTTGTACTGCGCGACCCAGCCCGCCAGGCCGATGTGGAACGGGTCATGGCGCAGGCGGTTGGCTATGCCACTGTCCGCTACAACGACTGGCGCCTCGAGAATGCCTATGAGTGGGCGCTGCTGTCCGCTGAGGCCCAAGCCGGGACCCTCATCCCCAAGCTTGAGTTCCAACTCATGGATGCCTTGGGTTGGCGGTTGGTTCGCCCGATCACGGAAATGGGCGGTCGCTCTCCTGTGTTGGAGTGGCATCTTTTGAAAACGGCAGAGTTCGGAAATGCCGGTGCCATTCCGCTGATGACCGTTCTGACCAATCCGGAAGGGCACATTCTGCGGCGCGCGGATGCCCAGATGCTGCGCGTGTTCAGAGCGCAGGGCGAACGGCATCAGCCGGTCACCGTGGCGCTCGCCGCAGATCGAACGCCGCTGATGACGGTTTCCACGCGGGTAACTGAAGCGCCTCGGGAGGTCGAGCCAAGTCTTCAGGCGCCCCGCGACAACGTGGTGCCGCTGCAGCAGCGCGTTGCCGTCTGAGGTTGATCCGCCGGAAAGCGAAGAGAGTGGGGTGCCCTGATTATCGGCACCTGATCAGGCGGGCAGAGACGATGGAGGCTGGGGCCGGAATTGAACCGACGTACGCGGATTTGCAGTCCGCTGCATAACCACTCTGCCACCCAGCCCGGGGGCGCAATTCGCGCTGTCTCTGAAACTAAAAAGCCCCGCTCATGCAACCGGGGCTTTGATTCTTGGAGCGGGTAACGAGGCTCGAACTCGTGACCTCGACCTTGGCAAGGTCGCGCTCTACCAACTGAGCTACACCCGCATCACTGTGTGCCGCGTATTCTAGCGATGGCCGGTCCGAAGTCAAGCATTCATCGCTAAAAATCTGTGGTTCAACGATCCCGATACTGCGCCTCGACACGCTCGTCCTGGCCCTTGATATCGACGCAGACGGTGGCGGTGGGGCGTGCCAGAAGACGCGGAATGCCGATCGGGTCGCCAGTCTTCTCGCAATAGCCGTATTCGCGATCAGCGATGCGCTTCAGGGCTTCATCAATCTTGCGCAGCAGCAGCGACTCGCGTTCACGCAGGCGCAGGTCAAGCCAGTGCTCTTCTTCGGCAGTCGCACGGTCAGCCGGGTCGGCGAACACTTCCCGTTGATGCAGCCGTTCCTTGACGTCGACTTCCCGTGCCAAGACCTCTGCGCGCATGGCCAGCAGGCGCTCGCGGAAGAACGACAGCTGCGCATCGCTCATGTAGTCGTCATCAGACATCTGGCGGATCTGGTCTTCGGTCAGCGCGCCATTGAGTGCGGCTGCCTTGGTTTTGGTCGCCGTTTTCGCCGCAGCTGCCTTCTTGCTGGTGCGGGGAGCGGCCTTGGACTTGGAAGCGGTGGTTTTCGCAGTCATTAATTTGGCGTTCTTGGGCGCAGCCGTTGTGGCGCGCTTCGGGGTTGTGGTGGAAGAGCGAGAGGACTTGGGTGACGTTCCCGCAGATTTCGTGCCGACAGCCTTGGGGCGCGCCGCCGCGGCGGGCTTCGCCTTGTTGGAGGCGCCGCGGCTGGCGCGTTTCTCCGGTTTCGTCGTGGCTCGCGTCGGCATGGGGAACCCCCAGGGCGGCAGATGAAGGCGGGGCTTATAGCATCGGGTGTGGGCACCGTCAATGCGCGTATCATTCCATTACTTTACATAATATACATTATGGCGTTTATTGTGCCGAAGACGAACACGGCGCCATGCCGTCGCGGCTGTCGGTCGCACGGCTACTCGAGGCATTTCAGGCGGCTCATGTTCTGGATGGCGTTGTCTCGTTGGTTGCGCAGCAGTCGGGCCTCCGACTCCGGCGGTTTGGCGGCAAGCAAGGTCTCTGCCTCTTCCCGCAGCCCCTGAAGCCCACGGCACAGGCCATCGTCACGTGCGCCGCCCGACAGACTTCGCGCGTCCTGCGGGGGCAAACGGTCGCCACCGCCAATGGCACGCGGCCCCGCGAGGCGCGTTTCAGCCGGGCCTGGCTCAAACGTTTCCAGCGGCGTGGTCTGGAGCTCCGCAGCGGGTGCGACCCCGCCGGTGATCCGAGGCGAGGCCACTACGTCCGGCGTGCGCTGCGACGTCGAATCCGATGCTGGCGGAGCCCCCAAGGAACCTGTGTCGCGCCCTTGTCCATCGGCAACGGCCTGTGGCAACGGCTGTGGCGCTTCTGACTGCAGCCAGCGGATGCCGGCGAACAGGGCTGCGGCAGGGATCAGCAACGACAGCCAAAGGCCGATCGATGATTTCTTTGGGGTTTTTGAGGGCCGCGAACGACGCTCGGCTTGCAGTGGGTCCATGGAGTCAGCTGAGTCAGGTATTCGGGTGCTTAGCGTACGCGTCCGAGCAGCGGTTGGGGGCTGTGTGTGGTACAAGAGCGCAGCCGCATAACCTACAAGAATCGCGCAGGAGCATTTCACCCGTGGAACAAAGTCCGCTGATTGCGATCGGCCTCCCGATTGCGTTGTTCATCATCATGATCGGCATGGGCTTGACCCTGACGCCGCAGGACTTCAAGCGGGAGGCGCAGGCGCCCCGCGGCCTGTTGGTCGGTAGCGCCCTGCAGCTTGCGATACTGCCGCTGATTGGCTTGCTGTTGATGCAGATGCCCGGCCTGGGCGCGACACTCGCAGTGGGGGTGGTCATCGTGGCGGCCTGTCCCGGGGGCACCACCTCCAATCTGATCAGCTTTCTGGCGCGCGGCAACGTGGCGCTATCTATCATCCTGACGGTGATTGCCAGCCTGGCAACGATCGCGACGCTTCCCTTCTGGGTCAATATTGCGTTGGAGTTGGCCGGCCTCGACCACGGCGATACCCCGTTGCATCTTCCCTTTCTGAAGACCGTACTGATGCTGTCCGTCCTGATTCTGGTGCCTGTGGCAATCGGCATGGTGATCCGCGGGCGCAACGCTGCATTGGCAGCGCGTGCCGATCGTGTGGTCAGTCTGTTCGGCGCGCTGGTACTGCTGCTGCTGATCATCGGCATCGCCTGGACCAACCGCGAGCGCTTGGGCAGTCTGCTGGCCCTTGCAGGGCCGGCATGCGCCGCGCTCAATGTCGCCGGCATCGCCCTGGGGATGTTGGGAGGGCGGCTTGCCGGCCTGAGCGGACAGGACAGTCTGACGGTGGCGGTCGAACTCGGTATCAAGAACAGCACCATCGGCCTGCTGGTGGCCATGACTCTGCTGAACAATACCGAAATGGCCGTCCCATCCGCCGTTTACGGCATCATGATGTACGCGTTCGGGTTTGCGCTGGTTGCCTGGGGCAAGCATCGCAGCCGTGTCAGCCCCCTGCCCGACTCCAAGGTCTGATCCATGAGTACCCGCCTGTTTGATCTGCATGATCGTATCGCTCTCGTCACCGGCGCGTCCCGGGGTATCGGTGAAGCCACCGCGAGGCTGCTCGCCGAGCAGGGGGCGCATGTCATCCTGGCGTCGCGCAAGCAGGCGGATCTTGACGCCGTGGCCGCATCCATCGTTGCGGCAGGCGGGAAAGCAACCGCCATCGCCGCACACCAGGGTGACTCGGGCGCACTGAACGCCTTGGTTGATGCAATTGATCAGCGGTTCGGGCGTCTCGATATCCTGGTCAACAATGCGGCGACCAACCCGCACTTTGGCCATATCGCCGACACTGGCATGGACATGGTCGACAAGACGCTCCAGGTCAACGTGAAGGGCTATTTCGAGCTGTCGGCACTGGCGGCCAAGCTGATGAAGCGCGGCGGTGGCGGCGCCATCGTCAACATCGCCAGCATCAATGGTGTGCGGCCCGGGCCGATGCAGGGCATCTATTCAGTGACCAAGGCAGCCGTCATCAACATGACCAAGGCTTTTGCCAAGGAGTGCGCGCCCTGGGGCGTGCGGGTGAACGCGGTGCTGCCGGGACTGACCGAAACCAAGTTCGCGTCTGCGTTGACCACTAACGAGGAGATGCTCAAGCACTTCATGCCGAGCATCCCCCTCGGCCGCGTGGCTCAGCCCAGCGAAATCGCACCGGCCGTACTGTTCTTGGTGGCGGAAGCTTCCAGCTATGTCACCGGCAGTACGCTGGTGGTTGACGGCGGATTTCTGACCTGAGCCGGGCACGGATCGGTCACCCCGCACCGTTGCCGACACGGGTTCCTCTGCCGCTCAGGGGCGCCGTCGAACGATGCGGGGGCGCGGTGCCCCCTCCCCCTCCCCTTCACGCAGCGCGACGAAGAAGCGTCTGATGTCTGGCCACAACCGGTCGGGCCGGTTTCGCAGTTCGAGAATGTGCCGGGCCTCCAGCAAGGTGGAATGCCGCAGCTCCTGATGCAGCACATGCGCGTCGCGGAATTCGTGTAGCTTGTCGCCGCTGTGACCGATGATCAGCGCCGGCATGGAAAGTGTGCGACGCGCGGTTTCCGGGGGTACGATCGCGCCGACCAGCACGCCATGAAGAATGGCTGCCATGTTGGCTGGCTCCATCGACGCCGTGTTGAGCACACTGGTCAGCACCTCATTGCGTGGTCGCGGTATCCGCCGCAGGCGTTGTGCCAATGGGCGTTGCAGAAAGGGTGCGAGCCGGGACAGTGCGATCAGTGGTGACAGCATGAGTGCTGCCCAGGGCGCAGACCATTCCATCACCGGCATTTCGAGAAACAGTCCTGCCACACGATCCGGTGCCTTGACTGCGACATGCAGGGAGACAATGCATCCGAGCGACAGCCCTCCCAGCACTGCCTTTTCGACCTGCAGGTGATCCAGCAGGGCAAGTACCTGGTCGGCATAGAAGTCCGCACGGTGATCCTTGGGGTCATGACTGCGATCACTGCGCCCGTGGCCCAGTAGATCGAGCAACACCACCTGGAACCCTTCGCGTACCAGTTTGCGCGCAAGCCCCCGATTGAGATGAGAGTCCAGCAGGATGCCGTGGGTCAGCACTACGGTCGGCGCACCGTGCGATCCGTAACGCTCGTAAGCAAGCTGCGCCTCCTGGTACCAGAAGCGTCCGGTGGTAACGGCGGCCAGTTCAGTCATTGAAATCTCCTCTTCCCATGGAGCTTACTTCAGTTCAGAGGAGCTCTTGCCGAGCAGCCTTCGGGCGACGATGAGCTGCTGAATCTGTTGCGTTCCCTCAAAAATATCGAGGATCTTGGCGTCACGTGCCCATTTTTCCAGAAGCCCATGTTCGGTATAGCCAAGTGCGCCGCAGATCGCCACACACTGCAATGCGATATCGACACAGCTGCGCCCCGCCTTGGCCTTCGCCATCGAAGCCTGCAGTGAGTTCGGCTGGCGGTTATCGGCCATCCAGGCCGCTTCCAAGGTCAGCAGTCTCGCCGCCTCGTAGTCAGCTTCCAGTTGTAAGAACTGCCATACCGTCGCCGGCTGGTTTGCTGCGGGCGCATCGTAATCAATGACCATGCCGGCCGAGATCAGTTGCGCTCGGGTTTCATCAAGGCAGGCGCGCGCCAGACCGACGGCCATGCCCGCCACCAGTGGGCGCGTGTTGTCGAACGTCTGCATGACACCTGCAAATCCCTTCGATACGTCCACCTCCGGGGACCCCAGCAGGTTCTCCTTGGGGACCCGTACATTGTTGAGGATAAAAGCAGCGGTATCCGACGCGCGGATACCCAGCTTGTGCTCCAGACGCACCAGTTCGAAGCCCGGACTGCCCTTCTCGACCACGAAACTCTTGATGGCCGCCCTGCCCTTGCTGCGATCCAGGCTCGCCCAGACCACCACCAGGTCGGCCCGTTCGCCGCTGGTGACATAGATTTTTTCGCCATTCAGCACGTAGTGGTCGCCGTCGAGTTCCGCAGTGGTGCGGATCGCCGCCGAATCACTCCCGCAATGCGGCTCGGTGATGGCCATTGCCGCCCACTTGCCTTCGAACCGTTTCAGCTGTTCGGCCGTGGCCACCGAGGCAATAGCGGAGTTCCCGAGCCCCTGCCGCGGCATCGACAGCAGCAGCCCGACATCACCCCAGCACAGTTCCATGATGCCGAGCACAGTGCTCAGATTGGAGCCGTTGCGATTGCCAGCGGCTTCATCGCGATCATCCCGGCGCACGCCGGCAGCACCGGCGCCGCCATTGCCGCTGGCGTTCATGCCGTCCAGAACCGCAGCGAGCAGGTCCAGCTCCTGCGGATAGCGGTGTTCGTCGAGGTCGTATTTGCGCGAGTTCGGGCGAAAGATCTCTTGCGCGACCTGACGGGCCTGATTGACCAGCGCTTGGAACTTCTTGGGGGTTTCCAGATGAATCATCGTTCGCTCCTCACACCAGCAGGCCGCCATCCATGACCGCGATGGCACGCAGATCCCGATACCAACGCTCGACGGGATACTCCTTGGTAAACCCGTGTCCCCCCAATAGCTGGACACCGTCACTGCCGATCTGCATACCCTTATCGGCACAGAGGCGTCGGGCCAGCGCCACTTCGCGTGCGAAGGACTGCCCGGTCTCGGCCCGGCTCGCAGCCCGCAGCATGGCCAGGCGCATCCCCTCGAGTTCAATGGCCATATCGGCCACGCTGAAGGCGACTGACTGTCGGTGGCTGATCGGCTCACCGAAAGCCTGGCGCTCATTGACATAGGGGATCACGAAATTGAGTACGGCCCGGCTGGTGCCGCACGCTACAGCACACCATGCCAGGCGCGAGAGCCGGACGCAGTCAGCTGCATCCTCCGCCGTGCCGAGGCGGGCTGTCATAGGCACCTCAACGGCATCCAGCGTCATACGCACCGTCGCCGCCGCACGAAGCCCCATTGTGGGCTCAGGCGCAAACTGAATCCCGGGGGTGCCACCCTCAATGACGAACAATGCAGTGCCCTCGCCCGGCACCTGTGCCGATACCAGCAGAAGCTCGGCCTCAGCCCCGCGGATCACCAGCGACTTCTCTCCGTGCAGGCGATATCCCAGTTCGGTTCGTTCGGCGCGGGTCTGCGGTTGCATCGCATCACTCAGTAGCCCCGGCTCAGCGAGGGCCAGTGCCGAGACCGGCGGTTGCAGTTCGGAGAAAGCCGGCAGATAGGTTGCCTGCTGTTCGGCGTCGCCCCATGTCACCAACGCTCGCAGCACCGATAGCGGTGCGAGTGTGGCAACCGCCAGTCCGAGGTCGCCCTGGGCCAAGGCTTCGGCGACCAGCGCATTGGTGACCAATGCACGGTCCTGACCCGCCCCGCCCAGAGCTTCCGGAAGACTCAGCAGATGCATGCCCAGATCGTTGACCGCGGCGCGCGTGGCGGCGTTTGCTGCGCCGGTCCGGTCGGCCTCGGCCGCCGCCGGTCGCAGTTCACCCTCGGCGACCGCACGGACGGCATCACAGAGCATTTGCTGCTCCTCCGTTGGCTGCAGATCGAACAGTCCCGCCTGCTGAGAGGCCGTCAAACGGTGAACGGCACCGGCGCCACCTGATTTGCGAAATACGCGCGCTGTGGTGCCCGCCAGCTGGAAGCCGGATCGGGCGCCCTGGAACAGGACACGCTCAGTCACGCGCCTGATCCCGGAGCGCCTCAGCACCGGCCATGCCGCCATGCGGTTCAGCAACGCCAGCCCCCAGCCCGACAGGTCTCTTCGGCTCATGCGGATATTCTCCTCTTATCAGTGACCGCACCGTAGGCAGCTGGCGCGGTCATGGCATTGACCCTGGATGATCGAGCCCGGGCGGCGGGGCCAAGACCAAAAAAAAGGCCGGGCGATGCCCGGCCTCCTCGACGATTTCACCTGGGGCAGGATCAGAAGCTTGCAGCATCCAGCGCCATCAGCGTGTCGGCACCCGCCCGGATCTGGGCCAGGTTCATCTGCGTTTCCGGCAGCATCTTGCTGAAGTAGAAACGTGCAGTTGCCAGTTTGGTGACGTAGAAGTCGCTTTCGCCCTGCTTCTCCAGCGCGATACGGGCCATGCGTGCCCACAGGTAGGCATACACGAAGTGCCCCAGAAGATGCATGTACGGCACTGATGCGGCCCCCACTTCTTCAGGGTTCTTCATGGCCTTCTGGCCGATTTCCATCGTCACCTTCTGCACTTCGGTGCCGAGCGCTGCGAGCGGGCCGACAAATTCCTTCATCGCCTCATTATCGGATTCGCTCTTGATGAACGCGGTAACGATCTTGCCGAACTTGGTGAGCTTGGCTCCCATGTCGGACAACACCTTGCGGCCCAGCAGGTCGAGCGCCTGAATGCCGTTGGTGCCCTCGTAGATCATGTTGATGCGGGCATCGCGAACGTACTGTTCCATGCCCCACTCCTTGATGTAACCATGCCCACCGAACACCTGCATGCCGAGCGTGGTCGAGACGTAGCTCTGCTCGGTGATGAAGCCCTTGACGATGGGGGTCAGCAGCGCCACCAGGTCCGCCATGTCCTTCCGGACATTCTCGTCCGGATGGTTGTGTTCCTTGTCGATCATCAGCCCGGTCCAGTAGGTGAAGGCGCGGCCGCCTTCCACATGCGCCTTCTGGGTGAGCAGCATGCGTCGGACATCGGGGTGCACAATGATGGGGTCGGCAGGCTTCTCCGGTGCCTTCTTGCCCGAGAGCGAACGCATCTGCAGGCGATCGCGGGCATAGGCCACCGAGTTCTGATAGGCCACTTCAGCAAGTCCGAGCGACTGCATGCCCACGCCAAGGCGTGCGCCATTCATCATGACGAACATGGCGTTCAGGCCCTTGTGCGGCTCACCCACCAGCCACCCGGTGGCGCCATCAAGGTTCATCACGCAAGTGGCATTCCCGTGGATGCCCATCTTGTGCTCAAGTGCGCCGCACTTGATGCCGTTGCGCGCGCCGAGGGAACCGTCCGCGTTGGGGAGAAACTTCGGCACGATGAACAGGGAGATCCCCTTGGTGCCGGCCGGAGCGTCTGGCAGGCGCGCCAGAACCAGGTGAATGATGTTCTCAGCGAGGTCGTGCTCCCCGGCCGAGATGAAGATTTTCTGCCCGCTGATGGCATAGGCGCCATCACCGGTCGGCTCCGCCTTGGTGCGCAGCAGACCGAGATCGGTACCGCAATGGGACTCGGTCAGGCACATCGTGCCGGTCCAGTGTCCGGACACAATTTTGGGCAGGTAGGTCGCCTTCTGCTCGGGCGTGCCGTGCGCAATCAGCGCCGCGTAGGCACCATGGGTCAGACCGGGGTACATGGTCCAGGCCTGGTTGGCACTGTTGAGCATCTCGTACAGCACATTGTTGACGACTTCGGGCAGTCCCTGACCACCAAATTCGGGATCGCAGGCCAAGGAAGGCCAGCCGGCTTCCACATACTGCGCGTAGGCTTCCTTGAAACCTTTCGGTGCGGTGACCTCCCCGGACGCCTTGTCGAGCGAGCACCCTTCCTCATCGCCGCTCTGGTTCAGCGGAAACGTGACGTTCTGCGTGAACTTGCCGGCCTCGTCGGCGATCGAGTTGATGGTGTCCGCATCAAGGCCTTCGTGGGACGGAATGGCCTGCAGTTCGGCTTCGACGCCCAGCAGTTCGTGCAGAACGAACTGCATGTCGCGCAGGGGGGCGGTGTACTGACCCATGAAAATTCTCCGGTAATGAGGAAAGGAAAAAGGAAGTCGGGGTGCACCATACGGTGCAGTATGGAGCAAGCGTAACCGATTCGATCCCGCATTGCTGCGCTGCAGCGACGGACGGTCATGGCGCTGCGCCCAACCGCTCCGCGGGAAGACGTCACGTACACTGCTCCGCACTATAGCCACCTGTCTCAGGCCGCCAATATGTCCACGCTCTATCCGCATCTGCTCGCTCCGCTGGACCTCGGTTTCACGACGCTGCGCAACCGGGTCCTGATGGGGTCGATGCATACAGGTCTTGAAGACCGTCGAAAGCACTTTCCACGCCTGGCTGCGTACTTTGCCGAGCGTGCGCGTGGCGGTGTGGGACTGATTGTCACCGGAGGCTTTGCGCCCAACGTCGAAGGCTGGGTGTCGCCCTTCGCCGGGCAGTTGACCTCGCAGAGCGGCGCGCGCGCGCACCGTCAGATCACCGACGCGGTCCATGCCGAAGGCGGCAAGATCGCCTTGCAGATCCTGCATGCAGGCCGATACGGGTATCACCCTCTGAGCGTGGGCCCCTCACGGATCAAATCGCCGATCACCCCTTTCACGCCACGGGCGTTGGGTGAAGGTGGCATCGAGCGTCAGATCAAGGCCTTCGTTCGGTGCGCGGTCCTGGCGCGGGAGGGTGGTTACGACGGTGTTGAGGTCATGGGGTCCGAGGGATACTTCATCAACCAGTTTCTGGTGACCCACACCAACAAAAGAACTGATCGTTGGGGCGGTGCTTACGAAAACCGCATGCGCCTTCCCGTCGAGATCGTCCGCCGGGTACGGGAGGCGGTGGGACCAGACTTCATTATCGTCTACCGCCTGTCGATGCTCGACCTCATTCCGGAGGGGCAGAGCTGGGAGGAGGTGGTGCAGCTGGCCAAGGCGATCGAGCAGGCGGGCGCCACCATCATCAACACCGGCATCGGCTGGCACGAAGCGCGCGTGCCGACCATCGCCACCAGCGTGCCCCGCGGGGCGTTTGCCTGGATCACCCAGAAGATGAAACAGGAGGTGTCCATCCCCCTGTGTACGACCAACCGTATCAACACCCCCGAAGTCGCTGAGCAGATCCTCTCGGACGGGATGGCCGACATGGTGAGCATGGCCCGGCCGTTGTTGGCCGACGCAGCCTTTGTCAACAAGGCTGCTGCCGGCAAGGCGGATCGCATCAACACCTGCATCGCCTGCAACCAAGCCTGCCTGGACCACGCATTCCAGCTGAAAACGGCCTCCTGTCTGGTGAATCCCCGGGCCTGCCACGAGACCCAAATCCGCGTTGAGCGGGCTGCCTCACCCAAGCGGATCGCCGTGGTGGGCGCAGGCCCGGCCGGACTGGCCTGTGCCACCACCCTCGCCGACCGTGGACATCAGGTGGACCTGTTCGATGCGGCGAGCGAGATCGGGGGGCAGTTCAACATGGCCAAGCAGGTTCCTGGCAAGGAGGAGTTCCACGAAACGCTGCGTTACTACCGCAACCACCTGCACGATACCGGCGTGACGCTGCACCTCGACACTCGCGTGGACGCCAGCCAGCTCATCGCCGGACAGTACGACGACATCGTGCTTGCCACCGGAGTACGTCCGCGAGACCCGGACATCCCAGGGCAGGCCGAGCAGGCCGCTACTGGCAAGGTGCTGAGTTACATTGACGTGCTGCTGCATCACAAGCCGGTGGGCGAGCGTGTCGCCGTCGTCGGGGCCGGCGGTATCGGCTTTGATATCAGCGAGTTTCTGGTTCAGGAAGGCCCGTCGCCGGCGCTGGAGCCTGCGCACTGGAATGCCGAATGGGGGGTCACCGACCCCGCCCAGCATCGCGGAGGAGTAACCCGACCAACGCTCACGCCGCCCGCACGCTCTGTCACGCTGCTGCAGCGCAAGGCGGAGTCGCTCGGCAAGCGGCTCGGCAAGACCACCGGCTGGATCCACCGGGCGACGCTGAAAATGAAACGGGTCGAGATGATCGGCGGTGTCAATTACGAGGCGATTGATGAACGCGGACTGCTGATCAGCTTTGGAGAGAAGCGCGAGAAGGCGACCCTGCTGGAGGTGGATACCATCGTGTTGTGTGCCGGTCAGGTCAGCGAACGCACCCTGCAGGCGCCGCTGGAAGCGGCGGACCAGAACGTACACCTGATCGGCGGTGCTGACTTCGCGGGCGAGCTTGATGCCAAGCGTGCGATCCATCAGGGCACCGTGCTTGGCGCCACGCTCTGAGGTTTCAGGTATCGGGCACACTCGCGCGTAAACGAGACACGTTATCATCCATTCCTATGAGCCTGATCTGTCTGACTGCCCTGCCCCGACGTCAACCTGCGCGAGTTGACCATGTTCGCGATGCCGAAGGCACCGACCCCGTTGCCCGGCGCCTGAAAGTGCTCGGCTTTGTCGCCGGGCGGCCGGTCGAGGTCCTGCACGTGGGACCGGTCGGCCAGGATCCGCTGCTGGTTCGCATCGGGGGGGCACGGTTCGCTCTACGGCGAATCGAGGCCGACCGCGTACAGGTGAGGACGAACGCTCCATGAGCCCAAACCCTCCCCGCCTGCAGCGCGTCGCCCTGGTCGGCAACCCCAACTGCGGCAAGACAGCCTTGTTCAACCGCCTGACCGGCAGTCGTCAGAAAGTTGCCAACTATGCCGGTGTGACAGTCGAGCGGAAATCCGGATTGCATCAGTTGCAGGGAGCCAACGGCGCGCTGGAGATCATCGATCTGCCAGGCGCCTATACGCTGGAGGCCGCCAGTCCCGACGAGGCAGTCACCCGCGATGTCTGCCTTGGCCGGTTTCCCGGCGAGACAGCCCCGGATGTCATCGTCTGTGTGCTTGATGCCATCAATCTGCAGTTGCACTTGCGTTTCGCGCTCGAAGTGTTGCAGCTGGGGCGCCCCATGGTGCTCGCCGTCAATCGCATGGACGTCGCGGAACGTCATGGACTGAAGATTGACCTTGAATCGCTCTCGTCGCAGCTCGGAGTGCCGGTGGTGGGTACCGTTGCCGTCCGCCGTCAGGGCGCGGATGCCCTCACCGCACAGCTGGCCAAAACGCCGGTGCCCCCGACGCCGCGCTTCACCGATCCGGCACGCTGGCATGAGGAAGCGGAAGCCCTCTATGACAACGCCGTCAGCGGCGACAATCAGGATACGCTGACCGATGCGGCGGACCGTCTGCTGCTGCACCCGGCCACCGGCCTGCCACTGCTCGCCATTCTGATGTTCGTGATGTTCCAGGCAGTGTTCGCCTGGGCCGATCCCCTGATCGGCGGCGTCGAGAGCGGCATCGGAATGCTGGGCGAGGTCGTTGCTGGCGCCGTGCCGGAAGGTCTGCTCAACAGCCTGCTGGTGGCCGTGTGCGTGACCGCCGGGAAAACGGTGCTGGCGCTGCTCTCCGCGCTGGCGTTCGTGTACTTCCGCTTTCCGCTCAAGGGCCTGGCCTTTACCCTGGTGCTGCTCTCGCTGATGCTGCCCACCGAGGTGCTGATCATTGCCCTCTTCGACCTGGTCAGCCGCGACCTGAAGTGGGCCGACACCTACCAGGCCATCATCATCCCGTTTCTGGCGAGTGCCACGGGAACGTTCCTGTTCCGGCAACACTTCATGAACATCCCCGCGTCCCTGGCCGACGCCGCCCGCATCGACGGCTGCGGCCCGCTGCGCTCGCCGATCCCGGAGGGCATCGTCGCCGCGGTGGAGGAGACCCTGCGCAGCGGCCGGGAGCCGGAGCATCCCCAGGACGAGGCGGCGCGGGACGAGGAAAAGGATGAGCCCCAAGCGGCCGTGTCGCTGCCTACGCCGCCGCGCACGCCGTCGTCTCCGATGATGCGTTCGGCGACCTCGTGGCGCACCTCGCGACCGTGCACCCGTCGCGCTATCTCCGCCTCATCGACGGCGTCGGAATGATCGGGCTGCGCGACGTGACGACCCTCGAGGATCAGTCCGCCGCGCTGCGGCTCGTGGCGTTCGTCGACCGGGCGTACGACGCGCAGATCCCGGTGCGCGCGACCGGTCAGGCGCTGGACGCCGTGTTCAGTGACGAGATGCTCGCCGGCGGGTATCGCAAGAAGTATCTGCGCGCCATCTCCCGCCTGAACGCCCTGACGCACTCCTGACCCGGTGTCCCCGCCGTTCGGCGGGGGATTCCCGCGTCCTTTTCGGCGTCACGAAACGTGATGTTTACCCACGCGGCATCCGCGTAACGATCGCGAAACACGACACGCATGCCGGTGGAAACCGCGCGTCGTCACACTGAGTCTCGCCAGGACAGCCGCGACCCGAAAGCAGCGGTGTCCAGGCCCGAGTTACACAACACATGAGTGAGGCACTTCATGGACAGCGGAAACCTCGCGTGGTCTGTCGCCGCGACAGCCCTCGTGCTCTTTATGACGCCGGGTGTGGCGTTCTTCTACGGCGGGTTGGTCAAGGCGAAGAGCGTCGTGAGCATGATGATGCTCAGCTTCGGCGCGATGGGCTTGGTCGGCGTGCTGTGGATCCTCTACGGGTTCAACATGTCGGCGATCACCGACGGTCCGACGTGGCTCGCCGGCAACCCGTTCTCCGACTTCGGTCTCGCGAACGCGTCGAGTGACACGCTGGTCGGGGCGACGTTCGGCGCCACGTTCGCGATCATCACGGTCGCGCTCATCTCCGGCGCGATCGCCGACCGCGCCAAGTTCGGCTCGTGGATGATCTTCGCCGGCATCTGGGCGACGGTGGTCTACTTCCCGGTTGCCGCGTGGGTCTGGGGCGGCGGCTGGATCATGAAGCTCGGCGAGAGCTTCGGCTGGGATGTCTCGGTCATCGACTACGCCGGTGGCACCGCGGTGCACATCAACGCCGGTGCCGCCGCTCTCGCTCGTCGGCGACTTCGGCGGGGGGTCGATGCTGCTCGTCGTCGGCGTGCTGGCCGCTCTGCACGACCGCACGCGCACCGGCCGAGGCCAGGTCATCGACGCCGCCATGGTCGACGGTGCCGGACTGCTCGGCGCGCTGCAGTGGTCGTGGAAGGCCGCCGGACGCTGGGGTTCTCGGGACCAGGGCAATCTGCTCGACGGCTCGGCGCCGTTCTACGCGACGTATCGGTGCGCCGACGACAAGTTCGTCGCCGTTGGCGCGCTCGAGGAGAAGTTCTGGCGGAACCTGATCGACACCCTCGGCATCGGCGACCTGCCCGACCGGTGGGACCGTGCCGCGTGGCCGGTGATCAGCGCGGCACTGCAAGCCCGCTTCGGGTCGCGTACGCGCGACGAATGGGGGAGTGTGTTCGATGGTGTGGACGCCTGTGTGACACCGGTTCTCGACTTCGACGAAGCCGCGGC
>CAKZHZ010000050.1 GCA_936928855.1 uncultured Polycyclovorans sp.
TGTCGAAGGCGCTGATGGCAATCGGCACGTCCTGCAGGCGCTCGGCCTTCTTCTGGCCGGTGACGATGATTTCCTCAACGCCGGCGCGGCGGGCGCTGTCGATGTCGGCGGGTGCCGTCTCAGCGGCGCTGCCTTCGCGCACGATGACAAACACGTCGCCGTCCTGCTGCCAGCTGAGGCCGGTGCCTTGCAGGAGGATGTCCAACGCCGTCTCGGCGGTGGCCTCGTCCTGAAGCGCGGTGCTGGTTTCGCTGGCGGTCAGTTCCGGGCTGGCGAGAATGCCGCGGCCGCTTTGGTCGCCGAAGGTGATCAATGCCTGCGACAGCGGCTGTGCCGGAATGTCGAAGGCAATGGGTTCCTGGGCGTGTGCGGCCGACACGATGGCCGATACGAGTGCCACGGCGACGGCGCGCAACCAGGTTGCGGCGCGCAGCCTCATGCTGCTGTTCATGCGTATGTCCCCTCTCTCTCAGGTGCACCACGGGTGAGCGCACTTTCAGACCTGCGCGCTTTTCCCTCTGTTGGGTACTGACGCGGGATTTTCGAAAGGGGACAGATTGAAAGCGTGAGTGCTGAGTTTTGAGGGCTGAGTGCTGGGACGCCTTCTCCCGCGAGGGGAGAAGGGATTGCTGACGCCCGGCGTGGCAGGCCGCGCCACCCCCGCATCAAGTGCGGGGTGACGGCGTGATGGCGTGCCGGGGGGTATGGGAACCGACTGTGTGGCGTCGGATACGAGGTGAAACGATGACGGAGCGTCGCCCTACCGCGGCCCCAACGCCACCACGTCGTCGGTCTGGAAGTGAACCCGGGCGGAGCCGTGCAGTTGCACGGCGCGGACGAAGGCGTCGATGTCGCCGGCGCGGAAGTTGCCGATGATGGGCTGGGCGGCGGTGGCGGGGTCGCGGATGACGATCTTCTTTTCGGAGTAGCGGTTCATCTCGCGGGCGGCGTAGCCCAGAGTTTCGTTAAAGAAGTGCAGGCGGCCGCTGGTCCAGCTGATGGCGCGGTCCAGGTCCACCTCCTGGGTGACCGTCCGGGACTGGTCCACCTTGGCGAGCAGCTGGGTGCCGGGCTGAAGCGCCACTTCGGCATCCGGCAGCAGCAGACGCGGGGTCTCCACCCGCACGCTGCCTTCCACCAGGGTGACGCGCATGTCGTCGTCCAGCACGTCCACTGCGAATTCGGTGCCGGTGGCGACCACCACCTTGCCACCGGCGGCGACGGTGAAGGGGCGCGAGGGGTCCTTGGCCACCTTGAAGTAGGCGCGGCCGCGCAGCAGTTCGATGGCGCGGGCGCGGGCACTTTCGCGCGTATGCATGAGGCTGTCGGTGTCGAGGGTAATCTCGGACCCGTCGGCCAGCGTGACCCGGGTGCGTTGGCCGACGCTCGTGTGGAAAGCCTGCGCATACACCGGGCCGGTGTCGGCTTGGCGCGAGCTGACGGCGGCAACGATGGGCTGCATCACGTCGGCCACCCCGGGCGCATCCCGCAGGGTCCAGCCAAGGCCGATGGCACCCACCAACACGGCGGCCAGCGCGGCCCAGCGCAGCACCCTCACCGGGCGATTTGCGGCGCGTGCGCGCTGCTCGGTGAGGGCCATGATCTCGGGATCGTCGCCGACCAGGCCCATGAGCTGCCAATAGCGCTCCACCTTCTGGGCGGCGGCGCGGTGGGCGGGGTCACGGTTCAGCCAGACGCGGTATTCGCGCTCGTCGCCGGGTGTGAAACCAGGGTCGCGGCGGCGAATCAGCCAGCGTGTGGCCTCGGCCTCGGACGGGGGCAGGCGGGAGGGCGGTAGCGGCAGGTCGCTCATGGCGCGCCCTCCAGTTCTTCGATGACCTGGGTAGCGGCCCGCAGGACCAGCTGCTTGACGGCGCTGCGGGAGATACCCATGTGGCGGGCAATGGCGGGATAGGTCATCTGACGAAAACGATGCAGCAGGAAGGCGGTCTGCGCCCGGGGCGGCAGGCGCCGGATGGCGACGATCATGCGCTCGAACTCGCGGCGGCCCATCAGGATGCGCTCGGGCGACAGTTCATCGGCCGGCTCGGCCACGCACTCCAAGTCCACCTGGTAGGGCGCGCCCTGTACCAGACGATGGCGGTGACGGCTGGCCAGCACGTTGTGCGCCACCTTGAAAAGGTACCGCTCCACATTGTCCACCTGCGTACTCACCGCGCGACTGTGCAGGCAGAGAAAGACATCCTGCACCAGATCCTGGGCTTCGTCCGGCCCCACCTTGCGCACAAAGAAGGCGCGCAGTGCCGGGCCGTACTCGGCCATCCAGGCGACCAGATCGGGGTCGCCCGCGGTGGACTCACGGCTTTCCGGGTGCGGCGGCAGGGTCACGGCGATTCAGTCTCCTCGGCGGCGGGCTCCGTCGGATGGACGTGCCACAGGATACTGACGCGGGAAAATCGAAAAGGGACAGGTTGGCGCTTGCGGCGCTGTGATTGGGAACTCGTGACGGGTGATTCGTTCAAGGCGAGGGTGGGCACCTTATCCCAACGTCATGCCCGACTTGATCGGGCATCCAGCGCCCACCGTTGCAACTGGGCCCCGGACTCAAGGCCGGGGTGACAAGTGGAAGCGCGGCGATCCGACTCAGCCAGCCTTCCACTTGATGTTGCAGCCGACACTGGGGTGCTGCGCCGGCGCCGGCGCGGCGCCAGCCAGCAGGGCATCGAGCGCGGCGCGCAGGTCGGTGCCGTCCAGCGGCACGCCATTGCCGGGCGTGGAGGCATCGAGGCGGCCGCGGTAGACGCAGCGGCGGTCGGCATCGAACAGGTAGAAATCCGGTGTGCAGGCGGCCTGATAGGCCCGTGCCACCGCTTGCGTCTCGTCGTAGAGATACGGGAAGCCATACCCCTGCACGTGGGCGACGTCGGCCATGCGATCAGGCGCGTCATCGGGATAGTGCACGGCATCGTTGGCGGAGAGGGCGACGAAGCCGATGCCACGCCGCTCGTAGTCCCGGGCCAGCCGCACCAGCTCGGGGTTCACGTGCTGGACGTACGGGCAGTGGTTGCAGATGAACATCACCACGGTCCCGGCTGGCCCGGTGAGGTCCTGCAGTCGCCGTACCTGGCCGGTCAGGGGTTCCGGCAATGCGAAGTCGGGGGCGATGGTGCCCAGCGGCAGCATGGTGGAGGGGGTCAGGGCCATGGCCTTACCGTAGCAGGTCTGGATGCCCGATCAAATCGAGCGTGGCGACGGCCGTCCCGATCACCTCAAGGCTGCTCGCGCTCCCATTCGGGGGGCGCCCAGAGGTGCTTCAGCCGCTGCCACAGCGGCCCGGGTCGAGCAACGTCGCGGAACATGTCGCGCCATTCGTGAAACATCATCACGAAGGGGTTGCGGGTGTGAATCTGGCGCACGATGCCGTACTCGCAGGGCGCCTCCTCTGGCACGAAGCTGCCGAACAGCTTGTCCCAGATGATGAGCACACCGGCGTAGTTGCGGTCGATGTACTGCGGATTGCGGGCATGGTGCACGCGGTGATGCGAGGGCGTGTTGAACACCGCCTCGAACCAGCGCGGCATCTTCTTCACGCTCTCGGTGTGCACGAAGAACTGGTAGGCCAGGCTGATCGCCACCGCCAGAATCACCGCTTCCGGCTTGAAGCCGATCCAGGCCAGCGGCAGCCAGAACACCCACATGCCGGAGATCGGATAGGTGATGCTCTGCCGCAGCGCGGTGGCGAGGTTCATCGTTTCCGAGGAGTGATGGGTGACGTGGCTGGCCCACATCCAGCGGACGCGGTGGCTGGCGCGGTGAAACCAGTAGTAGAAAAAGTCCTGCAGCACCAGCAGCAGCAACAGGCTCCACCAGGCGAAGGGAATGTCGAACAGCCTGACCTGGTACAGCGCGTAGAACAGCCCGATCACCAGCAGCCAGGCGATGCCGTCGGCAATGGCGTGGCTGGTGGCGAGCAGCACATTGGTGCCCACCTGTTCAACGCTGTAGGTCTGTGCGCGGCGCCGGTGCAGATGCCAGGCCTCCCAGGCCATGAAGAGGGCGAACACGGGCGCCATCAGCAGCAGGAACACCTTTTCCAAGCCAATGGCATTGAGGGCGGCGAGGCCCTGTTGCAGCGTCTCGATCATGTCCAGCGCCCTGCCATGGCCTGGGCGGCGGCGGTGGTCATGGCGCGCGCCTTGCTCAGGGTTTCCTGCCATTCGGTTTCAGGGTCGGAGTCGGTCACCACCCCGGCGCCGGCCTGCACGTGCACCTGGCCGTCCTTGATGACGGCGGTGCGGATGGCGATGGCCATGTCCATGTGACCGTCCCAGCCGATGTAGCCGACGGCGCCGCCATAGATGCCGCGCTTGACCGGCTCCAGCTCGTCGATGATTTCCATGGCCCGCACCTTCGGCGCGCCGGACAGGGTGCCGGTGGGGAAGGTGGCGGCCAGGGCGTCCAGCGCGGTCATGCCGGGCTTGAGCGTGCCCTGGACATTGCTGACGATGTGCATGACGTGGCTGTATCGCTCGATCACCATCTTTTCGGTGAGGCGCACCTTGCCGGTCTGCGCCACGCGGCCAATGTCGTTGCGGCCCAGGTCGATCAGCATCAGGTGTTCGGCCAGCTCCTTGGGATCGGCCAGCAGCTCTTCGGCCAGGCGCGCATCCTCGGCCTCGGTGGCGCCGCGCTTGCGGGTGCCGGCGATGGGCCGCACGGTGGCCTCGCCGTCTTCCACTCGCACCAGGATCTCCGGGCTGGAGCCCACCACATGGTGGTCATCCAGGTGCATGCAGAACAGGTAGGGCGAGGGATTCAGCCGGCGGATGGCGCGATACAGCGATATCGGCGGCGCGGTGAAGGGCGCGCTCATGCGCTGCGCCGGCACCACCTGCATGCAGTCGCCTGCGGCGATGTAGTCCTGCACCTTGCGGACGGCAGCGCGGTACTGGTCAGCGCTCATGCCCGACACGAATTCGGGCGCGGGCTGCGGCGCTACGGGCGCCACCGTCACGGGCTGGGCCAGTGCCGCTTCCATGGCATCGAGGCGGTCGGCGGCGCGCAGGCGATCGGCCTCGTCCCCCTCGCGGGCATGCGCCACCAGGGTCAGGGTGCCGCGCTGGTTGTCGAACACCACCAGCTCGTCGGCCTTCATCAGCAGGATGTCGGGCGTACCGATGGGGTCCGGCTTTTGCACGCCGGCCAGCCGCGGCTCGAAGTAACGCACGCAGTCATAGCCGAAATAGCCTACCCAGCCGCCGGCAAAGCGCGGCAGCCCGGCGGCCGGCACCACGGTGGTATCGCCGATGCGGGTGCGCACCCAGGCGATGGGGTCCGGGGTGTCGAAACGCTCAGTCTCGGTGCCGTCCACCTGCACGGAGACGGTCTGACCATGGACGCGGATGACCTCGCGACACGGCAGCCCGATAAAGGAATACCGCCCCCAGCGCTCACCGCCCTGCATGGACTCCAGCAGGTAGCTGTACGGCTGGTTGCCCAGCTTCAGATAGGCACTGACCGGGGTTTCGAGATCGCCGGGCAGTTCGCGGGTGAGGGTGACGCAGGTGCTCATGTCACGCTGGCGATCTGCGCCCGCATGGCGGCGATGGTGCCGGCGTAGTCGGGCTTGCCGAAGATGGCGGAACCGGCGACGAAAGTGTCGGCGCCTGCCGCGGTGATCTCGGCGATGTTGTCGACCTTGACGCCGCCGTCGATCTCCAGCCGGATGTCACGGCCGCTGGCATCGATCAGGGCGCGGGCTTCGCGCAGTTTGTCGAGGGTGCCGGGGATGAAGCTCTGGCCGCCGAAGCCGGGGTTGACGCTCATCAGCAACACCATGTCCACCTTGTCCATCACGTGGCGCAGGAGGTCCAGCGGTGTCGCCGGGTTGAACACCAGGCCACTCTGGCAGCCGGCGGCGCGGATGGCCTGCAGGCTGCGGTCGATGTGGCGGGTGGCTTCGGGGTGAAAGGTGATCATGCTGGCGCCTGCCTCGGCGAAGGCCTGGGCCAGGGCGTCCACCGGCTCCACCATCAGATGCACGTCGATGGGGGCGCGGATACCGTACTTGCGCAGCGCCTTGCAGATGTCCGGCCCGAAGGTGAGGTTGGGCACGTAATGGTTGTCCATTACGTCGAAATGCACCCAATCGGCCCCGGCGTCGAGGACGGCCTGCACGTCATCGCCCAGACGGGCAAGGTCGGCAGACAGAATGCTGGGCGCGATGACGGGCGCTTGACGGGCCATGGCGGGTCTCGGGGCACGAAAGTCAATTGGGGCGGCATGATGCCAGAGCCCCGGCTTTGACGCCCGCCGGAGCCATGCCCACAATGCGCCGCTTCGTTGTCACCGTTGAGATGTGCCATGAGCGTTTCGCTCACCGAATCCCTCCCCGAAGCGCCCCTGTTCGAAGCCCAGATCAGCAGCCTGCCGCGCCTCCATCGCGGCAAGGTGCGCGACATCTTCGCCATTGGCGACGACGACATGCTGATCGTCACCACAGACCGATTGTCCGCCTTCGACGTGGTGCTGCCGCGCCCCATTCCCGGCAAGGGGGGCGTGCTGACGCGCGTCACCCAGTTCTGGATGGACCGATTCGCCGACCGCCTGCCCAACCATGCCGCACCCGAGATCGACCTGCGCGACTGGCTGACGCCGGAAGAACGTAGCCAGGTGGCCGGTCGCGCGGCCGTGGTGAAGAAGCTCAAGGCACTGCCGGTGGAGTGCGTGGCGCGCGGCTACCTGATCGGTTCCGGCTGGAAGGACTATCAGGCCGACGGACAGGTCTGCGGCATCGCCCTGCCCGACGGACTGCGCCTGGCCGACCGCCTTCCCGAACCCATCTTCACCCCGGCGGACAAGGCCGAAGTGGGACAACACGACGAGAACATCCGCTTTGAGGATGTCGTGGCGCGGCTTGGCCAACCGCTTGCCGAGCAGCTGCGCGACACCACGCTGGCGCTATACCGGGAGGCGGCCGATTACGCACTGAAGCGCGGCATCATCATCGCCGACACCAAGTTCGAGTTCGGCCTGGATACCGAAGGCCGCCTGCACCTGATCGACGAGGTACTGACACCGGACTCCAGCCGCTTCTGGCCCGCCGAGACCTGGGCGCCCGGCATCAGCCCGCCCAGCTTCGACAAACAGTTCGTGCGGGACTACCTGGAGACGCTGGACTGGGACAAGACCGCCCCCGGCCCCTGGCTGCCGGACGAGGTGGCCGCACACACCGCCGAGAAATACCGGGAAGCCGAGCGCCTGCTGACCCGCTGACGCGCCCGGGGGTGGTATAACCGGGCCATCAGAGCAGCGGAGCACCCACGGTGGAAATCAAGGTTGAAGTGCATGTCACGCCGGAGGAACTGCGGCGCTTTCTCGGCCTGCCGGACATCGGCGGCCTGCAGGACGACATTATCGAGTTTCTGCGCGGCAAGGTCGGGGCTGCCAGTGATTTCGACGCCGGCGAGTTTGTCCGCCACAACCTCGATACGCTGCGCAACACGCCTGCCTGGAAGAAAATCATCAGCAAGGTGGTGATCGCCGACGAGGCCCCTGCCCCGGAAGCGCCGCCGCGGAAGCGCCGCCGCAGCGGCAGCACCTCGGCCAAACCGCACCCGAGCCGTCGCCGCAGCAAGAAGCCGGCTAGCGACTGACGCGGCAGCGCACCGACAGCGGGCGCAGGGCATCGCGCGTCTGCGCCCACAGGACGCGGCGTTGGCGGTGGTCCTCCTGCCGGCGCCTGCTGGATTCGGGAAACAGATCCCGCTGAACCGCCCACAGCTGTCGCGGCGACCGCGCCATCCTGAGCAGCGTCCAACGCTCGCGCAGCTCGGCCCAATGGCCCCCGAGCACCTGGTATTCATGCCCGAGCTGGGCCAGCAGATGATGCGCCAGGGTTTCAAGCGGATCCCGCGAGGATGAGAATTTCGATGTCATCACACACGCCTCCTAAGGAAGCCCCGATCGAATTGTGACCATGGCATCGCGGGCTGAAAATCGCTGCCGCTTCGTGGCATCTCTTGCCAATAGCACCGCTATTGCCTGCGATTCGCGCCTCAAATCAGCGGTTTTCCCTGCGTGCTGCGCATGCCCAGATTCAATCAGCGTCTCCCCAACAACATAAAAGGGGCGGGCCGACACATCGGCTCCGCCCCTTTTTCGTCCTGCGAGGCCCCTGCAAACGGGGCCCCCTCAGGTCGACACCCGACCCTCAGACCTTGGCAGCGGTCTTGCGGGCAGTGGTCTTGGCCTTGGTGGCGGTCTTCTTGACCGTGGCCTTGGCCTTGGTGGCGGTGGCCTTCACCTTGGCTTCAACGGTTTCACCGTTGAGCTTGGCGGTGAGGGTTTCCAGACCGCTCTTGAAGGTCTTGACCAGGTCGTCGCCGGTCTTGATGACGGTTTCGCGGGTCTGGCTGAGGGCGCCGAACAGCGCATCCTTGCCTTCCGGCAGATAGGCCACCGGGTTGGACGCCACGGCCTTGATCCCATCCGCCTTGGCCTTTTCGAAGCTGGACTGGGCAAAGCCGACCAGATCCTTGCCGGCGGCGAGGTTCAGACGGTAGACGGTGGTCACACCATCCACCACGATGGTGTTGGCGGACTTCAGCACTTCAAAGCTGTAGAACACCACGTCCTGGCCCTTGGCCACGATCGGTTCCACGCGGCCCTTCACATCGCTGACGATGGATTCAACGTTCATTTGACAACACTCCTGGCAGTTCAAAACAAGAAAGGATCAGTCGATTTCCTGTCGACCGCCGCGGCATTTGTGCACTGCAGCAATCGATGAGCGCACACTAATGGTGCGGTGCAGCATTGTCAACCACTTTAACTGAACGGACGGTCAGGTCGGACCTTGCCCGAATGCCAGGATGGCGGCCGTGAAGGCCGCGCCATACGCCTCGAGCTTGCGTGTTCCCACTCCCGGCATGGCGGCGAACGCCTCGGGGGTGGTGGGGCGCCCCACCGCCATGGCATGCAGACTCGCATCGTTGAAGATCACATAGGGCGGCACCCCCTGATCGCGCGCCAGTTGCAGGCGCAGCTGACGGAGATGCTCGAACAGGGCGGCATCGGGCCCTTCCGCCAACACCGCGCTGTGAGACGCCCGTGGCGCTTTCGGCGGCTTGATCGGCCGCAGCGCGATCTCCACCTTGCGCTCGCCGCGGAGTACGTCGCGGCTTTCGGGGCGCAGCCGCAGCACCGGAAAACCATCCGTCGTTTCGGACAGTAGCCCCTGATGCAACAGCGCGCGAACCACCTGTCGCCACCAGGCGACGGGCTGCCCCTTGCCCAGCCCGTAGACACTGAGACGGTCATGGCCGTTGGACAGCAGCTTCTCGGTGCGCGCACCGCGCAGAATATCGATCACATAGGTGCTGCCGAAACGCTCGCCCCGCTGCGCCAGCCGGGCCACCGCCGACAACAGCTGCTGTGCGGCGATGGTGCAGTCACTGACCGGTCGCGGCGCGATGCAGTTGTCACACTGCCCGCAGGGCGGCTCGAACGTCTCGCCGAAGTAGCGCAGCTGCACCGCCCGCCGACACACCGCCGACTCGGCGTAATCGATGACCTCCCGCAGCTGCTGGCGCGCGATACGCTGCTCCTGTTCGAGCGGCTCACCGGTGGCCGGATGCACCTTGTTGCGGATCAGCTGCTCGGCACTGTGGATGTCGCCGGGACTGTAGAGCAGGGTGCACTCACCGGGCTCACCATCACGGCCCGCCCGACCCGCCTCCTGATAGTAGGCTTCCAGGGTCTTGGGCAGGTCATAGTGAATCACCCAACGTACATCGGGCTTGTTGATGCCCATGCCGAAGGCGACGGTTGCCACCATCACCTGCGCGGCATCGCCGATGAAGCGCTCCTGGTGTTCGCGCCGTACCTCGGCGCCCAGCCCGGCGTGATACGGCAGAGCCTCGACCCCGTCGTCAGCCAGTCGGGCCGCCAGTTCATCGACACGTCGACGCGAACCACAGTAGACAATGCCGCTGCCGCCACGGCGTGCCTGCTCGCGGACACGCGTGTAGGCATCACGGGTTTTCTCCTCCACGGCATAGAACAGATTGCCGCGGTTGAAACTGGCGAGGTGCAGCGCTGGCGCGTTCAGGTGCAGCTGAACCCCGATGTCGTCGCGCACCCTCGGCGTTGCAGTGGCCGTGAAGGCCAGCACCGGCACTTCCGGAAACGCCTCACGGACACGATGCAGCTGCCGGTATTCGGGACGGAAGTCATGGCCCCACTCGGAGACGCAATGCGCCTCATCCACCACGAGCATCGACAGACTGCCGTGGCGGGTCAGTCGCGACAGAAAGCCGTCCATGAGCAGGCGCTCGGGCGCCACGTAGAGCAGTTTCAGTGCCCCCTGATCGAGTTGACGCATCACTTCGGCGCTGGCGGCCGCGTCCTGGGCCGAGTTGAGCAGATCGGCAGGAATTCCATTGGCCCGGAGCTGCCGTACCTGATCCTGCATCAGGGCGATCAGCGGTGACACCACCAGCGTGAGGCCCGGCCGCAGCAGCGCCGGCAGCTGGAAGCACAGCGATTTGCCGCCGCCGGTCGGCATGATGGCCAGTACGTCACGACCCTCCAGCGCATCGCGCACGACGCCCTGCTGCCCGGGCCGAAAGGCATCGAAACCGAAGTGCTGCTTGAGCGCGCGGTACAGCCGCACATCCTGTGAGGGCGCTGACATCTGGGACATGAACGGGGTTTGACCCACCGGTGGGTGAACTTCAAGATCGGCGTTCATTATGAAGCCGTAAGCCCGGTGAGGTCCGCTGATGCCCGATTTGCTGGAACGCGTGCGCCGCCTGCTGTTCGATCCCGAACAGGCGACTCAGTTGCCGCGCTACTTGCTGCGCCCCGCACGCTATGGCTTCGTGCTGCTGCGAGACCTCGCCGAAGGCCAGCTCAGTATGCGCGCTATGAGCCTGGTCTACACCACACTGCTGTCACTGGTACCGATGCTGGCCCTGGGCTTTTCGGTACTGAAGGCGCTGGGCGTGCACAACTCGCTGGAGCCGGTGCTGCTGGAGGCGCTGGCGCCGCTCGGGCCACAGGCGGAACAGATCACGCAGAACGTGATCGGCTTTGTCGAGAACATTCAGGTCGGAGTGCTGGGCTCGTTGGGGGTTGCGCTGCTGTTCTACGCAGCGCTGTCGATGATCCAGAAGGTCGAAGCAAGCTTCAACGTGATCTGGCGGGTGGAGCAATCACGCGCCCTGTCACAACGGGTCGGCGAATACCTCGCCGTACTGACAGTCGGTCCAGTGCTGGTGTTCTCGGCGCTGGGCGTGACCGCCTCGTTGCTATCCAGCGACATCGTTACTGGCATTGCCACCATCCAGCCTTTCGGCTTTCTCATCGAGGTGGTGACGCGCCTGCTGCCGTTTGCACTGATCATCGGCGCCTTCACCTTCGCCTACAGTTTCATGCCGAACACGCGGGTACGCCTGATGCCCGCCTTCATCGGCGGGCTGGCGGCCGGCCTGCTGTGGCAGTTCGCCAGTCTCGCGTTTGCACAGTTTGTCGCGGGCGCCAGCAACTACAACGCGATCTATTCCGGCTTCGCCATCTTCCTGTTTCTGCTGATCTGGTTGTACGTCGGTTGGCTGATTCTGCTCACCGGCTGCCAGCTGGCCTTCTATCTGCAGAATCCAGCGCACCTGGTGCCGTCCAAGGCGCCCCCGATGCTCGCCAGCCGCGCCGCCGAGTTCATCGGCCTCGCCATCATGACGCAGGTGACACGCGCGTTCATTGAGGGCACGCAGGCCCCCACAGCCGATGATCTGGCCGAATCCCTGGGGGCGCCGCCCGAGCATGTTCAGCGGATGGTGCGCATCCTCCAGCACCATGGCCTGCTGGCCTTCACCGGCGAGCGCGGCAACCAGTTGCTGCCGGGCATGGACCCGGCCAGCCTGTCGCTGTCACGGCTGTGGCGCCTGATTCGTGCGGGCACCGAAACCCTGCCGACCGGGCACGATCACATCTCGCGCTCGGTCCTGCAGCTGATCGACACCGCAGAGGCACCGATGGATCAGCAGCATGGCGAGGAAACGCTGCGCGCGTTCACCCTCGCCAGCGCCAACCGTGACGACGCATCAGCGCCTCATTCCCCGCGATAGTGCTTCATCACTTCCTGCTGCACCGTCGGGCTCTGCTGATAGGCCACCAGGATCTGCTGGTAGCGCTGAACCGTCAGGCCCGTCTCTTCGATGGCCCAGCGCATTTCACGGTCCGCTTCTTCGCGGATGCGAGCCATTTCCGCCGGATCTTCAACGCCTTCCAGCTTCTGGTCGGCTTCGGTCTGGGTGTCCTTCAACGCACTGATGGCCTCGGCAAACTGCTCGGCTTCCTTGGCGGACACGTCCTGCTCTGCGGCCAGCGCGGGGTCTGGGATGGCGGTCTGCGGTGCCTCCTGCGCCAGTACGGGGCCGCCGGCAAGCAATAGCGCGAGGGTGGCGGGCATCCACCAGCGATGAGGGGTGCGATCCATGGGGGCTCTCCTGTCGTCAAATGTGGGTGAGACATTTGCCTCGACAGTACGAACCCGTCGATGCACGAGAGTTCCCCCGGCTCAGCCCGGCGCTGCCTCCTGCAACCTGAACAGGATCCCCTGTTCACTGACCTTCACCAGCTGCAGCACCCCCTCCACCACCACCGGATCGAAACTGGCCGGTACGGATCGCCGCGCGTTCACTTCAATCACGGTGGATGGCCCGCCGGGAACATGGAAGAAACAGTTGGGCGGGCTGGCCGACAGCAGGAAATGCTTCTGCTCCACCGTCGGATCGAGGGGCAGCATGAACCCGGCAATCCGTACCCGCTCACCCTCCAGGGCCTCGACCTCGGGAGGGAACCGCGCTTCGAGCCCGGTCGCTACCGGCACCACCGTGGTCTCCATCAGTGTGGCCCAGCGGGTCAGGCCTGCTTGTGGAAGATCCCCCAGCCACTGATCGAAATCGTTGGGCAGCACATTCAGTGTGAAGTGCTGGGTGACCCCCGCCGCAGACACCGCGACGGCTTGCTGACCGGCCTGCCCCACCAGCAACTCGAATTCGCCATAACCGTCGACATCGGTGGTGCCGATCCGCATCACCACCTGGGCATCGCCGTCAGGACGAACGCTCAGGGCCGCGCCTTCGAGTGGCGCCCCTGCCTCGGTTTCCAGTGCTACGCCCAGATAGAGCCGGTCGCGCTCATAGGCATCCACCATCAACACACCGTCGCGGATCTGCCCGCCCTCGCTGAGAATTTCCAGCACCGGCAACCGCCCCTCCCGTGCGGCTGCCGCTACCGGCGGTGGCGTCGGCGTCAGCAACGCGGGCTTGGCGGCAGGCGCGATCGCGGGGGCTACGGGCGGCTCAGCCTGGTCGGCCTTGCAGGCTCCCAGCAGCAGAGCCAAGACCAACCCCCAGGAGCGGATACTGGACAACACCATCGACGATCACCTCAATTTCGGGACAAGGTGGTGGCCACTTCGACGCGGAATGCACGCCACCCCGGCAGCACCACGGCGAGGCTGGCCACGCCGAGTGCCAACGGTAGCAGCAACGCCTCCCGTGACACCCAGGCCCACCCCGTGACGGCTCGGCCGGGCAAGCCACGGCCGATCCACTCCGCTCCCAGGTGGCCCAGGGCCAGCCCCATCAGCACGCCCGTCAAGGCCAGCAGCACTGCCTCCAGCCACAGCAAGCGCACAAGTCGCCAGCGGGTCACGCCGAGTGCACGCATGAGGGCCAGGTCATACCGCCGACCTTCGAGGGCCCCATTGAGCGCAGCCAGCATTGCCAGAGCCGCCAGCACGATCAGGGCCACCGCCAGCCCCTTCAGGGCATCCAGCGGGCCTTGCGCCAACACCCGCAGTCGCATCAGCTCCTGCGCAGGACGCGCGGACAGCACCCCCCCTTCGTCTGCAATCTCGCGCGGCAACACCGCGGCGGCGAAGGGCGTCTGAAACCGCAGCAGCGCTGCGGTGACCGTGCGCGCGTTGTGCTCGTGCTCGTGCTCGTGCTCGTGCTCGTGCTCGTCATGATGCGGTGCGCCGTCGGGTGCGTGCTGCAGCCAGACGCTGTGCAGCGAGGTAAGGATCAGCCGGTCGAGCACCGTTCCGGTCGCCGCCATGCTGCCGACGACCCGGTAGCGGTGCCGGTCGTGGGTGGCGCCGCCCGCCGACAGTCCGTGCGCGCCGGCAAATTGCCCACCCACCGCCAGCCCGCTGGCCACCACCTCGGCGCCGATCACCGCCTCCATCGGGCCGGCAAACACGCGCCCTTCGGCCAGGGTCGCGCCATAGAGGGCAAGAAATTCGGGCGTGGTGCCCACGATGCGAAAGCCGCCGGCGCTGTCGCCAAGGGCAATGGGCACGGCC
>CAKZHZ010000051.1 GCA_936928855.1 uncultured Polycyclovorans sp.
GTGAAGGCGATCGCGAGCTCGACGCCGTCGGGTGTCGGTACCGCGTCGATCGTCCAGTCGGAGCCGTCGGGCGGGATGAGGCGCAGTTGACCCATCACACCATCCCCAAGGCTTGCTGATACAGCTCGAGGATGGCCTCCTGCTCCTGGCGCTCAAGCAGCTCCACACACGTGTCGCTGATCTCACCACCGGAGATCTGCTGTGCACGACATGCGGACAGTTCACGTTCCCGGGCCGCTTCCGCCAACTCAGCGCGCTGCTGCGCTTCAAGCGCGGCCTGCCGGGCTTCCGTGTTGTTGATGGCAGCGATGTACTCACGCCATTCACCCGCACGCTTGCGGGTGGCGTTGTAGCGCTGCGCATTGCGGAAGGCCTCATCGGCCTCCATACGCTTGGACTTGTCGCCGGGCCCGGCTTGGTTGAAACGGGCGGTCCCCAGCAGCATCCAGGCGTCAGGGGTCGCCGAATCACTCAGCCCCCCCTTGTTGATTGCCGACTCCAGCGCGCCCTCAGCCGCGTCATTCTGCTCATCCGCCAACAGGGTCTGCCCCAGGCGATACGACAACATGCCGGTATCGGACATGCGGGCGGCTTCCCGCAGCACGGGGATGGCCTTCTTGTGTTCGCGCGCCTGACTCCAGAGCTGCGACAGCAGTTCGAGATTGTCCACGTTCTTCTCGACACGGCCGTCGGCGATCTCCTTTTCCAGCATCTGCGCACCGCGATGCGGGTTGTTGAAGACCGAGTAGAACTGCGCCAGCGCGGCAATGTCGGACTCGTCCGTGATCACACCGCTGCGATAGCCCACCTCCAGTGTCACAAAGGCTTCCTTGCGGCGATCCTGCTCCATGAACAACCCGACCAACTGCTTCCAGTAGCTCGCGTCCGCCGGCCAGTTCTCGATGATGCGCTCCAGCAGATTGATCCGCGGAGAGACCAGACTCTGCTCGGCATACACGATGTTGGCCAGATCGTAATACTGCTTCTTCGGCTCGCTGGCGAGGCTGATGGCCTTCTCGATCGGCGCACGCGCCGCCTTGAAGTTCTTCTCGTAGAAGTAGGCTGCCGCCAACAGGTAGTAGGCGTTGGCATCCGGACTGTCGGCTTCCTTCAACCAAGCTTCCAGATGCCGGATGGCCTCCTTGTAATTCTCGGCCTGAAACTCCAACTGGGCAATGTTGAACAGCAGTTGAAGGTTTTGTGCCGCCGGCAGAGCCTTCAGGCTGTAGGCCTTCTTGAAGTCGGAAATCGCTCCCTTGAACTGGTCCAGGTTGACCCGCGCCGAGCCCCGAATCTGCAGCACGGAGGCTTGGTCAAAGGGCTTCATGTTGGCGCCACGCTCTGCCATCAGCTTGTCGAGCACGGCAAGGCCTTCGCGGAACTTCTCTTCCTGCAACAGCTCGTAGGCGGTCAACAGATCGCGCGCCACGATGGGGTTGAGCGACTCCACCTGCTCGCGCTCTTCCTGCTGCGCTTCCCCATCCTGGGCCCAAGAATGCTGCGGGAGTGCCATCAGGGCACCGCCCAGCAGAAGTGCCAGCGTACTGGCAGTCAGTCTGTTTTTAAGCATGGTCATGCCGGTCATCGGTTCCATTCCCGTCATTCGCCGAGTTGGAACGTGATCTGGGTGCGCACGCCGAAACGTGGCTGCGCCTGGTTGTCGACGATCTTGGGCTGATACTTCCAGCGCTCAACCGCCCGCAATGCGGCACGTTCAAAGCAGGAGTTGCTCGCGTCCACCACGCGGGTGTTGACCACCGCGCCTTCCGGCGTCACATCGAACTCCACCACCACAGCCTCCAGGGACTTGGCGCGCGACTGGCACATATCCGGATAGCGCGGCGGAATGCGCACCATCGGCTGGGCATCGCGGTCAGGGTTGAACCCGGTACCGATCTCCAGTTCTGCCTGCGAGAAGTCCGGCACTTCGCCAATGGTTGCCGACACACTGGGCCGGAATGACGCATCGGTCACCGAAGGCGGCGGCGGTGGCGGCTGATCAAGTACCGGGCGCTGGAACTCTTGCTGCGCCTGCACGGACGTGTCTTGCAGCTGGCGCGTGACGTTGATGTCCACCGAGCGATCCTCGCTCAGCTCAATGTCCTGCCGCTGGCTGATCATTGCCGCCAGGATCAGGAACAAAATGGTGGTGACGATCGCGGCGCCCGGCAAGCCCGAGGCAAAACGGCCAAACACATTCATGGCGTTCTCCTCAGCGTGGCTTGGTGGACACGGCCACCGTTTCCGAGACGCCGGCAGCCCGAATGGCCTGCAGCACCTCGATCATGTAACGGGTGTGCGCAGAGCCATCGGTCTGCAGCACCGCACTGCCGCGAGGATTCTCGCGACGCAGACGCTCGACAGTGGCGCGCACGCTTTCCAGCGGCACCTGCTCGCGGTTGATCCAGATCTCGTTGTTGTTGGTGATGGCCACCAGAATGGACACCAACTTCTGATCCTGTGCCGATACGGCGTTCGGACGCTCCACCTTGACACCCGGCTCCTTGATGAAGGTAGCCGTCACGATGAAGAAGATGAGCATGATGAAGACGATGTCGAGCAGGGGCGTGACGTTCACGTCCTCTTCGTTGCTGCTCTCCGTCATCCTCTTTGATCGTTTCAGCATTTGCGCCTAATCCTTAAATCTTGCGTACGAGGGGCTACGGGCTCACTGGGACTTCTGGAGTGCGACCGCCGGCTCTACGCCTGCCTGCCGCGCCTCATCCAGTACCAACACGGTGATTGCCGCCTTCGCCAAAGGTGCGGCACTGACCAGCACCACGCCCCGGGGCTCGCGCGCCGTGAACTCCTCCACCACCAGCTTCACAGAGCGAGGATCGATCAAGCGGATGTTATCCACCCGAACAAAACCATCCGCCTGAACCGACAAGGTCAGCGTGGGAGGCGGCTTACTCTGCTGTTCCGGGGGGTTTTCCTCCGGACTGGTCAAGCCGATGCCCTCTTCCTGCAGGAAGGTGGCGGTGACGATGAAAAAGATCAGCAGGATGAAAACGATGTCCAGCAGCGGGGTGATGTTGACTTCCGCATCTTCCTGCTGGCTGGTCACTCGACGTGCACGTGCCATGGTCGGTTATGCCTCGTGGCGCGCCGTGGCGGCCTTCGGTTGGACATGGATATCGAGACTGTCCTCCAACGAGGACAGGCTCCGCGACACCCGACGGTCGAGAATATTGATGAGGAACAGCCCCGAGAGCGAAATCGCCAGACCGGTCATGGTCGGCACGGTCGCCTTGGAGATCCCGGACGCCATCAGGCGTGCGTTGGAGGCACCGGTGGAGGTGATCACCTGAAACACCTCGATCATGCCGGTCACCGTCCCCAACAGGCCCAACAACGGCGTCACCAGGATCAACACCCTGATCACTGCCATGAACTGCTCATTGGACAGCCGCTGTTCCGAAATCAACCGCTCTCGCACAGCGTGTGCTGCCCATGAGCTGTGATCCGGTCGCGCAGCCCAGCGGGCCTGCTTGTCCTTCACCAGGTTTCGCTGCGTGGTGGCGAAATAGATCAGCCGCTCGATGATCAGCGTCCACAACACAAACGTGGCGACCAGCAGGGCCACAACCACCGGCCCCCCAGCTTGCAGAAACTCGCCAATCGACTTGGCAATGAACGCGGGACTCAGATACTGGAGCATTCCAAATTCTCTTCAGTCGCGATGGACCGGGGTGATCAGTGACCACCCCGCTCAGCGTATTCCGCCACCATGCCGGCGGACTGCTCTTCCAGCACCTGTGCCACGCGGCGCTGCGCGCTCGCAGCAAAGGTGTGCAACAGCAGCAACGGAATGGCAGCCACCAGGCCCTGCACGGTGGTCACCAGCGCCTGCGAGATACCGCCGGCCATCAGCTTCGGATCGCCGGTGCCGAACAGCGTGATCGCCTGGAAGGTCACGATCATCCCGATCACGGTTCCGAGCAGCCCCATCAGCGGCGCCACGGCCGCCAGCACCTTGACGATGGTCAGGCCGGACTCCAGACGCGGCAGCTCCTTGAGCACCGCATCATCCAGCTTCAGCTGAAGGGTCTCGATGTCGGCGCCCTTGTTGGATTCGTAGGCCATCATCACGCGGCCCAGCGGGTTGCCCTCGGAGGGCGAATCCGACTTCATCTGGGCGCGCACCTTGCCGGCCGTGATGCTCAGCGTCACCCACTTGTAGACCGCCACCAGAATGCCGAACAGGGCCACCACGATGATCGCGTAACCGATGCCCCCACCCTGATCAACGCGTTCCTTGAAGGTCGGGGTTTCCACCGACAGCCCCAGCAGCGTCCCCAGCGAAGGGTCGATAACGCCCGCCACAAAGCCGTCACCGCTGAAGCTCTCGACCCGCGACGCCGCGCTGTTGGCCGCACCGCCCGGCTGGCGCGCCAGGAACTTCAGGTTGCCGTTGCCATAGGTGAGGTAGTCGCCGTCGGAGAACGCCACAAAGGGACCAATGCGGGTGACCGAATGCTGCTCAGGCTTGTTGTCGGTGCCAATCACCGCGGAGTCGAACTTGACCACCTTGGCCTGCTCGGAAGCCTCTTGCAGCATCGTGAACCACAGCCCCTCCAGCTGCTCGATGGTGGGCAGGGTCTGCGACTGCGCGATCTTGGTCAGCGGCTCGCCGCGACCCCGATACTGTGCAGACACCAGCGACTCACCAAGCTGCTCCTTGAGATCCGCAGCGGCCGCGCGAGCAGCGCCAAACAGCTCACCGAACTCGCCCTGACGATCTGCCAGCTGCGCCTTCAGTTCATTGAGCTTGCGCTCGTTGTCGCTGCGCAGCTGTTCCAGCCGGCCCGACTCACGCTCCGCCGCCGTCACTTCCTGGCGAATACGGTTGAGTTCAGCCTGTTGCTCGTTGCGCTGCGCAACAAAGCGGCGCTCGCGCTCCTGGTTCTGGCTGCTCACAGCACGGCGCTCTTCACGCACGGCGCGAAGAGCCTGGTCCAGGGAGGTGATGGCAGGCGCCTTGTCGGCCTGCGCAAGCACCGGCTGGGCCGTCAGGGCGAGGGTACCAGCGATGATCGCGGCACCGAAGACACGAAGGGTTTTCATCTTGCGTTCCATTGTTCTTGCCGTGTTCATCCGGGCTCAGCCCTGCTTGGCCGCTGCCTGCGGCGCCGGCACCGGGACGGTCATCAGATCGGGCGGAATCTGTTCCTTGGCCATGCGCAGGCCGGTGCGCACGCTGTCGAGGAAGCTGCGGTCCAGGTCCTGCCAACTGCGGGAATCAGTGTCGTAAATCTTCAGCACCTGATCGTCGTCGGTCTTGAACACCAGGGCGATGCGACCAACGCGCAGGAATTCGACGTTCTCAAAGGTATTGCCATCCACCGTCACGTCGCTGCGATAGGACTCGATGGTCCGGCCGTACTCGTTTTCGATCTGGTAGGCCTCGACGATCAGTCGGTAACGCTGCGCCGGCGATTGATCGGGGTCCTCCATCAGGCCGCGAAGGCGCGCGATGCGGTCATTGCGTTCCTCCAACTGGAACGGCAGATCCGCCTTCACCAGCGTTTCCAGCGCCCCGAGCATGTCGTCCATCAAGGGCTGCACGGACCGCTGCAGGCCTGCAATGTTGGCAATGTCGGCTTCCAGCGACTCCAACTCCCGCTGCTGGGCATCCACCTGACGCTGCTGCGAGGCGTTGTAGCGGTTCAGCTGCTCCAGCTGCTTCAGGTTGGCTCGATAGTCATTCAAGAGACTTTGAGCCTGCTCATCAAGCTGGTCCACACGCCGCTGGGAGGCCTCGGTCTCCTGCGCCGTCTGCTGGCTGGTCTGGGTCGCCGCGCCGAGCTGCGCCCACGCCGGCAAAGTCGCGGCCGCCATGGCGGCACTGATGGCCGCGGCGGCTCCGATCGTCGCAATCTGCTTCATCGTTTCCCTCATCTGACGGGGTGTTCTGCCTGTTCAAGAAAGCCGCCGTAGCGGCACGCTGTTCGGAATATTTCCGCTGTCTCTCACCACAACCGCAAAAAAACGACAAACGCACCGTCTGACTGCATTCGCAGCCAGACGAGACGCTCGCCAGGGGCGTCGGAAATCCGTTCCGAAACGCTCCAAGCACATGCACAACAAGGGTGGAAGGGCCTATGCCCGGCGTTCTGGCGAACAGGGAGGATGCTCATGCCACGCACCCTGCTACTCACCGACTGAAACGGTGAGATGCCACGCCGGGGAACCCGGTCGCTGTCACCTCACTTCCTCCTCCTGCCATCACACGTTCGGACGTCATGCCCGAAGTGGACGTGCTTACCTATAAGACGCACGAGCGATGGAAATCCGCACCCCCGCCCGACAACAAGCTGATTTACAAGCGCTTATCGGATGCCATTGGCTTCCAGATGCGCAGTACCGATTGTCACATCACCTTGGTATACCATTTAAAAATGCCACATCGCGTGCGGTATTGGTAGCACCCACAGATCGAGGAGCTTGTGGCTCAGCGCACGGTCCCGGTCAGTTGCCCCGCCGATCCTTGCGGCCATCGCCATGACGCGGATGGCGCTCGCTGCGTCCCTCCTGCCAACGAGGATCATTTTCATGACGGCTCTGATGGCTATCGTGCCGCCACGGCTTTCCATCCTTCCACCCATGGAGCTGCTGCCCCTTCCATCCATGCTGCCGCGGGTGATAACCCTTGCCGTGCCACGCGCCATAGCGGTCAACCCCACGCAGATGCGCGCCATGGGCATGCCCACGCGGGAAACGGTCATATAAATGCACGGTCACTCCGCCGTGACGCACATGTGGCCGATAGATGCGCGGCAGGTGGGCACCGCTGTGCCACGATCCCCCTGACGGCCAGAACCAGATGTGGCGGTCAGGCGCGAAGTAGAGCTGATACTCGGGGTAATACACGTACTGATAGGCTGCGCGCCCCGCAGGCCCATGGCCCACATGCGGCGGTGCCGCACAGGCACTGGCCCCCACCCCCATCAACAACGTGCCGAAAAACAGGCTGAGATACCGTAGTGGATGCATGACCAAGCCTTGAGACGAATGTCCGTCGAGTGTCGTTCGCCCCAATGAATCACACCTGAACCCCGTGTCAGTCCGCTCCCGCGAAACGCCGCGCATCCGCTCGTGCCGCAGCCGCGATCCAGTCCGCCACGGCACGGAAGCGCTGGATCCGCCGTGCATCGCGATGACTCAGCAGCCACAGCTCACGCTGAAACTCCACCTCCTCACTGAGACGCACCAGGCCGGAAGCCGGATGCGCTGACAGGCAGGGCAACACCGCCACGCCCAATCCGGACCTGCATGCACTGATGACAGTGGACATCGAACTGCAGCGAAACCGCCAGCGCGCCTGCGGCACCGCACGAGACAACCACTGCATCTCCAGCGATTGCGCCAGATCGTCCTGAAATACCACCCACGGCAACTCCGCCCAGCCCTTGCGCGGCACCCCTCGAAATCGCTCGACCCCAAACACCGCCATTCCCACACTCGCCACCTTGCGCATGGCGATGGCCGCATCCTCACGCGGGCGCGCCACGCGCAACGCCAAGTCAGCCTCACTGCGCCGGAACGAAAGCACCTCATTGTCCGGAAAGGCCTCCACCTGCAGGCCTCCATGCTGCGCGAGCAGGTCGGGAAGTCGCGGCACCAGCCAATCGTTGAGTACCGCATCCACCGACGTGATGCGAACCCGGCCACTGACTTGATCAGTCTCGGTGCGCGTAGCCGTCACCAATGCCAACATCCCCCGCTCCATCTGCTCCGCAGCCAGCAGGAAAGCACGCCCCGCCTCTGTGGGCACATAGCCTTCCGGCTTTCGGAGAAACAACTGGGTCTGCAGTCGGCGCTCAACGGCCGACAGACGCCGACTCACCGTAGACGTATCGATCGCCAGCCGCCGCGCGGCAGCCCGCATGCTGCCGTTGCGCGCCAGCGCCAGCAGCACAGGGATGTCATTCCAATCCAGCGGATGTTCGGGCGTCATACGAAACACGTGTTGCATACATGCAATGTCTGTTTGCAGTGTAGCGAATCCCCAAGCGCATCCCAGCCCCGTAAGGTTTCGCTATCACCAATAGCCGGATGTGCGACATGTCCATGCCCCTTTCCCCGCTTTCCGCCCCCCTCCTCACGTTTCAGCCGGGCGGCTGCTGCGCAGCCCATGCCATGACCGGCACCCCGCATGCCCGCACCCCGCCCCCGGAGAACATCGATCCAGCCGAAGCCTTACAGGGAGGCCAGGCCCCACGGAACGTGGTGCGCCGCTACGCGCTTATCGATGAGCTGCTCGAAGCACGCCGAACCGTGTTCGGCGGCACCGAGGGAGAACCGGTCTATCAGGCCTATCGCAATCACGCCTATCGCATCCTGAACTGGTCACGCCAATGGACCGCCCCCAGCCCGGAACGGGACGACAAGATCGCCATCTGCGCCGTCTTCCACGACCTCGCCGCCTGGCCCAATGACAACCTGGACTACCTGCGCCCATCAGCGGATCAGGCAGATGCCTATCTCGACCAGGTTGGCCGAGGCGACTGGAAGCCGGAAATGCGGCTGATGATCGAATCCCATCACAAGATCACCCCCTATCGGGGCGCCCATTGCGAGTGGGTGGAACCCATCCGCCGCGCCGACTGGTGCGATGTCTCCTTCACCCTGATCCGCCATGGCTTGCCATCCGGCTTCGTTCGCGACGTCACCGCTGCCTTCCCCATCCGCGCCTTCTACCCCAACCACGTCCTCAAAGTGAGCGGGAAGTGGTTACTCAAGCACCCATTGAATCCGCTGCCCATCATGCGCTGGTAACGGCAGAGACAACGCAAGCGCTTGCCGGACCTCAGAAGAACCCCGCCATGGCATAGGCGGTTTTCTGGAACATCAGATCCTGCGCCTCCACCAATTCAAGGTTTGCCTTGTTGGCGGTGGTCACGATACGGGTACGGTAGTCCTTGCGGTCGGTAACTTCAGATACGCGGGACAGACTGGAGCCAGAGTCCGACACCTGATTGTTGAGCTGCGTATCCCGTCGAACCAGCACTCCATCGGCGACCCGCTCGCGGATCGACACATCGCAGACCAGCATGTAGGTCACATCCTTGACCAGGGCGTTGGCCACCAATGACACCCCGGAGGCCGCAACCGCCCCGATGGCGGCACCACTCCAGGTATTGCCGGTATTGGACCCAACAACGCCCCCCACCACACCGCCGGCCAAAACCTCTCCGCCGCCAACATAGCCCTGCTGCAGCGCCGACTGCGCGGCGCTCAGGTTGGCCTTCTCCAGGTTCAACACATAGACCAGCATCTGGAAGTGCGCCTGATCGGGATCGTCCACGATGCGGTAGCCCTTGCCACTGGCGGCAAACTGATCGCGCACGAAGCGGCTGAAGGCATTGCGGTCAAACTCCATCACCCCGCTGCGCACGTCCAGATACACCGAACGCTTGTCGCGACTGACCGGATCGACAAAGACCGACGTGCTGGTCTTGGCTTGCACCTCGAGATCTTTTTTGCCCAGGGCAACACTGGTGGCTGCGCATCCGCTGAGCATGCTCAGCGCACTGATGGCCAGCACGCCGGTGCACACGATCGATTGACGTTTTTTCATGTTGGGTTCCCTGGCGAAGATGGTTGAACAGGCGGGCACGCCGCGCCCTCACGGCCATTACCAATAGCGGCCGTAATAGCGGTGGTGGTAGACGCAGTTGCGATAATCCCGATAGCGGTAATAGCGATAGCGGGTGAGATGTCGGCAGGTCCATCCTGGCTGCCAATAGCGGGGCGCCACCGCAACTGGCGTTACATTCTTCTTGAGCGCGGATTCGGCGTAGGCCTTGGCCTTGTCGACATCACCCGGGTCAAAAGGCGCCGACATCACCTCAGCATTGAGTGCGCGCTGCATCTGCAGTCGGGCATCGTCGTCTGCGAAGGCCCATGTGGCCCACGCTGCGATCAGGATCAGCACGATGGATCTGGGCATCCCTTGCCTCCGTCCGATTGGAGCTTGGATGCTAGCGAGCGGCGCTGGCGCTGTATGTCCCCAAAGCCGGGGACAAATCTCATCCGGCGGTGGGTCCCAGCCCCATGACCAGGCGAACACCTCTGCCAATCTGTTCCATACAGCCCGCCGGCAGCTGGCGGAGCGGCTCCAAGAGACAGCCCTTGTCCACCGTCAGGATCTGGGACACGTTGACCACCGAAACGCGGTCCAGTCCGCTATCACGTCGACGTAGCCGTACGTTGCCGGGCGCTGCTTCGAGTGCGAGGTTGGAGGTAACCGTGGCGACAATCACGGTCGCAATGCGGCTTCGGTTCAGCGCATTCGCCTGCAAAACGACGACGGGCCGGCGAAATCCCGGGCCCGAGCCCACGGGGTCCTCAAGGTCGGCCCACCACAGCTCACCACGCTTCATCATCCAGCACCCGGCGTTGTGCGGCCATCGCCCCAGATGGCAGGTCGCTGGCCTGAACGCGATAAACGGCATCGAACTGTTGGGTCAATGAGGACTCGGCATGCTTTGCGAGATACTCAACCAGCGCATCCGCATAAACCCGACTGCGCGGCTTCCCTGCCGCTTGCGCGAACTGCTCCGCTTGCGCAAAGAGGTCATCAGGCAGGGAAATGGCGATCTTCATAATGACCATGGTATCACCATGGTCATACCGGCGCTTAATCAAGGCGGCTAGCTCCATGGATTGGTGGTGTAGCTCTCGGCCTGGACTTCCAGTTGGTCATTCTCGAAGACGAAGGTCAGTCGCAGCACGAACTTGCTGAGCGCGACACTGGGATTGCGCCTGCCGGTCCGCTGATATGCCTCCGATTCTCGGACGGCTTTCAGGTCCACGACCTTCCGATAGATCGCGCCTTCGATGGGCACCCAGGTGCAGTCGTTCCGCAGGATGTACTTGCCCGGATTCTCGTAGCCGCGGGCGACGAGCTGTGACCAGGTGGAACGGGCCAGGGCACCCTTGAGCAGACGCGCTTCGTCTTCGGGCTTTCGAGGGCGAACCTCCATCCTCCTGAGCGCGTTCTGGTACCACTCCGACTCTTCTGGACGGTCGAGGGTAAACACATGCGCACAGTTTTGGAGCTCCGCCAACTGCCATTCAACCTCCACCTGATCTGGCAGGCTGTCGGGATGACCGGGGAATCGCCCCATTGGCGAGGCGGGGCTGTCCATGAGGGTTGGAATCACGGTGGTCAGGTACCCCACCATCGGGATCCCCTCCAGCCCAGGAATACGATAGTCGATTTCAATCTTGGTACCCGCCGCCGATTCCCCGTGCCAGATACCGAGAGGCTCCACCTTAAAGTCCCCGAAGCGCAGGAGAATGACGCCCTGAGTGCCAAAATTAACCAGCCCGACGGAGTAGGTCAAACCACCACAACCTTTTGTTGTAGCAGCAAGCCCCAACACGAATAACACCAGCGCAAAACTCCACCCTGAAAGATTGACGGCCTTGGCACGCATCTCAGTTCTCAGCCCAGTGCTTGGGCGTTCCATCCTCCCGGAAGCGCAGCGGGTCATGTGAGATGGGGAGCGACAGATCAAGGTGCTCCTGTAGCCATTGGCTATAGCCCTCGCCTGCGCCGGGATGTACCAGCCCGCGCAGGGTATGCGCCCCCGCGTTGTCCACCCCGTTGCACTCTCGCTGGTTCCGCCCGCTACCGCAGATCCCGCGATAGCGCTGATCGAACATCGATTCGTCCAACTCCCGGCTCATGCCCGCACCCTGCCAGTCGCGTTGCAGTACCGCGCTGCCGTCGAGATACCAGAATAGTCGTCCCTCCCGGAAAACGATGGGGATGTTTTCCGACACTCTGGCGCCGACGCTGTCATGCACGACGGGCACGGTCACCCTCGACCAGTTCTCGGCTCCAAACGGTCGCTCAGTCAGTTTCATGCCTGTGCTTTGAGCTTCCCGCAACATCCATCGCAAGGCCACATCCGGCAAATCGCCTTCGGCATAGCCACCGCCGATATCCGAGTGCGCGCCCAGCAAGCCCACTTCCACCCGTGAGGGGGTGTTGGCAACCCCCGCGTTCTCATGAATTGACACCCCATAGAAGTCGCGCCGGAACTCGTGGACTGCGACCGCATGCGCGACCTTCTGAACGCTGGGCGGAATACCCAGTGCCAGTTGTTGCAGGTCATCGTCCTGACTCGAACCGACAAGATCGCCGAAGGCCTGGTCTTGGCTGTAGTGCGGTACTGTATCGAACAGTCCGAGAAACCTCAGGTCGACGCCAATACAGGTCCGGAGCAGATAGTCTCGAGCAGCTTTGGCGTCGTTCTCGTTGAATGAGATGGTGCGCCCGGCCGTGCGATCCAGAACGAACTCATCTCGACCTTCGATGAACGCGTCCAACAGATTGACGAAAATGCGGGCAGATGCCGCGCCCCTTGAAAAGCCAACAACATCCACTCGCAGTTCGGCTTCGCGCACCTGATTCGTCGACATCCATACGACATGTGAGAAGAAGCGATTGGCCATGACTTCGACCCGACCCATCATCGACTCACCGCTCATCGCATCAAACCATCCACCCGACGTTCCTGATCCGCTGTCTACGGTGCCAACCCCGGACATGTAGTAGTCGAAACGAGTGGATTCCAACCCTGCATCGCTACGAACGCCCAGTTCGTCATCACCTCCGTCGTAGCTATTCCGAAACCTCACCACATTCGAATAATTCGAACGCCCCTCCGGCGGAATGTTGTTGCCGGTGCCGTCGAACGCAAACAGGATCAGCCCTGTGGGATCGATATGGTTGACGGGATCGTTGTCGGCGTAGCGGTAGCGGTTCATGCCGGCCAGCAGGCCCAGCGGGTCCGGTGACAGGTAGCGTCCCGTGTCGGGGTCGTAATAGCGATAGTGGTTGTAGTGCAGGCCGGTCTCGGGGTCCTCGTACTGACCGGGAAGGCGCAGGTGCAAGGTGAAGGCCTCTCCGTCGCCGTCGGGGTCCTCGTCAACTCGGGCGCGGCCGAAGGGGGCGTAGTGCGCCTGCCACACCTGACGTCCCGCCATATCGGTGACGCCGATGGGCGCGCCGAGATGATTGCTGTGGACCGCATAGCGCACGCCGTTGACGACCATCGCCACCGGATGGTGGCCCAGATAGACATAGTCCACCGTCAAGCTTCCATCCGCGCGGATATCGCTGATCAACTGGTCGCCGTCATACAGATAGAACCGCGTTTCGATGGGCTTTCCTGTGACATCGAACTGTTGCTTGCGAATACGCCGCGCCTGCGCGTCATAGGTATAGCGTGCGCGTAGCACGGCGCCCTCCCAGATCGAGGTGATCTGGCCATTGGCACCCCGCTCGAATCGGAAGCGGCCAAACTGCTGAACGGCGCCACCCGCCGAGTGGCGGACCGCGATGCGTTGACGGGCGGCGAAGCCGGAGGGCGCAGATTCCGCGATTCGCAGCGGGGTCTGCCATCCCTGCAGGCGCGAAAGGCCCAGCATGCGGTTGCCGAGTGACGGCAGACGATAGTGCTCCGACACACCGTCGCTGAGTCGAAGCAAGCGGTTGCCATTGGCATCGTAGCGGTAGGCATACAGATGCCCGGCGACGCTGGCCAGGTCCAAACCGCCACGCGCATCGAACCGATACCGCGACCAGGGACGGCCGAAGTCGTCGATGCCCGTGATCCGGCCTCTGGCGTCATAGTGGTAACGGAAGTCGTACAGGTCGCCGATCACGGCGCGGTGCAGCCTTCCATCGCGCGCGCTAAGGGTGGTGCGAATACCGTTCGCTGTGTCCCAGATGCGCTCACGCGGCTGACCGTCCGACAGTCCCGTGATGTCTGACACCAGCGGCTTGGTCATCCGCCACGGCGACTGAACCTCGATATCCGCAAGGGCCCCCTCGTCCGGCCCCGCCGTGTGGTAGCGATAGTGAATGCGCAAGCCGCTCGGGCGTTCCTCTCGCGCCCGTCGTCCCTCAGCGTCATACCGGTAGCGACTGCGAAACACTCGCTGATCAATCTCTCGTGTGCTCTCGGCCAGGCGCCCCGATGCGTCGTACTGAAGGCGCAGCCGGCTATCCGGCTGCATGACCGCAACAGGACGACTGTGCTCGGCGGCCGAGGTCCATGCATAGGACGTCTGCATGGCATCCCAGTCCAGCGCCTGAAGACGGCCGACGTCGTCATAGCGCAGTTCAACATGGCGGCCGTCGGCGCCGTGTTTCGCCACCAGCCGTCCGTTGATGTCGTAGCGGTAGCGCATCAACCCCGCATCGTCGGACTGCTCGAATGCGATGCGGCCGAAATCGTCCAGACCATACAGGGTTCGGCTACCGACACCATCTTCAACCTCGAAGCGCCACGACCGGGCAGTCGTCACAGTGCGGTTCGATACGGGCAGCGCTCGCCCCCCCGCCTCGGCCGGCAGCGGCAAGGATCGGAATCGCCCTTCGCGACCGGCTGCGATGATGCGCCCTGCTGCGTCATATCGAACATCGATGGGGGGCTGAGGTCCCAGTGCAAGGCGGGTCGGACGTCCCTGATCATCGTGCTGCAGAAGCTTCAGCACTTCGCCATCGTCGTATTCGATCTCGAAGATCTCGCCCGTCGCGTGCCGGCGTAGCCGAACCGGGGGCCATTGGTCAGCTTCTTTATCAGTCGCCTCGCGAACCGCGGTCCTGGCCGTTGGCGCCAGGCGACGGTGTCGCAGTGTTGGCTCGAATCCGCCTTCGGATGTCGGGGAGAAGCCAGCCTCGGTCACCGCCACCGGGTGCCCACCGCCGTCGTACTGAAACGCCAGCGTTCGGTACGCCTCGGGCCTGATGCTGGGCATCGTGGCGCGGTCAATCTGGGTGCTTTGCCCGCGGTAGGTCAACTGAAGCAGCGATGGTGCGGGGTTCCCCACGTTGGCATCCAGCACCGCCACCAGTCGGCCGAGATCATCGTAGGTATAGCGCAACGCTTGCCCATCGCCATGATGCACCGCCATCACCTGCCCGTTACGGTCATAGCGATAGCGCAGATCGCCTTCTGTCGTGCAGGGGCCACACCCGGCACCCTCGATCGCCGTGACCACCGGCACCCCGCCAACCCGGCCACCCTGGTAGCGACTGGGTGGGGCGCCGGCCTTCCGCACGTCGGTGGCATCTTGCCGAAACTGCAGCGATACCCATTCATCCAGCAGCGGCGGCATCGACGCCACCGCACGGTCCTGATCGTCATAGCGCCATTGGCCGATCATCTGCAGATCGCCCCGCCGGACCTCGTGGATGGCGGTCAAGTTGAACGCATCGCGGGGGTCGGCGTACGCGTAACGCCGTTCCTGTTCATCCGGGTATCGCGCCACGACCAGGCGGCCGTGATCGTCGTATTGATAGCCGACGGTCGACCCCTTCGACGACCTCACCTGTACAAGTCGACCCGCGGCGTTGTACGTGAGGGATAGCGCGCTGCCGTCACCGGTCTTCAGGGCCACCAGCTTTCGCTCTGTGTCCCGAATCAACTCAATCCATTGACCATCCGCCATTCGATGACTGACCAGCGCACCATCCTTGGAAAAGGACAACACGGTGCCATCGCGCCAGCGCCACTCGTATCCCCACGGTCCAGCCTTGAGCCTGCCATCCGACCGCAGCCGCGCGCGGAAGTGGCGGATACCCTGAGTCCCCTCATGGGCATCGAACAGGATCCGACGGCCATCCGCTTGCCAGATGGAAATCTGCGCGCCGGTGTCGCTGAGGGTGGTCTCGTAGCTGTGCCGCCAGCCCGTCCCGGTCACACCCGCGTACTGCGAGCGGCTGTTGTAGTGTCGCTCGAACGCCAGACCCTTGGTGCTTCCCGCGATATCGGTCTCGCGCTGATATTTGTTGCCCGTCAGAACATGAATCGGATTGCCGACATGCGTTGCCGGCAGCGCGGATATCTGCAAAGCGCCCACGGCCTGCAGGGGCACGCCTCCGACAGCAGCGGCGGACGGCGCTGGCAGACTGCAGTACTGGGGGCCTCCATGATCGGTGCCATCAGAAACATCGCTGTCCGGATCCTCTGCTGCCTCGGAACCGGCGTCTGTGGCGCCGTCTTCGTCTCCACCGCCACCCTGATCGTCCAACGACGCGTCATCCCCGGCACCGTCGTCGCCTGACGCTGGCTCACCTCCCCCGCCTTCGCTTTCACCCGACGCTCCCCCGGCATCTTCGGGGGTTCCAGATATGTTGCCTCCCCCCTGCTCGGGGCCGCCGTACCCAGGATCCGTGTCGGCCACTCCCGTACCCACACCCGATGTGCCGGAACCCGAATGCCCGGATGCTCCGTGCAATCCCTGCGCCAGAGCGTCGGATCGCGGCAGACTGGGCAGGCCGGCAACGAAAAGAAACCCGCCCTGCTCTTGCTGGACAGCCTCTGTCAGACGGTCCACAGCCGATCGCGGCGGGTCTCCGATCGGAACCAACAAGGCGCTGACAAGCACCCCGGACGCTACGGCGTATTCAACACCATTCACGGGTTGCGCCCCGGCCGATCACGTGGTGTGCCCGACTTGGGGCGCCGTTGTTTCCCGAGGCCTGCCTGATAACCAAAGCGCGTCAAGGCCACCCGCGAGTTGACCCCTACCTTCTCGTACATCCGGCGAACGAACGTGGTCGCGGTGTGATAGGAGACGCCCATTCGACGCGCCACGCGCGTCAACGGCTCACCCTGACAAAGCCAGCCCAGTGCCTCGCGTTCGCGGACGGACAAGGTCCGGACCACCGTATCCACATCCACCCGGTGCGTCGCAAACTGAAGTTGCAGTGCCGCAACGGCGCGTTCGCACAGCGTCATTTCGCCACGCAAGGCGCTGTGCAGCCGAACGCGGGCGCGCTCGGGCACCTCGCCGATCAGGATGAAGCCACAGGCTCCGAGCCTGAACGACAGTGGACATTGCTGCGGCCGTACACCGAGGGCAACGAGTTTCGTTCCCGGCTCGGCCATCGACATCTCTCGCAGCCGGCCGAGATCATCGTCGCTGACTCTTTCCAGGTGAACCAGCAGCACCTCAGGAGGGGTGCTCGAGGCCATCAGCGCGGCCAGAGCGGCGCTGGATGAACACCACCGAAGCCGATATCCACGCATCAGCCGCTTCAACCAACTGGAGAAGATCGGTGACGAGGATTCGCCCCAGACTGCCGCCACTGCTTGCACTGTGCGCCTCCCTTGCTTCACGGCCGTCATGGCCGTGTCTCTGCATCCTTGCGGAAGATTCGCAACCCCCTCGAAGCTTCTGCGAGATCAGTGGACGTCCCTCGTCCACGCACATCGTGGAATGGGGATAGCCAATACAGTTGTTCTCTGTCAACCCTTGGATGGCGACGCTGATCACGCAAGTCACACCATTTGTCCCCTGCATAAGGGACATACGGCGGCACACATTCTTTCTAGGATGAATCGTGCAGGCGCCCGCCATCCGGCATGTCGTCATCAGGACACACGGAAAGGATCACGAAGGAGACAGGACCATGGAAGGATCAACGCAATCCGGTCAGGGAATGGTTGAGTACATCATCATCGTTGCACTGATCGCATTGGCGGCAATCGCCGCGTTCTCGTACTTCGGCCAGGCCGTCCGCGGACAAACCGCGCAGATGGCAGCGCAGGTCGCGGGTGAAGCAGACAGCACCGCCGGTACCGATGCCGCCGTCGAAGCCGCTGGCAACGCCCTCGACGAAGCCGAGGCGGATACCGGCCTTGGCAATTACACCGACCGCGACATCGCTGGCACTGGGAGCGGAGGCTGACGAAGCCAGCGACCGCGCCTGATGATTAGGCGGTCACGTCAAGGTGGCCAGGTGATGCCGATGACCCTGCTTTTCATCGGGGCCATCCTGCTCGCCTGCTGGGTGCTCTACGACACCGGCGCACTGCTGAGCGATCGAATGCGGTTACAAAATACGGCCGACAACGTGGCGTACAGCACTGCGGGCCTCGTGGCGCGCGATCTCAACTTCATCGCCTACACCAACCGGGCCATGGTGGCCAACCAGGTAGCGATCGCGCAGATGGTCGGACTGAGCGCCTGGGGTGCGAGCATGGAGCAGTTCGGCCGCAACGCCAACACCATCGGGCAATTCATTCCTGGCATCAATGCCATCACCGGCAGTGTGCAGGCAGGCGCCACCGCCAACCGTCAGGCGATTGATCAGGCTGCCGCCGTACTGATTCCGCTGAATCAACAGGTGATCCGTCTGTTGTCGGACGTGCAGCAACTGTTCCACCAAAGTGTTGTGCTGCAGCTCTCGCCCTTCAGCGCCGACATCGGTCGGCGCAATGATCCCGACGCACGCGCCCTGATGGCTGCTGGCGACTACTCGCTGACCGAAGCCGCGGCCCTGCTGACAACATGGGACGAACTGATCGGCGCGCAGAACAGGCTGCATCCCGTCGGTACCGGCGATGCGGATGGCGCTCTGGACAATCGCCGATATCGAGAATTCGAGACCATCGTCAGCGAATCCCGCGATCCCTTCTCACGCAACCGCAGCTATCGCTGGGGCTACCCGTTCAGTGCAACCTGGGGCGCGGGATTGGAGATCCGCACACGCACCCAGAAATATGGGGGAAGCGATTTCATCCGCAGCGTGGACCCCGCCGACGATACCTATCGCTGGGACTGGGCCGCCATGGACACGGTGTCCCAATACGTTCGCTTCTGCATCAACCTGGCGCTCGGAAGAGAGTGCTGGAGCCTTCCGGAGATTCCCATGGCCTGGGGCGCAGCTCACGCCCTCGACGAAAGCCAGTCCGGTGTGACGCGCTTTGACTACGGGTTCACCCGTGATCGTCGCGACCGTCATCGCTGGGGCGACGGCGCCTGGCGCAACCGCGCTGCGGCCACCGCCCTGCTGAGCAGTGCCAATCCCAACCCGGTCAGCGGTGACCACGTACATCACCGTATCGGCACCCTGCAGGGATTGAAACCCTTCCACGCATTTCGCGACGAGCAGCCACGACACCGAGGCCCTTCGATCACCACTCTGTTCATCAAGGACGAGGCAGACATCAACTCACAGAGAACGTTGTTCGCCAGCACCGGCGGGACCGTGGCCGACCCACTGGATGCCCGCTCGGCAGGCGGCCTCGCGGGTGGTCGTGTCGGGGCGGCCGCCAAGGCGGAGGTCTATTTCATGCGCCCCACCGATCTCGACGGCTGGCGCCGTGACGACCGGCGCGTGGAGTACGGCAACCTGTACAACCCGTTCTGGCAGGCGCGTCTGGTGGACCTCAGCGACCACGAAAAGCTCACGGCGAGCGCGATCGTTTCCGATGGCGAAGTCAGCGCGGGCATCACGGAATGAACGCTCACGCCGCTACAGGACAGGCTTTGGCCGAAATGCTGGTGGTGCTGGCCTCCCTGATCCTGCCGCTGCTGTTGCTGATCCGACTCATCGGTGGCCTGCTCTACCAGCAGCAAGGCCTGGAACTGGCTGCGCGCTATGCCACATGGGAGCGCACCGTCTGGAACGCAGCAGCGCCCAGCGGCCCCGGCGCCGCTGACACTGTGAAAGCGGATGGCACCCTCGCCAGAGAAGTGGACGCCAGAATACTGGCAGCACCTCGCCAGGCATGGTCGGCCGACGATGGCACCCCGCGTCTTGACCCATTCCTGCGCGTCCTGCCCGGTCGTGAAGATTCGGCGCTGCTGCTGCAACAGGACGAGGCCGACGACAGTCCCTTCAGCCGCATCGAGAGCCATCGGGCGGCACCGGCGGGAACCGTCGGCGCGGTCGATGCAGCCCTCGACGTCATCGGCAGCCTGACCCGCTTCGATCTACCCGCCGACGGAATCGCGGAGGTTCAAGTGGCGGTGCGACTTGCCTCTCTGCGCCAAGCGTTGAACCTCGACCTGGCCTGGCTTGATGCGCTCCAACTGCGCCGACGCTCCGCGCTGTTCGCCGAGCACTGGACCGCCGGTGGCACAGCGCAGGCGGCTTACCGCATCAGCGGCCTGCTGCCTCAGCAGTTTCTGGATCACGACATCGTCGGGAATGTACAGCAACTCGTTGCCTATGCCCCCATCGCGGAAGAGTTGGATGACAGCCGCCTTCGCTTTGGGCACGTCACCCTGGAACCGCTGCCCTCACACCGGCTCGGGCCGATGGCGTCGGCGCCATGAATGTCCGGCATCTCGCCTTGGGCGCGGCAGGCGCTTTGTTGATGGCAACGCTCGGGCAGGCCATGGCACTGCCCTCCTGGCCGGAACACATCCACCTGCAGTCCGTGGGCGACAAGCTCCGCGTGGATGGACGCCCCACCCGGATCTTCACCTTGCACTCCCCGTACCCGGTTGCCACGGTGAGCCATGACATCCAGGCGCGCTGGCGGACGCCCCTGCGCATCAGCAGCAGCGGGCGCTGGCAGGTTCTGTCGTCGCTCTCGGGCGAGCGTCTGGTCACCATTCAACTCGCCCCCGCACCCGCACGGGGCACCCAGGGGCTGGTGGCCATCGCCGCGCCCCACACCGCGCCGCGGCCACCGCAGCCAACATGGCTGCTGCCCACCGGCATGCGGCTTCATCAATGGCTGGATGCCGATGATCACGGCCGTCATAGCCGCACCCTGGTGCTGATCGGCACCACGCCCGTTGCCGATCAGTTGGAGGTGATGCGCGAACACTTCCGGCGCAACGGCTATGTGCCGCTGGGGCCACGGTCTCTTCAGCTCGGCGACAACAGCGGCAGCCTGTTGCTGACCGGCCCAGCGGGCACCGTCAGCGTGGCGGCGAGTCGCCGCATGGGGCGGACGCTGGTAGCGGTCGTGACCGTTCGGCACCCCTGACGCCTCCATGAAATCACGCGACTATCTCGGCTGGATATTGCTGGTGATGGCGGTGGGCCTGGGCGTGCTCGCCTACTTCCTCACGCAGCGTTACCTGGCGCAGGAATCGGCGCGACTCGCCGCAGAAGCCGCGCAGGGTCAGGGCACCCTGCGACCCGTCGTTGTCGCCAGCCGTGACCTCCTGCCCGGCGACCTGGTTGACGATGCCAGCATGGCCATTGCGCAGTTGCCGGCTCGCCACCTGTCGCATCGCAGCGTATCGCCGCAGGATTACAAGGCCTTGCGCGGACATGTCCTCACCCGCGGGATGGTCAGTGGCGAGCCGTTGCTGCGGGACTTCGTCAGCGGCGCAGTCATCGAGCGCTTCTCGGACCTGATCCGCCCGGGTGACCGGGCCCTCAGCCTGGAGGTCACGTCACTGGAGAACCATGCCGGGATGCTGGTGCCGGGCGACTTCATCGACCTGATGGTCGAGGTCCGCCCTGGACACGCCGAGCCGGCAGACCGACTGGTCCCGGTCCTCGAAAGGGTTCGGGTGGTGGCGGCCGGCCCCGAGCCACTACGCGCACCGGGACAGGGCTTTCAACCCATCTCAGCAGACGAACAACGCTATCGGATGATCAGTATCGTTGTCACACAGACGGAGGCGGAACGGGTTCTACAGGCACAGTCGCAGGGAACGCTGCGCTATCTGTTGCGCAACGCGCGAGACGATCAAACGCCGTCCCGCGATGCGGGACGGCGCTTCTTTGGCGATGCCGAATCTTCCAACGGCTATACCTATTTCTCCAACGGCGCGCCTTTGGGGCGCCTCCATCAACACATGCAGGCGTTGCCGGCGTGGACCCCACCCATGGCGCCACCCCCCAGCCATGGCATGTCAGCCTCGCTCGCGGACGCTGTGCCATGAAGAGACGCCTCCCCTTCCCTGTAATGGCGGCCGCACTGGTCGTCCTGTGCGCGGCGGCGATCGCGCAAGCCGACAGCCCCCGTGCGGAGCCGATAGTGCTGGACATCGGCACCCAGGCCACGCTCTACGATCCCGACATCGACCGCTTCGATGTCGAGCCAACGGGCGTCGTCGAGCTTGAACAACGCGACGCCCGACACCTGCGCCTACGTGCACAAGGTGCCGGTCGCGTTCTCATCTCGATCTGGGGAAAGCACGATTCAGCGCCACGTCGCTACCGGGTTGTGGTTTCATCACCCGTTGCCGGCCGGCCCAGAGCACGCGCGGTCACTCCGCCTGCGCCCGAGACGCCTCCAACACCAACCGCAGGCAGGCAACCGCTGAGTCTGTATGTGGGCGCCGTGGAAACGCGAACACTGACCGCCGTCGAACGCTTGGTGGTGGGCAACGACAAGATCGCCCAGGCCAGCGTGCTGGACAACGGAGATCTGCTCCTCATGGGGCTGTCCGAGGGCCGTACCGCCCTGGATGTCTGGACGGAAGGGGGTAACCTCCATCGCTACGACGTACGTGTGTACACACGCGCCCCGTCGGACACCCTGTCGCTGGTCGAGGCCATTCTGAGCGCCTATCCGGGTGTTTCTGCAGAACCCCACCTTGACCGAATCCTGCTGAGGGGCACCGTCGATAGCGCGCGAATGGAGGCCTTTCAACAGGTGATGCGCGGCATCCCGCAGGTCATCAACCTCGTGGAAGCTGAACTCAATGTTGCGGTGGAACCCGGCATCGTGCTCGACGTTGCGGTGTTGGAGCTCAACCGCAGCCACCAGCGCAACCTCGGCATCCGCTGGCAAGACACCGCAGCGGGGCCAGCGGTTGGCGTAGTTGGCAATCTTGTCCCGAACCGTCTTTTCGGCGTGGTCTCCGATGTCGGGGATCGCGGCACCCTGCAGGATCTGCTGGGCGCCGTCGGCACGGGCAGCCAGAAGTTGAGCGGCTATGTGGGCATCACCTCCATTCTTGGCTCCGAACTTCAGCTGCTTCAGGAAGAGGGACATGCACAATTGCTCGCAGCGCCCTCGCTATCGACCACCAGCGGCGAGACCGCCACGTTTCTCGCGGGCGGCGAACTGCCGGTCGCCATCCTCAATGAATTCGGCCAGCCCGTTGTGGAATTCCGCGAGTTCGGCATTCAGCTTGAAATACAGCCCATCGCCGATCACGCCCACAATATTCGCAGCCACATTCGTGCGGAAGTCAGTTCGGTCGACTTCTCGGTGCAGGTCAACGGCGTGCCCGGTCTGCTGCGACGGGAGACCACGTCGACCATTACCGCCCGCCCGGGCGAAACCATCGTACTGTCCGGCCTCCTCGACGCACGCGACACCCGGAATGCAGACAGGCTTCCGGGGCTCGGGGACCTGCCGATCCTCGGAGCATTGTTTCGGTCCAAAGCCTTCAATCAGCAAAGAACCGAACTGGTTGTCACCGTCACACCCCGCGTCAACCACGCCGGACATGCTGCATCGCCAATGCTGCGCGGCGCCGAAAAACACCTGCGACAGCTACTCACCGGTAGCGAAACGCTGAATGCGGAGCTGGTGGAATGAAAGGCGTCCGGGTCCGCGTGACCACTGCCAAAGGCACGCCAGTGAGTGCCGACTGGCACCTGCAGATGCCAATCGGGATCGGCCGCAGCAGCCGTTGCGCGGTGAGACTCCACGGTTGGCGGATTGCCTCGCAGCATGCCGCGATCGAGCGGGAAGACGATGGCCTTCACTTGAAGGTCCTGGACGGCGATGTCCGCGTCAACGGGTGCGTCAGCCGAGGCTACGGCCCGCTGTCACCCGACGACATTATCGAGATTCACGACTATCGCCTCGACGTCGCCGCAGCCACCGCCATCGAGGTGGACACCCCCCCGGCTTCACCCGGTCCGCCAGCACCCGTCGACACACCCTCGCAAGTACCTGACGAGGGTGCGGGCGACCCCGAAACGGCGGCGATACAGCATGAGTGGCAGTCCCGTTTGCGGCGGCGCCTGCACGAGCAGATGGATCTTCGTCGCATCGACGTCAGCGCCATGTCCGATCAGCGCCTGCGAGCGCTGACGACCGAGCTGGTCGGCGAAATCCTGCAAGGCGAACCGGCATTGCCCAAGACGATCAATGCGACGGCACTCACCGATCAGGTGGTTGCGGAAGCCGTGGGCCTCGGCCCCCTGGAACCCCTGCTCTCGGAAGACGGCATCAGCGAAATCATGGTCAACAATGCCGACGAGATCTTTTTCGAACGCGATGGCAAGTTGCTCCGCTCGCCCATCCGCTTCACCGACGATGCCGCGGTGCAGTCCATCATCCAGCGCATCGTTGCCCCGCTGGGACGGCGCATCGACGAAGCCTCGCCAATGGTGGATGCGCGCCTGGGTGACGGCTCCCGCGTCAATGCCGTGATCCCTCCTCTCGCACTGAAGGGCGCCTGCATCACGATTCGAAAGTTCATGCAGGAACGACTGACCTGCGATCGCCTGCAGGCCTTTGGCTCCCTCAGCCCACAGATGGCCGCCTTTCTCGAACTGGCAGTCCGCCACCGTCGCAATGTGCTCATTTCGGGCGGCACGGGGTCCGGCAAGACCACACTGCTCAACGTGCTGTCCAACTTTATCCCGACGGTCGAGCGAATCGTCACCATCGAGGACGCCGCCGAGCTGCGGTTGTACCAGCCCAACCTCATCGCACTGGAAGCCCGCCCCCCCAATCAGGAAGGACGCGGGGCCATCAGCATCCGCGACCTCGTTCGCAATGCCCTGAGAATGCGCCCGGATCGAATTGTGGTGGGCGAGTGCCGCGGAGGCGAAGCACTCGACATGCTGCAGGCGATGAATACCGGACATGACGGATCCTTGACCACTGCGCATGCCAACAGCCCGCGCGACTGCCTGGCGCGACTGGAAGTGATGGTGATGATGGCCGGAATGGACCTTCCCATTTCCGCCATACGCGAACAGCTGGCATCAGCAGTCAACCTCATCGTCCAGCAAACCCGCTTCGCATGTGGGGCTCGCAAGGTCACCTGTATCGCCGAGGTGGTCGGTGTCGAGAACGGACGCATCCAACTATCCGAGGTCTTCCGCTTCCGGCAAACCGGCTACTCCGCCAACGGTCAGGTTCAGGGGCGGTTCGAAGCCACCGGGTTGATCCCCGAATTCTATGAGCAGCTCCGTAACCGGGGAGTGGCCACCGACCTCTCGCTGTTTGCCTCACCGGAATCGCCACCATGACGATCATCCAGGAGCTGTCAATGATGGGGGCTGTCGGTATCGCGCTCTTGCTGTACGCCGGAGGACGCGCCGTGCGAGAGGGATGGTCGGCCTATCAACAGGCCTTCGAAACTCGAGCGGCGCGCAACCTTCCACAGATGTTCCTGTTCATTGAACCGACGGTCCTGTTTCGGCTGCATGCGATCGTACTTGCCGCCGTCTTCCTGATGACCCTGGTGTTGGGCGGTGGATGGGTGCTGGCGCTGCTGGCCATGGCGGGGATGGGACTCTCGCCACCGTTGGTCTATCGCTGGCTGAAGCGGCAGCGCCGCCGCCAGGCGGTGGCCCAGCTCCCCGATGCCTTGCTGGGGCTGTCCACCAACATGCGCGCTGGACTGAGCCTTTCGCAGGCGCTCGAAACCGTTTCCGCATATGCGCCAGCGCCCCTGTCGCAGGAACTCACGCTGATGCTGCGGGAACTCCGCATCGGCCTGCCGTTCTCTGAAGCTGTGGATCACCTTCACGACAGGATTCCGGAAGTGGAGGTGCAGTTGGTCACGGCGGCGATGAAAGTCTCCCGCGAAGTGGGGGGCAATCTCGCCGAGGCCCTCGAACGTATCGGCGACACCCTCCGAAAGCGCCTGCAGATGGAAGGCAAGATCGCCAGCCTGACCGCACAAGGCAAGTTGCAGGGGCTGGTGATGACCGGGCTGCCGATCTTTCTGGTCCTCGCCCTGATGCAGCTGGAACCCGATGCCATGCGGTATCTGTTCCACAGCTTCCATGGCTGGATGACGATTCTGGTGGTCATTGCGCTGGAACTGGTCGGCTACCACTTCATCCACAAGATCGTGAACATCGATGTCTGAGCCCGACGCCCCATGGATGATCGCGGTATCGGTGGCAGCAGCCATTGCCCTGCCGGCGCTCGCTGCGCTCGCCTTCCGCCGCAGCCTGCCTCCGCTGGACCGGCGCTTCATGGACCCGCTGTCGCTGCCCGAGCGGCTGGCATGGCCACTGGTACGGTTCATCGCCCACTACTTCGCCCGGAGCATGTCTGCGGAACGGGCAACACGTATTCAGCGCGATCTGGTCCAGGCCGGCTGGGACTTCCGCATGACGCCGCAGCAGTTTTTCTCGCTGCGTCTTCTGTCGGTGGCCCTGATCACCGGCTGCACTGCCCTCGCCTTGCTGGGTCTGGACCGCATGTCCTTGATGCTGCTCGTCGCGGCCTCGCTGTTCGGCTATGCCATTCCAGCCCTCAAGCTGCGAGAGGCACGACGGCGACGTGCCCTCGACATCGTGCGAATGCTGCCCACCTATCTGGACTTCATCACCATGGCCGTCGAAGCGGGTCTGAGCCTGCCCGGCGCCCTGCAGCAGGCCACGCAGAACGGGCCCGATGGACTGCTCAAGAAGGAAATCCAGCGCGTCAATCGCGACATCAAGGCCGGCGCTGGACGCATCGAAGCACTGGAAGCGCTGGCCGAGCGCCTCAACCTGCGCGAGGTAACTGGCGTGGTCGCGGCGCTGGCCCAGGCGGATCGCAGTGGCGGCAGTGTTGGCGAAACCCTGCGGATTCAGGCGGATCAGCAACGTGTTGAGCGCTTCCAGCGAGCGGAAAAGCTGGCCATGGAGGCCCCCGTCAAACTCATCTTCCCGCTGGTCGCATTCATCTTTCCCACCACCTTCCTGGTGCTGGCCTTCCCGATCCTCATGAAACTGCTCCATGACGTGTAGTCCGATCCGAATCCAGGACGCCGCCGGGCGCACGCTGTTCAGTCGCGCCTGGATGCCGCAGCGCTTCCAAGACCGCGCGCGTGGCCTGATCGGCCACCCATCACCGCAGGCGGACGAGGCCTGGTGGTTCGTGCGCTGCAGCGCCATTCACAGCATCGGGATGCGCTTCTCCATTGATGTCGTCCACCTTGATACCGATGGGAGGGTGCTGTCGATCAAGGAGTGGCTGGCGCCGCTGCGGTTGAGCTGGCACCCCGCAGGCTGCCATGTCATCGAAATGCAGGCAGGGCGTGCGTCGGCACTGGGACTCCGAACCGGCCAGCAGTTGCGGAGCGTGCCATGCGCATAAGCCTGTTGCTGTGCTGTGCACTGGCTGTCGGTTGCACAGGCATGCCCACGACTACGAATGACACCTCTGGCGTCGGCACCCTGGCAGACCGCCTGGCCACCGCGGACCAGGCACTGCGCGAGGCCCGCCTGCTGGATGCGGAAATTGCCTATCGACAGCTCAGCATCGAACACCCTCAACTGCCCGACGTGTGGCTGCGGCTGGGCAACATCCACGTGCGCCAGGCGCAGTTGGACGCCGCCGTTCACAGCTATCAACAGGGCTTGAAACGCCATCCCCAGGACGGACGGCTTTGGTACAACCTGGCACTGACCCGTCTGCGGCAGTCGCTGGACACCCTTGAAACCGCCAGCGCGGTGATCGCAGCCGATGCCCCGCATCGGGCGTCCATTCAGCGCTTTCACCACCGTCTGCTGCAATTGGCCACACCACCGCCTTCGAATGAGGGCACGCCTTGAATCGGCGCCAATACGGACAGGGCGCGGTGGAATTTCTGGTCGTGTTCATGCTGTTGCTGGCCTTGCTCGGCGGCCTGTTCGAGATGACACGTCTCATCCGCACCAAACTACTGCTGCGAAGCGCAAGCTTTGAAGCAAGCCGCATCGGCGCCATGCACCACGGTCGTCTGGCGCCAATGCAGGCCGAGCTGGCCAACGGCATGTCAGCCCTGTTCACCTTCGGCGACCGCAGTGCCAGCGGCCTGATCCGAGCGCAGCAGCGCGCTCGTGCGATTGCCGCGCTGCCCGGAGTGGGCATTGAAATACTGCACCCCTCACTGGCCGTTCACGCCACGCATTCTCGCCAGCAATGGGTTCACCTGCAGGGCACGGAAACCTACGAATGGCATGCGGTCATTCCCAATGACAACCTTCTGTGGCGCCCACGCAACCCGGATGAAGCCGGCATCTCGATTCAGGACGCCAATCTGCTCAAGACGCACAGCGTGTGGTGTCACCGGTTAGTGGTGCCCGCGCTGGACCATTTGATCCATCGCATTGTCACCAATCCCCGATGGGCCAGCGCGGCGCAGGCGCCCTGCACGGCGATCGGCAGAGGCGCGTCAGCTGCACCAGGCGTCGCGCCGGGGCGTTACATCGCGGTGACGGGTGGCGCCATTGTGCGCATGCAAAGTGCAGTGGTGGCGGACAACCTGCCCGCCCGCTAAGCGCCTGTCAGAGCGCCTGTCAGGCCGAGGTGCAAGCAGCGAAGCTTTGGTGCATTTGAGACAAGTGGCGAGCGCTGTTTCTTGCTATAGGTACCCATCGGTGCGAAACACTGCGCTACCCGCCGCTCCCCTCGTCCCACCACTGCGCCGCCCACATCAGGGCCAATGCGGCGTCCGATGAAGGCGACGATGTCGTGCTGAGGTCCGCCTCCGGGAACGACCATTCGGTTCCGTCGGCGATGACTACTGCAGAGGGGGTGGTGTCCACCAGGCTCTCATTGAGCGCCTTGGCAATGACCATCGTGTCATCGCCCGCAGCGGCAGCCGCCGAGGGCTCGGCTTCGGTGACGGTGATCAGCAGTGTTTGGGTATCAAACAGATTGCCGCTACCGACCCGAATGATCACTTCGTAGACGTTGTCGGCGCCTTCGTCCTGAGGGTCGTCAAAATCCGGTGCATCGAGGAAACGCAGCGCGCCGGTGCTGCTGTTGATGTTGAAAAGCTCGGCGTCGTCACCGCCGACAATACTGAAGACGAGCGTTTCCGTGGTGTCTTCCGTCGTCACGGTGGTGACCGCCGTTCCCCCCTCCTCCAGATCGATTTCCGCGGTATCACCGCCGCCGTTGCTGGTGATTTCAGCAATGTTACGAACTGTGATGGTGATGGTTTGGGTGTCGCTCAACTCGCCGTCCGATGCCTGTACCTGCACCACATACTTGTTGTCCTCGTCCGCATCAACGGGCGTCTCGAAATCGGGCGCATTCTTGAACTTGAGCGCACCCGTGCTGGCGTTGATCTCGAACAGGTCGGCGTCATCGCCTCCACTGATGCTGTATGTGATGGTGGCGCTGGGGTCGGTATCACCGGCCATCACGGTTGTCACTGTCGTGCCATTCTCACCAAGACTGATGGCAGCGTTGGCGCCACCGCCATTGCTGATGATGAACGGCGCAACGTTGGCGGTGCCACCGCCTCCATCGTCATCGTCGGTCGCCGCCAGCACGCCTAGCGTGACCACGCCGGCGCCAATCGCCGCCGCGCCCCACAGTGGCAAGCCGAAAACGGTTGCGGCATTGGGATCGCGCCCCTCCAGCTCCGCCAGGCTGATCGGTGCGACCACGGAGGGGTTGAAGGCGGGTTGGGCACCCTCGGCTGCTGGAGCCGACTCGCCCCCCACGGACGCATCTGTGGCGTCGGGCTGCGCCTCCTCCTCCTCTTGCTGCCGACGCTCCGCGTCAGCCTCCACGACCTCCTGCGGCGCGTCCGAGTCCACGGGGGCTTGCGCCAACAGCAAGTCGCCTCCGGCCACGGTGGTTTCGTCCAGCGGATGCGGCGCTGGGGTGCGTACGTCGGTCATGGAGATCAGTCCTGGATAAGTTGGCTGGGATCACGGTACTACACGTTGAGACGCGCAGGGCGTTCCAAGTACCACCGCACGGTCTCTGCAATTTCGGCCTCGAAACGCTGTGCCCGTACCCACCCGAGTTCCTGCTGAATCTTGGTGGCATCGATGGCATAGCGCCAGTCATGTCCCGGGCGGTCGGTGACGAAGTGGATCAGGCGCTGATGTGGTGCCCCGCCAGGGCGCTCGACATCCATCACCCGACAGATCAGCCGCACCACGTCGAGGTTGTGCTGCTCGTTGCCGCCGCCGATGTTGTAACACTCGCCGAGACGACCACTGCGCAGCACGGCATCGATGCCCACGCAGTGATCCGTTACATAGAGCCAGTCCCGCATGTTGCTGCCATCGCCGTACACCGGTATCGGCTGCTGCGCCACACAGCTGCGGATGATGGTGGGGATGAGCTTTTCGCCATGCTGGCGCGGCCCGAAGTTGTTGGAGCAGTTGGTGGTGACCACGGGAAGCCCGTAGGTATGGAACCAGGCACGGACCAGGTGATCGGAAGCCGCCTTGCTGGCGGAGTACGGGGAATTGGGCGCGTAGGGGGTGGATTCGGTAAAGGCCGGATCGTCCGGGCCAAGAGTGCCGAACACTTCATCAGTGGAAATGTGGTGGAACCGCACGCTGGCATCCCCAGCCGCCCGTTCGATCTGCCAGTACTGACGGCAGGCCTGCAGCAGGGTGAACGTGCCGGTCACATTGGTACGCACGAACTCACCGGGGCCGCTGATGGAGCGGTCCACGTGCGATTCAGCGGCAAAGTGGACGACGGTGTCGATGCGATGCTGTCGAAGCAGGGTACCCACCAATGCGGCATCGCAGATATCGCCGTGAACGAACTGGTGACGTGCCGGCGCCGGGAGGTCGACAAGGTTGTCTCGGGTCCCGGCATAGGTGAGCGCATCCAGTGACATGACCTGCACCTGGGGATCCTGCGCCAGCAGGTGATGCACGAAATTGCTGCCGATGAACCCGGCCGCGCCGGTGATCAGGACGTGCCGCGGGGTGTGGAGATTGAGTTTGCTCATGTGGCTTTCAGCTGCGCCACGACATGCTGCAATGCTGCGCGCCAATCAGGTGGCTTAATGCCCAGCGAGGCGGTGGTGGCCACCATGGACAGGCTCGATTGTGCTGGTCGTCGCGCGGGCGTGGGATAGTCGGCCGTGGTGATGGCGGTGAGGGCCGGTGCGGTATCGAGCAGCCCCTGCGCGACAGCCTCCTCGAAGATGGCGCCGGCAAAGTGGTACCAGCTCACGAAGGGTTGGCCGGCGAAATGCCAGGTGCCCCATGGCAAGGACTGCCCCGCCTCAACACGCCGGGCCAGCTGCATCAAGGCCTTCGCGATATCGGCGGCGGCTGTCGGCCCGCCGATCTGATCCGCCACCACTCGCAATGCGGGGCGCTCGGCGCCAAGGCGGAGCATGGTTTTGACGAAGTTGTTGCCAAAGCGTCCGAACACCCAGCTGACTCGCAGGATGAGATGTTGCGGGCAATGCCGGCGCACCCCCTGTTCTCCGGCCCATTTGCTGGCACCGTAGACCCCCAACGGCGCGGCGACATCAGACTCGGTGTAGGGGTGCGTCGCGCGCCCATCGAACACGTAGTCGGTGGACAGGTGCAGCAGGACGATGCCCCGCGCTGCACAGGCTTGTGCCAGGGTGGCTGGGGCGTCGGCGTTGAGGGCCTGCGCCTGTTCCGGCGCCGCTTCGGCGCGGTCAACGGCGGTGTAGGCGGCGGCGTTGATGACCACTGCGGGGCGATGGGCATCCAGTACGGAAGCGATGCTCTCGGGCTGGGTGATGTCCAGCGCCTGACGATCCAGGGCCCGGTCGTCAGGACCGCACAGTGCGGCCAGCTCTCGACCAACCTGACCGCCAGCGCCGGTGATGAGCACGCTCATCGGGGAAGCAACCGCTGGTCGGCAAGCACCGGCAAGGCCCGGTCCTTGTCGGACAGTGCATAGGGCCCATCCAGCTTGGGCCAGCCGATGCCCAGGGCAGGATCATCGAAGTGGATGCCGGTTTCCGATGCGGGATGGTAATAGTCGGTGCACTTGTAGACGAAGTCGGCTTCGTCGGACAGCACCAGAAAGCCATGCGCAAAGCCGGGCGGAATGTAGAGCTGGTGATGATGCACGTCATCCAGTATGCATCCGTAGGCATGGCCGAAATGTGGCGAGTTGCGGCGCACGTCCACCGCGACGTCGTAGACGCTGCCACGAGCCACGCGCACCAGTTTCCCCTGGGGCTGCTGCAGCTGGTAGTGCAGGCCCCGCAGCACGCCTTTGCGGGACCGGGACTGGTTGTCCTGCACGAACTGGATGTTGAGGTTCTCTTGCAGAAATTGTTCGGCGCGGTAGGTTTCGACGAAGAACCCGCGGGTATCGCCGAACACGCGAGGCTCGATGCGGAGCACGCCCGGCAGCGGCGTTTCGACGATGGTCATGGGAGAAGCTCGAGCAGGTACTGTCCATAACGCGATTTGCGCAATGGTTCGGCCAGACGCGCCACCTGTTCAGCGCCAATCCAGCCCTGACGATAGGCGATCTCTTCCGGACAGCAGATCTGCAACCCCTGGCGCTCCTGTACGGTGCGGACGAAGTTGCCGGCTTCCAGCAATGCGTCGTGGGTGCCAGTATCCAGCCAGGCGTAACCGCGGCCCATCAGTTCCACCTGCAGGTCACCGCGCTGCAGGTAGGCACGGTTGATATCGGTGATCTCCAGCTCACCCCGCGCAGAGGGTTTCACACTGCGCGCGATGTCCACCACGTCGGCATCGTAAAAGTACAAACCGGTCACGGCATAGTGGGACTTGGCCTTGGTGGGCTTTTCCTCGATATCCACCGCCCTGCCCTGATCATCGAACTGGACCACACCGTAACGCTCCGGGTCCCGAACGTAATAGCCGAACAGGGTGGCGCCGCGTTCTCGGGCAACCGCTCGACGCAGCATCTCCGGCAGGCCATGGCCGAAGAACAGGTTGTCCCCCAGGATCAGGCAGGCGGGTTGTCCGGCGAGAAAGTCCTCGCCAATGAGGAAGGCCTGCGCCAGCCCCTCGGGGCGGGGTTGCACGGCGTACTGAATGGCCAGGCCCCAATCACTGCCATCCCCCAACAAGTGCTGGAAGGCGGCTTGGTCCTGCGGTGTGGTGATGATCAGGATCTCCCGGATGCCGGCCAGCATCAGCACCGACAGCGGGTAGTAGATCATCGGCTTGTCGTACACCGGGGTGAGCTGTTTGCTCACGCCGCGAGTGATGGGATACAGCCGGGTGCCGGTGCCTCCGGCCAGGATGATGGCTTTCATGGGGTGATGGGGTCCACCGCTTAGGCGACTAGCATATCGGGATGGGGGCAATGAGGTTGCCTGACGCCCCCCTCTGTCCCATCCTTGTCTGCATTCGTTTGTTGTAGTAACGTCACTACATCACTTGTTCTGCAAAAGGCAGCCATGACCATCACCACGCTCTCAAGCCGCGCCTTCAACCAGGCCGCAAGCGAGGCCAAGCGGGCCGCCAACAAAGGTCCGGTCATCATCACCGATCGTGGCCGACCTGCCCACGTGCTCTTGTGTTACGAGGACTATCAGCGACTCACAGGGCAACGCCGCAACATCGCCGATGCGCTGGCCATGCCAGGCGATGCCGACATCGCCTTTGAGCCACCGCATGTGACGATCGGCATCATACCGGCCGAACTCTCGTGATGTTCGTGCTGGATACCAACGTGGTATCCGAACTGCGCAAGGTGCGGCACGGCAAGGCGGATGCGAACGTCGCCGCATGGGCGGAGAACGCAGATGCCGACAGTCTGTTTGTGTCAGCCATCAGCATCCTGGAGCTTGAACTTGGGGTGCTGTCGGTTGAGCGTCGGGATGCTGCCCAGGGCGCCGTGCTGCGCGATTGGCTAGCGCACCACGTGTTGCCGGAATTCTCCGCGCGCACCCTTGCGGTAGACACCGCAGTGGCACTGCGGTGCGCCCGACTGCACGTACCCGACCGCCGGAGTGAACGCGACGCCCTCATCGCTGCAAGCGCCCACGTGCACGGCATGACGGTGGTCACACGAAACATCGTAGATTTCCAAGGCACAGGGATACCACTCATCAATCCCTGGGATCGATGAAAGGCCCCGGATTGACCTCCGTATCCATCGCTTTCGCCCGAACGAAAAAGCCGCCCGAAGGCGGCCAGATCGCAGCGTGTTGGCGCTTACTTGCCGGCGGGCAGTGCAGCCTTCAGCTGATCGGCAAACGCCTTGCGGGCGGTCTGCGCAATGCCCACGCGAACACGCAGCTGCTTGAGCTCACCATCGGTGGCATTGAGATTGATCAGCGCGGTGCGGGCCTCCTTGCTAAGGTCTGCCCAGTTGTACTTCTTGCCGTCGATGGTGACGGTTTCTTCGTTCTTGGCCATCGTGTTGCTCCAGAGCGCTCTGGCTCAGTCTATGGTTGGTGGATTCCCGCCTGCGGCAGGCCCTTGAAAGCGAACTCTATTTTACACGCTTGAGCCACGCCCCCGGCCAATAGGTCACCAGCTCGGGGGTGCTGATGGCACTTTCATTGAACGGGAATGCCAGCGGCGCGTTCTCGAAATCTGCGTGCTCGGCCAAAAATGCCTGTGCCGCGTCACGCGGATTGTTCCAGTGCCAGTCAGGCTGGGTCCGGGGCGCTTTGTCGAGCCAGTGCATGATGCCGTCGGTTGCAACGATATAGGACCCCACGGTGACCAGCGGGCTGTAGGCCTCCAGCTCGGCGCGCACATGGTCTCGGCTGTGATTGGAGTCGAGGATCACGAGCACCACGTCATCCGGTTTCACCATCGCGTTGACCTGCTGGACGATCTCTGGCGCCACCGAGCTGCCTTCGACCAGGGTGAGGTACGAGTACAGCGGATGGGCCTCGATGGCTTGACGGTTATGGGGACGGATCTCGATATCGATGCCAATCACGCGGCCCGGCAGATCCATCGCCTTAAACAGGGAGGCGTAGTAGATCAGCGAGCCGCCATGGGCAACACCGGTCTCAATGATCACGGTGGGCTTCACCGCATGGATCACCTCCTGTATGCGCATCATGTCGTCCGGCAACTGGATGACCGGCCGGTCCATCCAACTGAACGAATACACATACTTGGCATCCCAGCCTGCCCGCAGATAGGCCTTCGCCACCAACGCGAAGCCTTCGGGGCTGCCCAATGAATACCGTACAGACTGGCCGTTAACGTCAGCCTCCACGCACCCCTGTTCAAAATCGATTTTCATGGTACTCACTTGATGACCAGCCCCTGCCCGGTGGGCAACTCCAATACGCGATAACCGCGCGCTTCGAACCAGGGATCTTCGACCTGCTTCTGCGCGCGATACGAAAGCCAACCATAGTCATCCAGTATCAACACTGCACCGGGCGACAGTCGATCAAACAGCAGCTCGAGGGCCCCAAGTTCCGCGTCCGCGTTGTTGAGATCGAGGTGTAAGAACGCAATTTTCTCAGGCGCGACCTCGGCCAGTACGTCGGGCACGCGGCCTTGTGTCACGGTTACCCGCGGCTGATCCGAGAAGCGGGCCTTCACCGATTCGAAGAGCTGGCGACTGTGCTCCGGCATCGAGTGATGCGGCATGGATGGATCATGATCGAACAGGTCGTAGAGATAGTAGTGCTTGCCGGTACTGGCGAAGTCGACGTAATCGCAGACGACGCGCGCCGTTGTTCCCTTGTAGCAAGCACACTCGACAAAATCGCCCTCGAGGCGCAACCCATTTCGTGCCCCCCAGGCGACGACCGCCATGCGCCAGAGGATGCCCTGCTCCACCTCGGATGTTGCGTGTTGCCTGGCCGCAGCCATGAAAGCTGGGTCCTCCAGAAAGCTGAGGTTCTTTCCGTAGGTGATCAGGTTGTCACCAGCAAAAACACCGCTTCTCGACGTCGCGCCAAGCGCCTGGTTCAGCCCCGCAAAGAACTGCTTCTTGTCTCTCAGGAAGAAGAAAAGATTGGTGAGATGATTGGGCATAGGCTCAGTTCGTCCGGTGGTCTGATTCGTCAACAAGGTGAGGTAGCGCGGCCAACACATCGCGTGGGCGAAAGCCGAACTGTTCGCGGATACGGGCAGTACAGATCTCGGGGAACGCGAGCAGCGGCGCGCCATCGGCCACAGCAACGCTGCATCCAGTCAATGCTGCCAACTGGTCACATAACTGGCGATGGCTGAGCTGATGACCGGACGCTACGTTGTAGATGGTCGCTCCCTGCCCTCTCAGCGATATCGCCTCAAGCATCTCCAGTACATCTTCGAGCAGGATGTAATCCTTCGCCGATTCGAGTGCTGATCGTAACAGGATGCGACCTTGCTTCGCGTCACGAATCAGATCGAACAGGAAGTTGCTCGATCCATGGTCCATCCCGACCACGTTGGATAGCCTGGCCACACGGACATCCTGACGTCCGCCATTGAGACAGAGCGACTCCCCCATCAACTTGCTGAGGTTGTAGAGATCGGACGGATCAGCCGAATTTACGGGCACATCGGCGATCTCTTTGCCGGTCCCACCCTTGCCATAGATGCGGGTGGAGGACAGGTACAGCAGTGACGAGAAGCGCCCTTGGGCAAGCACCTCCGTCAGCACAGAAACATGCGCGCGCACCGTATCGAAGGGGCGGCTGCGAAAATCGGCCGTCAGTCCAATGCAGTACACGACGTGACCCAGGTCACGCATGATCAGTCCCGGATCGTCACGTTGTGGTGCATCCACCTCATGCCCGGCATCTCGCAGATGGCGCACCAGCGCTGCGCCGATGAAGCCACCACCGCCGAGCACCGTGAAATGACTCACCGCCGCTCCCCAATGACCTTCAGCGGCGAACCTGCATAAATCTTGTAGGGTTCCAGGACACCCCGGACCACCGATCCAGCCGCGACGACGCATCCCGCGCCCAGCACCGCGCCGTCAAGAACCACGCAATTGGCCCCAATCCAGACATCGTCGCCAACGTCGATCCCACCACGACTTGCGGTAAAGCCCTGCTTGCGAATGGGGATATCGCGCCGTGTCACCGCGTGGTTGGTGGGCGCAAATGTGCAATTCGCCGCGATAAGCACGCCCTCACCCAACCGGATGCCATTCCCAGTATAGAAAACGCAGCCGGAGTTGATATAGCAATCGGCACCGATGACAACGTCACCACTACCGCCCGCCGGCTTGACCTTCACAAAGGCGTCAATCTGCACTCTGGGGCCGATGACAATCCGGGTGCCGCGGGTGGAATCTTCGATGTCCGCCAAGGGTGACACCCGCGCAGTCGTATCAATCTCGATCATGGGGCGGCCTCGAAGTCAGGATAGTTCGCATCTCGATCGGAGATGACCAGGGCCTCGGTGGTGGGCCAGCGGATACCAAATGCTGGGTCGTTCCATCGCAAGCCTCTTGCTGCCTCCGGCTGGAAGGAAACATCCATCGCGTAGAGCACCTCGGTGGCGTCCACCTGTGTGAGGAAGCCGTGCGCCACACCCGCCGGGATATAAACGGCATGGGCGTTGTCGGCATTCAATTCAACGCCGACCCACTGCCGAAAACTGGGCGCGTCGGCGCGAAGGTCCAGCAAGACATCGAAGATCGCACCACGGGTCACGCGCACCAGCTTGTTCTCTCCGTGCGGGTAAGCCTGCCAGTGCATCCCACGCAGGGTGCCGGCCCGATGATTCCAAGACACGCTCATCTGCGACAAGTCGCCGGCCAGCCCCTGTTGCGCAAACGTCTCGCGGCAAAACACCCGCGCGAAGTGACCGCGCGCATCCTCATGTCGCTCGGGCTCAATGCGCATCGCACCGTCGATGGGCAAAGGGACAAACTTCACCCCAGCACCTCCACCTGCGGCACCGCCACCACGAAGCGGCCGCCCCACTCGCGGATATAGTCATGTTGGGCCGTAATTTCAGCGGCGAGGTTCCAGGGCAGGATCAGCACCAGATCCGGCTGGGTTTCGCGCAATCGCTGCGGCGCGTACACCGGCAATCGTGTACCCGGGAGGTACTTGCCCTGCTTGTGCGGACTGGCGTCGACCGTGTAAGCCACCAGGTCCGACTTGATGCCGCAGTAGTTCAGCAAGGTATTGCCCTTGGCCGGGGCGCCGTAGGCAGCCACCACCTGGTTGTCGCGCTTCGCCTGCAGCAGGAACGCAATCAGGCCGTCCTTCAACTGCTCTACCCGTTGTTGAAACCCGCGATAGGTCTCGATGCGGTTGAGCCCGGCGCGGGCTTCATCGGCGCGAACCTTGGCCAGTCCGTCGCCTAGCGGCGCGCTGTTGGCACCTCCGCGATGACGGAGGTAGACCCGAAGGGAACCACCATGCGTCTCCAGCTCGTCCACATCGAAGACTTCCAGCCCATGCCTCGCGAGGATGTGCTCCACGGCCAGCAGCGAGTAGTAGGAGTAGTGTTCGTGGTAGATCGTATCGAACTGGCATTGCTCGATCTGCCGCAGCAGATGCGGGAACTCGATCGTCATCGTACCGGCAGGTTTGAGCGACAGCGCAATCCCTGAGACAAAGTCGTGAATGTCAGGGACGTGAGCGAACACGTTGTTGGCCGCCATCAGATCGGCTTGCAAGCCCTGCGCGACCAGTTCACGCGCGGTGGCTTCTCCGAAAAATTTCTCCCAGGTGGGGATGCCTAACTGACGAGCCGCGTCAGCGGTGTTGGCGGTCGGCTCAATGCCGAGGCAGGGAATGTCGCGCTCGACGAAGTTCCTCAGCAGGTAACCATCGTTGCTGGCAATTTCAATGACGTGCGAGTCGGCACCCAGCGAGAACCGCGCAATCATCTGCTCGGCATAGCGTTTCGCATGCGCCAGCCACGAGCTCGAGAACGACGAGAAATAAACGTAGTCCTCATGAAAATGAAGATCAGCCTGCTGCGTACTGTCGAGCTGAACCAGGAAACAGGTGCCGCATACCTTCGCATGCAGCGGATAGAACATTTCGCCGGCGGTCAGCTTGGCTGCCCCTACGAAAGCATTGGAAACCGGACTGATACCGAGATCGGCGAAGGTCTCGGTGATCTCGGCGCCACAGTTTCTGCAGGCTGCGCTCATGCGCTGGAGGTCCTTAGGTAGTCGTCAATCTGTGTCAATGAAACACGCTGCATATCAGCGGCAGGGTCGCGGGCAGCGCGATACCAATCAGCAGTCCAACGAATCGCACTGTCCGCCTCGAGCCTGGGGCGCCACTGCAAGTGACGGACCGCTTTGCTGATGTCGAGGGCCAACAACCCGGCTTCCGGAAAACGCGCGGTCGTGCGGTCCACCTCACAGGCGCCTTCACCCCAGTGATGAATGAGCCGCTGAACCACGTCCAGAACGGCAAGCTGCCCCTCCTGGCGCGGCCCAAAGTTCCAGGCCTCGGAGACCGTCTGCGGTGCCGTCCACTGGCGCCATGCGAGTTCCAGATACCCTGCCAGCGGATCGAGCACATGTTGCCAGGGGCGCGTCGCCTCGGGTCGGCGCAGCACTACGGGACGGCCATCCTGAAAGGCCCGTAGGCAATCGGGAATGATGCGATCCACCGACCAGTCACCGCCGCCGATCACGTTGCCGGCGCGCGCGGTCGCAACACTGACACCGGCGCCTGCGAGATAGCTCCGGCGAAAGGCCTCCGTCACCAATTCCTGGCACGCCTTGCTGTTGCCGTAGGGCTCCTTTCCGCCGAGCACGTCCGTCTCTCGGTAGGGATAGTCCCACTCACGGTTTTCATAGCACTTGTCGGTGGTGATCACGGTCACCACCTTGGTGCCATCACAACGCCGCACGGCATCGAGCAGGTGCGCCGTGCCCATGACATTGGTGGCGTAGCTCGCCACGGGATCGGCGTATGCCATGCCCACCAGCGGCTGTGCCGCCAGGTGCAGGACGATCTGTGGCCGCGCCTCCATCACTTGCCGCATCACCGCATCGGCGTCCCGCAGATCCAGCAGATGGGACTGCATGCCATCGGCAACGCGGGCACGATGGAAGATCGATGCGCGCTCGGTCTGCGCAAGCGCCATGCCGGTGACATCCGCACCCATCTTTTGCAACCACAACGCCAGCCAGGCACCCTTGAAGCCGGTATGCCCGGTCAGTAGCACCCGCTTGCCACGCCAGAATTCCGGGTCGTACGCCTGCATCAGCTCCAGACCTTCCAGGGTGCCTTGCCGCTGGTCCACAGGGATTCGAGCAGGTTTTTTTCCCGCAGCGTATCCATCGGCTGCCAGAAGCCGGTGTGCTCAAAGCTCATCAACTGCCCCTCACGCGCGAGCTGCTCCATGGGCTCGCGTTCCCAGGCCACGCCGTCCCCATCGACAAAATCCACGGCGCGCTTGTTCAGCACGAAGAAACCACCATTGATCCAGGCGCCATCACCCTGCGGCTTTTCCGTGAAACCGGTGACCTGATCGTCGGCAATCTTCAACATGCCGAAGCGCCCCGGCGGCCGAACCGCCGTGACGGTGGCAAGACGACCATGCTGTCGGTGATAGGCCAGCGTTGCGCCGATATCGAGATCGGAAACGCCATCGCCATAGGTAAAGCAGAACGTGTCGTCGAGATAATCCCGTACGCGCCGCAACCGGCCACCCGTCTGCGACGCTTCTCCGGTGTCGACGAGGGTGATGCGCCAGGGTTCCGTCGCGGACCGAAGCGCCTGCAGGCGGTTCTCCGCCAGGTCGATCGTGATATCCGTGGTGTGCAGGAAGTAGTTCGCGAAGAACTCCTTGATCACGTAGCCCTTGTAGCCGAGGCAGATCACGAAATCGTTGATGCCGTGGGCGCTGTACATCTTCATGATGTGCCAGAGAATCGGCTTGCCGCCGATCTCGATCATCGGTTTGGGGCGAAGGTGTGATTCCTCCGAGATTCGAGTCCCCAGCCCTCCGGCCAGGATGACCGCCTGCATGCTGCTTCTCCCTTGTCTCAACCGGCGAAGCCGGCCCGCGCCAGCCGCGGAACGCCCATTCTATCCGGGCCCAGCCCCGCGCGGCGGTTCGTCATCGCCCGCCGGATGAGACGAAACGCACCTTGCGGAGCAAGGCCGTCGCCTCAGCCTGATCAGGGACCACTTGCAGAATCTCGATGGCCAACTTGGTCGCCTCGCGCCGCTCCTGCTCGCCACCCTGCCACCAGCGTTGGATCAGCGCCAAGGCCGAGGGCAGTGTGATCCGCCGTCCCCCCATGTTGATCAGAATGTCCTGCCCCGCAGGCACGGGCTGACCGGGCTTGAGCCCCCATGGCTCCTGGGCGTGGCACCAATGACGCCACATGCCCCGTAGCGCATCGCCGAACAGCCGCACAAAACGCGACTCGTCCATCAGCACTGAACCTTGCATGCGGGTACGCAAGGCCGAACGCATCTGGGACAGCGCTGGAACGTCCGCGGCAAGCGCGAGCACCCGCGCGATATAGGCCTCGGGTGATGACGTGATGTTCTCGAGGAAACCCCCGCCCGCCAGGATGGTTCCGGACAATCGCTCGCGGAAGGTGTTGCCAAGCAGGGTCACCACGGGTACGCCCATCCACATGGCATCGAAGGTGGTGGTTCCGCCGGTCAGCGGGAAGGGGTCCAGGGCGATGTCGATACGGTGGTAGGTCAGATACTGCTGGCGTGGGTCGCGTGAAACCAGGATGAGTCGATCCTCGCTGACGCCACGAGCCGCCAACTGCTCCCGTAGCCAACGGGATGTGGCGGCGGATGTCAGGTCCTTCCCCTCGACCAGTAACCGGCTGGTGGGCAGCGCCGACAAGATCTGGCCCCAGGCATCGAGCGTCGGCATGGTGATCTTGGCGATGTTGTTGCAGCACCCGAACGTGATGTGTCCGTTGACCAACGCGGGTAAGGGCTTCACCTCGAACTGAGGGTCGTAGCGATGCTGTACAGAGCGGATATGGGGTCGATAGACACAAAAGGTGCCGGGTAGGCGGATCAACCCCTCGGAATACAGCGATTCCGCGCCTGGCGGGTCGGCCGTGTGATCGGTAATGCGCCAATCGATACCGCGAAGACCGGTGGTGCCCGGATAGCCCAGCCAGGTGGCCTGTACCGGGGCCGGCTTTCTGCACATGGCCAGCAGGCCGTTCTTCGCGGTGTGTCCGGCGATGTCGATGAGAATATCGATCTCGTCGGCACGAATGACGGCCGCCGCACTATCACCATCGGTGGGTGAGATCGTGCGGAAATGGTCAGCGATGCCCTTGACCCGGCGCGTAATGAAGTCACTGCCGGCATAGGTGTAATAGCAATAGACCTCGAACTGGTCTCGCGGTAGCCGCGCCAACACCGGTTCCGCGAAGTACATCACCGCGTGATTGGAGAAATCCGGTGAGATAAAGCCGACCCGCAGGCGACGCTCCGGCACCGCGACATTGCGAAACGGTGCCTGTCGGCCCCAGTGGGGCGCTTCGAACTGGCGGGCAAACTGGCGCGCCACCTCGACGATCTCGGTGACCGGCGTGCTGGCGTCATACATCAACGTCAGCAGCAGGTTGGTATGCGTGACCGCGTTGTTCGGGTCCAGCGCGAGGGCCTTTCGATAAGTCGTCACCGCCTCGGGAATGCGGCCCTGTGCCTTGAGCGCCGTGGCCAGATTGTTGAGTGCCATGTGGTGGTCCGGTACCAGCGCCAAGGCGCGTCGTGACGCATCGATCGAAGCCTCGAACTGTTCGGCGTGATAGCAGCTTGATGCCAGGTTGATCCACACCCGGGCATTGTCGGGCGCCATCTCGGCCGCCACCTGCGCGTGCGTCAGCGCCTCACCATACCGTTTGACCTGAATCAGGAAGTGGGTGAGGTTAAGCCGGTGGTTGAGCTCGGCGGGTGCCGCCGCGACAGCGGCTGCAGTGATCGCCACCGCAGACTCTACATCCTGTCGGGCCAGTAGCACCTGGGCCAGCGCCGCGACAGCCCAAACATCACCAGGATTGTCTCCCAGGCGACGACGGCAGAGCTGCTCAAGGGCCTCATTTCGCCCTGCCCGGTAGGCAGTGAGCGCGCTCGCCTTTTCCGCTTCGAAGGCATCGCCTTGCGCCAAGGCGGAATCGGGCGCGATGGCGGTCACGCGCCAGCCGTTCCCTTCTGCACCACCGCCACGCCCGGCGTGGTCACTTTCACCACACGCACGCGCTGCATCAACGCCACGGCATCGGCCTGATCCGGTACGACCTCGAGTATCCGCTGCGCCACGCCGGCGGCGTTGCCGCGAGCCTTGTCGTCGCCCTTCAGGAGCCGCCGCATCAACGCCACCGCCGCCGGCAGGGTAATGCGCCGGTTGCCGATACTGACCAGCAGATCGGCATGGCCGACTTCCTTGGCAAGCGCCGCTGTTTCGGGCTCCTGTGCGGCGCACCATTGTTGCCACATGCCGCGAAGCGCTTTCGCAAAGATGTCGACATAGCGCGCCTCATCCATCAGCACCGAGGCCTGCATCCGCTTGCGCACGTCCGGACGCGCTGCCACCAGGGCAGCCGTGTCGCTGGCAAGTGCGATGGCACGATCGACATAAGCATCGACCGTCGTGGCGATGTTTTCCTTGAACCCGCCGCCTGCAACGATCGTACCCGACAGGCGTTCGCGGAAGCAGTTGCCGAGCAGCGTCACCACGGGGACGCCCATCCACATTGCGTCAAAGGTGGTGGTGCCACCGGTCAGCGGGAAAGGATCCAGCGCGATATCGATGCGATGATAGGTCAGGTACTGCTGACGGGTATCGCGGGGCACGAAGATCAGACGATCTGCATCAATGCCATTTTCGGCGAACCGCGCCCGCAGTTCCGCTGTGCCCTCATCGGTGTCCAGTCCCTTGCCCTCGATCAGCATCTTCGCGCCCGGCACCCCCTTCAGCACCCGACTCCAGGCGGCGACGCTGGGGGGTGTGATCTTGGCGATGTTGTTGCAACACCCAAAGGTGACAAACCCGTTTTCAAGACAGGGCGCCGGTTTGATCGCATAGAGTTCGTCAAAGCGATGCCGCACCGTGCGGATGTGCGGCCGGTACACACAGAACGTACCGGGAAACCGCACCAGCCCTTCCGAATACTGTTCCTTCTCGATGCCCGGAGGGTCTGCGACATGGTCTGTGATGCGCCAGTCGATGCACTTGAGGCCGGTGGTGCCAGGGTAGCCCAGCCAGGTCACCTGCACCGGGGCCGGCTTGTAGCACATGGCCTGGAGCCCATTCTTCGCGGTATGGCCCGCCATGTCGATCAGGATGTCCACCTCATCGGCCTGAATGATCTCCGCTGTCTTCTGCGGGTTGGACACCGGCACATAGCGGAACTGGTCAGCCCAGCCCTTGATTCGCTCGGTAACGTAGTCTCCACCCGCGTAGGTGTAGTAGCAGTAGATCTCGAAGTCGGTGCGCGACAGCCGCGACAGCACCGGCTCCGAAAAATAGGTGACCGCATGATTGGTGAAATCGGGCGAGAGGAAACCCACCCGCAAGCGTCGATTCGGCAAGGCCGTATTGCGATGGGGCTTGCGGTGTGCGATTGCCGGCGTTTCAAACACCTCCGAGAACTTGCGGGCGACCGCGACGATCTCGCTTAGCGGCGTTGAGGCGTCATAGAGCGCCGTCAGCTGAAGGTTGGTGTACAGCATCGGATTGTCCGGCGCGATTTCAATCGCTTGCCGGTAGGCCTGTACTGCCTCTCGCACCCGCCCCTGGTCCTTCAGCGCGTTCGCCAGGTTGTTCAGCGCCTGATCGCTACGCGGATTGGCCGCCAACACCTTGCGGGCACTGGCCTCCGCCTCCCTCAGGTTGCCGAGCATGTGGCTGGCGTAGGAATGGTTCAGCCAGGCGATCTGGAACGTCGGATCGGCATCTGTGGCCCGCTTGGCGTGCTCTGCAGCCTGGGGCCACTTGCGCTGGTCCAGCATGAGCTTGGCGAGGTTGGCGTTGAGGATCTTGTCGTTCGGTGAAATCTCAAGGCCGCGACGGTAGAGCGCTTCGGCTTCGGCGTATTCGTTATTGCGAAGCTTCAGCAGCCCCAGGTTGGTCAACGAAAAGACATCGTTGGGATCAGCCGCCAGCGACTGCTCGCAGTACTGCCGGAGCGGCTCGTGATCGCCCTTGTGATACGCCTGCAGTGCAGCGGCCCGCGCCGGGTCCGATTTCGGAGCCGCCGGTGCGCTTCCCGGCCCCTTGCCGACTGCAGAGGATTTAGACCGCTTGTGTGTCATCGATTTGCGTACCTTGATTCAGCCTTCACAAAAGCGAAAGGCCGGGCTTGCGCCCGGCCTTCGCTTACCACGTTACTGCTGCAGCTTAGCCTGCGACGATATCGGCTTCGCTGAAGGCACCAGAGCTGATACCTGCAAACGTCACCACCGCATCGCCGGTCGGGTTCAGCTGACCGTTGTTGTCGGCATCGAAGAACAGGTAGCTGTTGCCATCGTTGGTTTCGACGAAGACGTAAACCACCCCGGCACCGAACCCGCCGGTCCCTTCCGCGAACTGCACAGCTGCCGCGAAATCGGCGGTGGTGCCTTCCACGTAGTTTCCAGTGGTTCCAGCAACCCCGCCGGTGAAGGCGACATCGTCCTCAGCCGCAATGAAGTTGCTGATGAGGTCCGCATCAGTACCCGTGTTAGACGCCGTCTCACCGACAGTGAACACGAAGGTGTCGGAAGCACCCGCACCGGAAGTGTACTGGTCGAAACCGGCACCGCCATTCACGGACTGATTCCCTGCGCCCTGCGAGGTGTACAGGTCGTTGCCACCCAGCAGGTTGACGATGTCATTGGCGCCGCCCTGCAGGTCGACCGTCAGAACATCCGCTGCCGACGTGCCGGTCACGGTGTCGTTGCCAGCGCCGCCGATGATCGTGGCATTGGTCGGGGCAACACCGAACACCAGTTCGTCGTTGCCGCCACCCAGGTCCACCGTGATCGGTGTCGCGTCGTTGATGGTGACATTGTCAGCACCACCACCGGTCGAGAGGTTCTCGAGGCCGCTGACGATCAGGCTGTCCGCACCACCGCTGGCCGACACCGCATCGGCGTTACCGGCACCCGCATCAATCGTCACCACCGCCGTGTTGGCTGCGCTGAGGGTGATCGAGTCGTTGCCGGCACCGCTGTTGATGCTTTCGAAGCCCGCCAGGGTGATCAGCTGCGCACCGTTGCCAGTGAACTGCAGGCTGTCGGTACCCGCACCGCCATCTGCCGACTCCACCGAGTTGGTGTCGAAGGTCAAGGTGTCATTGCCGCTGGAGCCCGACACCGAGTCGACGCCGCCGCCCGCATTCACGGTAGCCATGGCCGCCGCGGTGAAGGTGATGGTGTCGCTGCCGTTGCCGGAGTTCACCGATTCCACATTGGCCAGCTGGAAGACGTCATTGACGTTGCCGGTGCTCACGGTGACCGTGTCGGCGCCGCTGCCGCCATCCACCGTGGCGTTGGCCGCGGCTGTGTAGGTCAGCACGTCGTCGCCGCCACCCAGCAGTACCGTCACCAAGCTGGAGTCAGCAGTGACGGTGTCGTTGCCGGTTGCCGCATCGAACGTCTCGACATTGGTCAGCGAAACAAGGTCGTTGCCGAAGCTGCCCGCCATGATGTCGGTGCCGTTCCCGCCATCGACCGTCGCGAAGCCCGTGGCCGTGACGTTGTCGTTAGCCCCGTCGAACAGATCGATGGCGTCGTTGCCGTCGCCAGCGCTGATCGTGACCAGGGTGCTGTCATTGACCGCGATGGTGTCATTGCCGCCATCGCCGCTGACCGACTCGACGCCCACGACGGTAATGAAGTCGTTGAACGTCCCCCCGCTCACCACATCGCTATCCAGTCCACCATCCACAGTGGCATTGGCAGCCGCAGTGAACAGGATGCTATCCGAGCCGCCGCCCAGGTTGGCACTGATGCTGGTGCTGTCGGTCACCGTAACCGTGTCGGCTCCGGTACCAGCCTGCAGGCTTTCAACCGCCGTCAGGACCAACAGATCACTGTTACCCGAGCCAATCACCGTGTCGGCATCCAAACCACCATCCACCGTAGCGTTCGCTGCGGCCTGGAAGGTCAGAACATCGGCGCCCGCTCCCAGGTTGGCCGAGCCCAGCAGGCTGTCGGTTGCGGTGACGGAGTCGTTGCCGGCGTTGGCGTTGACTTCCTCAACCGCCGTGACGGTGATGTTGTCAGTGCCAGCCGAACCATTGACGGTGTCGGCATCCGCGCCGCCGTTCACGGAAAGCGTGCCGGACACGTTGATGATGTCGGTACCCGCGCCACCGTCGACCGATTCGACATTGGTGACCGTCAGCGTATCGGCGGCGGAGGAACCGGTCACCGTATCGCTGTCGGCACCGCCGTCCACGCTGTCGGTGGCGTTGGCAACCGTGAAGGTCAGGGCATCGTTACCGGCGCCCAGGTTGGCTGTGAGGCCGTTGGCGTCCGTCACGCTGACGACGTCGTTGCCATTTCCAGTGTTGAGGATCTCCAGGGTGTTGACGCTGAGAATGTCGCCGCCCGTGGAGCCCGTCACCGTATCGGTGCCTGCACCGCCGGTCACAGTGGCAAAGCCTGCTGCCGTGAACAGCACCTGGTCGCTTTCGGTACCCAGGTCAATATTGACCGGGGTGCCGTCGGTGACCGTCACCGTGTCGCTGGCGGCACCGGTGCTGACGGAGTTGACATCTTCCACCTGCAGCACGTCCGCACCTGCACCCGACTGCACGGTGTCCGTGCCGGCGTTGCCGTTGATGGTGGCATTGGCGGCGGCCGGGCCGAAGCTGGCCGTGTCATCACCCAGACCGAGGTCCATGACGATGGCGGTGCTGTCGGTGACCGTCACCGAATCGCTACCGGCGCCTACATCGACCGACTCCACCGTCGAGACAGACAGGAGGTCATTGCCAGCCGTGCCGGTGACCGTATCGAGTCCGTCGTTGCCGACAATGGTGCCGTTGGCTGCAGCGCTGAACGACGCGGCGTCGTTACCCGAACCCAGATCGACCGTGATGGCCGTGCTGTCGGCAACGGTAAGCTGGTCATCGCCGGCACCGGTGTTGACGCTTTCCACAGTCGAAACCGTGAGGGCATCCACACCCGCCGAGCCCACCACCGAGTCATTGCCCGCGCCGCCGGCCACCGAACCATTGCCGGTGGGGCCGGTGAAGCTGACCGTATCGTTGTCGGCGCCCGTCGCGGCCGTCACGGCCGTGGCATCCAGCACGCTGATCGTATCGGCCGCGCCGCTGCCGACCACGCTCTCGACTTCGGTGACGTTGGCAGTCATCGCCTGATTGCCCTGCACCACATCCGTGCCAGCTCCGCCGTTGACCGTCATGAACGTCAGGCCGCCAAAGCCGTTGTTGGTAACCCCATCATTCCCCGCCCCAAGGGTCAGGTTGGCATCAGAGGTTAATACCAAGTCGTCGTCGCCATCACCGCTGTCAATCGCGATGGTGCCGTTGAAGAAAGCGGACTCATTCAGCGTGTCGTTGCCTGCCCCGCTGTTGACCGACTCAACCTGGCTGAACGAAATCGTGTCGTTGGCAACGGAGGCGCTCACCGTATCCTGGCCAGTGCCGCCTGTGACGGACACCACGGTAGCGTCGGTCAGGTTGACCTGGTTGTTGCCGTCGCCGGTGTTGACCTGCTCAACCGTCGCCACCGTGAGGGTGTCGTTGGCACCCGTGCCGTTCACAGTGTCGTTACCACCGTTACCCACGATGGACTCGACCGAGTTGTTGATGACGGTGATGTTGTCACCCGCAACCGAACCCTGCACCGTATCGCTGTCGGCGCCGCCATCGATGCTGATGGCGGTGTTATCCGCAAGCGTGATGGTGTCGCTGCCGCCACCGGAAACCACCGACTCGACCGTGGCCACCGTCAGGCTGTCGTCTGCAGCGGTACCAATTACGCGGTCAGCCGCTCCGGCGCCACCATTGATGGTGCCGTTAGAGCTGTCGGAGTTGATGGTGTCGTTGCCGGTGCCGCCGTTGAACTGGGCCACACTGGTCAGCGTGATCAACTGGCCGCCGTTAGCACCGTTGACGGTGTCGTTACCCGCGCCGCCGTTCACGGTAGCGCCCGCCACCGGCTGATTGCCGTTGCTGAGGAAAGTGATGGTGTCGTTGCCGTTGCTGCCGGTCACCAGATCGATGCCCTGCAGGCGGACGTTGTGCGGCACACCGTCATTGGCCAGCACCAGGGTGTCAACCGTGTTGGCGACATCGCCAGCCACCGTCACGTTGGCATTGCTGTGGAGGACCAGGGTCTGGCCATCAACGAGGATCGCGTTGTCGGTGCCGCCGTTGGAGAACAGCTCCACCTGGGTCGGCGCGCCGACGAAGGTGACGGTGTCGTTGCCGGCGGTGCCGTTCACGGTTTCGATGTTGGTGACCTGCACCACGGCGCCATCGGTGCCGTTGTCCACCAGGGTGATGCTGTCCTGACCCGCCAAACCGTCAACCGTGCTGCCGTCGAGCACCAGCACGTTGTCATCGAACGGCGTGAAGGCGCCTGCGGAGAGCTGCAGGTTGGCACCGGTCAGACCGGTGGCGCCACGCAGTACCGCCAGCAGCGTGAAATCAGTGCCGGTGATGTTGGAGTCGCCATCATCGGTGTACAGCCACAGATAGGTGTCGGTGCCGTCGGTCAGCGCGAACACACCCTTCTGGCCGTTGTTGCCGGAAGCCAGATCGTTCAGATCCAAGAAGTCCGCAACGCCGACACCGGTGGTGATACCCAGCGGTGCATTGACGCTGTTGGCCACCGTGCTGATAACCACCAGCTCGGCGTAGTCGTCCCCACCGGTACCGAAGTTGCCGTTGGGGCCATCGCGCCAGCTGTCGCCCAGCGCCATGACCACCGCATTGGCGCCCGGCGCCAGCGTGGTGGTGCCATCGGCCAGGAGCACGTTGGAGATACGGATGGAGTCGCCGTCCGTCGGATCGAAGTTGGTGATTTCCGGAACGCCGAGCACCGGCGTGACGGTCATGCCGTTGAAGGCTGCCGGCTCAATAAACACCGCATCCGCGTTGTTATCCACACCGAGGTCAATACGGTCGCCGCCGGTGCCGGACACCACAGTGTCAGCGCCCGTGCCTGCCAGCACGGTGTCAGCCGCACCGTCACCCTGGGAGGCGCTGGCGGCCCCCGTGATGATGATGTCGTTGCCGGAACCGCCATCCAGGACGTCACCGCCCAGGCCGCCGTTGATGGAGTCGTTGCCCGCTCCGCCAATGATGGTGTCGCCGGCGGTGCCGCCGCGCAGCACGTCGTTGCCGGCGCCGCTGGTGACACTCAGGGCCGCCGTGGCGGTCTGACCGTTGAGAGTGAAGTTCTCGTTGCTCAGCAGCTCGGTGGCATCAACCGTCAGGAAGTTCACGCCGTTAAGGTCAGCCAGCGTGGTGTCGAGCGTGACCGTCGGATCACCACCGTTGACGGTACGTTCGATCTTCACCAGTTCGACGTTGGTCATCGTGGTGAGGTCGGCTGCGCCGTTGTTGCGGATGTGGACCGCATCGCCGCTGGAGGTGCCACCGGTCAGCGCGTCGTTGACATCAAAGTCAGCCGCATCGCCAACAAAGAGCACGGAAGCACCGATCGCGCCCGCATTGATGGTGTCGTTGCCACCGTTGCTGAGATCCACCACCAGGTTGTTGCCGAAGGCGGGGTTGAACACCACGTTGTCGTTGACGTTCGAGCCGACGATGACATTGACGCCCGAGGAGGCCGCGAAGGCACCCAGGATGGCGTTCAGCGGCGTGCCGGGGTTGGCCGTCAGAATTTCAACGTTGGAGATGTTGGTGAAGTCGTTGTCGATCCACGCACCACCGCTGGACCGCACGGTGTCACCCACGTTGTTGCCGTTGATGGCGTTCTGTAGCGCAACCGCCTGCGTCAGTGCGTTGGACGGAGCGCCCAGGCCATCGCCGTTGAAGGTGATGTTGGCGCCCTGCGCATCGCCGTCCATTTCCAGGGTGTCGTTGCCCGCACCGCCGGTGAAGACGACGGTGTTCTGGATCGCCGTGTTCTGCTTGATGAACGTGTCATCGGTCGCAGAACCCGTGAACAGGAACTGGAAGTCGGCATCGGTCTGGCCGGCCGCCAGGGTCACCGTGAAGGTGTCCTGCGGGTCTGCTAGGCCGGCGGCACCACCGATCTGCGTGGCATTGGCTGATGCATCAATGTTGATGACGTTGACGGTGCCGACGTTGCCGCCGGTGAAGGTCAGCGTGTTGTTGTCGAAATCGTTCAGACCGGGCAACCGATCACCGCTGTGGGTGAACGCGTAGTTGTCGATATCGGTGACATTGGTCAGGTTGACAACAGCGGTGACCGCACCGGTGCTGTTATCCATCAGCACGGTGTTGGTTTCCGCGGCCGCGCCGCCAGCGATGGAATCGGTGATGTCGAGCTCATTGCCCTGGGTGTAGACGGTGTCGTCACCGCCACCCAGTGCCAGCGAGTCGCTGCCGCCGCCCATGTTGACGGTATCGGTGCCATTGCTGGTGGCAATACTGTCGTTGCCGCCGAAGTCATTAACGATCAGTCCGTCATCGTTGGCGGTATTGGTGTCGCCGTTGTTGAAGTTGCTGGCATCCAGCACATCGTTGCCACCACCGAGATTCAGGTTGACCAAGCGAATGCCTGATTCGTAAGCCTCCTGTCCAAGCGTCGTGGTGCCGGTCGTCGTCACCGTCAGCGTCTGGATGTTGCTGACGTTGGTGTAGCTCGCATCCGCCGTCCCTGCATTGACCTGCAGTTCGTTGCCGGTGCTCTGGGCGCCGTTGCCGGGGTTGCCCACGGGCACGGCGTTGGCGGTGGAATTGCCACCGTCAACGATGTCCAGCGCGGTCAGGCCGCCGTTCATGTTGATGGTGTCGTTGCCGTCGTTGCCGAAGACCTGATCCACACCCAGACCGAAGGACAGGGAGTCATTGCCGGCGCCCGAGCGCACGATCAGGTTCTCGCCCACGCCATTGGCCGAGGCATCCAGCACGAGCACCTGGTTGGAGGCCAGGCCGTTGTTGGAGTCCTGCGCATCAACGGTCATCGTGGTGCCGTTGTTGTAGCCGGCATTGAAGGTGATGTTGACGGTGCCGTTGTTGCGGGCGACATCGGTCAGGTGATCCGGATTGAAGGCGCTGTTGTTGAACGCCTGGTTGCGGACGTTCAGCTGTTCAACGCTCGTCACACCCGCGTCGAGCACGAAGGTTTCGTTGCTACCGCCGATGTTGTCCTTCAGGGCCAGCAGGGTGTCAGTACCACCACCGCCGGAGACCGTGTCGCCGGCGGTCTGCTCGCCATTACCACGCACCACGAAGGTGTCGTTGCCGTTGTTGCCGGTCAGCACATCGTTGCCAAGGCCGCCCAGCAGAGTGTCCGTCGAGCTGCCGCCGGTCAGCGTGTCGCCACTACCCCCGCCGATCAGTATGATGCCGCGGCTGAGGGTGGAAGCGTCGAAGGTGAGGGTTTCCACACCACCCGCATCCAGCGCACTGCCGTCGACAGTGACGATGGTGCCGTCGTTATCGAACGCCGAAACGTTGCCGATGCTGTAGCTGTAGGGGCCACCGTCATCCTGCAACACGATGCGCTCAACCTGCGTGACGTTGTTGAGGTCGCTGGTCGTGTTGTCGGTGAGGATGTTGAGGATGTCGTTGCCCGCACCACCCGTCACCGTGTCGGCCACGGTGAGGTTGGCACCGGCATTGACGATGTCATTGTCAGCACCAGTGTCGATGCGGTCGGCGCCCACGTCGAGGTTGACGGTATCGTTGCCCGCTCCGCCCAACACGGTGTCGTTGCCGGTGCCGTCGGTGATGACGTCGTTGCCTTCGCCGCCGTCGATGTTGTCGTTGTCGGCACCACCATCAAGGTTATCGTTGCCGAGGCCGCCATTGATGCTGTCGTTGCCTGCCTGGCCCGCGACGCTGTCATTGCCACCACCGGAGACGACGGTGTCGTTGCCGGTACCCGCAGCAACAGAATCAGCCCCTTCATTGGTGGTGATGTTGTCGGCAAAGGCACTGCCGGTCACGTTGTCGTTGCCGGAGCCGGTCGTGACCGTGGTGTTGCCGTTGGCATCCGCCAGGGTGAAGGAGAGGTTCTGCGTGCTGCTGTCACCGTCAACGTTCTTCACGTTGGCGGTGAGCGCCAGGGTGATGGCCAGCGAGCTGTCCTGCGCATCGAGCACAAGATTGACCGCGCCGGAACCGGCAGCGCCACCCAGGTCGGTGTTGAGGTCATTGATCACCACCGGCAGCGGGCCGTCGGTGTGGATCGTCACGGTTTCAACCGCGAAATCAATGTTGAGGTCATCCAGCGCATCGCCCGCATTGGTGGCGCTGCGCACGGTGACGTCAACAAAGTCGTTGTTACCAGCGACGTCGATATCGCGGATATCCAGCGACACATTAGTGGTGGTGCTGGTCTGATCGAAGATTTCGAGGAAGGTCGTGTTCGCCACCAACGCGCCGGCACCAGCACTGTTCAGCACCACGTTATCGGTGCTGTTCTGGACCCGCAGGATGCCAATCGGACCGGAGCTCGAGAGGTCATAGGTGCTGGTCGCCGCCTGCGGCGAATCCGACGTGATGTCGAAGCGATCAACGTTGTTGAAGATGAAGCCTGAGAATACGTTCAGCAGGCCCGCATCCACCGAGTGGGTGACGATGTCGAAGCCACCGTTGCCGTTCACGCTGTCGCCAGCGTTCAGGTTGGCGTTGGCGCCGATGAAGACTTCGTCGTTGGCATTGCCGTTGAAGATGTCAACGCCCGCCGTGAAGACTTCGTCCACTTCCTGGACGTTGAGAGTGATGACGGCGGTATCACTGCCACCATTGCCATCGGACACGGTGTAGGTGAAGGAATCCGAGCCGGAGAAGCCGAGTGCCGGCGTGTAGGTAAACAGCCCGCTGGGCTGCATGACCACCTGGCCACCCTGGGCGGTCACGCCGCCACCGACAACTGAGAAGGTCAGCGCGTCGCCATCGACATCAGTGGCGCTGACGGAGCCGTTGAGCACGGTGTCCTCAATGGCCGGCAGAGTCTGGGCCTGCGCCACCGGCGCATCGTTGACGGCGGTGACGGTGATGCTCTGGGTATAGGTCACCACGCCGCCATTGCCGTCGCTCACCGTGAAGGTGAAGCTGTCGTTGCCATTGAAATTGGCGACCGGCGTGTAGGTGTAGCTGCCGTTGGCGTTGACCACCACGGTGCCGTTGGCGGGACCGGTGGCCAGGGCGTAGGTCAGCGTGTCGCCGTCAAGATCGGTCGCGGCCGGCAGATTGCCGTTCAGGACCACGTCTTCCGCCGTGGTGGCGGCACCGTTGGCACCGACCGGCACGTCGTTCACGTTGGCAACGTTGACCGTCACCGTGTAGGTGTTGCTGCCGCCGTTGCCGTCGCTGACGGTGTAGGTGAAGGTGTCGGTGCCGTTGAAGTTGGCATTTGGCACGTAGATAAACGAACCATTGCCGTTCACCGTCACCGTGCCGTTGGCCGCGCCGGTGTTCAGCGCATAGGTCACAGTATCGCCATCGACATCCGTCGCAGCCGGCAGCGTACCGTTGAGCACCTGATCCTCGGTCGCGTTGACCGTCAGGGCGGACGCAACCGGGGCATCGTTGACCGGGGTCACGGTCAGGTTCACGGTCGCGGTGACAACGCCTCCGTTGCCGTCGCTCACCGCGAAGGTGAAGCTGTCGTTGCCGTTGAAGTTGGCGTTCGGGGTGTAGGTGTACGCCCCCGTAGCGCTGTTGATCGAGACCATGCCATTGCTCGCCTGGGAGTTCAGCGAGTAGGTCAGCGTGTCGCCATCGACGTCGTTCACCAGCGGGGCCAGCGAGCCCGTGATCGCCGCGTCTTCCGTACCGGTACCGGTGCCATTGATGGCGGTCGGGACATCGTTCACGGCTGTGACGTTGATCGTCAGCACGCCCGAGGAGGTGGCGCCGCTCGGATCCTCTACGGTGAAGTTGATCGTCACCGTGCCGTTGAAGTTCGGCTCCGGGATAAAGGTGAACGAGCCATCCGGGTTCACGTTGAGCGTGCCCTGGGCAGCCGTCGGACCCTGGTCAATGGTGTAGGTCAGCACGTCGCCGTCATCGTCAACGGCGGGGAGCTGACCGTTGAAGCCGGCAACGTCTTCCTGCGTGGTCAGCGTCACGTTGCTCGCGACGGGAGCAGCGTTCTTGTCGTCATCGTCATCACCGGCCAGCGCGAAGGCGACTGCGGCGGTAGCACCCGCACCGATGGCAACCCACGTTCCAAGACCCCAGCCGCCGTCGGCAGCGCCGCCAGCATCGCTGGCCGTGTTACCGGCCTGGGCGACCATCACGTTCTGGGCCCCTTCGGCGGCATCCGCAAACACGGACGTCAGCTCGGCATCAGCAGGGGCGGCTTCCGCATGTTCAGCGGGGGCGGCTTCCTGCCCACCTTCGACGGCTTCCTCTTCCTCCTCCTTCTTGGCGAGGAGGGCTTCTTCAGCCTGCTTCTGCTTCAGCAGTTCGGCCTCCAGGGCCTGCTGAGCCAGCACAGCCTGGTCGGCCTGCGCCTTGATGGTGTTGGTGTCTTCAGAACGCACACCAACGTCCGCACGGCCGTTTGATTCTTTCGCCATCTTAATCCCCTACGTGATTACAAGCCCGGCGTCGCGCCGGAGTGTGGAACGAGCAAAAACAATAGAACAACGAGGTTACGGTGCCCCTATTTGGAGGCGAGACTAGCAAATGCCCAAGCCCCTTTCAACAGAGATTCGCATTAATTTTCCTTGAAGACACAGGCAGTTCCGGCTGATACCTGAACCGCCTTGCGCAGTGGTCGAAGCCGGCCTTGGAGGGCGGTCCCGACGGCCCTGCGCCAAAAGGGTTCGTCGATGCACAGGAATTGCACAAAAAGTGTTCACGGAGATACTGGCTCGAGGCACCCTGCCAAGGGCGTCAACACTACCTTCTGCCGCCACCCCCATCAGGGTCAACCCCCTATATGGCGATTGCAACACAGTTTTGTGCGCCAGTGCCCACTGAACGGGACCCTCGGCTGGTGCGGCCGACAATCGGCACCGCTTTCCGGACCAGCGGTGCCTCAACGGAAGTATGTTCCCGAGGGCACCGTCAGACGATTGCGGGGTAGACGCTGAAATAGGCCGCTGTTGCTTCATGGCTCTGAGACTGAGCAATAAGAATGCCAGCGTGGTCAGGTTGCGCCCTACCGCTCGACCAGCGCTTCGCTGCTGACACGCCGCAACGGTTTCAGCAGATACTGCGCCACGGTTCGATCACCGGTGATGATTTCCACCGTAGAGGTCATGCCGGGCAGCACGTCGATCTCGTCACCCCGTTTCTCGGGAAACTCGTCAATCTGCACGTGGACACGGTAGTAGGTGGTCTTGCCTTTCGGCGTGTCCTCTTCCAGCGTGTCGGAACTGATGTAGGTGACATGACCTTTCAGTGATCCGTATACCGTGTAGTCATAGGGGTCCAGCTTGACGTTGGCCTTCAGGTCCCGGCGCACGAAGGCGACGTCCCGCGGCGTAACCTTGGCTTCAATCAACAGCGGATCATCCGACGGCACGATCTGGAGCAGTTCATCCCCCGACTTCATCACGGCTCCGATAGTGGTCGCCTTGATGCTGTTGACGGTGCCCGACATGGGCGCATACAGCTTGGTGGCCTGAAGTGCCCCAACGCGTTGGATCAGCACCTGCTCGGCCTGCTCCATCTCGGCACGGGCCTTGGCGAGTTCGGACTGCGCTTCCTGCCGGTAGCCGTTGCGCTTGTTGGTGATCTCGCCTCGGATTTCACTCACCTGCCGCCGCATGCGAAGCACTTCACTGGTGGAAGCATCACCGGTTGCGGCCAGGTTCTCCAGGGCATCCAGTTCCTGGCTGCTCAGCGACAGCGAGCGTTGCAAGGCGGTCAACTCCTCCTCTTGCAACTCACGGCGACGATCGTACAGGTTGCGCATGGATCGCACGATGTCAGGATACTTGCGGACATCCTCGGAGAATCTCAGTGGCCGGTCGTCCAGCTCAGCTTCAAGGCGCTCGATGTTGGCACGCAGACTGGCCACCTTGGTGCGGATCTCCTGCGAGCTGGCCTGAAACCGCTCTGGATCGAGCTCTGCCAGCAGGTCGCCGGCAACGACGGTATCACCCTCGCGAACGTGCAGCTTCTGCAACACGCCCCCATCCACCACCTGTACCACCTGGGAGCGGCTGGACACGATCACCGTCCCCGGTGCGCGAATCTGCTCTTGCAGGTGAGCCCAGCTGGCCCAGGCACAGAAGGCAATGATGAACAGCAGCAGCCCCCACAACACCAAATTGGCGCGTCGGAGGTCCAGCGGCTCAGCGCGGGCAAATAGTCGCTCGGAAATCTGCATCACGCGGCCCCCGGGGTTTTGTTCATGGCGGCGGCGTTGCCCTCCTCGGTAGCCTTCTGCGCCTGCGCGGCGTTGGCATACTGGATCGCACGGACCTTGTCGGCCGGCGAATCGGCGCGGATGGTGCCCTCTTCGACCAGTAGCACCCGTGTCGACAAGGCCAACCAGGTGGGTTTGTGTGTGGTGAAGACCAGCGTTCGGTCTTCGCCAAGCTCGCCCAGCAACTTCATGACCCGCTCTTCGGCGTCCTTATCGAGGCTGGATGAGGGCTCATCCAGCACCCATATTTTGGGGTCCTGGAGCAGCAGCCGTGTCAATCCTACCAACTGTCGTTGGCCTCCGGAGAGCCCGTATCCGCCCTCCCGAATAGGCAATTTCACCCCGAGCGGATGACGGTTGACGGCTGAGATCAGTCCTGTGCGCTCGAGCGCGTCGTTCACAGCGGCCTCATCGGGCAGTGGAAGGCCCAGGGTGAGGTTCTCGTACAACGAGCCTGAGAACAGACGAACATCCTGCGGCAGATATCCGATCACCTTGCGGAGCCAGCTCGGTCGGCAGTGCTGCAAATCCAACCCCGCCACACGAACCTCACCTTCATTGGGTGTGGCCAAGCCAGCCAACACCTTCACCAAGGTGCTCTTGCCGCTACCGTTGCGGCCGAGGATGGCAATGCGTTCTCCCGCTTTGATCTGAAGGTTGGGTACGACCAGCTGTGGTGACTGTGATCCCTCGTAGCCGTACTTCAGCTCGCGAACCGAAAGGTCCAGCGGACGCCCCTGCACGTTGCCCTGGCGTTCAGGTGATTCATCGGTGGGTCCTGACAACAGGCCATTGAGGATCTCCAATGAGTATCGCGCGTGGTGCGATCGCAGCAATAACTGCGTGATCATGGAGATCGTCGCCAGTGCCCGAGTTGACAGGATGGCGCAGGCGATCATGCCGCCCATGGTCAACACGCCCCGCTCAATCTCATAGACGCCCACGATCAGCACCACCACGTAGGCGATCTGTTGCAGCGACGAAGCGACGTGCTGGGCCTGACCCTGTAGCAGCTGCAAGCGCTCCCCGCGCACCCCGGTTTCCCGAGTAGACCGCAACCACACGTCGCTGAAGTTGGGCTCGCCGCCGACCGACTTGATCACTTCAGCACCGGCCACGGCCTCGAAAAGAATGCCTTGGCGGCGGATGATTTCGTCGTTCTGATCCCGCTGAAGACGAGCCATCGGGCGATAAACCAAGATGCCGACCAACGCACATAGCGGCACAAACGCCACCAGCACCCAGGCAACCCCCTTGCCGATCAGGGCAATGATACCGATGAAAAGGAAGATGAACGGTAGGTCCGCCATGACAAACAAGGTTGATGACGTGAAGAACCCCTTGATGGCCTCATAGTCGCGCACCTGCGCTACTAAAGACCCGACGTGAGACGGTCGGCGATCGACCTTCAGTGCCATCACCTTCTCAAAGAAATACAGCGACAACGCCTCGTCGAGGCGCTTTGTCACAGCTTCCAGCATGCGCAAGCGCAACGACTTGAAGATGAAGTCGAAGATGTAGGCAAGAAAAACACCACTCGCCAGCACCCAGAGTGTTGAATAGGCGAAGTTCGGCACGACGCGATCGTAGACCTGCATCGCGAACAACGAGGACACGATGGCAATGAGGTTGATTGCTACAGTCGCCGCGCCAACGTTCACGAGGGCGGGCTTATGCGCCTTCAGTGCCGCGATGATGGCCTCAGTGGCTGGACCTCGCTTATTTTCGTGCGCGCCCACATCACTGGTCGCCAAACTGGGTGAGACGGGAATCCATACATGGTCAAACTCGGGGTCATTTTTCGGTGCAGTACCGAGCCACTGGATCTGCGCGGGAGCGTCATCCGAGCGCAAGGAGGCGAGAACCCCCACATGCCCCTCCACCACTACCCACGCCGGCATCTGCGCGTTCTGAGCAAGTGACAGGGGCAGCCTCTCTACCGAATGACCAGGGAAAAGCCATTGCCATGCCGCCGCTAGTCGCTGCTCCGAAGTGGCTGCATGCACATCCTGCCACGCCTGCTGCGCTTCGCGCACCGACGCATGCAGCCCCCGACGTGCGGCCATGTCGCACAGAGCTTCGGCTGCCAGGGAATCCCCGATACGCGGAGCGTTGGCATCACTCATCTGAATCTTCGTCCTCAATCACATGAAGGGCCGGCGCACGGTCAGACAGTCGCCGCCAGTAAAGACCCTGTAGCGCCAACCGGGCATTGGCCACCCAGAGATTGCGCCGCACGGTGATGGCCTGGAGCACCGCATCGTTGGCTTCACGCTGCGCGTTGAGCACTTCAAGCCAACTCTTGCGCCCAACCTCGAACTGCCGCCGGAAGCTGTCCACAAGGGCCTGCGCGGACTCGGCCGCCGCCACCTGGGCATCAATCTGCATCAAGGCCGATGCGCGCTCGGCACGCGCCACTGCAATGGCAGAGTTGACATCGCGAATGGCCGTCTGCAAAGCCGCCTCCGCAGCGCGTGCCCGCTCCTGGTCCGCCTGGAATGCCCGGTATCCCGCCAGCCCGTTGTTGGTTTGATACTGCATGACCAACAGGGTGGCATCATCGTTGTTGGGATCCACGACAAAACCATCCAATTGACGGCGGTGTTCGATGGCAAGCTGCGGCCAGAGCGCGGCCTTGCTGGCGCGCGCGGTGGCTTCCTGCTCGTGGATGGCGGCTATGGCCGCCTGCCGGGACGGGTGCGCCTCAACCTGATCACGCCCGATCCGCTGCAATTCGTACTCACTGAGCAGTCGCCGATCTTCAGGCCAAGCCACACGCTCGGGAGCAGCCCCGATCAGGCTCGCCAACTGCGCCTGCGCTGCGACCATGGAGGCGCGGTTGGCCTGCAATCCCGCGCGCGCCTGGCTCAGGCGGGTTTGTACCGTCTGCTCATCCGACTGCGGTGACACGCCCTGCTGCGCGCGACGGCGAATCAGATCGAGCAAGCCCTCCAACGCCTGAACATAGCTGCGCCATTGGCGGTCGAGCTCGTTGGCAGCGGCGAGATTGAGATAGGCCTCGGCCGTCCCCAGGCCCAGCTCCAGTCTCGCCAGGTTGAGCTGCGCCAACGCTGCACGCTGACGGGAACGAGAGATGTCGACCTGCGCACCGGTGAGTCCGCCGTTCCAGATCGGCTGCACGATCCGCACGATGCTGGTGTTGTCGCCATCGTCGCGCTGCTCGGTCTGCACCGAGAGGTAAGGGTAGTAGCCGGCACGAGCACCGCTGATATCGAAGTTGGTGGCGGCCAGATCCAGTTCGCTCTGACGCACCCGCGGGTGTTGCGCCCAGACGATCGCCAAGGCCTCACCCATCTCGAGCCCGGCGGCGCGATCCCCCATGTCGGGCGCTTGCGGCAGGCGCGCCAACTCGCGCTGAACGGAAGGCAGGTTGCGGTCAAGCTGGAACCGCGATGCTCCGCCCGCCGCCTCAACCGCAGCCTCGGCCGCGACCGGATTTTCCGGCTCCGCCGGAGGAGGTGTCGCAACGGGCTCCGCCGCCCAGGGGAGCAGCGAACAGGCGGAAAGGAAGCCTACCATCGGCGACAGCAGCAACAACTTTCGCCACCGAATCCACTCGGCGGCAACAAGGGAAAACAGCTTCATGGGCACGGTTCTGTGCGGCATTAACGCGCCATTATCACACGTTGCAGCTATCGCGGCGGTCAAGCGGGCAAAAAGAAACCCCGCCCCGAACAAACGGGGCGGGGTTGCCGATGACCGGTCTTAGCGCTTGGTGGCTTCGACGTTCACCCGGCGGTTCTGCGAGCGGCCCTCTTCGGTGCCGTTGCTGGCTGCCGGACGGGTCTCACCGTAGGCCGTCAGGGTCAGCAGGTCAGCCGCAATTCCCTTGGCCTTGAGGTAGTCACGCACCGCACCGGCACGACGCTCGGACAGCGCCTGGTTGTAGGCCTCGGTGCCGATCTCGTCAGTGTGCCCTGCCAGCTTGATCGACAGAACGGCATCACCCGCTTCGGCGATGGCTGCCGCCACGGCATCCAGCTTGGCGCGCGCTTCGCTGCTCAGTTCCGACTTGTCGAAAGCAAAGTAGACCGTCTCGTTCAGCATCGCGGCGGGGGCTTCGGCATCGCCGATTTCCTTGGCCACCGGGCAGCCCTTCTCGTCCACCTGGGTGCCGGCCGGCGTATCGGGGCAGAGGTCAGCCGAATCGGGCACGCCGTCACCATCGCTGTCCACCACGGCAGGCGCCGGTTCGGTCAGACCATAATCGAGGGCGCTACCAAACGGCACCACCAGCCCGAGGCGAACCACCAGATCCTCAACTCGCTTGGGCAGGCCCGCGACACCACTGCCCCCCAGGCTGTCGTTGAGGTCGGTCTCACGGAACTTCACGTCAAGACGTGCGCCAACCGTGTTGAAGTACTTGAAGATACCGGCACCATAGCTGTAGCTGGTGTCCAGGGTGTCACCCACGCCATCAAGATCGGACTCCACCAAGCCCACGCCGATCGAGGCATAGGGCACCCAGCCGCGGGACAGCGGATAGGTAAACAGGGCATTGGTTTCAACGGCGCGCTCGTCCCAGTCCACGCTGCCGACGGAGCCGTCCGCATCGAACCAGGACTGACCGAGATTCAGCTCCAGGCCGAAGTAGCGGTGCAGCGGCACCCCTGCCCCGAAGTGGAAACCCACCCCGTCGTCGGTGAAGCGGTCGTCATCAGCGAAGGTGAACTTCGGTCCGATGTCGAAATAGGGACGAAGGGCATGCGGCTCGGCATGGGCCACACCCGCCAGGCACACCGCACCCACAGCAACAGCGGACGACAGAGCTTTGAACATTGTGAATTCCCCTGATAAAGCGAAACGCTTGTTTGGTCGGCTCAGGCCGAGTTTATGAAGCGAACACCACGATATGGTACACGAGCGCCGCGTCCCAAAATGATGCATCGCGGAAAAATTTCGAGAGCATCTTCCCGCGGCCGGCTTAACCGATCCTGAACTCTTGGCGTTGCGACACTGCGAACCGCCGAGGCCATGATACACTTTCGGCTTATCCGCATAAGCGGATTGACCATTGCGAAGCCGCCATCTGTCTGGGGCATGATGCCCCTCCCCTCCCCACCCACCCTGAGGTTTTACGCACGTGAGCCAGTACCTGTTCACCTCCGAATCCGTCTCCGAAGGCCACCCGGACAAGGTGGCGGACCAGATTTCCGACGCCATCCTTGATGCCATTCTGGCTCAGGACCCGTACGCCCGCGTCGCCTGTGAAACCCTGGTGAAAACAGGCGTCGCCGTGGTTGCTGGCGAGATCACCACCAGCGCCACGGTAGACTTCGAGGCACTGATTCGCCAGACCATTTCCGAAATTGGCTACACCAGCTCCAAAGTGGGCTTTGACGGCGAGACCTGTGGCGTGCTCAACGTCATCGGCAAGCAGAGCGTCGACATTGCGCAGGGCGTCGATCGGGCCCGCCCGGAGGATCAGGGAGCCGGCGACCAGGGGCTGATGTTCGGCTACGCCTGCAACGAGACCGATGTGCTGATGCCGGCGCCGATCCAGCTGTCCCACCGCATCGTCGAGCGCCAGTCCGAAGCCCGCAAGACCGGTCTGCTGCCCTGGCTGCGCCCCGACGCCAAAAGCCAGGTGACCCTGCGCTATCAGGACGGCAAGCCGGCAGCCATCGATGCGGTGGTGCTGTCGACCCAGCATGACCCTGATATCAGCCAGTCGGACCTGCGCGAAGCGGTGATGGAACTCATCATCAAGAAGGTGCTGCCGGCGGAACTGCTGCACAAGGACACCAAGTTTCATATCAACCCGACCGGCCAGTTCATTATCGGCGGCCCCGTCGGCGACTGCGGCCTGACCGGGCGCAAGATCATCGTCGATACCTATGGCGGCTACGCGCGCCACGGTGGCGGTGCGTTCTCGGGCAAGGACCCGTCCAAGGTCGACCGGTCCGCCGCCTATGCCGCCCGTTATGTGGCCAAGAACATCGTGGCCGCCGGGCTCGCGGAGAAATGCGAGGTACAGGTGAGCTACGCCATCGGCGTGGCCGAACCCACTTCGATCTACGTCACCGGCTTCGGCACCGGAAAGGTCAGTGACGAGCGGCTCGAGCAACTGGTGCGCGCGCACTTCGATCTTCGACCGTACGCCATTTCCAAGATGCTCGACCTGCTGCACCCGATGTACCGGGCCACCGCTGCCTACGGCCACTTCGGGCGCCACCCCGAAACCTCCAGTTACGAGTTCGACGCCATCGAAAACGGTCAGAAGGTCCGCAAGACCACCACCTTCACCTCCTTCCCCTGGGAAAAAACCGACAAGGCCGAAGCACTGGCCGCCGACGCCTGAACAGCATTCCGCGACACCCGAGGGCCGCAATGCGGCCCTTTTTTTGGACACACGCCGCCTGATCCTTGTATCCGCATAAGCGGATATACTGATACCCCGATATCCGGAGAGCCCTCATGAACGCCCCTGCCCCTGCCACGCTTGCCCCTGAATTCAAGGTCAAGGACATCAACCTCGCTGCGTTCGGCCGCAAGCGCGTCCGCATGGCCGAGGAGGAAATGCCTGGCCTGATGTCGATTCGCGCCAAATACGCGCCGCTGCTGCCGCTCAAGGGCGTGCGCGTGTCGGGCTCGCTGCACATGACCAAGGAAACCGCCGTCCTGATCGAGACTCTCGCGGCACTTGGTGCCTCCGTGCGCTGGGCCTCCTGCAACATCTTCTCGACCCAGGATGACGCCGCCGCCGCCATTGCGGCGGCCGGCATCCCGGTATTTGCCTGGAAGGGGGAGACATTGGAGGAGTACTGGGACTGCACCCTCGACATGCTCACCCACCCCGGCATGAAAGGCCCCGAACTGATCGTCGACGACGGCGGCGATGCCACGCTGCTGATCCACAAGGGCGTGGAAATGGAGGACGGCGACAGCTGGGTGGACACCGCCTCGGGCAACCACGAGGAGCAGGTCATCAAGAACCTCCTCAAGCGCACCAAGACCGAGCGGCCCGGCTTCTGGAAGCAGGTCGCAGCCGACTGGCGCGGTGTCTCCGAAGAAACCACCACCGGCGTGCACCGCCTTTATCAGATGATGGAGGCCGGCAAGCTGTTGGTGCCCGCCATCAACGTCAACGACTCGGTCACCAAGAGCAAGTTCGACAACCTCTACGGCTGCCGTGAGTCACTGGCCGACGGCATCAAACGTGCCACCGACCTGATGATCGCCGGCAAGGTCGCCTTCGTCGCCGGCTACGGCGATGTCGGCAAGGGCTCGGCACATTCGCTGCGCGGCCTCGGCGCACGCGTGATCGTCTCCGAGATCGACCCCATCAACGCACTGCAGGCGGCGATGGAGGGCTTCGAGGTGAAGACCATCGATGACGTACTGCCGGTCGCCGACATCTACGTCACCACCACCGGCAACAAGGACATCATCACCCTTGAGCACATGAAGGCGATGAAGAACAACGCCCTGGTGTGCAACATCGGCCACTTCGACAACGAGATCCAGATGGATCGCCTCAACGCCTCCGGCGCGGTGCGCGACAACATCAAGCCGCAGGTCGATCGCTACACGTTCAGTGACTCGGGCCGCTCGATCTACGTGCTCGCCGAAGGGCGCCTGATCAACCTGGGATGCGCCCATGGCCACCCGGCCTTCGTGATGTCCAACAGCTTCTCCAACCAGACACTGGCCGCGCTCGACCTCTGGGAGAACAAGGATGTCTATGAAAAGACCGTCTACCGCCTTCCCAAGAAACTGGATGAGGAGGTGGCGCGCCTGCATCTCGAGCAGATCGGCGTCAAACTGACGACTCTTACGCCGGAACAGGCTGCCTATCTGGGCGTCCCGGTGGAGGGGCCGTACAAGCCGGAACACTATCGGTACTGAGCCGCGACGCGGCTCAGTCGGGAATCGGGAATGGGGAATCGGGAATCGGGACAGCGGCCTCACGAGAAACTCGAAGTCTGGCGCGATGCCATGGACTTCGTGGAGGCCGCTTACCGGTTCTCGTCTTCATTTCCGCCCGACGAGCGCTTCGGACTGACCTTGCAGCTGCGTCGGGCAGCAGTCAGTATCCCGTCCAATATTGCTGAAGGCGCCGCCAGACGCACCCGGCGTGACTACCTGCGGTTCCTTACCATCGCGCGGGCATCGCTGTCCGAGGCAGATACGCAGATCAAGATCGCACTCCGGCTCGGGTTCGCAACGGAACCGCCTGAGATGCGTGAATTGATCGACCGGCTGTTTGCCAAACTGACCGCCCTGCTCGCCAAGCTCGAAACCATTGAGCGGAGTGCGCCTTGACCATTCCCGATTCCCAATTCCCGATTCCCGGAGAACTGTCGTTCTCCTTCGAACTTTTCCCCCCGCGCACCCCCGTGGGCTGGCAGAAGCTCCCGACCCTCATCGACGAGCTGGCTGCGGTGCGGCCATCGTTCTTCAGTGTCACCTATGGCGCTGGCGGCTCCGATCAGGACGGCACCGCCGAGGTCGTGCGCCAGGTGGTGGAACAAACCGGTATCGAGGCGGCTCCCCACCTCACCTGCGTGGGCTCCACGCGCGCGCGCATCGCCGAACTGCTGAGCACCTATCGGGCAGCGGGCGTGCGTCGCATCGTCACCTTGCGCGGTGACCTGCCCGCGACCAGCCTCAGCAATGCCGCCCCAGGTGAGCTGCGGTTCGCCAACGAACTGGTGGCCTTCATTCGGGAACAACACGGGGATCACTTTGCCCTGGAAGTGGCGGCGTATCCGGAAACGCACCCCCAGGCTGCATCGCCGGACGCGGACTTCCAACGATTCGTGCAGAAGGTACAGGCCGGCGCCTCGGGCGCCGTCACACAGTACTTCTACAACGCCGACGCCTACTTCGACTTCGTCGACCGGTGCACCGCGGCCAAACTCGCCATTCCCGTGGTGCCGGGCATCATGCCGATCGTCAACACCGCCCAGCTACTCCGTTTCTCCGCCGCCTGCGGCGCCGAAGTGCCTCGCTGGGTTCGTCTGCGACTTGAGGCCTATGGCGACGACAAGCAGTCGGTGCAGGCCTTCGGCCTGGACGTGGTGACCCGCCTGTGCGAAACGCTGATGAAGGGAGGAGCACCCGGGTTGCACTTTTATACGCTCAACCAGGCAGAGCCCACCCTCAAGCTCTGGCGCAATCTGGGGTTACCGAGCCGCTAAGTGGTGAGTGGTGAGTGCTGAGTGGTGAGGAAGCATCTCAGCACTCGGCACTCATCCCTGACTGAGCTCTGACTTCAGTTCCGCTTCATCGCGTCAAAGAACGCGGCATTGGTCTTGGTAGCCTTGATCCGGTCGATGAGCATCTCCATCGCCGCGATCTCGTCCATCTCATGGACCACCTTGCGCAGAATCCACATCTTGTTGAGGTCCTGCGGGTTCATCATCAACTCCTCGCGGCGGGTGCCCGAGCGGTTGATGTTGATGGCCGGGAACACCCGTTTTTCAGCGATGCGGCGTTCCAGATGCAGTTCCATGTTGCCGGTGCCCTTGAACTCCTCGTAGATCACCTCATCCATCTTGGAGCCGGTTTCCACCAGGGCGGTGGCGACGATGGTGAGGCTGCCACCTTCTTCGACATTGCGTGCCGCACCGAAGAAACGCTTGGGCTTCTGCAGGGCATTGGCGTCGACACCACCGGTCAGCACCTTGCCGGAGCTGGGCTGTACGGTGTTGTAGGCCCGGGCAAGGCGGGTGATGGAGTCAAGCAGGATGACCACATCGCGCTTGTGTTCGACCAGGCGCTTGGCCTTCTCGATCACCATTTCGGCCACCTGCACGTGCCGGGTGGCGGGTTCGTCAAAGGTCGACGAAATCACCTCGGCGCGCACGGTGCGCTGCATGTCGGTGACTTCCTCAGGCCGCTCGTCCACCAGCAGGATGATGAGATACACGTCCGGGTAGTTGGCCGCAATCGACTGCGCCACGTTCTGCATCAGCATGGTCTTGCCGGCTTTGGGTGGGCTGACGATAAGCCCCCGCTGACCCTTGCCGATGGGCGCCACCAGGTCGACGATGCGCGCAGTGGTGTCCTCCGAGGAACCGTTGCCACGCTCCAGCTTGAACTGTTCGTTGGCGAACAGCGGCGTCAGGTTCTCGAAGCTGACCTTGCGCCGTGACACCTCGGGCGGCTCGAAGTTGATGGTGTCGACCTTGAGCAGCGCGAAGTAGCGCTCGTTGTCCTTCGGCGAACGCACGCGGCCACTGATGGTGTCGCCGGTCCGCAGGCTGAAGCGGCGAATCTGGGACGGCGACAGATAGACGTCGTCCGGCCCCGCAAGGTAGGAGCTGTCCGGGCCACGCAGGAAGCCATAGCCATCCGACATGATCTCCAGCACGCCTTCGATGTAGATGTGCGCGCCCTTCTTGGCGGCGGCGCGCAGAATCTGCACCAGCAGGTCCTGCTTCTTCACACGGGCGATGTTCTCGAGCCCTTGGGCTTCCGCCTTGGCAAGCAGCTCCGCAGCGGTCATTCGCTTGAGATCGACCACCTTGATGATCTCGGGCGGCGGCCTCGGCTCGCCGCCTTCGATCGGATTGCCTGCTTCGTCTACCGCAACTGCCTCGCCGCCATCTTCCTCTTCGATGTCTTCGGGCAGGCCGGCCAGGTCAAGCTCCTGCCCCGGCCCCTGATGATTGTTATTCGGGCCCTTACGGCCACGTGAATGACGGCGACGTTGTTTCATGCGTTAGGCAACATTCAGGTGCGGATTGACGAAAGCGGTGAGCTGGGCCTTGGCGACCGCGCCCACCTGTGTGGCTGCCACGCTGCCACCCTTGAACAGCAGTAGCGTGGGGATGCCGCGGATGCCGAATTTCGCCGGGGTTTCCGGGTTCTCGTCGACATTGACCTTGACGACCTTCAGTTTGCCGACCTGTTCGGAGGCTACTTGGTCGAGAATCGGCGCCACCATGCGGCAGGGGCCGCACCATTCGGCCCAGAAATCGACCAGAACAGGCTCGGAGGCCTGCAGGACCTCCTGCTCGAAGGTGGCATCGGTCACCGCAGTGATGTGTTCGCTCATGGCTGGGCCCTCGTTCAGAAAAGCGCTGATTTCGCGCAGGGAAAATGAGGATGGGGGTGGTCCGCACACTCTCAAGCGTGCAAACCAAAAGCTGAAAACGTTAGGATTGCGTGTTCTAAGAAGACAGCAATGCCGGGTTGCCGCGGTGCGATGACAGGCTACTTAAGCGGTGTAGGCGCACGGGCGTTTGCATTATTTGAGCCGAAGTCCCCGCCGGATGCAAGCCGGCCCGATTACTACCGTAGGCATCCATGACCCAACCCGACCATCTTTCCGAGCTGCGTTTCGACCAGCTTCCCCTGCATTCAACGCTTCTAAGCGGCCTGACCCGCCTGGGATTCACCCACTGCACCCCGATTCAGGCCCAGTGCCTCCCCAAGGCCTTGCGCGGTGAGGACCTTGCCGGGCAGGCGCAGACCGGCACGGGCAAGTCCGCCGCTTTTCTGCTGGCGACGATGAACCACCTGCTGCAGCAACCGCGCAAGGAAGGCGGGGACCCGGGCAGCCCGCGCGCGATCATGCTGGCACCGACACGCGAGCTGGCGATTCAGATCCTCAAGGATGCGGAAGGCATCGGCGCCGATACCGGCCTCCGCCTTGCCGTGTGCTACGGCGGCGCTGGCTACGAGCAACAGCGTGAGCAGCTGGAAACGGGTGTGGACATCCTCATCGGTACGCCCGGACGCCTGATCGACTTCCTCAAGCAAGGCACCTACCACCTGAAGGACATTGAGGTATTGGTGCTGGACGAAGCGGATCGCATGTTCGACCTCGGCTTCATCGACGACATCCGCTACCTGCTTCGCCGCATGCCCAAGGCCGCGCTGCGAAAGAACTACCTGTTCTCCGCAACGCTGTCGCATCGCGTGCTGGAACTGGCCTACGAGCACATGAACAGTCCGCAGAAGGTGGAGATCGAGCCGGAGCAGGTCACCGCCGATCGTGTTCGCCAGTCGCTGATCCACGTCGCCAACGACGAGAAGCTGCCCCTGCTGGTGGGCTGGCTCCGCCATCACGAGCCCTTCCGCACCATCGTGTTCGTGAATACCAAGCGGGCCGCCGAGGATGTGGAGCGCACCCTGGTCGCCAACGGCTTCACCGCCGCGATGCTGTCAGGCGACGTGGCCCAGACCAAGCGCCTGCGTCTGCTGGAGAACTTCAAACAGGGCGAGCTGCCGATTCTGGTGGCCACCGATGTGGCCGCCCGCGGCCTGCATATCCCGTCCGTTTCGCACGTCATCAACTATGACCTGCCACAGGACGCGGCAGACTACGTGCACCGCATCGGCCGCACCGCACGCGCTGGAGAGGCAGGGGATGCCGTGTCACTGTGCTGCGAGACCTGGGTCTACGGTCTGCCCGCTATCGAAACCTATATCGGCAGCCGCTTGCCTGTGGAGCCATTGAACGAGTCCTGGCTGCCCCAGGATTTCGTTCGCCCCCCCCGTCCGCCACGCCGCCCGGGTAGCGGCAACGGCCGTCGCGGCGGGGGAGGCGGTGGTGGCCGCCCTGGCGGACGGCGACGGCGCTGATCACCCGACACGTCGAGACCGGCTCAGCAATGCGCCTATAAGGGCCGCACCAGGCGCAGACCGTCGCCGCCATCCTCGTAGTACCCGGGCAGAATGCCCTCCACGTCGTAGCCCAGGCGCGCATACAGCGCCTGGGCAGGCGCATTGTCGACACGCACCTCCAGCCGCATGCGCACCCGGCCGCAACGAATCGCTTCGGCTTCTGCAGTATGGATCAACGCTTGTGCCACACCGCGCCCCCGCGCCTGTGGCGCCACGACCAGCGAGTAGATGCGCGCGAACTGACTGCGGGCGCGCAGCAGCATCACCAGATTCCCGACGCACGTCCCACCTTCCTGGACCACCCAGACGCGGGCGGACTCGCTGCGCAACAACCGTCGGATACTCCGCATCGGCAGCCGGTCAGTGGGAAACAAGGCCTCCAGTGTCAACAGCGCCGCAGCGTCCTCCGGCACCGCCTGCCGCAGGCCGAAGCTCATGATCGTGTTCGCGCCTCGAGGCGTTTGATGAAGTACTCCATCACGCGGCGATACAGCGTCTCACGCAGGACCAGGTCCTCAACCCCGAAGTCGATGTTGGGGTTGTCGTTGACCTCGATGACCTTCACCACCTTGCCGATCTGTTTGAGATCAACACCATACAGGCCGCTGCCCACCGCCCGCGCAGCCTGTACGGCGACACTCACCACTTGCGGGGGCGCGTCGGCGATATCAAGGGTTTCGTGATTGCCTTCGTGCTTGGCTCCCTTGTCATCACGCTTGACGACCTGCCAGTGATCCTTGGCCATGTAGTAACGGCAGGCGTAGAGGGGTTGCCCATCGAGCACGCCGACGCGCCAGTCGTATTCGGTAGGCTCGAATCGCTGGGCAATGATGAGATCGGAGCGCTCAAGCAGCTCCCGTGTCTGCCGCTTCAACTCGGCCTCGGACTCCACTTTGATGACACCTTTGGAGAACTGCGAGTCCGGCTGCTTGAGCACACAGGGAAACCCCAGCTCGCGCGCCACATGGCTCACATTGCCGCGATGGATCATCATTGTCGGCGGCTGCGGGATTCGATGACGGTCCATGAGCTGCGCGAGGAACACCTTGTTGGCGGCTCGCAGAATCGACACGGGGTCATCCACCACCACCAGACCTTCGCGCGCTGCACGGCGCGAAAAACGGTAGGTGTGATGATTGACGGCGGTAGTTTCGCGAATGAAGAGGGCATCGAATTCAGCCACATGCCCGTAGTCGCCCTTGTCGAGAAACTCGACGTCGAACCCCAGGTCCTCCGCCGCGCGCTCGAACAAACGCAGTGCGCGCGAATTGGACGGCGGCTCCTGCTCCTCATCGTTCACCAGAATCGCCAGGTCATACCGAGCGGACTCTCGTTTGATACGGGGCGGACGCTTGCGCAGGAAGTAGTCGTGCGCGGCCTCGTAGAGGAACTCGTGATGCGTATCCGGTACCGCGCCCAACGGCACGGCATTGATGCCGTCAACCCGCCAGGACTCGCCCCGAAAAACGAAGTCCACCTTGAGCAGCGGCGCTGGAAAAAGGTTGAACAGTGCGCGGGCGAGCCGTTCATGGCGCTTGGCCATGCTGCGGCTGAAATACACATTGAGGGTGTACCGCTCAGACCCGATGCGCGACAGCGACTGCGCAATCAGTTCATCCACCTCGTCATTGATGATGCGAGGTCCGTCTGCGAGCTTGAGGTCCTGGATCGTGGTGACCTCCGGCAGCGCGGTGTGTCCGCGCGCACTCGCCAGCAGGGAGACGTAGTACCCCGTACTTTGATAGGAGAATGACCGGCAGAGGTTGTAGACCCGGGTCCGGCGCGCGCGAACGTAGCGCTCATCGGTCAGATACTCCCAGGCCGTCGCCACCGGCACATCCGATACCTCCAGTGGCCAGTCACCCCGCTGGTCGACCACCACCAGACCGTTCATGTCAGGCGCCCCGCAGGAGCGTCGTCGGCGTCATCGGGCATGGCGAATGGGGACTCCCAGAACAGGATTGTTCGAATGGCGCGGATGCTAGGGGAGCCCCCGGGACTTGTCACCTATGGCCCTTCGGGGGCGGCGGCGGCTTGCACCAGACGGCAACCGCAGCCAATCATGCCGCCATGGCGAAGCCCCAGGTCGATGTGATCATTCCCACCCTCAACGAGGCTCGCCGACTACCGGGGCTGCTTGCGGATCTGCGCCAACAGGCCGGCGTGCACCTGTCCCTGATCGTGGTCGATGGTGGCTCACGTGATGCGACCGCCGAGATCGCCCGGGCGGCAGATGCGGCGGTCCTGCGCAGCCCCCCGGGGCGCGGACAGCAGATGAACCTGGGACACGCTCGCGCCACGGCACCCTGGCGCCTGTTTCTACACGCCGACTCACGGCTGCCGGAAATGCATCAGCTCCAGCAGGCAATCGCCCTGATGGCGCACCATCACCCGGCTCACAGCGCCGGTCACTGGCCGCTGCGTTTTACCGATGCGCCCGAGGGACACGCGCGTCTGTTCCAGTTCCTTGAGGCCAAGAGCCGGAGTGGGCGCCCAGGCACCATCCATGGCGACCAGGGCCTGTTGATCCACCGCAGATTCCTCGATGCACTGGGCGGCTTCGACGCACGGCTACCCTTCTTCGAGGACGTGCGCCTGTCCCAGGCAGTGTTTGCGCGCGGGCGGTGGCTTCTGCTGCCAGGCGTGATCGAGACTTCAGCTCGCCGCTTCGTCAGTGAAGGCGTATGGCCGCGCTATGGGATGATGGGCCTGATGATGCTGATGGACGCCGCCGGGGACGCCCACTACCTCCGCGAAGCCCCTTCGCTATATCGCCCGCAAGCAGACGCCGAGGCGCTCTCGACCTGGCCCCTGGCAGCGCTGGCGGCCCGCCGTCTGGCTGCGCGCCCCGACCGCTGGCCGACGGTGGCCCGCTTCCTGCTGGCCAATCGATGGCAACTTCCGCTGGCGCTGCGCTGCGCAATGTCACGGGAGCGCCACCCACACTCCGCACGGGCCTGCTAAACTCAAACCGTTTTGTCAACACTTGTGCACTGAAATGTCCTCCGCCTCCTTTGAACGCGCGCCCTGGAACTGGCCCGCCATCTTCATGTTTCTGGTCACCACGGTGCCGGTTCTGACGATCTTTCCGTGGTACGCGCTGACAATCGGATTCGACGCATTCGAGATCATCTGGTGCGTTGTCCTCCTGTTTGCCACCGGTCTGTCCATTACGGCCGGCTATCACCGTCTGTGGGCCCACCGCGCGTATGAGGCTCACCCGATCCTGAAAGTGTTCTTCATGTTGTTCGGGGCGATGAGCCTGCAGAACAGCATTCTGATCTGGGCCTCGATGCATCGCATTCATCACAAGCATGTAGACGATGAGGATCACGATCCCTACTCCGCCCGGCGCGGACTGTGGTTCTCGCATATCGGATGGATGCTGAAGAACTACCCCAGCAGTGCGCTCGACTACAGCAACGCCCGGGATCTCAAGGAAGATCCCATCGTGATGTTCCAGCACCGCCACTATCTGGCGCTTGCCTTGGCGATGAACTTCGGCCTGCCCATCCTGCTGGGTCTCTGGCACGGCGACCTCTGGGGCAGCGTGTTGATGGCAGGCCTGCTGCGACTGGTGATCAGCCACCACGTCACCTTCTTCATCAACTCCCTTGCGCACTACTGGGGCCGCCGGCCCTACACCACTGCCAACACCGCACGCGACAACGACCTGCTGGCGCTGGTGACCTATGGTGAGGGCTACCACAACTATCACCACCTCTTTCAGTGGGACTACCGCAACGGCATCCGCTGGTGGCAATACGACCCCACCAAATGGCTGATCGCCAGCTGTAGCTGGGTGGGACTGACCCGCAATCTCAAGCGCGTACCGGAGTTCGTGGTGCGCCGCGCCATGTTGCAGCGCCAGTTCGATGCGGCACGCGAACGCCTTGCCAAACTGGATGAGGCGCCGGACAACCCCAAACTGGCCAACCTGCAGCTCCTGCTCGAACACGAGTGGCAGCACTACTCACAAACGCTCGCAGAGTGGAAGCAGCTGCAGACCGAGCGTTTCGAGGCGGCCAAGCAGCAGCTGGCCGACCAGTGGGAAAGCAGTGAAGTGCGGCGGCGCCTGCAAGGGCTGGAGGCCTCACTCAAGCAGCAATACCAGCGCGTGCGCCTGCTGCACCTTCAGGCCACCTGACCCGCAACCGCTCGCCCCTCGGTCAGTAGCGGCTGGGGGCGGGCGTGATCGGGACCCCTGGCGCCAGCGCGTAGACATAGTCGCGATACTGGCGAAGCTCGCGCAGATAGCGGTCCTGAGCACGCAGTTGCTCACGGATTGTCTGGCGCTCATCGTCCGACAGCTGTTTCTCCCGCAGCCGGCTGTGCAAGCGGTCTTGATCCGCATTGATGCGCTCGATTTCGCTGTCGGCCTGATAGCGCGCCGCCCCCAGTCGATAGGCCGGCAGGAACTGCGCCTCACGGTCCAACGGGCAGACCTCGGCGTAACGACGCCCGCTGATGCCTTCTTCATAGCCACGATCAGCGGTGCAGTAACTCAGCAGCCCGATCTGATGCCCGGCCGACCACGCTTGGACGTTGGCCACCACGCCGTGCTCGGCGCAGTCGGTGCGATAGTCGTGAATCCGACTGGCCACGACACCATTGTGGCCATCGCGCAGCCCGCGAGCGTGCCAGTCGACGGTATGGCATTCCGCTTCCGACAGCGAGGCGCAGCCCGGCAGGGCCGCCACGATCAGTAGCACAGCACCGCGAAACCTAGGCTGCATGAGAGACCGGATCAAAAGGGTTCACCAACGGCGCCAACTCCTGCAGTGCCTTCCGATAGACCTCGCGCTTGAAGGCCACGACTTCTTCCACCGGCTGCCAGTAGTTGACCCAGCGCCAGCCATCAAACTCGGGGTGACCCACTGCATCAAAACGGATCAGGCTCTCGGGCCCCAGCAAGCGCAGGGCAAACCAACGTTGCTTCTGGCCGATGCAGGTCCGCCCCCGACGTCGCCGAATGTAGCGCTTGGGCAGCCGGTAGCGCAGCCACTCTCGGGTACACCCCATCACCGACACATGTTCGGGCAAAAGCCCCAGCTCCTCATGAAGCTCTCGGTACATCGCCTGCTCGGGGCTTTCGCCCCCGTCGATTCCGCCCTGAGGGAACTGCCAGGCGTCCTGACCAATGCGCTTTGCCCACAGCACGCCGCCCGCCTCACCCGTCAGGATGATGCCCACGTTCGGTCTGAAGCCGTCCCGGTCAATCACAACCCGCAAATCCGTCACAATTCAGCTTGATTCTTCCACAGCGCCGCTCCGGCGGCTACCAGACGCCCCATGCAACTTGCCATCTTCGATCTCGATCACACCCTGCTGGCCGGTGACTCCGACCTGCTGTGGGGCCAGTACCTCTGCCGAATGGGCGTCGTCGACCCGGAGTATTACGCGCGCGAGAACCTGCGGTTCTATCAGGAGTATCAGGCAGGAACGCTCGATATCCACGCCTTTGCAGCGTTCAGCATGAAGCCGCTGACCGAGCACCCGCGCACGCAACTGGAGGCTTGGCGCCGCGCCTTCGTCGACGAGGTGATCGAGCCCATCATCTGCCCGGGAAGCGAGCCCCTGATCGCCCGGCACCGGGCGGAAGGCGCAACGACCCTGATCATGACCGCGACCAATCGCTTCATCACCGAACCCATCGCCGAACGACTGGGCGTGGATCACCTGATTGCAACCGACCCCGAGGAGCATCAAGGGCGTTTCACCGGCCGCATCGCCGGCACCCCCAACTTCCAGGCCGGCAAAGTGACCCGCCTTCAGCAATGGCGTTCGTCCCGGGGGATTGATCAGGCCCACGTCACCTTCTACAGCGACTCGCGGAACGATCTACCGCTGCTTGAAGCAGCCGACAACGCCGTCGCGGTTGATCCTGACACGGTGCTGGAAGCGACTGCCAGATCACGCGGCTGGCCCGTGATTTCCCTGCGCGGCACGACTGCAACCCCCACCTGAAGCCGCTTGGCGCGCAGGCAACGTCCCCGCAAGCTTCCGTCAGGCTGCCCCGGCACAGCGCGCGGCCACGCTACAGTCCGCGCGCGATGCCGGAGAAGGCGGCATGCAGGCGCCCGTTGGTGGCCAGAACCGTGGTGGTATCGAGTCCGATATCGCTGCCATCCAGCTCAGTGAAGCAGCCCCCCGCCTCCCGCACGATCACGCTGAGTGCCGCGATATCCAGAATGTTGACGTTGGTTTCCACCACCGCGTCAATCCGCCCCGAGGCCAGCAAGTGGTAGTGGAGGAAGTCAGCGTATCCTCGAATGCGGTGCAGTTGCGGAATGATGCGCCCCAGCTCGGCCCAGCCCGGAGATTGCGCCAGCCGCGCCAGATTCCCCAGCGACAAGGTCGTACCTGCGAGCGCATCAATGTCGCTGACGGCGATCCGCTCCCCGTCCAGCCATGCGCCTTGTCCCTTGACCGCCCAGGCCAACTCCCCCTCACCACCGTTCCAGCAGGGCGCGCACGACACACCGACGACCAGTTCGCCGCGATGCATCAATGCGATCTGAACCGAGAACATCGGGTATCCCCGCACGAAAGCCTTGGTGCCATCGATGGGGTCGATCAGCCACAGATATTCGGCGTCAGTGTTGCCCCGCCCCAGCTCTTCACCAAAAAAGGCGTGATCAGGGAACCGGGCGCCGATCACCTCGCGGATGACCTGCTCGGCCGCGATGTCGACCTCGGTCACCGGTGTCGCGTCGGCCTTGGTTTCAACCTTGAAATTGCCGCGATAGGCCTTGCGGATACGTTCTGCGGCAGCGGCAGCGGCAGCACGGGCGAGTTCGAGGTGTTCGGAGTACATAGGCGATAAAAGTTGAATCAACAGAACGGGTTCGAGGCCGTGCGCGACACGTCGGCACGGGGTCGCGTATTCTAGACCGACTCAGGTGCCAACCCGGCGATGGCCGACGTTGGTGAAACGGGAAGTTCGTGAAACTCGAACACTGCCCCCGCAACGGTAACTGGTTCGGGGCTGCAAATCGCCACTCACCCACAGGGCCGAGGAAGGCTGCAGCCCAGCACGCCAGGAGTCCGGAGACCGGCCTGAGTTCGGGTCCCGTGGTCGCGGAGGGCGAACTCGACGGATGGCACAGCCATACGGTCACGGGTTTCGTCCACCGCCTGGGTTCCTGCCGTTGCCCATTCCCTCACGCCTGCCTCTCGGCCTTGCCGGCCTGCTGTTGACCGCCGTCATTCCGGCACATTCGACAACGCTCGACACCCTACACGTTCAGGGGCGGGACATGTCGCTGGACCACTCCGGCGTTGCGATCCGGGTCCAGGTGGACCCACTGACGGCCACCGACCTCCCGTCCCTTCTGGCCGGGCTCCCGGGGGTGCAGGTCCGCAGCGGCGGCGGACTTGGCGCCTACAGCGAAGCGAGCCTGCGCGGCAGCAACGGCCGACAAGTCAGGATTCTGTGGGACGGCATCCCCTTGACCACCGGCGGTGGCGAAGCCACCTCGCTGTCGAGCATCAGCCCCCTCCTGCTAGAGCAGGTGGAAGTCCACAAGGGGCGTGTGCCGGTTGAGTTCGATGCCGGTCTTGCCGGCAGCATCTCGCTACGCAGCCCTGACCAACTGTCGGCACCTGTGATCGGCAGTGTCCTGTGGGGCGCATTCGGCCAACGACAGGCTCACCTGGCGGCGCAGCTCGGCCCCAGCCTGCAGTTCACCGCCGGACTTCAATCTGCCGACAACGACTTCCCTATCCGCAACCCGTTCAAGGCCTTCGACCCCACCGATCCCGATCGACAGCGCCCCGAGCCCCGCCACAATGCCGCCACGGAACAGTTCTACACAGGCCTTCGCCTGCAAGGCCCGGTCGAAGTCAACGTGCGGTTGCTGGATGACCTTCAGCAGTTGCCAACCCGCAACAATGCCGAGGATGCCGATGCACAGCTGAAGACGCGGGCTTACCTGATCTCCGCGCAAACCCCACGCGAATCAGCGTGGCAATACCGGGCCAGCTATCACTGGCAGGATGAGCAGTTCCGCGACACGCGTAGCCAGATCGGGCTGGGCCAACAGGACAGCCAGAGCGAAACCGGCTCTGCGCAGTTGCAGGCGCTGCGCCACGGCCAACGTTCCACCCTGGCATTGCGGGCGGGACACACCCGCTACAGCGCGTCGGATCAATTCGGCAGCGTTCAGACCACTGATGCATCGCGACACCTTCTGGAGGCGGCCGGCGATATCACATCCCGGTGGCGATCCCTCCACCTCAACGGCAGTCTGCGGGCCGTTTGGAGCCGCGACGAGACGCCGGACGCGCGCGATACCCATCTGCAGGTCGCCCCCGCTCTGGGCCTTTCAACACGCTTGGGCCGTTGCATAGGGCGCGGCAACCTTGGATGGCGTGAACGGCTGCCCACGTTCTTCGAGCGATATGGCGATCGCGGGCTGTACAAGGGCAACCCTCAGCTCATGCCCGAGCAGTCCCTGTACAGCGATATCGGCCTGCGGTGCCTCCCCGCGACCCTCGCCGATCGACTGGAGATCACGCTGTTTGGTCAGGACCTTCGTGACGCCATCAGCCCGGTCTTCGATGCGCAGGGCATCGGGCGGTCCATCAACACCGAACGCGCCACTGTGCTGGGTATTGAACTGAGTGCCGAGGGCCGCCTTGCCAACACGCGGTGGGCAATGGGCCTGACGTGGCAGGACACCGAGGATCGGGGCCAGGTGCGCTCCGCCCGAGGCAACCAGCTGCCGGGACGCTACACCTGGCAGGCCACCAGCCGGCTGTCCCGTCAATGGGGCTCCATCACCGGCTTCTACGCCTTCCAGTTCGAATCCGGCCAGTACTACGACAGCGCCAACCTGTTGCCCGCAGCGCCGTTGCGGCGCCACGACATCGGCGTACGCAGCGCCATCCGCTCCGTCGGCTGGTCGCTGCAATGGCAGAACCTCAGGGACGAGACCGCCCATCAGTTCAACGGCTTCCCCACTCCGGGCCGCCGGCTGTTGCTCTCGCTTCGCTTTCCCGTCACCTGACTCTGGAGTTTCCAATGAAGATTCGCACTCTTGCCATCATGGCCCCCATCGCCCTGCTGGCGGCCTGTTCCGACAGCAACAAGGCCAGCGGCCCGATCGAGAACGGCGTGGTCGTCGCCGCGCGTGCCAGCGATTACAGCAGTGGCGCCCTCTCGCTGCTGAGCTTTGAAGCCCCATTCACCGCCACCAACGGGGTGAATGCCACCGTCTCCGACATTGCGGTCCGGGCCGATGGTGATCACTACTTCCTGATCGAACGATTTGACAGCAACCGTATCAGCCGCCATCTCGCGAGCGACCCGGAAACGCCGGTGTATCAGTACTCGACCCAATCTGACGAGGAAGGCGGCAACAGCAACCCTTACGACATCCTGGTGGCATCACCAACGAAGGCATACGTCCTGCGCTACGGGTCGCCCATCCTCTGGATCGTCAATCCCTCCGCTGCCACCGAAGCCGAATTCAAGGTCGGCGAAATCGACCTGTCCCATTACGACGCCGACGGCACACCGGAGATGGCGGCCGGGCTGATCCAGGACGGGCTTCTCTACATCGCAATGCAACGCCTTGAGTTCTTCAGTCCCGTGCAATCCGGCTACCTCGCCATCATCGACACCCTCACCGATGAAGAAATCGATACGGAGACCGGCGATCTTCCCGGAGTCGAGCTACCTGTTCGCAACCCGGTGCAAATCGTCGCCGATCCCTCCAGCGACGACCTTCTGATCGTTGGAAACGGCGGCAGCAACTACTCGGACTCCGGCTTTATCCCGGTCTACGAAGGCGGGCTGGTACGTTTCAACCCCGGCACCTACGATGTCACCCTGCAGCTTGATGATGGTGAGACCGGTAACGCACCATTCGGACAGTTCACCGCACTGGCGCTGGTCGATGGCTCACGCGGCTACTTCATCGGCAGCACCCTCAATGGCTTCGGATCCAGCGAAACGCTGTTCCGCTTCAATCCCAGTGGCACCGACGCGCCTCAGGCGGTGACGGGCTTTACCGATACCGCGCTGTCCGATATTCGAGCCGACTCTCAGGGCAGACTCTGGGTGGGCCTGAGCAGCATCACGACGCCGGGCATCGCCGTGTTGCAAGCCGACGACAACAGCGAACAGGTTCTCAATGAGCACATCGACACCCTGCTGGTGCCGCTCAACATCGATTTTCTGACCACCAACTGAGGCGATCCTGCACCCTGTGGCCGGTGCCTGGCCGGCCGCAGGACGCTAAAGTGACACTTTCCGCCAACGAGCAGATTGCATGGGCCACCGCCTCTCCAAGATCATGACCCGTACCGGTGACACCGGGACCACCGGCCTCGCCACCGGAGACCGCTTGTCCAAGGCGCATCCGCGGGTGACGGCGATGGGCGATGTCGACGAACTCAACTGTGTGATCGGACTGGTGCTCACGCACGACCTGCCGGCACCGATGCGCGAACAGCTTTCGCGCACCCAGCAGGAGCTCTTCAGCCTGGGGGGCGAGCTGGCCATGCCGGGTCACCAACTGGTGACAGACGCACAGGTGGCCGCGCTGGAAGCCGCGCTGAACGTCCTCAACGAAGCGCTGCCACCGCTCAAGGAATTCATCATGCCGGGCGGCACCCCGGCCTGCGCCCATGCCCACCTCGGCCGGGCCGTCGCACGCCGCGCGGAACGTGCAGTCTGGGCACTGCATGCGGCCGAGCCGCTGGCGCCCAATCCGATGCGCTATCTCAACCGCCTGTCCGACTACCTGTTCGTCTGCGCACGGGCGCTGGCACGACTGGAGAACGGACAGGAAGTGGAGTGGCGCCGCGCCCCGCCTTCAGCGTAGACGGTCCAGCGCCTCGCACAGCGGCCCCAGTGCGTCGAGCATGCCAGGACTGGCGCGTGCCATGCGGTCTGCATCCACCGCAATCAGGGCGGGTGCCCGCGTCGTCGACTGCGGCAGCTTTGCCCAGAACGCCCGCACCGCTTCGGTGTCGACGTCGGCATGGACCACCGCATCGATCGGCGTCGTCGCCAGGTGCTCACGTCCGACCGCCATCGCCAGTCTCGGCAGGTCAGCGAAGACGTTGACGGCACCACACAGGTTCAGGGCTTCACTGATGGGGCTGTCGCCATTGATGGTGAACGCTGGCTCGACATCAACCTGATAGAACACGCGCAGTGCGGTCCGGTCACCGTAGGTGGCCCGCAGCATTTCCAGACGGTCGAGAAACCGTGCCGCCTCGGCATCCGCCGCCGCCTGGGTCCCGAACAAGGCGCCCAGTCGGCGCAGCGCGCGGGCGATGTCCTCCAGCGTCTGGATCCGGATCATCACCACCTCGATGCCCAACTGCTGCAGGCGCGTGACGCGCTCGGGTGGGGTGCCCCCTTCCCAGACGATGAGGTGCGTCGGCTGCATCGCAACCAGCACTTCGAGCGACACCCGGAAGGCATCGCCAATACGCGGCAAGGCAGCCGCCTCGTCGGGATGATCGGTGTAATCGGCGACTGCCACCAACCGGTCACAGGCGCCTGCGGCACACATCAGTTCCGCCAGATGCGGCGCAAGGGTGACAACCCGTGCCGGCGTCTCGGCAGCCGCAGCGGCAACACTCCACCCGAGGGCCACCAGCGCGGCGACGAGCCCCTTCACAACAGGGATCCGGTGGTGCCGACGGCAAAAACCGCCAACAGAATCAACAGCGCCCGCCACTGCATGCGCAAGACCTCATCCAGGCAGTCTTCCAGTCGGCCCGGGACCGCGGGACCGCCCTCCCCCTCTTCGCGCATCACCGAGGCGGCCGCCACCTCAGACAACAACGTCCAGGTGCGGGCATGCCAGACCTGCGGCTCTTCCCCCAGACGGCGCCAGGTACGCAAGGCGTCATCGAGGCTGCCGGCCAAGCCGAACAACAGCGCCGTTACCCGTACCGGAACGAACGCCACTACCTGATGCACACGGTCCGCCCATTGCTGCGCCGGGCTTTCCCCTTGATGCTGCAACAGGTGCAACGGCAGCCGACTGGCCAGACGGTACGCCAGCGCCCCCGCCGCGCCGAATGCCAGAAACCCCATCAGCACGCCGAAGAGCCGCTCGTGCGACTGAATGAACAACGACCCCAGAAGCGAGCGGTGCGAGGGCTCGGCCTGCGGCGCGTCCCACCGTAACGACTGCGTCAGACGACGTTCGGCGGCCTGATCTCCGGCCTCGTGGGCCGCCTGCAGGCGGTGAATATCCTCCGCCAGGTCCCGCGGCCCCAGGCACAGCAGCAACACCGCGGCGGACAGCAGGACCTGCAGGATCGGGCTCGGAATGCCCTCGAGTACCATGCCGACCCACCAGACCGGCAACACAATCCACAGCAACAGCACGATGGGGTTACGCCACAACGCGGGCCACGGCACCCAGCGCTCGACATTGCGCAGCAGCCAGGGCAACACCCGGGCATCCCCCCAGCCCGGCAGCTGACCCAGCACGCGTTCGAACAGGATGGCGGCGAGGATGCCGATCAGGGTCATAGCAGGCTCCTGAAACTGGGCCAATCAAAATGGGGGCCGGGATCAGTCTTGCGCCCTGGCGCGATATCACTGTGCCCGACGATCCGGTCTGGCGTGATGGCAGGAAACGCCGCCATGAGGGCATGGGTTACCTGTGCCAGCCGACGGTACTGTGTCGGCGTGAAGGGCCGATGATCCGAGCCCTCAAGTTCGATGCCAATCGAAAAGTCGTTACAGCGTGAGCGTCCTTCGAACGACGACAGACCCGCATGCCAGGCGCGGGCGCGCAGGGGCACGAATTGCACCAGCGCGCCCGCGCGCCGGAGAAACAGGTGCGCGGAAACCCGCAGGTCCCGCAAGCTCGCGAAACTCGGGTGTGAGTCCGGGGCCAGCCGGTTGGTGAACAGTGCTTCCACAGCGCCCCCGGTGAAGTGCTCCGGCGGCAGGGAAATGGCGTGGATCACCAGAAGCGAAATGTCGTCGGCGACCGGGCGGGCATCATGATTCGGGGAGGCACACCAGCGTGCACCCCGCAGCCGCTCCCCGCTGGCATCGACCGACAGCCGTTGACGGCGCCGCCGCGCTGCGCCCGCTACACTCGGCGGTCTGGTTTCGATGAGTTCACTGCCCATGCTGCATTCTCTTCGCGTGCTCAGCGCCGCGACGCTTGTGGTCGGACTGGCGGGTTGCGCCAGCGGCCTCACCGGTACCGTGACTTCGATCACGACGGCACCTTCGCTGCCTCCGCTGCCCGAGGTCACGCTCTCCTACAGCAAGCATAGCCTCCCCAATGGGCTGACGCTGATCGTGCACGAGGATCGCAAGGCCCCCCTGGTCGCCGTGAACGTCTGGTACCACGTTGGCAGCAAGGACGAGCGGCCTGGCCGTACCGGCTTTGCCCACCTGTTCGAACATCTGATGTACAAGGGCACCGCCCACTACGATGGTGACCCGTTCAAGCTGCTCGAACCCATCGGGGCCACCAAGATGAACGGCACCACCTGGTTCGACCGCACCAATTACTTCCAGAACGTGCCGAAGGGCGCACTGGACCTCGCCTTGTGGCTCGAGTCGGAACGGATGGGCCATCTGCTGCCGGCGCTGACCCAAGCCAAGCTCGATGAGGAACGCGGCGTCGTGCTCAACGAGAAACGCCAGGGCGAGAATCAACCCTACGGTCAGGTCTGGGAAGTGATCGCCGATCGCACCTGGCCCGAAGGGCACCCTTATTCCTGGACCACCATCGGCTCGGAGGACGATCTCAACGCTGCCACGCTTGACGATGTTCGGGCCTGGTTCCAGCAGCATTATGGTGCCGCCAATGCCACCCTGGTGATTGCCGGTGATGTGGACACCGAGGATGTGGTGCAACGCGTCACCCACTATTTCGGGGACATCCCTGGCGGCCCGCCACAATCCCGGACCGAGGCCTGGGTCGCTCCACGCCAGGACGAGAGCCGGCATGTCATGCAGGACCGTGTGCCGCAGACCCGGCAGATGCAGGTGTGGAACGTCCCCGGGTATTGCGAGGCGGATCACACGTTACTGCAGCTAGCGGCGAGCCTGATCGGCGGCGGCAAGAACACCCGGTTGTACGATCGTCTGGTCCATGAGGAGCAGAGCGCCACGCGTGCCAGTGCCTACCTGATGCCGACTGAAATTGCCGCCCAGTTCGTGCTCGATCTCATGGTGCGACCGGACGGCGATGTCGATGCCGTCGAAACCAGTGCCCGCGCCGCGCTGGCGCACTTTCTGGAGGAAGGTCCCTCCATCGAGGAACTCGAACGCGCCCGCACCGAGATCTTTGCGGGTGCCGTCCGCGCCCTGGAGCGCATTGATGGCTACCGTGGCAAGGCCTCCATGCTGGCGCAGGCTTCGGTCTATTGCGACGACCCCGGACATGTCGAGACGTGGCTCTCGCGCATCCGCGAGGCCACACCGGCCTCTGTTCGGGACGTGGCACGGCGCTGGCTGACCGAAGGACGCTTCGTCCTCACCGTGGCACCCTTCAGCGACGGCGAAGTGGCGGCGGAAGGGGCGGACCGCAGCGCCCCGCCCGCTGTCGCACCGGCCGACCCGCTGGCACTGCCCGCGCTCGAACACTTCGTGCTCGACAACGGCATGAAAGTGGCCTTTGCGCAGCGCAGCGCGGCGCCGGTGGTGCAGTTCACCATGCTGTTCGATGGAGGAGTGGCCGCCGACCACCTGCAAGCGCCGGGGACTGCGGGCCTCACCATGGAGCTGCTGGATGAAGGCGCCGGAGATCGCGATGCGCTGGCGCTGGCTGCTGAAGCCAGCAGGCTCGGCGCCAATCTTGGCACCGGCGCCAACCTTGACCTCGCCTATGTCAGCCTCAATGCACTGAGCTCGCGCCTCGACCCCAGCCTCGGACTGATGGCCGATCTGCTGCGCCGACCGCGCATGGAAACCGCCGATTTTGAACGCCTGCGGGCGCGGGCCCTTGCAGCAATTTCTCAGGAGCTGAGCAATCCGGCCAGCCTCGCCAACCGGGCGTATGCCGCGCCGCTGTTTGGCGCCCAGCACCCCTATGCCATGGCCAGCGTGGGACGCGGCACTCCGGCCTCCGTTGCCGCCATGCAGCTGGACGACCTCCAGCAGTATCGGCACCACTGGCTGCGTCCGGACAATGCACAGCTGGTGGTGGTGGGTGACACCACCCGGGCCGTCCTGGAGCCGCTGCTGAACCGCCACTTCGGCGACTGGACCCCGCCGGCAGCGCCATTGGCGCCATTGGACATTCCACAGACCGCCCCACCCGCCGGACAGGTGATTCTGCTGGATCGCCCGCAGGCGCAGCAGTCCTACCTGCTGGCGGCGCGCCTCGCCCCACCGCTCAATGCGGCAGACGCGGCCGCGCTGGAAGTCGCCAACCAAGCCCTCGGCGGCTCCTTCTCCGCGCGCCTGAACACCCGTCTGCGGGTCGACAAGAACTGGAGCTACGGCGCCTATACCGGCATCCGCAACAGTGGGCACCAACGCGCGTGGGTGGCGACCGCACCGGTACAGTCAGACAAGACCGTCGAAGCCCTGACCGAAATGGTGAAAGTGCTCGACGGCCCGCGAACCGACGCCCCCCTGACCGAGGCCGAAGTGCAATTCGCGCGCGACAGCCTGACCCGTGGCCTGCCCGGCGACAACGAAACCACCGGGGAAATCGCCAACTCGCTGATTTTCCCTCTGGCCTATGACGTGGCCGAGGACTACTGGAACCGGTATGTGCCCACCCTGCAGATGGTCGATGCAGACCGCGCCAACGCCGCTGAACGGGCGCTCACCCCCATTCGCGACGCGGTGTTCGTGATCGTCGGGGATCTTTCGCAGATCGAGGCGCCTGTACGGGCGGCCGCGACGGCACTCGGCCTTGGCACCGTGCGAGTGGAAACGATCGCGCCGTGAACGCCCCCGGCGCGCAACTACTCGATGCGGCCCAGCGGTCGTACGAAGGTATAGCGCGCCGGTTCAAGCACCAGCTTGCGGGCCGGCGTCTCGACATCCAGCTGGATGGCCGCCAGCGGCAGCTGCACGACGAAGAACGCGGTCCCCAGCACCGTTCCGACCAGACTGAGCGGACGGACAATGACGAGGTCGGCCACCATGGCCGCGCCCGAGGGGGTGTCATCCAACACCGCCGGGGGGCTGGCGGTGGCGAGCTGGGCCGAGAGCATCAGGGCCAGGCCGACTATCGCGGGAATGCGTCGCATGTGCGGTCTCCGATCAACATGGCGCCCAGCATAGTCGGCCCGCGTCCGGAATGCAGCCGGTGAATCCTCTCTACCTGGCGGCGGATCCGCTGGAGGCTCACCTCCTGCGGGATTTTCTGGCAGAGCGGGGCATCGCTGTCGACCTGCTCGACCTGCACCTGTGGGGCGGGCGCGGGGACCTGCCGGTCAACCTCTACCCCCGGGTGCATCTGCGCGACCCCCGCCAGCGCGCCGCCGCGCTGGCGGCACTGGCCGAGTGGAAACGTCGTGGTAGCGGTGTCGACTGGCACTGCAGCTGTGGCGAGCCGGTGCCGGACACCTTCGAGTGTTGCTGGGCCTGCGGTCGGCAGCGCCCCTGACAACGGGGCCGTTACTCCTGCTCGGCCCGCGCCGGTCGCGTCGCCAGGCGACGCACGCCTTCCACCGGGGTGATCTCGCCCCGCAGGATGGCCGAGACGGTTTCGGTGATCGGCATCTCCACCTGGTGGCGGTGCGCCAGCCGCAGCACTTCGGGCGCCGCCTTGATGCCTTCAACGACCTGCCGGATTTCAGTGATCGCGGCGTCCACCGCGAGCCCCTTGGCGAGCAGCAGCCCCATGCGCCGGTTGCGAGACTGATCATCGGTGCAGGTCAGCACCAGATCGCCCATGCCGGCCAGCCCCATGAGCGTCTCGGGGCGTGCCCCCAGGGCTTCGCCGAGGCGCATGATCTCTGCCAGGCCCCGTGTGATCAGCGCAGCACGCGTATTGGCCCCCAATCGCAAGCCGTCGGCAATGCCGACACCGATCGCCATCACATTCTTGGCGGCGCCCCCGATTTCAACACCCGGCAGGTCATCTGCGGTGTACGCGCGGAATCCGTCGCCATGCAGCTCCAGCGCCAGCTTTTCAGCAAAGTCTGCGTGCTGTGAGGCCACCGTCACCGCGGTCGGCAGCCCCAGTCCCAGCTCCTTCGCGAAGGTGGGCCCGGAAATCACCGCCAGTGGCACTTCCGGCCCGAGCACATCCTCGATGACCTGATGCACCAGACGCCCACTGCCCGGTTCCAGGCCCTTGCAGGCGCAGGCCACGCCCTGTCCGGGACGCAACAGAGGCTGCAGCTGTTCGAGCATGCCGCGCAGGGCATGACTGGGGGTCGCCACCAGAACATCTGCGGCCTGCGAGACCGCGGCGCCGAGGTCGGCCACCGCCGTCAGCTTGACCGGGAATGCACAGCCTGGGAGGTAGTTGTCGTTCGCGCGCGCCGCCTGCATCGTCGCCATGGCATCGGCATCGCGCCCCCACAGCAGGGTGTCGCTACCCCGCCGGGCGAGGTGGATGGCCAGCGCGGTGCCGAACGACCCCGCGCCGAGCACCGCCATCGCATGACTGGGGGGCGCCGTCATCAATGCGTGGTGGCGGGCTTCTCGGCAGCCGCTTCGGCCTGACGCTTGCGCTGGTGTTCCAGGAAAAGCGCCTCGAAATTGATCGGCTGCAGCAGCAGCTGCGGGAACCCTGCCCGCTGCACGAGATCGGCAATGGTCTCGCGCGCAAAGGGGAAGATCAGCCCCGGGCAATAGCCGCCCAGGATGGCCGCGCGCTCAGTCGGCTGATCGAAGCCCTTGACGGTGAACACGCCGGCCTGATGCGCTTCCACCAGAAACGCGACATCCTCGCCGAGCTTGGCGGTCACGGTCAGCACGATCTGCACCTGATAGCTGTCCTGTTGCAGGTCATCCACCTTGGTATTGACCTGCACGTCGACTTCGGGACGCCATGGGCGCGTGAAGATCGCCGGTCCGTTCGGGACCTCGACCGAGGCGTCCTTGACGTAGATTTTCTGTAGCAGCACCTGCCGGCCGGGGGCGGTGGTGGGGTCTGCGCCGGGTGCCGGCGTGGGGCTTGGGGTATCGGTCATGCTCAGGAAGTCGGGTTGAGGAGAGGGTCGAGGCCGCCGGCGCGCTCCAGCGCGGCAAGGTCGTCAAAGCCGCCAACATGGGTATCGCCCACGAAAATCTGCGGCACGGTCCGACGACCGGTGCGCTGCATCATCTCGTCGCGACGCTGCGCGTCCTCGTCGATCCGCACTTCCTCCGGGGTCACGCCCTTGCTGGCCAGCAGGCGCTTGGCCATCTGGCAGAACGGGCAGACACGGGTGGTGTACATGAGGACCGGTTGCATGGCGACTCTCTATCGGGCGGTGATCGGCAGATTGGCGTTGAGCCAGCCGTTGATGCCCCCGCGCAGCGAGTAGACCTCTTGCAGGCCAGCCTTCTTCAGCTTCTGCGCGGCCGTCAGACTGGAGCTGCCAAGCGCGCAGTAGATGATGATGGGACGTGCAGGATTCTTGCCAAGGCGGCTGATCTCGCTGTCCAGCTTGGTCAGCGGGACCGATTGCGCGTGCAGCAGATGGCCCTTCTTGAAGTCGCCAGCGGAGCGGACATCCAGTACCAGGGGGTCCCGGTCGTTGATCATGCGCACGGCCTCGCCGGCGCTGAGGCGTTTGCCACTGGTCATGCCGCCGTGCACCTCATTGGCGACCAGCAGGACAATAAGGGCCGCCAGGGCAGCAAACAGCAGCGGGTGATTACCGACAAAGGTCAGGATTTGATCCATGGGCAGGGCAAGACAGCGGACTCGTTATACGATTATCGCATGATCCGCGTTCTGCTCCTGACCCTGTGCGGTCTCCTCGTCCTGCCCGCCATGGCGCAGGACGCCAAGAAGATTGCCGACGCCGAGCGGCAGCTCGCTTCCGTTCAGGCCCGCATCGAGGCGGTCGACAAGGAGATCAAGGCGGATCGCCGCCGCCAGGACACGCTGCAGCACGAGATGCAGCAGGTGGAGCAGGAGATCGCCGCCGCCGAGCGACAGCTGAAGGTGCTGGACGGGAAGCAGCGGCGCCAGACCGAGGCCGTGCGTGAAGCGCAGGCAGCTCAGCAGGCGGCAGCTGATCGGGTGCGGCAGCAGCAGGCGGCGCTGGCCACCACCCTGCGGATGGCGCACCGCATGGGCGATACGCCACAAACCCGCCTGCTGTTGAATCAGGAAGACGCCCAGCAGATGGCCAGGGTCATGCAGTTCTTCCAGTATTTCAATCAGGCCCGGGCACGCCAGATCGATGCCCTCCGCTCGGAGCTCGACACTCTGAAGGCGCGCGAGACGGCGCTGGCAACCGCCCGTGACCAGCTCGAAAAGGCCCGGGCCGAGCAGGCGGAAACCGTGGCCGGCCTCGACCGGCGCCGCGCCGAGCGCCAGGCCGCCATGCAATCGCTGGACGCCCGCATCCACGACCAGGGCGCCATGCTCAAGCAGCTCCAGCGCGACGAAGCCGGCGTGCAGAAGCTGCTGGACTCGCTGACGAACATCCTGGCCGACATCCCCCTCAACCCGGGCAAGGCCAAGCCCTTCGCGCAATCACGCGGCAGTTTGCTGCCGCCCGTTCAGGGACGGGTGCTGGCGGCTTACGGACAGGCCAAGAGCGGGACCAACCTGCGCTGGAAAGGCCAATGGCTGGCGGCCGCCACCGGCACCCCGGTGCGGGCGGCAGCGGGTGGGCGCGTGGCCTATGTCGGCTGGATGCACCGCTACGGCCTGATGGTGATTCTTGAGCATGACGGCGGCTACTACACCCTGTACGGTCATGCCGATGCCGCCGACGTCCGTTTGGGGCAGTGGGTGGATGCCGGTACCCGCATCGCGCGCGCCGGCACCAGCGGCGGCCACCGCGACAGTGGCATCTATTTCGAAATCCGCAAGGGGCGCAACGCCATCGATCCGCGTCCATGGTTGCGGCGCTGAATCCGGCGCCAGTTGCCCCTGTGCTATCGTCGCCGCACCGGGCGCCGACCCGGCCTTACCACGTATAAACGGACCTTTGTCATGTCCCTGATTTCCCGTACCTCGCTTGCACTCGCGGCGGGCGTCCTGCTCGGCACCGGGCTCTCCCTTACCCATGGCGTCCTCGCCGATCGCGGCAATGCCAGCCGCGAGGCGCTGCCCCTGCAGGATCTCCAGACCTTCGTCGAGATTCTCAACCGGGTGAAGACCGAGTACGTCGAGGAAGTGGACGACAAGACCCTGCTGGAAAACGCAGTGCGCGGCATGCTGACCGGCCTGGACCCCCACTCGGCCTTTCTCGATGCCGATGAGTTCAAGGACATGGGCATCGCCACCAGCGGCAAGTTCGGAGGCCTCGGCATCGAGGTCCAGATGCACAACGGCTTCGTCCGGGTGGTCTCTCCCATTGATGACACCCCTGCCGCGCGCGCCGGCGTGCAGCCGGGCGACCTCATCGTCAAGATCGATGACAAGCCGGTGAAGGGCATGGAGCTCTCCGAGGCCGTGGACCTCATGCGCGGCGAACCGGGCACCAAGATCAAGCTGGTCATCGCCCGCGAGAACGTCCCGCAGCCGGTCAACCTGGAACTGACGCGCGACATCATCCGCGTCACCAGCGTGCGTGGGCGGCTGCTCGGCCCGCAACTGGGGTATCTGCGCATCAGCAGCTTCACGACGGAAACCGGCCGTTCGCTGCGGCAGCAGTTCGAAAAGCTCGGAAAGGAAGCCAAGGACGGCGCCCTCGAAGGCTTGATCCTCGACCTCCGCAACAACCCGGGCGGTGTCCTGGATGCGGCAGTGGACGTCTCCGATGCCTTCCTCGAAAGCGGCGCCGTGGTTTCCATCCGCGGCCGCGACAAGGCGAGCGGCCGCGAATTCCGTGCTGAAAAGGGCGACCTGCTCAACGGCGCGCCCATCGTCGTCATGATCAATGCCGGTTCGGCCAGCGCATCGGAAATCGTGGCTGGCGCCCTGCAGGATCAGCGCCGCGGCATCATCGTGGGCACCAAGAGCTTCGGCAAAGGCTCGGTTCAGACCATCATGCCGCTGACCGATGCCTCGGCCATCAAGTTGACCACCGCGCGGTACTACACACCATCAGGGCGCAGCATCCAGGCAGATGGCATCGAGCCGGATGTCACCATCCGCCCGCTGACCGTATCCGACGAGCGCGAGGAAGGCTTCGAGCCGATCACCGAAGCCGACCTGCGCGGCAGCCTCAAGAACGAGAACGGCGACAACGGCAAGGACGAAGCGGCCTTTATCGAGGAAGAGGCGCTCGCCGAGAAGGATTACGCACTCTACGAGGCGCTCAACCTGCTCAAGGGACTGGTGGTGTCGCGCCGCTGAGGCGCGACACGGGCTACCACTCGATCAGCGCGGCGCCCCAGGTCATACCGCCGCCGACCGCCTCCAGCAATACGCGCTGACCGGGCTGGATACGGCCGTCACGAACGGCGGTATCCAGTGCCAGCGGAACCGACGCGGCCGAGGTGTTGCCCTGATTCTCCAGGGCCACCACCACCCGCTCGCGGGGCAGGCCCAGCTTGTCGGCAGTGGCGAGGATGATCCGCTCGTTGGCCTGATGCGGGACCAGCCAGTCGATATCGCACCCTTGCAGACCGTTTGCCTCCAGAACCTCCCGACAGACCGACTCCAGCGCACGGACAGCGAAGCGGAATACCGCCTGACCATCCATGTGCACCACCGCGTGGGTTTGCATCTTGCCGTCGGTGAGGTGTCCGGGCACCTGCAGAATGTGTGCCTGGGTTCCGTCGGCATGAAGGTGCGTTGAGCGAATGCCGGGGGTGTCGCTGCGTCCCAGCACCACCGCCCCGGCGCCATCACCGAACAACACGCAGGTGCGCCGGTCACGCCAGTCAAGCAAGCGGGAGAACACCTCGGCGCCGACCACCAGCGCATGCCGGGCCTGACCGCTGGCGACGAACTTGTCGGCGACCGACAAGGCGTACAGAAAGCCGGTGCAGACCGCTTGAACATCAAAGGCCGCGCCCTTGGCGCCGATCCGGGCCTGCAGCAGGCAGGCGCTGGAGGGGAACACCATGTCAGGAGTGGTGGTGGCGAACACGATCAGGTCGATGTCACCGGCGCTGAGCCCGGCTGCCTCCAGCGCCCGGCCGACCGCCACCGCCGCCAGATCCACCGTGCCTTCGCCCGGCGCTGCCACGTGTCGCGCGCGAATGCCGGTGCGCGAAAAGATCCATTCATCCGAGGTGTCGATGCGGGATTCCAGCTCGGTGTTATGGACTTGCCGCGCCGGCAGATAGCTGCCGGTGCCGAGTACGCGAGACCAGCTCATGTTTCACTCCGTTTGAGGCCGCGCCACGCGGCCAGCAGCGCCAGCCCCAGCAGCCCGCCCAGCGCCCAGGCCGGCACCGCGCCATCCAGCACTGCGGGCAACACGACCGCGGCCGACAGCAGCAGACTGCCGGCGGCAATCATCCAGCGACTGCGCCGGCCATTGTTCTCGACCGCCCGCAACAGCGCTTGCTGCTGACGCAGGCCCGCAGGCCCCGCCCACCCCTCCCCTCGCTCGAGGGCGCGCAGACTGCGCTCCACCAGCAGCGGCAGGGACTGGGTCAACAGGGGAAGCTGATAGCGTGCCTTTTCCATCAAGGCACCGGGCCCCAGGCGGGCCCGCATCCAGTCCTCCATGATCGGCTTCGCCGTCTTCCACAGGTCCAGCTCGTCGTACAGCTGCCGCCCCAGGCCTTCCACCTGCAGCAGGGTTTTCTGCAGCAGTACCAGCTGCGGCTGCACCTGGTAGTTGAAACGGCGGGCGATCTGGAACAAACGCAGGAGGAAGAAGCCGAAGGAGATGTCCTTCAGGGGGCGCTGGAAGATGGGCTCGCAGACGGTGCGAATAGCCGCCTCAAAGGCCTCCACCCGGGTATCGGGCGGGATCCACTCGCTTTCGACATGGAGTTCGGCAATGCGCCGATAGTCCCGGTTGAAGAAGGCGAGAAAGTTCTCGGCGAGATAACGCTGATCCTGCGGCGTCAGGGACCCGACAATGCCGAAGTCCACCGCCAGATAGCTGGGCTGCGCGGGATCGCGGGCATCCACGAAGATGTTGCCCGGGTGCATGTCGGCGTGGAAGAAGTTGTCACGGAAGGTCTGCTTGAAGAAGATCTCCACGCCGCGCTCGGCCAGCACCTGGAAGTCGACGCCCAGCCCGCGCAGGCGGTCCAGTTCACGAATGGAGATGCCCTCGATACGCTCCATCACCAGCACATCCGGCCGCGTGAAGTCCCAGAACACCACCGGGTGGTAGATCAGCGGGCTGCCCAACCAGTTGCGACGCAACTGACTGCAATTGGCGCCCTCCCGCATCAGGTCCAGCTCGTCGATGAGGATGGACTCGAACTCGGCGACGACGGCGCGGGGCCGCACCCGTCGCGCCATCGGTGACAGACGCTCGGCCCAGGCTGCGAGCGTGTGCAGGAGGGCAATGTCCTTGCGCACCTGCGCCTCGATGCCAGGGCGGATGATCTTCACCACCACCGGCATCCCGGGGCCGCCGTCATCCCCGAACAGACGGGCACCATGCACCTGCGCCACCGAGGCGGCGGCGATGGGAGTGTCCTCGAACTCGGCGAACAGATCGGCAATCGGTCGTCCCAAGCTGCGCTCGACAATGGCGCGGGCCTCCGCCACCGGGAATGGCGGCACCCGATCCTGCAACTTGGCAAGCTCGACGGCGATATCGGGCGGCACGATGTCCGGACGGGTGGACAGCGCTTGGCCGAATTTGATGAATACCGGCCCCAGGTGCTCCAGCGCCAGGCGCAGCCGCTCCCCCCGGGGACGCGGGTCGTTCGACGGCTGCCCCTTGAGAAACTCCCGCAGCCCGAAACGGCGAATGGTGGCGTGGATGTGCCAGAGCCGGCCCAGACCTGTCATCCGCGACCCTCCTGGGATTCGCGGCGCTTGAGCCGCGCCTCCAGCCGGTCCACGCCGTCGCGCAGCAGGTCCACACGGTCCATCCAGTCCTCCACATCCTCGCGCCGGGCGAGATCATAGGTTTCCTCGCGGAGATACTCTGCGGTGTTGAGGCCCAGGGTCTCCACCGCCTGCCGCCCCCAACCGAACAGCCCTTGCAGCAGGCCGGTGGCACGATGTGCCGCGGCGCCGCCCAGCCAGGGCGCCAGCCACTCCTCGAGATCCACCCCCACGCCGCCGACGGCAGCGGCAAACCGCCGCAGCAGCTCGGCGTCACCGCGCACCCGCAGGCCCTGCGCGGAGAACGGGGCGCCGCGCGCCATCTCGGCGGCGCGCAGGGCCAGCTGCACGACACTGCCTTCGACCTCGGCATCTGCAGCCGGCGTGGTTTCGTCTGCTCCCACCCGCACGGTGCCCGGCAGCAGGTCGAACACCAGCTGCCAGCCCATGGGCTGCAGGCAGACCGCGATCCGGGTCCCCGTCATCGGCTGCAGCGCCTCACGCGCCGCAGGCTCCAGGTTGAGAAAGCGGTTGAGGGCCACCTCCACCGCCGCGGCCAGTGGCATCGGGGTCATTCGAGGCGATACCCGCGATGCACGGCCACGATCCCGCCCGTGAGGTTGTACACCTGCACGCGATCCAGGCCCGCCGTTTCCATCATGCCCTTCAGGGTCTGCTGGTCCGGATGCATGCGAATCGACTCGGCGAGGTACCGGTAGGAGTCGGCGTCATTGGCAACCAGCCGACCCATCAGGGGCAACAGCCTGAAGGAGTACTGGTCATATACCTTGGACAGCGGCTCGAGGACCGGCTTGGAAAACTCCAGCACGATCAGGCGGCCACCGGGCTTCAGGCAGCGCCGCATGGACCGCAGTGCCGCATCCTTGTCGGTGACGTTGCGCAATCCGAAACCGATGGTGATGCAGTCGAAACTGTCGTCAGCGAAGGGCAGGCATTCGGCGTTGGCCTGGGCTACCGGCACCTGTACCAGGCCGTCATCCAACAGCCGTGAGCGTCCTTCGCCGAGCATGGCCGCATTGATGTCGGTCAGCACCGCCAACCCGTCGCGACCGACCTGGCGAGCGAACGCCCGGGTGAGATCGCCGGTGCCACCGGCAACGTCGAGCACCCGCTCGCCCGGCCGCAAGCCGGCGAGATCGATAACGAATCGTTTCCATATCCGGTGAATGCCAAGCGACATCAGATCGTTCATGACGTCGTACTTGCGCGCGACCGAGGTGAACACCCCGGCCACCCGCCGCTGCTTGTCCTGTACCGGCACCTGCTCGTAACCGAAATGGGTTGTGCCGTCGCGTTCGCCTGCCATCTACCGCCCCACGGGGAATCGGACCGGCATTGTAGCCGCCCCACCACCCCAGGACCGCTGCCCCTCACTCCGGGCGCAGGGCTCGCAGCGTCATGACATCGCGATCCCGCCGCATACCAGCCGCGGCAAGGCGCTCCAGGTAGCGCGGCCACAGTCGGTCGTGGTCCCGCGCGAGGCGATCCAGCACATCCCAGCTGTACAGCCCGCTGTCGTGACCATCGTCAAAGACCAGACGCACTGCGTAGTGGCCGACCCGCTCCACCCGCTGCAGGCCGACCGCCTGCTTGCCCCCCACCAGCTGGGGCTCCCGTCGTCCATGCCCCCACAACTCGGCGCTGGGGGAGTAGACCCTGAGGTACTCGAAGCTCAGTTGCGCCTCGCGTCCGTCGTCAAACCGGACGTCGAGCCGACGCGAACCACGATGCGCCTTCAGGGCAACGACCTGGGGCACGAGGCTCAGAGGATGTAACGCGACAGGTCCTGGTCGCCGGCCAGGGCATCCAGGCGCTGATTGACATAGGCGGCGTCCACCATCACCTGGGCGCCCTCCCTGTCCGGTGCCTCGAAGGCCAGCTCTTCCATCAGCCGCTCCATCACGGTGTGCAGCCGGCGGGCGCCGATGTTCTCGGTGCCTTCGTTCACCTGCCAGGCGATCTCCGCCAACCGCCGTACGCCATCCTCGGCAAACCGCACATCGACACCCTCGGTGCCCAACAGCGCGCGGTACTGTTCAGTCAGCGCGTAATCCGGCTCGGTCAGGATGCGGACGAAGTCCTCGGTCTTGAGTGGCTCCAGCTCCACCCGGATCGGCAGTCGCCCCTGCAATTCCGGCACCAGATCGGAAGGCTTGGCGAGGTGAAAGGCGCCGCTGGCGATGAACAAAATGTGGTCGGTCTTGATCGCGCCGTACTTGGTGGTGACGGTACTGCCCTCGATCAGCGGCAGCAGATCGCGCTGCACCCCTTCACGGGAGACATCGGCGCCATAGCTGTCGGCACGGCGGCAGACCTTGTCGATCTCGTCGATGAAGACGATGCCGTGCTCCTCCACCCGCCGCACCGCCGTGTTGCGAATCGCCTCCTCGTCGACCAGCTTGGCCGCTTCCTCATCCACCAGCTGACGCAGGGCATCGCGAATCCTCATCTTGCGGGTCTGCGGCTTGCCACCCCCGAGGTTGGAGAACATCGACTGCAGCTGTTGGGTCATCTCCTCCATGCCGGGAGGCCCCATCAGCTGCACGTTGGGGGCCGCGCCCGTCAGCTTGATCTCGATCTCCTTGTCATCCAGCTTGCCCTCCCGCAATTGCTTGCGGAAGACCTGTCGCGCGGCACCGTTTTCGCTCTGGCGCGTGGCCGACGGCTCTCCGAAATCCTGCGGCGGCGGCAGCAGCACATCCAGCACGCGCTCCTCGGCCGCCGCCTCGGCACGCCCGCGCTGCTGCCGCATGGCCTGTTCACGGGTGTCCTTGATGGCAATGTCGACCAGGTCCCGGATGATGGCATCGACGTCCTTGCCGACATACCCGACCTCCGTGAACTTGGTGGCCTCGACCTTGATGAAAGGGGCGTTCGCGAGCTTGGCCAGCCGGCGCGCGATCTCGGTCTTGCCGACCCCGGTAGGGCCGATCATGAGAATGTTCTTGGGTGAGATCTCCGACCGCATCGGGCCTTCCACCCGGGCGCGCCGCCAGCGGTTGCGCAGAGCAACCGCCACCGCCCGCTTGGCATCGGACTGCCCGATGATGTGTTTATCGAGCTCTCCGACAATCTCGCGGGGCGTCATCAGGGTTCCGGCATCAGGCGTCATTCGAAGCTCTCGAGCGTCAGCGAGTGGTTGGTGTAGATACAGATATCGGCCGCGATGTGCATGGCGCGCTCAACAATCTCCCGCGCCTCCAGGTCGGTGGACTCCACCAGCGCACGCGCTGCGGCCTGGGCAAAGGCGCCGCCGGAGCCGATGGCCATCACCCCGTGCGCCTCGGGCTCCATGACGTCGCCATTGCCCGTAATCATCAGCGCGGTTTCCCGATCGGCGACCAGCAGCAGGGCCTCCAGCCGACGAAGCGCACGATCGGTGCGCCAGTCCTTCGCCAACTCCACTGCCGCGCGGAGCAGCTGCCCGCCGTGCTGCTCCAACTTGGTTTCGAAACGCTCGAACAGGGTAAAAGCATCGGCGGTCCCGCCGGCAAAGCCGGCAATCACCTTGTCGTGATAAAGGCGCCGTACCTTGCGGGCGTTGCCCTTGATACAGGTATTGCCCATCGACACCTGGCCGTCGCCGCCAATGGCGATCTTGCCGTCCTTGCGCACACACAGAATGGTGGTGCCGTCGAATTGTTTCATCATGCGCTTCCGTTCGGGCCTCGCCCCGGTCTTTCAGTGTGGGGTCATCCCGCGTCAATTCAAGCTACGGCATGGGGGCGCACTCAGCGGTCGGCGCCCCCTTTTCGGGCACGCGGGTGACTCCGGTCATAGACCTCCGCCAGCTGCCGGAATTCCACCTGGGTGTAGATCTGCGTGGTGGACAGATTGGCGTGCCCCAGCAGCTCCTGCACCGCACGCAGGTCGCCGGACTCCTCCAGCATGTGCGTGGCAAAGGCGTGGCGCAGACGATGGGGATGAAGGTGCGAACCCAGGCCGCGCCGGGTCGCCCAGGTCTTCAGCGCCGCTCCGATACCGCTGCGCGACAACCGTCCCCCGCGCGGATTGAGAAACAGCGCCGGCTCGGCATCCCGCGCCCATTGCGGGCGCACTGACAGCCAGGCGTCCAGCGCCATCCTCGCCTTCCCGCCAATCCAGACAAAGCGCTCCTTGCGCCCTTTGCCCATCACCCGCAACTCGATCTGGCCGGCATCGAGCTGTGCGGCATCCAGAGCCTGCAGCTCGGCCAACCGCAGCCCGGTGCTGTAGAACACTTCGACCAACGCCTGATCGCGGCAGTCCCGCGGGTCGACCGGCGGTGCTGCGAGCGCCTCACCCAACCGCTCGGCGTCGATGACATCGGGCAGCTTTCGCCGATGCCGGGGCGCCCGCACGCCGACCGCAGGATTGGCATCCCCCAGGCCGGCCTGCAGGCGATACCGGTAGAAGCTCCGTACCGAGGACAGGTAGCGCTGCAGGCTGACGGGCTGGTGACCGTCGCGATGCAGTCGCGTCATCCAACCCCGCACCTGATGCACGCTGACGCGCTCGGGATCGTCAATGCCCGCCTGTGCGCAATAGGCAGCAAATGCCGCAAGATCGCGCGCCGTCGCCTCCACGGTGTGGGGCGACGCCCGCCGCTCGTCGCGCAACATGCGCAGGTGGGCCTCGACCGCCCGCGAAAATGCGGTGGCGGCCGTCGCCGACATCAGCCCAGCCGGGCGCGCACCGCCGCCGCCACCAGCTCCGCGATCATCTCCAGGAACAGCTTGCCCTGACGCGGCTGAAACCGCTCCGGATCCGCAGCGCCGAACGCCAGCATGCCCAGGTACTTTTCCTTTTCCAGCGGCACCACCGCTGCGGACTGGGGCAGCGCCGTGGCACGTGGGAACAGCAGTCGCGCCTTCGCCTCGCCAATGGGGCCACACTCGATCAGACGGGTGCGGAAGAAGTTCTCGAACGCCCTGGCAATCTTGCCCTCCGGCTCGATCGGCGTCAGGCCATCGATGTCATTGCGCTTGTAGTAGGCATTGTTGAGCCCGATGAAAACCTCGGGAATATCGAAATCCTCGCGCAGCACCTGCCGCAGGCCGGCTGCCACCGCCGCCAGAGACGGGGCACGAATCAGCGTCCGCGCCAGCCGGTGCACGTTGCCGGCCCGCCCCTCGTTGTCGCGCGCGGCATCGGTCAGGCGCGACAGGCGCGACTGCAGCTGCTCGTTTCGGGCGCGCAGCAGGTCAACCTGCCGCTCCATCAGCGACACCGCGGAGCCGGCGCGATGACGCAGCTCCACCTGCTCCAGCACATCGGGATGTCGGCTGAGCACGTCCGGATGTGCCTGCAGATAGGCGAGCACCGCCGCCTCGTCGACGCCGGCGGCGACATCCGCCGGTGGCTTGTCGTTGCGGCTTTCCACTTCACTCACATCAGTTCTCCCTGAAATACGGTCTCCACCGGCCCTGTCAGCCAGACCGGTTGGTCATCCCCCGGCCACTCCACCACCAGCGTGCCCCCCGGCACCTGCAAACTGACGCGGTCCTCGGTGAACCACCCCTGCCGGCGTCCGGCCACCGCTGCCGCACAGGCGCCGCTGCCACAGGCCAGGGTTTCGCCCACACCGCGTTCGTACACCCGCAGGCGTCCCTGCGCCGCGCCCTGCACTTCCAGAAAGCCGACATTGACCGAGGCCGGGAACGCGGGCTGCTGCTGCAAGACCGGCCCCAGGGTTGTCACCGGCGCAGATGCCACATCGTCGACCCGGATCACGGCATGCGGGTTGCCCATGGACACGGCTTCGAACCCGACTTCTCCGAAACCGGGGACCGGCAGCACATAGGGCGCGTGCGACAGCGTCAGCGGGATATCCGGTGGCGCGAAACGCGGCGCACCAAGATTGGCGCGGATACTGCCACCCGGGAGGTGCTCCAGTTCCAGCACGCGGGTCTGGGTGCGCACCCGCAGCCGATCCTTGTCGGACAGTCCCCTCGCCCGCACGAACGCCGCCAGACAGCGGGCACCGTTACCGCACTGCCCGACCTCGGAGCCATCCGCATTGAAGATGCGATAGTCGAAGTCGACATCGGTCGTGCCCGGCGCCTCCACCACCAGCACCTGGTCGCACCCCACGCCGTAGCGACGATCGGTCAGGCGTTGGAGCAGCTCCGGTCGGGGGGCGAATGGCGCGCGGGTGGCATCGATGACCACAAAGTCGTTCCCGGCGCCATGCATCTTGGTGAATGAAAGTCCCATCCCGTCATTCTAGAGCAGTGTTTCGCACTGATGGGCACCTGCCACGAGTCGCCAGGGGGGTAGGCACAAGGCGTGTCGACGCGGCGTTTTGACCCTCCTCGGAGCTGCGTGCTACAACCGGAGCCAATTTCGGGGGACCTCAAGCAGGAAAGGAGCGGCGCGGTGAAAGTGCTGGCGGCGGATATCGGCTTCGGCTACACCAAGACCACGGACGGACGGCAATCCCAGATCTTCAAATCGGTGCTCGGCGAGGCCAATGAAGCGCCCTTCACCGAGGCCCTGATGTCGGCCCAGAAGCAGCACCCGCGGCATTTCAAGCTGGGCGAGGAAAGCTTCTTCGTCGGCGACCTCGCCGAAAGCCAGTCGCGTGGGCGACAGTTCACGCTGGATCCTCAGCAGTTCCTGTCCAAGTACGCCAAACAGCTCGCGATCGCCGGCCTGTGCCCCTTCGCCCCCGATGGTGAGCCGATCCGCCTGGTGACCGGGCTGCCCATCAGCTTCTTCCGCCGCTACCGCGACGCCATCAGCGCGCTGCTGAAAGGCCGTCACGCCCTCACCGCGATCCACCCCGATGGCCGCCGCGAGGAAAAGCAGGTCTACATCGAGCAGGTGCGTGTGGTGCCCCAGCCTTTCGGCAGTCTCTTCAATCTCATGCTGAACGATCTCGGCAAACCGGCATCACAACGCTTTCTGACCCAGAAGATCGGCATCGTCGACGTGGGCTTCCGCACTGCCGATTTCACCATCAGTGATCGCAGCCGCTATTCGGAGCGCGGCAGCGTCTCCACCGACGCCGGCATCTCCAGCGCCTATACCCAGGTCGCCACCTGGCTGCAGGAGAAGTCGGGCATCACCGTTGAGCTGTTCCGCTTGTACGAGGCCGTCGCCCGCGGCAGCATCAAGATCAAAGGCAAGAGCTACGACATCGGCCCGGTGGTACAGCAGGCATTCCAGCAGCTGGCACAACGTATCGCCAGCGACGCCAACCGCCTATGGTCGGACGACTGGGACATCGATGCGATCGTCATCACCGGCGGCGGCGGTCAGGTGCTGGCGCCGATGCTGGCGCCGCAGCTGGAAGGCGAGGTGCTGCCGGTGCCGGCGGATACCGATATCCGCCTGGCCAATGTCACCGGCTATCACAAGTACGGCGTACACCTCTGGGGAGACGGCAACAGCGCCTCCGCCTCAGGTACTGCGGGCTGATCGCTTACGCGCCGGTTTGCGGCGCAAGCCGGACAGCTGCTCCAGCAAGGTCAACTCCTCACCCATGTAAACCGCAAGCCGCTGCATGTGTGGCAGCGTGTCACGGCAGCCGGTCAGGCCCACATTGAACTGCCCGGCGTAGCTGAGCACCGTGATGTTGAGTCCCTGCCCGTGGGACAACAGCGATACGGGATACATCTGCTCCAGCCGCGCTCCATTGAAGTAGAGCGGCTCGGTGGGGCCGGGCACATTGGAAATGGTCACATTGAACATCGGGCGCGTCTTGCCGCCCAGCCCGGCCAGTAGCTGCAGAATGAACGGCGCCATGAACAGCGCGGTGTAATTCTCCAGCCCCGCCTTGGGCAGCTCCTGCAGGTGCTGCTTGGCAATCTCGGTGGACCGGTGGATCGAGCGCAGGCGCGTCAGCGGATCAGCCAGATGCGTATTGAGATTGGCGATGATGAAACTGATGGCATTCCCGGAGTCGTCATCGTCCGCCGGACGGATGGACACCGGAATGCCCGCAGTAAGCGGCTGCTCCGGCAGGGCCTGAATCTCGTCCAGATACCGCCGCAGAGCCCCGGCGCACAGGGCCAGAAACACGTCGTTGACCGTGACTCCGACCGCCTTGGCCACGCCCTTGACCCGGTCCAGTGGGTAGAACTGCGTGGCGAACCGGCGCTGACCCGAGACCCGACGGTTGAGAATGGACGGCGGCCCGCCGAAAGGCAGGGCCTCGGCCGTGTTGCTGCCACGGAAGTGCTCGGTGACCAGGCGCCCGAGCGCCTTGCCGACCTGCGGCGCCGTTTCGAACTTCTGCTGTGCAGCCTGGCTCAGCGCCTGCATCAAAGGCCCCCGCGGCTTGGCCGCGCGGGGCCGGCGGGGGCCGCGGCCGATGGCCCACGGCGGCGGCAGGGCGGACGCCTTGGGATCGGGGACCATCATCTTCTGGAGCATGCGCATACCCCCCACGCCGTCCACCAGCGAGTGGTGCATCTTCATGTACAGCGCAAACCGGTTGTGCTCCAGCCCCTCGATGACATGTGCCTCCCACAGCGGACGGTTGAAGTCCATCGGGTGCGAGTGCAGCCGCGACACCAGCACCCCCAGCTCACGCTCACCGCCGGGCTTGGGCAGGGCGGAATGGCGCAGGTGATAGTCGAGGTCGATCTTGTACGCCGTCTCCCAGGCGGGCAGCACGCCCTTGAGCCGGGGGTTCTTCAGCCGCTGATTGAAGGGTGGCGCGAACGTCGGGGTATCCCGCATGTGCTCGAACAGCCCGGACAGAAAGTCCTGGGGGGCGTCATCGGGTAACGAGAAGATGGCCAGCACCCCCACGTGCATGGGCGTCTCCGTGGTGTCGACGTACAGCCACGCGGCGTCCAGCGGCTTCAGCAAGGCCATGGCAACTCCCCTCGTTCGTAATGGATGTTATGGACACAGTGTAGCCCCGCCGAAGCCCACTTGGGATTGCCCCCGTATGCGCCTATACTCGACCAATCGTTCGATAAAATGTCGAGGAGCCCGAACCATGAGCACCGCCGTTTCCTACCTGCCCAGCGCGGGCCAGCCGCAGCTTGCGGATATTCACCGGATCTTCGAGCGCCAGCGCGAAACCGCCCTGCGGTTGCGCACCGCGACGCCCGCCGAGCGCATTGCCAAGCTCAAGCGCCTGAAGGACGTGCTGCTGGCCCACACTGAGGCCATGTATGAGGCGGGCTACAAGGATTTCAAGAAGCCCCCCATCGAGGTGGACCTCACCGAAATCATGCCGGTGGTGGCGGAGATCAACGATGCCCTGCGCCACATCCGCAAGTGGATGAAGCCCAAGTCCGTGCTGCCGACCCGCATGATGATGGGGACCAAGGCCTGGATGCGCTACGAGCCCAAGGGCCGCACCCTGATCATTTCGCCGTGGAACTACCCGGTGAACCTGAGCCTCGGCCCCCTGGTGTCGGCGGTGGCTGCCGGCAACACCGCCATCATCAAGCCCTCCGAGATGACGCCGCATGCGGCCAAGGTCATCAGCAAGATCGTCCGTGAAGCCTTCCCGGAAGATGAGGTGACGGTGATCGAGGGCGAGGTGGAAGTCTCCACCGAGCTGCTCAGCCTGCCGTTCGACCACATCTTCTTTACCGGCTCACCGGCCATTGGCAAGGTGGTGATGGCCGCCGCCGCCAAGCACCTGACCAGCGTGACGCTGGAACTTGGCGGCAAGTCACCGACCATCGTCGACGCCAGCGCCGACCTGCAGCTCGCCGCCCGCACCATCCTCTGGGGCAAGTACACCAACAACGGCCAGACCTGCATCGCGCCCGATCACATCTACGTTCACGAGTCCGTGAAGGAGGCCTTCGTCAAGGCCTGCGTCGACGTGATCAACACCACCTACGGCGACAGCGGTGAGCGTCAGCAGGCGAGCCCGTTCCTGGCGCGCGTGGTCAACAGCCGCCACACCGGCCGCATCAAGGCCTTGCTCGATGACGCGATCGAGCGCGGCGCCAAACCGGTCTGCGGCGGGCATGTCGACGTCGACGACTGCTTCATCGCCCCCACCCTGCTCGAAGGCATTCCCAGCGATGCCAAGATCATGAGCGAGGAAATCTTCGGGCCGCTGCTGCCAATCATCAGCTACCGTTCCCTTGATGAAGTGGTCGACCGCATCAACGCCGATCCCAAGCCGCTGGCGCTGTATGTCTGGAGCAAGACCGAAGCCAACATCAAGAAGGTGATCGAGAACACCAGCTCCGGCGGCGCCTGCATCAACCACGCCGTGGTGCACTTCCTGCACCAGCGACTGCCGTTCGGTGGGGTCAACAACTCGGGCATCGGTTCAGCCCACGGCGAGTTCGGCTTCAAGTCGTTCTCCCACGAGCGCGCCATCGTCCGCACCCGCTTCATGATGGCCCGCATGTTCTTCCCGCCCTACAGCGACTTCTCGCGCAAGCTGGTGAAGATCGTGATGAAAACCTCGATCTGAGCATCAACGCTGTCGAAGGGCCGGGCCATTGCCCGGCCCTTTTTTTGTGCGCGTGAGGCACACTGTCAGGACATAAGAAGGCCGTTCGGGGGAGCCGGCGGCCACGTACGAGGAAGACACATGCAATACCTTCGGTCCGGACTGGCGCTGACCGGTCTCCTGCTGGCTGCCTGCGGCGGTCACCCTGAAGCCCTCGACCCGCTGGGCGGCGGCGCCAAGGACGCCACCATCAACGTCGAGATCACCCGCACCGCCTTTGGTGTCCCGCACATCCGGGCGCAGGACTTCGAAAGCCTCGGCTACGGCAACGGCTATGTGCAGGCACAGGACAACCTCTGCCTGCTGCTCGACGAATACCTCACGCTGCGTGGCGAGCGGGCACGGCACTACGGCCCGGACGGCACCCACACCATTCACGCCAACGACTCGGTGGCCGGGAACGTTGACAGCGACTTCTTCTGGAAACTGGTCGCCCGCGAACAGGCGATCGCGCCGCTGCGGGACGCTCTCGACCCCGGGCCGATGGCCGGCAGCAAGGGCTTCGTCCGTGGCTTCAACCGCTATCTGGCTGAGCTGAAGGCGGGCGAGCACGCCGGTCGCCATGCCGCCTGTGCCGAGGCCGCATGGGCGCAGCCGATCACGCTGGACGACATGCTGCGCCGCTATCTGCGGCTTTCGGTACTGGCCTCCTCCTCCGTGTTCGTCAGTGGCATCGGCAGCGCGCAGCCGCCCCTGGCGGGCGTGATCCCCAATCTGATCGACCTGCCAGCCCTGGAAGCCATACTCGCCAAGGACAAGGGACCTCTGGGCTTCTTCCAGGACCGCCGGCTCGGCTCCAACATGTACGCCATCGGCCCCGACGGCTCCGCCGAGGAAAGCCCCCTGCTGTTCGGCAACCCCCATTTCCCCTGGGAAGGCGCCGAGCGGCTGTACCTGACCCATCAGCAACTCGGGGATGAGCTCGACATGATGGGGGCGGCCCTCTACGGCGTTCCGCTGTCGCTGATCGGCTTCAACTCCCATTTCGCGTGGAGCCACACGGTGTCCACCGCCTATCGCTTTACCCTGTACGAACTGACACTGGTGCCGGGTAGCCCGACCACCTATCTCTACGATGGCGAACTGCGCAACATGGAAGCCGTGCCGCTCACGATTCAGGTGAAGCAGCCTGACGGCAGCCTGATCACGCAAAGCCGCACGCTCTACCGCAGCCACTTCGGCCCCATCATGAAACTGGAGGTGGCCGGCCTCAACATCCTGGCCTGGACCCCGCTGAAGGCCTACACGATGCGGGACGCCAACGCGGAAAACACGCGGATGATCAATCACTTCTTCCGCTGGAACACCGCCACCTCGCTGGAGGAGTTCAAACGCATCCAGGCCGAGACCGTCGCCGTGCCCTGGGTCAACACCGTGGCGACCGGCCCCGAAGGCCGGGCCTACTACGCCGACGTCACCGCCGTGCCCAACGTGCCGGACGCACTCGTCAGCCGCTGTTCCACCAGCATCCTGTCTCCGGTGCTGGCGCTCGCGGCCCCCGGGCTGCCGCTGCTCGATGGCTCACGCAGCGATTGTGAATGGCTGACCGACGACGACGCCCCCGCCCCCGGCGTGTTCGGCGCGGGCAACCTGCCCTCGCTGGAGCGGGACGACTGGGTCGGGAACTTCAACGACAGCTACTGGCTGACGCACCCTGACGAACCGTTGACCGGATTTGCCCGCATCATCGGCGACGAGGAGGCGGTCCGCTCGCTGCGCACCCGCATCGGCATCCTCAAGCAGCAGCGCCGACTCGACGGCAGCGATGGCCTGGAAGGCAACCGCTGGACCCGCGAGCAACTCAAGGCCAGCGTGCTGGACAGCGTGATCTACTCCGGCGAACTGGCGCGGGATGCCGTTGTGAACACCACTTGCGCCGGCGCTGACGGCGACCTCGCCAGCGCCTGCACGGCGTTGGCGGATTGGGACCTCAGCAACAACCGCGACAGCCGGGGCGGACATGTCTGGCGGGAATTCTGGCGCAACGCCGCAGGCAGCCTGGGCTTCTGGCAAACGCCGTTCTCGGTGAACGACCCCGTCAACACGCCGCGCGATATCAACGCCGGCAGCGGCGCCGTCGGCCGTGCGCTGGAAGATGCCGTCGAACAGGTGAAGGCCGCCGGTTTCGCCTTCGATGCACGCATGGGCGACATCCAGCGCTCGGGTGTCACCAGCCGCAACATTGAGCTGTTCGGCGGCCTCGGCAACACCGAAGGTGCCTTCACCATCGCCAGCAGCCCGCCCCTCAGTGCCGACGGCTATCCGGTGACCTATGGCAACAGCTACATCCAGGTGGTGGGCTGGGCCCGGGACGGCGACGGATGGACCCCCGAGGCGGATGGCTTCATCACCTATTCGCAGTCCACCGATCCGGCCAGCCCCTGGTTCGACGACTTCACGCGTGCCTACTCGGACAAGGCCTGGCACCGGTTCCCCTACACCCGCGCCGCCATCGCCGACGCCGCGGTGGAAACCCTCAGGCTGAGCGAGTGATCGAGCCTGCTGCCCTGAGGTGCCGCCCGGCCCTCAGGGCAGCAGCGCACTCCACAGGGGAACGCTGAGCAGGGAAATCAGGATTCCGCAGCCCAGCACGGTGTTGGCCAGCGGCGGGTCCAGACGGTGCTGATCCGCCAGAATGGCCGCCGAGATCATCGGCGCCATGGCCGTCTGCAGCACGCCAATGGACAGCACCGGTGCGGAAACCCCGGTCAGCAGGCCCAGGCCCAGGGCCAGCAGCGGCGCTGCCAGCAACTTCCAGGACAGGCCGACCGACACCGGCAACCACTGATCGCGGCCCAGGTGCAGCTTGAATCGCAACCCCACCGAGAACAGGGCCAGCGGCACCAGAGTGGCTCCGATCCGTCCGAGCAGGGGCTCGAACCACGTCGGCCACCCGCCCAGCAGCCCCACCACCACCCCGGTGAGCAAGGCCACGAAGGCGGGGAAAAACAGCACCCGACGCACCATACCGCCAAAGGTGGCCGGCGCTCCGCCGTACACCGCCGGCACCAGCACCCCACCCACCGCCAGCATGATGAAACACCCGAGCTGGTCGGCCACCACGCCCAGCGACAGTCCTTCGCGGCCGCGCAGCATTTCCAGCAACGGATAGCCCAGAAACGAGGTATTGCCGAGGCCGCAGACCAGAATCAGCCCGCCGATGGTCGCGCGCGACCAGCCCAACCGCCGGCCGATGAAGGCCAGCAACAACCAGGCGCCGGCGAACACCCCCCATTGGGTCACGATCAGGAACCACAGCGAGGGGTCGAGATGCAGGCCGGGTACCAGATCGAGAATCAGCGCCGGCAGCGCAATCTGGATCACCCACCAGTTGAGGCCCTGTGCCAGACCGATCGGCGGCTGCGCCCAGCGCGCCACCGCCGCGCCGAGCGCCAGGCAGCCCAGCAACAGCAGGAACGCGCTCACGAGTCGCCAGCCGCCTGCTGCGCCTCCAGCACCGTGAGGGCGGCGACATTGATGATGCGGCGCACGGTGGCCGACGGCGTGAGGATGTTGACCGGCGCTGCACAGCCCAGCAGCAGGGGGCCGATCGCCACATTCTGTCCAGCAGCCGTCTTCAAGAGGTTGTAGGCGATGTTGGAGGCACCGAGATTGGGACCGATCAACAGGTTGGCGGCGCCACTGAGCGTGGATTCCGGCAGGATCGCCATGCGGTGTGCCTCATCGAGGGCCGCATCCCCGTGCATCTCGCCATCCACCTCCAAGTCCGGTGCGCGGTCGCGGATCAGTGCCAGTGCCTCGCGCATCTTGGCCGCGGCTGCATCCTCGTGCGTGCCGAAGTTGGAGTGCGACAGCAACGCCGCCTTGGGCTCGATCCCGAAGCGGCGGATCGACTCGGCAGCCATCAGCGTGATCTCCGCGATTTCCGCCGCAGTGGGGTCGAGGTTGACGTGGGTGTCGGCGATGAACAGCTGGCGGCCCGGCAGGATCAGCGCATTCATGGCGGCATAGACACTGGCGCCGGAACGGCGCCCGATCACCTGATCGATGTACTTGAGATGCAGGCCGGTGGTGCCGAAGGTACCGCAGACCAGGCCGTCTCCCTCGCCCTTCTTCAGCAGCATCGAACCGATCAGCGTGGTGCGCCGACGCATCTCGATCTTGGCGAACTGTTCGGTCATGCCACGGCGCGCCATCCGCGCGCGGTAGTCCTCCCAGTACTCCCGGTAGCGCCGGTCATATTCGGGATTGACGATATCGAAGTGTTCACCCGCCTTGAGGCGCAGATTGAAGCGGCTGATGCGGCTCTCGATGACCGCCGGCCGCCCCACCAGGATCGGTCGCGCCACGCGCTCGTCCACCACCACCTGCACGGCCCGCAGCACGCGCTCCTCTTCCCCCTCGGAGAAGACGATGCGCTTGCGCTCCAGGGGCGCCCGCCGGGCGGCAGCGAACACCGGCTTCATCAGGGTGCCGCTGTGGTGCACGAACTGCTGCAGCCGCTCGCGATATGCATCGATATCATCGATGGGCCGCAGGGCGATGCCTTCTGCCATGGCCGCCTTGGCCACTGCGGGTGCGATGCGGACCAGCAGGCGCGGGTCGAAGGGCTTGGGGATCAGATATTCCGGCCCGAAGGCCAGCGACGAGTTGCCATAGGCGGTCGCCACCGCGTCGTTGGCCTCCTCACGGGCCAACTGGGCAATGGCGTGAACCGCCGCAATCTCCATGCCGCGACTGATCCCGGTGGCCCCGACATCGAGGGCACCACGGAACAGGAACGGGAAGCACAGCACATTGTTGACCTGGTTGGGATAATCCGTGCGACCGGTGGCGATCACCGCATCGTCGCGCACCGCCTTGACGTCCTCCGGCAGAATCTCCGGACGCGGGTTGGCCAGTGCAAACACGATGGGCGCCGGCGCCATACGGGCCACCATCTCCGGCTTCAGCACCCCACCCGCCGAGAGGCCGAGGAACATGTCCGCGCCCTCAATCACCTCGCCGAGTGTCCTCGCATCCGTGGCCTGGGCATAGCGGGCCTTGTCCGGATCCATCAATTCGGTCCGCCCCTGATACACCACGCCCGCAAGATCGGTCAGCCAGATATTGCCGATCGGCAGCCCCAGGTCCACCAGCAATTCCACACAGGCCAGCGCCGCCGCGCCGGCACCACTGACCACCAGCTTGATCTGGTCGATGCGCTTGCCGCTCACCGCCAGCGCGTTCAGGGTGGCCGCGCCAACGATGATGGCAGTGCCGTGCTGGTCATCGTGAAACACCGGGATCTTCATCCGGTTGCGCAACTTGCGCTCCACCTCGAAACACTCGGGGGCCTTGATGTCTTCGAGGTTGATCCCACCGAAGGTGGGCTCCAGGGCGGCAATGATGTCGACCAGCTTGTCCGGGTCCTGCTCATTGAGTTCGATATCGAACACATCGATACCGGCGAACTTCTTGAACAGCACGGCCTTGCCTTCCATCACCGGCTTGGCCGCCAGCGGCCCGATGTTTCCCAGGCCCAGCACGGCTGTGCCATTGGTCACCACCGCCACCAGGTTGCCCCGCGCGGTGTAGCGGAAGGCATGGGTCGGATCGGCCACGATCTCTTCGCAGGCGGCCGCGACCCCCGGGGAATACGCCAGCGACAGATCGCGCTGATTGGTGAGCTGTTTGGTGGCGGTCACCGACAATTTGCCGGGCACCGGCAACGCGTGATACTCCAGCGCCGCCTCTCGCAGATTCTTTTCGGGGTTCATGCCTGTTCCTTTGCGCCGCCAGGGCAGGCGGCCAGCCCGCCGGTGCGCCCTGCCCCATCCGCTCGGCCGCACAGCTGGCCCCGGGGGCGGGCAGAAATCACCGGCACCCCACCATTATACGGGGCGACCTCCTCCGAAAGGATGAGCACATCGGGCTATGGCGTTCCCTCGCACAAGGGTGTAGGGGCTCGCGGCCGCCTTCAATCCTCTCGCACGATGTGCAGCGCACTGCGGCGAACAACCGGCAGGCGGCAACTCAGCATGTCGTCGCTTCCACCCACGGACTGCATCCAGTGGGTTGCCGCCGCCCGCGCCTCGGGTGACAGCGCGGCAAACACCGCCTGCATCCGCTGCCATTTCCACAACAGGAAGCTGCGCGCGCGCAACCGGTACGGCTGCCCCTGCATTGGCACGGTGATCGGACCCAGCAATCGCGGGACACGATGTCCACTGGGGATCTCCGCCGACACCGCCCAGTACTGCTCCAGGGTGGCCGTCAACATCGGCCAGAATTCGCCGAACACCGACGCGAACAGCGGCGACAGGGTGTCAGGCACCTCATCGTCGGCCAGGAAATCTCCCGATTCACCGCCTGCGGGTGGGTGCTGCATGCGCTGGATCCAGGCCTGCAGGTGCGGCCGTCGCCCGATCAGGACTCGTGCCGGGTAAGGGTCGCGCCCGAGGTGCGCGTAGAGCGGGCCGATCAACCCGAAATCGCCGAGACTGGGACGGCCGCCGAACAGGTAGGGATGGTGCGCGAAATGGGCATCGAGCACATCGCAATAATGCGCCGTCCACGCCACGATGGTGTCCCATTGCGGCGGCTTGACGCCCAGCCCCGGCAGGAAGCTCTGCGGTGTCAGTGCAACCTTCTCGGCCAACAGATTCTTCAGACGCCGGGGTGCCCACGGCAGCAGGTTGTCGCCCGCCTCGGGTCGCAGCAGCGTGTCGATGTTTTCCTGAAAGTTCCAGCGATAGTGCATGGCGCTGGGCAGCCAGCACTCGTCCCCCCAGGCCTCGAGCAGACTGGCGGCGACCCGTTGCCGGGGGGTCGTCGGCAATACCGGACCCTGCGGATGCCGGGCCTCCAGGGTGTCGATGATGTGGGCCGTGTCCTGCAGCCATTCTCCTTCGGGCGTGCGCAGCACCGGCAGCACCAGCGCCCCCGCCTTGCGCACCAGCCCGGGCGCGGTCCACAAGCGCACCGTCAGGTCGTCGAAGGGCAGTCCCTTGTGGCGCAGATAGGCACGCGTCTTGCCGCTGAACAGCGACATTTCCAGGCCGTAGTGCCGGTATCGAGCCGCCACCTCAGCGGCCCACGGTGCTGCGCGCCGCGGTGGCGAACGCGGTGGCGGCCTTGGCGTCGTCCAGATTCGGCAGTTTGAACGGCACCTCGATTCCCTTCACACAGGCAGGACGCGCGTACATCGCCTTGAGCCACCGCTGCAGATGCGCCAGGCCGTCCACCGGGATCCCCGACCACTTGTGGGTCCGCACCCACGGCCAGGTCGCGATGTCGGCAATGGAATAGTCATCGGCCAGCCATTCCGCTTCGGCCAGGCGGCGATCCAGAACCTCGAACAGGCGCCGGCCCTCGTTCTGATAGCGCTCGATCACCGGCGGAATCTTCTCCGGAAAGTAGCGAAAGAACACGTTGGCCTGCCCCATCATCGGCCCCACGCCCCCCATCTGGAACATCAACCACTGCAGCACACGCGAGCGGCCACGCACGTCGGCAGGCAGCAGACGACCGGTCTTTTCGGCGAGGTAGACCAGGATGGCGCCGGACTCGAAAACGGCAAAACCCCCGTTGTCGTGGTCGACCAGGGTCGGGATGCGGCCGTTGGGATTGAGCTGGAGGTACTCCGGGTTGCGCTGCTCACCCGACAGGATATTGACCGGCTTCACCGTGTAAGGAAGCCCCAGCTCTTCGAGGGCAATGGACACCTTGTGACCGTTGGGGGTTGGCGCGGTGTAGAGATCGAACATGGGCGCTCCGGCAGACGTTACGAGACCGTATGATTCTAGATATTTTTTACATGCTGTCAATATTTAACAATCCTCACAGCAACAGCGTTGAAAGGCGGGATGACGCATAATGTCCGGGAAAACTTGTCGAGCTGTAAAACTGCCGAGCATGCCCCGTAAACCTGCCGCGCCGCGCACCGCTTCCCGTGGCCCCACCACCCCGGCGGCCAAGCGCACCCGGGCACCGACCAAGCGCGCCTACCTGAGCCGCGACCTGCGCCGGCAAACCCTGTTGGACGTGGCGGCCGGCATTGTCGAGCGCGAGGGCTGGTCGGCACTGACGATGAGCGCGCTGGCCGAACAGGGCGGCACCAGCCGTCAGCTGGTGTATCTGCATTTCCCCAATCTGGAGGAACTGCTCGCCGCCACGGCGCGACTGATCTTCATGGACACCATGCGCGAAACCCAGGCCTCGCTGATGGCGCATCCGCGCGATCTGGTCGCCGCCGTCAAAGCCGCCGAGGCCGTCAGCCTAGACCTCAATCCCGGCCGCGGGGACGCCCTCTGGCATCTGCTGGCGGGGACCGCGGCCGCCAGCCCTGAACTGGAAAAGATCCGCCGCCAGCTGCGCACCATGATCATCGGCGTCTGGGCCGAGCCGCTGGCCGAAACCCTCAAGCTCAGCCCCAAGGACGCGCAGGCCTACGCCTGGATGCTGGTCATGGCGTTCTGGGGCATGCGCCAGCTCATCCGCGATCAGAAAATGCCACGCGCGCAGGGCATCGAGCTGTACGGCACCCTGATTCAACGGGTGCTCGCCAGCGGCTGATCCGGCGCCTATCGCCGCAGCGAGCGGCTGCCCAGGGCCTGTGACCGGAAGTAACTATCCTCGAAGTCCTGGTTGAAGTCCGGGTAGCTGTCGCCGGCGAAGCTGGCCGTCACGAAATAGCGCCCGCTATGCAGGTCGTAGTGCACTTCCGGACTGCCGGTTGTGGCGGGCACGAACGGGAAGGTGCTCAGATGCGCCTCCTGAAACCGCCACAGCTCACCACGGTCGTCGTAGTTGTCGACCAGCGCGATACTCCAGCTGTCCTCGTCGACATAGAACACCCGCCGCCGGAAGCTGTGCCGCAGGGCGGGCTTGAGCGTCGCTTCCACCACCCAGACCCGGTGCAACTCGTAGCGCGTGAAGTCGGGGTTGAGGTGGCCCTTGCCCACCAGCGCCTCGTAGGTGGCACTGGGTTTGATCATGTGCAAGGCGTTGTAGGGGATCAGCATCTCGCGCTTGCCGACGAGGTTCCACTGATAGCGGTCCAGTGCGCCGTTGAACATGTCGGTCTGGTCATTGAACATCAACCCGTCAGCCGACACCTTGGGATTGTCGTACCCGACATTCGGCGCACGCCGGGTACGTCCCATCCCGGGGTTGAACAGCCAGGCATTGCGGCCACCCGAGGTCTGATCGGTGGTCTCGTGCACCAGCAGCATCTGTCCGGCGATCCGCCGCGGCGAAATCACTTCCTGCAGGTAGTACAGGATCAGACCCTCCTCGATCGCGCTCGGCTGGGTCGGATGACCGTACTTCAGCTTCACGTCCTCGATGATGCGCGCCAGCTGGAAACTGCCATCGGCCTCAACAATCACCTCATTGTTGAAGCGTCGCACCGCCGCACCCCGGAACTTCAGCTTGTGGTTCCAGATGACCTCGGCGCCGGTCTGCGGCAGCGGGAATGGAATCCCGAGCCGGGCGCCCCGCAGTTGGTCGGTGCCGACCAGTTCGGCACGGGTGGCGTTGTCGCGCGTGGCGGCGTCGACCGCTGGCGGCAGAAACGCATGCCGCGCACCTGCATACACCGGCATCCGGTAGCTGGGGTTGCGCTCGAACAGCTTGCGGTGGCCGGCGCTCAAGGTGTCGGCATGCCGCTCGAGGTTGTCACGGGTGATGGTGAAGAGCGGCGTTTCCGACAGGCCCGCCGGGCGCATGGCGGCCAGCACGGAGGCATCGCCCTCCGCCTTCAGCGACTCCAGCTCGGCGTGACGGAGCGTGAACTGTTGGCCTTCGAACCCCTCCCGCCCGCGCCAGGGCGGGATACGACCATCCGCATTGCCCGCCGCCTCCGCGCCCGCCGGCGTCAGTGTGGAACCAAGCGCCTTGGCCGCCTCGGGGGTGACGGCCGCCTCGGCACCCGAGGTCAGCACCAACGCCGCAATCCCATACCACCACCTGCCACCGCGTCTGTGGTTCATCCCGTTTCCTCCTGATGGGCGCCCGCTTGCGAGGCGCTTGACATGGCGTATACTTTACAGACTGACAATTTTGCGTCAAGCGCCCAAGGACTCTGCTCCCAAGCCGTCATGACGCGGGGGAGGAGAACCCATGAAACGATGCGCAACCGCGGTCGCCATCGCGGCGCTGAGCACGGCCGTCGACGCCGTCGAGTTCGACCTCGGGCCCGTCAGTGGTGTGCTCAACACGCGTGTTGCCGCTGGCCTGCAGGTTCGCGTGCAGTCACGCGACGAACGTCTGATCGGCAAACTGTCGGTGCCGGGACAGCAGGATCTGTGTCGCGCGGACGACTGCCTGTCCGCACGCGGCGATCCCACTCCCAACCAGCGCCTGGTGGCCGCACGAGGCGCCTTCTCGGGGGTCAACGAGGACAACGGCAACCTCAACTACGACACCGGCGATCTCACCGCCGCTCTGATCCAGCTGCGGCCAAAGCTCGATCTCTTCTTCGGCGATTGGCAGCTTCAGGCCTCGGCGCTGTGGTTTCACGATGGCGTCAATGCCGGGTTCGAGGAGCGCCATGCCGACACGCGCTTCCAACCCTCCCGGACCCCGCGCAGCTCACGCATCGAATCCCAGTTCGCTTCCGGCATCCGCGTCGGCAACGTCTACCTGGCACGCAGTTTTGCGCTGGGCGGTGAGGAGCTGTTGCTGAAGGTCGGCAATCAGGTGTTGAACTGGGGTGAAGCCAATCTCGTGCAGTTCAACGGGCTTGCCGAACTCAATCCACTGGACGCACCGGTCCTCGGATTTCCCGGCTCCGAGATCAGCCAGCTGCAGCTCCACATGCCGATGGCTGTCGCCGGCATGACGCTGGGGCCGAGCCTGTCGCTGGAGCTGGTGTATCAACTGCAGTGGCGCGCCGCCAAGCTCCCGGCCAGCGGCAGCCTGCTCTCCTTCAGCGACATTGCGGGCGGCGGTCGCTACGCGATGCTGGGCTTCGGCAACTACAGCGAGGATCCCGAGGCCGCCTTCACGCCCGCGGGCCCGACGGCCCTGGTGTCGCAGGCCAGCCGCACGGCGGTGCTGCTTGACGAAGACTTCGGCGCCCCCCGCGACAGCGGTCAGTACGGCGCGCGGCTCAGCTATTTCGCCGAGAGGCTCAACAACGGCACCGAGCTCGCCTTTCATTATCTGCGGTATCACAGCCGCTACCCGATTCTCAGCGGCTTCGCCGCGGAGGCCAGCTGCACCCGCGACGCCGTGCTGCCGGGAATCGCCGGCGCGCTGCTGGCCTGCCAGGGGTTCAACGCCGCCTTCAACCCCCTGGGGCGGGAACCCCTGCCCGTCGACACCGTGCGCCCGTTCCTCGACTACCCCGAAGACATCGATCTTCTGGGCATCAGCTTCAACACCAATGTGGGCGACTGGGTGCTGTCCGGCGAGTGGGCCCATCGCCCCAACCAACCCCTGCAGATCCTCCAGTCGGATGTGGTTTTTGCCCTGCTGGGGCCGGCCTTCCCCGCGCAGGACCTGCCCATCGGCACGGCGGCACTGGCCGACCCGCAACTGCTGGGGGGCCTGCCGGCAACGCTACTGGAGCCCTTGGCTGAACTGCGGGCCGCGTTGCCGGTGGATGCTCTGTTCACGCTGCCGGGAGAGCACCAGGCCGTGCCGGATCTGCTCAGCACCTACCGGGGCATCACCATCGAGGCCGGCCAGCGCGTCCGTGGCTATGAGCGGCTGCGCACCTCGCAATTCACCCTGACCGGCGCCCGCACATTCGCGCGCAACCCCTTTGCGGCCACCCAGGTGATCCTCGCCATCGAAGCGGCCGCACTGGTGGTGCACGACATGCCGGGTCGCGATCGCCTCTATTTCGAGGGCGCAGGGGATCGCACCCATCCCAGTGCTGGCGCCGACGGCACCGGCAGCCCCGATGGTCAGCCCGACGCCCGGCGCATCAATCCCACACAGATGACGGAGGGCTTCGGTGACGACCTCTCCTACGGCTATCGCGCCCTGCTGCGGCTCAGCTACAGCGACCTGCCGGGCGGCGTTCAACTCAACCCCACGGTGCTGTTCCTGCATGACCTTCGCGGCACCTCCCCCGCGCCCGTCACCAATTTCATCGAGGACCGCCGGGTGATCCTCACCAGTCTGCTGATGGACTTTCGCGACAACTGGTCAGCCGGCCTGAGCTATCAGGTCTTCAGTGGTGGCGGCACCCGCCACCGCCTGCGCGATCGGGACAACATGTCGGCTTTCGTCGCCTACGTCTTCTGAAACCGGTCCCACGGCGTCCCGCCAAAGTAGGCACGCAGTCGCTGCACCGGCGTCAGCCGGGCGATCGGCCGGGCAGGCGCCAGGTCCACCGGTGACAGCCCCGGCACGGGCGGTAGCGGTGTGGCAAGTGCCGCCACCGCACCACGGTCCGCAAGCCGCGCCGCCACCGTCGCGCGGGCTGCGGACGGCAGCGCGGCAAAGGCCTGCTGCAGGCTCAGCAGGCAACGCGCCCGGTAGGCCACCACCGGCAGCTGCGGATAGGCGATGCCGCCATAGACGCCACTGAAGTGCCGGGCCCCGCAGGCAAGCGCGTGGTGGTTGTCCAGCAGGTAGGGCAGATACGCCTGCCCGATGTCGGCCAAGACCGGCTGCCAGGCGGGATCGTCAAAGGCGTCGCCCGCCAGCGCTGCCGCCATCGGCCGGTCGCCACTGTTCCAGACCCGACTGACCCAGGCCCAGACCCGTGGCGCGGTTGCGGCCATCAGCGCCGCCGGACGCGGATCCTGCGCGTAGTGGCGGAACATCGGCCCCATCCAGGCGATATCGACGCGGCTGGGTTGTGCCCCCAGCAGAAACGGCCGCTCGGCCAGCAGCGCATCCAGCCACTGCAACGCCCGCGGGTACAGGCTGGCCACGGCGTCACGATTGTGCGGCCGCACGCCATCGCCGCGGACAAACACGCGCTGCTGCCGGCGCCGGAAATACAACCCCATCAGCCACGCCGGGTGCGGCGTGCCACGCGACAGCTCCACACCCAGACGCGCGCCCAGATACCGCGCGTTGTCATCCCACCCCCAGCGCCACAGCATGGCGGGCCGCCATTGCCACTCGTCGCAGTAATCCTCGACCAGGCGACTCAGAAAGCGCGCCACCGGCGAGACCGGCATCAGCGGGCGATCCGGATGCGCCTGCTCCAGCCAATCCAGCAGGGGAGTGGTATCACAGCGCCACTCGCCATCGTCACGCCTGAGCGCCGGCACCTTCATCCACCCGGTCTGGGGCAGCACTTCGTCGAGCAGGATCTCCGGCGTCACCGTCACCCGCCGGTAGGGGATCCGTTTGACACGCAGCGCCGCCTCCAGCTTGCCGCTGAAATACGAGACATCGGACAGGTACACCGTGTAGGTCACGGCTCGTACCACACCGGTGAGGCCCAGGCGCGTTCCTCAATGGCGGCAAAGATGTTGCGCCCGGTAAAGCTGCCGGGGCCGCCCTCGATCAGGCAACAGCCCTCGTGACCGGCCCATGGGCCGGTTTCCGCGAACAGCCCGTTGCTGGCCTGCAGTGCCGCACAGTCGACGCCCGCGCTGACACAGCGCTGGGTGCTCCAGCGGCAGCTGGGAATCTCGCGGGCACGTGCATACCAGTACGCATCCCGCGCCGGATCGAAATCCGGGTCCTGCCAGGTGACGCAGAGCTGCGCCGGATGCTGCGCCGGCAGCACCGAGCAGTCCGGTGCCGGCGGCAGCACGGCATGCGGTGTCCTGACGACCGCTTCATAGGCCCGCACCCGCGGCTCACCCTGTCCATCGACAAACCCCTTGACGATATCGAGCGCCTGCAGCGGCAAGCCCGCCTGCGCGCCACCGGGGTCCTGCATCGCCCACAGCGTCACGTAGGGTGCGGTCGCCCCGTCGGGTGGCGGCGGCAGGTCGCCTCCCATCACCGCCCCGTCAGCAGGCAGAACAGCCTGCCCGCCCTCGGCCAGCCGATGGCAGATATCCGCGGGCGGCGGTGTCCACCCGACCTGCATGCGGATCCGCATGCGGGGCCCCGAGGTCCCAAAGCTCTCGCCACGGTGCAGCGCATCCCAGACGGCCTGACGGGTGTTCTCCGGTGCCCAGACGCCCGCCAGCCCCCCCGGCGAGAAACCCCGGGCACGATCCAGAAAAACCCGGTTGGTACAGCGCTCCGGATCGGCCGGATCTTCCGGCGCCAGGGCACGGTTGCTGTGATCACAGTCCCAGCTGCCCAGTTGATCATCGGGATCGTTGTCGAGCACACCGCCGTGCCCGGGAAAGGCCGATTCGCGGACCATGCCCGGCGTGCCGTTGTGGGTATCCGACGAGGCAATGATGCCCTGCCGATAGGGGTTGACCCCCAGCATGCCGCGCGCCGCCATGCCCTCCGCCATCGCGTTGCGATAGTAGTCGAGCGGCGCGGTGCAATTGCTGTGCGGGCCGGAAGCACCGTCAACGCCCACCGTCTCGCATACCGCCACCCGGTTGGTCGGGTCGAAGCGGAGGCTGCAGAAGGCGGGGTCACGCGCGGGGTCGCCACTGCAATACTGCGCGCAGCCCGGCGGGTCATCCACACTGCCGCTGCAGACGTTCTTCGACAGTTCGAAATCGCAGGTGGTTTCCTCGCCCTGCAGGTACGGGCCCTCGACCCCGGCCGCACACTCCGAATTGCCCTTGTGCTGGTAGATCTCCAGCACCCGGTCAAAGCGCCGCCGCAGCTCCGCATCGGCAGCGGTCATGGCAACTCCGTCACGCCCCGGTGGCAGACCGGTGGCGATATCGCGCGGCAGGAAAAAGCGGCCATCCGACAGATTGCTGCTGTGCGGAATGGTCATCGCCTGACACCCCGCCAGACCACCACAGACCTCGTCAAGGTGATCAAACAGCATCCACTCATCGTTGACGTTGTTGTCGATCACACCGGTCAGCGGCGACACCGAATCGAACACCACGTCCGGCACCTCATCGCCACTGCCACGGAAGATGATGTTCCGGTGCAGCATCTGTCCCCGCTTGTTGGAACTGAACTCATACCCGTGCAGCGTGGTGAACTGGCAGGGCTCGTTGCGGGCATCGATGAGCACCTGCTGCTGGCGCCAGGTGGAACGATCGATCGGGCTTTCCGAAAGCAGCGACTGCACGATGATCTGCAAGGGGGTGGTACGCCCCTCGACGAAGGCGCGAATGTCGCCACGGATGCCACCACCGATGATCTCGCATGCCGGGTTGGTTCCCGCCGGCACCGTGCCCCCCAACTCGCAGAGGGTGTTGAACGCCCCCAGAAACTCGGCGTGGTCGGTGATCGCCACGAAGTCCAGCGGACGATCGATCTGATCAAAGCTGACCGCCGTGTTGGGGTCGTCATCCCCGCCCGGATAGCCCCCCGGGGCACCGCGCGCAAAATCCAGAGCCTCCTCCGGCCCGTTGATGCTGTTGAAAAAGTACGCATCGAAGGAATTGCGGGTGTGCACATGCAGGTCCCCGAACAGCGCGCGCTGCGCACCGGCGGCATGCGGCCCGCAGTCGCCGGCCACCACTTCACCCCCACCCGCCAGTCCCGCCTCCAGCGGCGTGGAATCCCCGCAGGCGGCCAGCATCACCAGCAGGCCCGCCGCCACCCCTGATTTCCCGATACCTGATCCCATCCTGCACTCCTTTAGCCGTACAGCACCGCCACACTGCGATCCAGCAACCAGGCGGCGGCAATGCCGCCGTAGGCACTCAACATCACCGGCGCCCAGCGCACCGCAGGTGCCGCCAGACGATGCGCCAACACGGTGAGCATCAACACGAAGGCCAGCTGGCCGGCCTCGATCCCGAGATTGAACGCCGCCAGTGCCCACACGCGGGCCCCGTCGGGCAATCCGGTCGCTGCCAGCGCGCCGGCGAAGCCGAAGCCGTGCAACAGTCCGAACGCGAACGCGATACCCGCTGGCCAGCGCTGGGCCGCCCCCGCCTGCGGACGGGCCAGCTCCACGGCCAGCAATAGGATGGAGGCAGCGATGCTCGCCTCCACAGCGCCACCGGGCAGGGACCATCCCCCGAGGGCGGCGCCTGCCAGCGTGATGGAATGCGCGGCAGTAAATGCCGTGATGGTGGTCACCAGTTGGCGCCAGCCGGCGCCGCTGCGCCGCCACAATGCCCACAGGCCGAGCACGAACAACAGGTGATCCGGCCCCAGCAGAATGTGGTGCACGCCCAGCGCAAGGTAATGGGCGACCGGTGGCGGCACCGCCTGATCCGGCGCCCAGTGAGATCGTTCACGCGACAGCACGACGTGGATCGGCTCGTCCCGCAACGGCACCACCTGCAACACGGCATCCGGCAGGGTCAGCGCAAACCCACTGAGACCGATCCCGTCGACCAGCCCCTCGCTACAGCGAAGGCGCCAGTGGACGACGACACTGTCCTCGGCGGGCTGACTGACCGGCTCCCCCAGACGGCGGCAACGCGTCGGCCATACGGGCGTCAGCGGTGCCAGACCGCCATCGGCGCGTGCCGGCAGCCGCAGGCGGCTGTCCCAATGGTGATCGTCGAGCTGCACCCACTGCCAATGGGCGCTGTCCATGGTGTGCGCCGAAACCGACGCCCCCGACAGCGCCAGCCCCAGGGCGACCAGTCCCCGCAGCCCCATGCGGCGGCGCTCAGTCATTGCGCGGCCCCGCCGGGACGACCGCGCCATGCGCGTTCATCAGCCGCTCGACAGCCACCTCGGTCAGTCGGGCCCGTTCCGCCAGCAGCCAGTCCTGCAACGCTCGCTGACGCACGCCCTCCACGTCGACCTGGCGCAGTACGCGCCCCCGCACACGGACGAAATGCAGGCCCAATGCGGACGTGAGCGGCCCCTGCCAGCCCCCTTCCGGCAGCGCTGCCAGGTGGTGCGCCAGGGGCGTCCCGAACAGCCGCTCGAGGTCGCGGAACTGGGCACCCCGCAGCGCCACCCCTGCCGGATGGGGATCACTCAGGCCGGCGAGACCGGCCCCACCCGGCGCAGTCAGCAACGGCGCGATCCGCACCGCCTCCGCCTGCAGATCCGGCGGACGACTCCCTCGTGAGAGAAAGACGTGATCGAGGTCGATGCGCTCGACTCCACCGTAGCGGGCCGGTTGCCGGTCGATAAAGGCCTGCAGCGTGGCATCCTCCGGCGGCGTCACGGTCACCGAGGTCTCCAGCAGGGCGCGCATCTTCTGCGCCAGTCGCCGGCGCACGATGAGATCCCCCTCGCCCAGACCGCGCTGTCGCGCCTCGCGATAGAGCACTTCCTCTTCCAGCCATTGGCGCGCCAGGGTCGTGTCGTCGGTAACGGGTGGGTGCAGAGGCGGGGGTTGCCGTCGCAGGGCGTCCACCCCGAACAGTACGGCCCCCAGCAGGACAAACCACAGCAATGCGTGACGCTGCAGCACGTGGCTGAGAGCCTCCAGCAGCCGTGCGAAGGGCTTCGCCACCTAGAATTGCTCCACCGTCACGACATCCACTCCTGCCGGCAGGTGGGCCCAGGTGCCGTCGCGACCCACCGTGACGCCACCGTCGTAAACCTCGTCGACACCGGCAAGAAACAGCGCCTCCAGGCGGCGCAGCGGCAGCGCCGGCACGATGTGGTAGTACAGCAGGTGGGTCACGTCCGCCTCGGCCGCCACCTCAGCCGCTTCCACCGGGGTCGCGTGATAGGTATGAATGTCCCGCGTGATCTGCGCCATGTGATCAACGCGCGCCTGCGTCGCACCGGCCGTCATCACCTCGACCAGCTGCGGGGCGAGCGCCTCATGCACCAGCAGATCCGCTCCCCGGGCAAACCGGGTGAGCGCGGCAGACTTCACGGTATCGCCCGAAATCACCACGCTGCGCCCCCGATAGTCCACCCGGTAGGCGACCGCCGGCACGATGGGCGGATGCGCCACCGTCACCGCGGTCACGACCAGACCGGCACCCTCGAACACCACCTCGACCGCCGCGTCCGGTGGACTGTCGAAGGGGACCGCGATCCCCCCGGCACCGCCCGTTGGAATCACCTCGGGCCCGTGGTGCGCCACCCGATATCCGGCATCCAGCGCATAGGCTTCGTTGAATCCGTCCACCACCCGCGCCACACCTTCGGGCCCGTGAACGGGCACGGGCTGATCGTGATGCCCCCCTGCCCAGCGCTGCATGAACAGCTCGCCGAGCCCGTCGATGTGATCGGAATGGAAATGGGTGAGAAAGACCCGCTCGATCCGACCGGGGCCGATACCGCGTGCCATGAGGTTGCGCACGCTGCCCGCTCCGGCATCGAAGATGAAAATCCTGCCATCGGCGATCACCGCCACACAGGGCCCGCTGCGATGCGGGTCCGGGATCGGCGACCCGGCGCCGCACAACACCACATCCAGACCATCGCCAAAGCGCGACATCGCAGCACCCGACAAGGTGTCGCTGACCCGCTGCTGCATCAACCGCAACAACAGGTGATCCCCCCAGAGGATGCCCGCCACCGCGAGCACCGCAGCCACCCCTGCCAATCCCCACAACGCGCGCTTAACCATGATCGTCACTGTCGGCGCCCAGCGCCCCTCCCCGGTCCTGAATGAAGATGGGTGAGCTCCAGGCACGGTGCTCGGCCGGCGCCTGACAATCGTCATCGGGCGGCGTGCGGTTGTCGCCAAAGCAGGGTTTCACGGCGATGCATTGCCCCTGCGCGTCGTGCTCACAGCGCAATCCGGCGGCGTTGACCGTGGCGCTGGGGCGCTGGATGGCGCGGACGTAGTACAGGGCTTCGCGACCGACGCGACGCGGATCCGGATCGGCAAACTCGACCGTGCATCCGCGCGGATCGCCGCTACAGGGAAAGACCTGCCAGGGGTCCTCGATCAGGTCACCCACCTCCTCGTCCGGATGGGCCTGCGGCAGGATGCGCACCACTTCGATCCGGTCCAGCACCTGACGGCGATCGGTCGGGTTGTAGCACTCTCCGCGACAGAGGCGTTCCACCGCGTCCACCCCCAGGCCGGTCAGACTCTGCTCCGGACACCCCGGCGCCTGTTCGAAGGCGCCGACCGCCCGCACCCGAAAGCGGGGCACGCCCTCGGCCTCCACCACCGACCCCATCGGCGCTTCGCGCCCCTCGTCGCCCAACAGGTCGAACCACAGCAGAATGCGCTCGCCCGAGGTGGCGTAGACCTGGCGTCGCTGCAGCGCCTCCCAGATGGCGTCTCGGGATCGTCCGGCACTGTGAACCGCCGCCAGCCCCCCGGCAAAGAAATAGGACTGCACACGCTCACTTTCGGCCACCTGCAGGAAGTTGAAACGACTGGCCTGCAGATCGAACGGCTGACTCCGGGCAGCGGTTCCCTTGGGGCGCGGCGCCTCGACGAACACCTTGCGAACCTGGCCTTCCTGACCATAGACATCCGTGATGCCCTTGCGGTCGTGGTGCTTGAAACCGGTGCCGGGACGGGCGGAATGATTGTCGCTGGAACCGATGAAGCCAAAGCGGAAACGCAAGGGGTCCTCGCCCGCCTCATCCACTTCGTCGAAGTTGGAGATCGCCAGCGCGTACTGCACCGAGTTGGTCGGCCGGTGATTGAACGCCGGCAGGAAGCAGTCACGGCATTGCCCGGCGTCCAGCCAGTCCTCAGGCCGGTTGCCGGGCACCGTATGGTGCCCGGCGATACCGGCGGCGAGCGCGTGTTGGCGCGCCTCCACCACGCGTTGTTCGCAGATTTCGGTCGGCAGCTCTCCACAGCGCTGGCGAATGATTTCGCCCGCCTGCCAGCAGCTGGGCAGGTAATCATCGGTCGGTTCCGGACAGACCGCCGCGCCGTCGGCATCGAAGGCGATCTCGCGCCACTGGCGATAGCTCTCGGCGCTGCCATGGCCGGAGTAAACCTCGATCAGGCGCTGTGTGTCGGGGTCGTGGTGACGCCGGGTGAGCTGCTTGTCCCAACTGCTTCCGGGGGGCGTGTAGAAACCCCAGGTGTTGCCATGCGGAATCACCAGACGCTCGTACCCCCAGTCGTCCAGCTTGGCGAACAGTTCTTCCGGCGTGGTTGCGAACTCCGAGCAATCGGCGGGCAGCGCACGCACCGGCACGTCCACCTCACAGATTGGCTGGGCACGCAGCAGGCGCATCTTCTCGTGCTGGTTGAACTGCGACTGGCGATTGGCGAAATCGGTGTACGGCCCCAGCGCGTCCTGCCACAGCGGGCGTCGGCTGCGCATGGCGGTGGCGGCCACGCCACCCGCACCGATCGGACGGGCCGGCACTGCATCATCATCGGTTCCGCGGAAAATCACGTTCTTGTGACCGTAGTGGGTTTCCGGCGTGTAACCCATCTGGGTCCACTCCCAGCCCAGAAATGTCACGAGGTCGGGGTCGGCTGGATCGCCAGCCGCAGCGTTGCACTGTCGTACCACCGCCTTGAGGTCGGACCAGTGGCGCGCTGTGAGGGACTCGGCATGCTCGGTACTGGCCCAGAAATCCAGCGACGCGCAATGGCGCGCATAGTCACAGGCCTCCGCCGGCGGGTGCACCCCCTCGCCGCCGAAGATCGGCAGACTCCAGGCGAACGCGTCAACCGAAAACGTCGTATGAACATGGAGGTCACCGAACAGAATCTGTGTCTCCGGCGTCTCCCCCGACAGCGACCGCAGAGCACGCTGCTGACGCTGCACACGTTCGAGGACCGCTTCCGCCGGCACGGTCTGTCCCACCTGTGTTCCGCGATGTTCCGGCTGCGGGCGGCGATCCCACCAGACCCCCGCAACGACCGCACCCAGCACAATGGCAATGACGATTTTCCGTTTCATCAGACCCTTCCCCCCAAACCCCTTCGGTTGCACGGCAGCCGGCGACAGGCGCTAGCCCGACAGGCGCGACACCCACCAGAAACTCCCCACCATCAGCGCCGCCAGGCCCAGGGCATGGCGTAGCCCCTCCTCCGCCCGCGGCCACCGTGCCACCCCGGCCAGCAACGGCCAGAGCAGGGCGATCACGGCCAGCTGCCCGAGTTCCACGCCCAGGTTGAACCCGAACAGCGCCGTCAGCAGCAGCGACCGCGGCACCGAGAGGTCGAGCATCTCGCCGGCAAAGCCGAGGCCATGTACCAGGCCGAACCCGAACACCAGGAGCAGGCGCAACCGCAATGGCCGGGCGCTGCGCCTGAGCAAGGCGAAGTAGCAGGCGGTGAACATCAGCAGCCCCGCCAGCATCGCGAGCGGCAGGCGCGGCCACAGCGCGACGCCCGACACCCCCAGCGCCGCCAGCAGTAGCCACGGCACCCCGGGGTCACGGCCGGCGCGCGCCCACAGGTGCTCTGCGGCGACCAGCACGATCGACAGCCCGATCAACGCTTCCACCCAGCCGCTGTGAACCTGCACCCATCCCAGCGACGCCGCCACCAGGGTGAGGCTGTGGGCAAGGGTGAAGGTGCTGGCGAGCACGATCACCTCCCGCAGCCCGGTCGCCAGCATCAACAGCAACAGCACGAACACCAGGTGATCGGCGCCGCTGAGGATGTGTCCGACGCCCACCTTGAGATACGACACCAGTCCCGCCGCTGGCGCGGGCACGTTGCCCGATACTGGCAGCACCGGATCGGCGAAACCGAGGGCCCGTTGCACCTGCGTACCGTTCTCCGACGCCACGCTGACCAGGTGCAGGTGAGCGGGCGCAACCGCCTCCAGCAGCCGGGTACGCACTGCCGTCGGCGGCCCGTCACAGCGCGACGACCACTGCACCTGAATCCAGCCGTCGTCACCACTGCGGCCCCGCACGTGCTCGGGCTGACAGGGACCGGCAGCCGACCACAGCTGCAGATCCGCCGCCACCTGGGCGGCGACCCGGGCGTCGTAGTCCGGCGTCGTGCGCGGGTCCAGCGCCAACCGGCTGAGGTCGAGATGCGACACCCGCGCCCGCGCCTCGCCGCCGTCGTCGCCCAGCTGCCAGTGGGCATAGGACAGACTGCGGGTGTGTGCTTCGGCACCTGCTGCCGCGAGCAAGACCAATACGCCGAGCAGCGCGGGCCGGATTCCGCTCATGGCGCCAGCGTCACCGGATACTGCTGGCGCAGGGAGCGCAACAGTGCGCGAACCGCGGCTTCATCCTGCTCGCGCCGCCAGGCCAGATGCACCGCCTCCCGCACCACTTCGAAGGGTGGCGGCGACGATTCGTCCCGCGCCAGCAGCGTCACCTTCAGCGGCGCTCCGGCGGCATCGGCGCCCTGCAGCGACTGCCCGGGCGCCAGCGCCATCACTGCGGTGAGCAGGGTCGGGCCGAGATGCTGCCGCCACTGCGAGGGCGGCAGGGCCTCCGATGGCATGGCCGGGTGCGGTGACGGCGGCCCGCCTGAAGGAGCGTCGGCCGTTATGCGCAGGCGCAGACGCGGCGCCGACTGAAACGCGGCGGCGTTGTCGGCGTGATAGGTCCGCAGCGTGGCCTCGTCCACCGTCGCATCCTGCGCATCCATCGTCAGTTGCATGACCGCGTCCACCAACTGACCACGCAGTCGTGGATCGCGGGCCACCAGATCCAACGCGCGCCCGTGCTGCACCAGCAGCGCCTCGTCGACCAGACGGTCGAGGATGGCCAGGCGGTCGGCTTCGTCCAGCGGGGTCCGCCGCTCCGAGGCGACCGCCGCCACGGCGCGCAGCCACTCGTCACGCAGGATCAGCCGGTCGCCCACCCGCGCCACCACGCCGTCGGGCAGCGCGCCGTCCTGCACCCGCTCGATCACCGGCAACGCCGCGAGTGCGCCCCCACCCAGCAGCCCGGCCAGCAACAGCGCGCGTGCCAGACGCGGGCTCATACCTCTGCCCCCGCCACGGGGCGCGGCAGTACGGCAGTCAGCGGCGATCCGAGTCCCGCGCCCTCCATGCCATCCTCCTCATTGTTCTCGTGCGGCGCCCGGACGGCAGCGCGCTGTCGATTTTTACACTGTGTTTATATTAACCTTCTTTGGCAATTGCGCCACCCCCAGGAACCGGCCATGGATATCGCCCGCCGCATTCGCAGCCTCGCCATCCGCCTGATCACCGACCCCGAACGGCGCGAGCGGCGACGGGCCCGCGCGGAACGCCGCCGTCAGCGATGCGGCGAGCCGCACGTGGTGCACTACTTTCACCAGGTGGACGACCCGTACTCCCGGCTCGCGGCCCAGGGCATCGCCCCCCTGCTGGCACGCTTTGACATCGAACTGGTGTTTCACCCCGTCGCCAGTGCATCGCCCTCCGCCATTCACGACCCACACCTCTGGTCGCAGTGGGCGGCCGCCGATACCGCGGCCGTGGCCCCGTACTGGCGTTGTGGCGACCGGCCGGCACGACTGCGCCCGCCGGCAGGCCCTGCCGATGCCGCGCCGCTGGCGCTGGCTCAGGCCCTGTTGTGCCTGTCCCGTCCGGCGCAGGACCAGGCACAGCTCGCCATGGTGTTGGGGGACGCGCTCGCCCAGGGCGACCACGAGGCCATTGCCACGCTTGCCCATGAGGCATCGCTCCCGGCGTCCGACGCGGTAACCGCGCGCCTGCGGTCTGGCCATGCCCTGCGTCACCGACTCGGCCACTACCTCAGTGGCATGTTCTGCTATGCGGGCGAGTGGTACTGGGGCCTCGATCGACTGCACTATCTGGAAGCGCGCCTGACGGCGCTCGGCGCACGCCGGCCGGACGCCCCGGACGGTCCGAGCGCCCGCATCGAGGTGCCGGCGGCGCCACCGCCCATCCCCGGCCGCCGCCTGACACTGCATTTTTTTCCCTCGCTGCGCAGCCCCTACACGCATCTCAGCTATGACCGCATCAACGACCTGGTCCGCCGCTACCCGCTGGACCTGGTGGTGCGGCCGGTCCTGCCGATGATGATGCGGGGCGTCAAGGCGGACCGCCGCAAGACCACCTACATCCTGTTCGACACCCGTCGCGAGGCCGAGGCGCTGGGGATCGCCTTCGGACATGCCTGGGATCCTTTCGGTGAGCCGATCCGGCGCGCCTACTCATTGTTCCCCTGGGCCCGCGATCAGGGGCGCGCCATGGCCTATCTTCAGGCCTACAGCGACGCCGTCTGGGCACAGGCTGTTGATGCCTGGGACCTCCGGGGCCTGCGGCAAATTGTCGAGCGGGCCGGGCTCGACTGGGCGGGTGCCGAAGCGGTACTGGACAGCCGTACCTGGGCCACCGAAATGGAGGCCAACGTGCAGGCCATGATCGCCGCAGGCAGCTGGGGGGTGCCCAGCTTCCACCTGCCGGCAGCGGACGGGCAGCCTGCCTTCACCCTGTGGGGACAGGACCGCATCTGGCGCCTCGAAGCCGAGATCGCGACCCGCCTCGGCAGCAGCCCGGCCTAGTGTGCTGTTCCGCAAATACCGTTGCGAAATCGCGGGTTCTTTTCGCGTCTGGCGGCGTTGCGCCTCCTCGCCATAGCCCTGCTATGACTCGTCATCGCGCCTTGCCAGACCCGAAAAGCCCTCAGCGATTTCATCAAACCATTCACGGAACACCACACTAGAAGCGCCAGGCGATCCCGCCCACCACTGTACGGCCGGCGGCGGGTTCGTAGTAGCGACCGAACCCCGCGTTCACCCGCAGGTTCTCGATGTAGTCGATATCGAACAGGTTGTTGACCGCCAGCCACGGCGACAGTGACTGACCGCCGATGCGGCCGTCCCAGGACAGCCGGGCGTTGGCGACGACATACCCTGCCACCCGGACGCTGTTGGCGTCGTCGGCAAAGACCCGGTCCAGTGCCACGCCCTGGAGCCGCGCGGTCCAATCGGCCAGCGGTTGCCAGGCGGCCTCGACGAACAACTGCTGGCGCGGTGCGCCCGGCAGGGTGTTGCCACTGAAGTCGTCGCTGCCCACCACGTAGTGGCGGAACCGGTAATCGTTGGCGCTGTAGCTGAGGCTGAGGGTCAGGGGGTCAACGGGCTGCCAGACGGCGCTGAGTTCGATGCCCTGCCGGTCGCTGGCGCCGGCATTGCGGTAGAAACTGCGCCCCGGCTGATCGTCACGCTCGAAACGCACCAGCTCGCCGTCATTGCGGATGGCGTAGAACACCAGCTCGGCGCGCAGGCGCGCGCTTTCGTGCTTGAGGCCGAACTCGACATTGTCGGCCTCGGCCGGCGCCAGTGCGGGATTGAATCCGCCCCCATCGGGATTGGCCAGTTCGTTGTTGGCAGGGCTTTCAAACCCGGAACCGTAGCGGACGAACATCAGGCGCTGCGAGTCCAGGCGGTAGCCCACCGCCAGGTTGTAGCTGGTCTTGTCGAAGCGGCGGCTGCCACTATCGTCGCCATCGCTGAGAAAGGCGTCTTGCACCGATAGTTCAAGATCGTCGTAGCGCAAACCCGCTGCCACCACCCAGGCTTCGCCCACGGCGACCTGGTCACTGAGGTAGAGCCCGATGCTTTCGGCCTTTTCATCCTGAAACAGGGTGCGGTCGCCCCGCACGCCGCCGTCACTGTTGTTGTAGCGGCTGCGGGTGTCGGTCTGGGTTTCGAAATCGACGCCGAGGCTGATGCGATGCAGGCCGCCGAAACCCTGCAGGCGGTGGTCGAGCTGGCCCCCGATGCCCCCGAGGCGGCGCTCGAACGCGGACTGCCCGCCGTTGGCGAAGGGCAGGCTGTTGGCGAAGTCGCGGTCCCCGATCCAGCCCCGTACCCGGTATCCGGTGGCCCCACCCAGGTCGGCGCGGTAGCTCAGGCCCAGGCGCTGTTGCTCGATACGTTCCGCAGTGGCGAAGCGCAGCGCATTGGGGTTGGCTGCGCGTGGGGTGGATTGGCGCTCCGCGAGGTTCAGAGCCCCCGGGTCCTGCGCCTCGATATCCAGGGTCTGCACGATGGCCTCGAGCGTGCCACCGCCAACGGCCCAGGCGAGCCGGCCACTGCCGATCAGGCTGTCGGCCGCCATGTGCTCTCGGTGGCCGTCCAGTTCGCGGTGCGCCACCGACAGCAGGCCACCGATGTCGCCGTACTGCCCTCCGATCTCGCCGCGGATCCGGCGCTCGCCGTGTTCGCCGGCCACCAGATCGATACGGCCCAGGCCGGCTTGCGGCAGGGCGCGGGTACGGACGGCCAGCACGCCGCCTGCGCCATTGCCGTACAGGGCGGACGCGGGGCCTCGCAGCACTTCGACCCGTTCCACCAGGGACAGGTCCAGGGCGTCCAGATCGGTCTGGCCGTCGGGATTGGTCAGGGGAATGTCGTCGACCAGGACGCGGATTCCCCGCACGCCGAAGCTTGAGCGGCTGCCGAAGCCGCGAATCGACACGCGCAAGCCCTGGTTGAGGTTGTAGCGGTTCTGCGCGTACACCCCGGGAATCCGGTTGAGTGCCTCGTCCAGGGCCAGCCCCGGCTCGCCGGCCAGTGCCGTTGCATCCACCGTGCCGATGCTGGTAGGCGTCTCGCGCCAGGGCGCCACGGTACGGGTGCTGTACACCTCCACGGTGTCCAGCGCGGCGAGGTCGGCGTCATCCGCCATCAGCGGAGGGGCCGTCAGCAGTGTCAGGGCGGCCAGCGCCCGGCAGGGATGTTTCATGTCGCTCTCCTGTGTTCGGGCGCTTCGAGCAGCGCCGCTTCTTTGTCGGTGAACAATCGGGACCGTGTCAGAAAACGACGGCCGCTGCCGTTTTCCAGGGAAAACATGCCGCCCTGGCCGGGGACGACATCGATGATCAGCTGGGTGTGTTGCCAATAGGCGAACTGCGAGGGGCTCATGTAGAACGCCGCGCCGCCGATCTCGCCGAGGCGGATATCTTCGTCGCCAACGCGGAAGTCGTCTACCGGATAGCACATCGGCGCTGAGCCGTCGCAGCAACCGCCTGACTGATGAAACAGCACCGGACCATGGCGCTCGCGCAACTGGTTGATCAGGTCAAGTGCGGTGTCCGTAGCGCGCACCCGGGGCGGGGGGAGATCGGATGTCATGGTGCCTCCAAAAAAAAACGCGCGCCGGCGTTCCGGGCGCGCGCAAGGGGAAGGGGGCTCACGAGGAGAGCCATGAGCCACCGGGACGTCAGCGGGAGAATGCCCATGCGGAGGGGCGGCGTTGCGCCGCCCCATCGCCGACGTCAGAAAAAGCCCAGCGCCTTGGGGCTGTAGCTGACCAGGAGGTTCTTGGTCTGCTGGTAGTGTCCCAGCATCATCTTGTGGTTCTCGCGGCCGATGCCGGATTGCTTGTAGCCGCCGAAGGCCGCATGTGCCGGATACTGGTGGTAGCAGTTGGTCCAGACACGGCCGGCCTGGATGGCGCGACCCATGCGGTAGCAGGTGTTCATGTCGCGGCTCCAGACGCCAGCGCCCAGCCCGTAGAGGGTGTCATTGGCGATGGCCAGCGCTTCCTCCTGCGTCTTGAAGGTGGTGACCGATACCACGGGCCCGAAGATCTCCTCCTGGAAGATGCGCATCTTGTTGTGGCCCTTGAACACCGTCGGCTGCACGTAGTAGCCGTTGGCAATATCACCGCCGAGCTCGGCGCGGCCACCGCCGGCGAGCACCTCGGCGCCTTCCTGCCGACCGATGTCCATGTACGACAGGATCTTTTCCAGCTGTTCGCTGGACGCCTGCGCGCCGATCATGGTGGTCGGATCCAGCGGGTGGCCCTGCTTGATCGCCTGAACGCGTTTCACCGCACGCTCCATGAACGATTCGTAGATCGACTCCTGGATCAGCGCACGGCTGGGGCAGGTGCAGACCTCGCCCTGGTTGAGCGCAAACATGGCAAAGCCTTCCAGCGCCTTGTCGAAATAGTCATCGTCGGCCCGCATGACATCCTCGAAGAAGATGTTGGGCGATTTGCCGCCGAGTTCCAGCGTCACCGGAATCAGGTTCTGGCTGGCATATTGCGAGATCAGCCGGCCGGTGGTGGTTTCACCGGTAAAGGCAATCTTGGCGATGCGACTGCTCGAGGCCAGCGGCTTGCCGGCCTCCAGGCCAAAGCCATTGACGATGTTGATCACCCCGGGCGGCAGCAGATCGGCGATCAGCTCCATCCAGACCAGGATGCTGGCCGGCGTCTGTTCGGCCGGCTTGATCACCACGCAGTTCCCGGCTGCCAGCGCCGGCGCCAGCTTCCAGGTTGCCATCAGCAGCGGGAAGTTCCAGGGAATGATCTGGCCCACCACGCCCAGGGGTTCGTGGAAATGGTAGGCGACCGTATCCTGGTCGAGCTCCCCGTGGGTGCCCTCCTGGGCGCGGATGGTGGCGGCGAAGTAGCGGAAGTGGTCGATGGCCAGTGGCAGGTCGGCTGCAGTGGTTTCCCGGATCGGCTTGCCGTTGTCCCAGGTCTCCGCCTCCGCCAGTGCCGGCAGGTGCTGCTCCATGCGATCCGCAATGCGATTGAGGATGAGGGCGCGCTCGGTGACGCTGGTGCGGCCCCAGGCTGGCGCTGCCTTGTGTGCGGCATCCAGCGCCAGATCGACGTCTTCCTTCTGGGAGCGGGCGATCTGGCAGATCACCTGGCCGTTCACCGGAGAGGTGTTGTCGAAGTATTGCCCGGCCAACGGTGCCACGAAGCGACCGCCGATGAAGTTGTCATAGCGGGCCTTGTAGGGCGCCTTGGTGGCAGGGGATACGGATGCAGCCTGATTCATGTCGTGCTCCTCGCAGGGGTGATTTGTGTTCCCCTGGGAGCATCAGTCGTGCCAATCCGCCCGCGCAGCACAACTATCTGTTTTTAATGGAATTTTGTAAATTGCACATGGGCTGCCCCGATCCATCCGCCCCAGGGATCGAAAGCCCTGGGACAAGGTGTCACGCCGATGTGACGCCGCCCTGCAGCAACTGCGGCAGGCCTGTCGAGGCCGGTAGCGCCAGCCGGCGGTCGAAACCCGGCAGGTCGGAAGGTGCCGGGTTGATCTCCGCCAGGCGCACACCGCGAGCGCGGGCTGCCGGCAGAAAGCTCGCTGCGGGATAGACCACCGCCGAGGTGCCGATGGCAATCAGCCATTCGCTGTCGAAGATCAGCGCGCCTGCCCGTGCAAATACCGCCTCGTCGACGACATCCTCGAACCAGGTGATGTCGGGGCGCATCCACTCGCCACAGCGCGGGCAGCGCCGGTGGCGATAGGGCCCTGCGTCGGCATCGGGCGTCACCCCGTGTGCGGTGCAGCGGGCTCGCCACAGCGAGCCATGCAGTTCGGCATCGACCCGAACGCCGGCCCGCTGCAGCATGCCGTCGATGTTCTGCGTCACCACCCGCAGCTGACCGGGATGGGCGGTCTGCAGCGCAGCGATGTGCCGGTGGCCGACGTGCGGAGAGCAGGCCAGAACCGCCTGCCGCCGCGTCTCGTGAAAATCCAGCACCGCCGCCGGTTGGCGTTCGAACGCGGCCTGGCAGGCCACCTCGTGGTAGTCGTACTGTCCCCAGATGCCCCCCTGACCCCGGTAGGTCGGCACGCCGCTTTCGGCGCTCATGCCGGCGCCGATGAACAGGGTGACGGGGCCGCTGTGGCGAAGGTCGATCGGAGTGTCGGTCATGGCCGGGGCGGGCTTGAAACGCCCGCCCCGGCCATCGGCTCAGGGGCCGGTGGTGCCGTTGAGGCAGACGTCGTACACCCGCAGAGCGGAAGTCAGGTCGACGGTCAGGATAGCCGAGCTGACGGTCAGTTCGATCTCATTGAAGGGTGCGCTGTTGACGAAGCCGACCAGGCCCCGCTGCACGTCATTGTCCAGCGGAATGCCCAGCAGGCTGCGCAGGTTGAACACTTCCAGGGCCAGCAGGGTGCCGGTGCCCCGGGATTCAACCTCTTCACCGTTGAGAAGGGTGCGAACCGTGATGTTGCGACCGACCGTGGCGGCCAGCAGGCCGGTGTCGATCGCCGCGCAGATGGTCAGCTCGGTGCGGCCACCGTCGGCCAGCCGGCCGCTGTCGAAGCTCTGCAGCACCACCTTGCCCTGCACGCCCGTCTTGCGGTCGTCCACGTCCAGGGAGACGTCCTTGAGCGCGATGCCCGCCACCTCGAAGGCGCGGGCGAGAACTTCTGAAAAGGCGTTGTCGCGCAGCTGCTGGTAGAGCCCCTGCGCTTCCCACCGCGCCAGAATGCCCGGCTCGCGCTTGGGCAGGTCGCCGCGCATCGGGAAGGGCGTGTCGGGCAGGTTCAGGGTCTTGCGGTAGTCGGTCTTGTTCTCTGTGCTCATGGCGCCAAGGCTCGGAGGGAATTTGAATCAAATCGGCTGCTGGCGCAAGCAGATCAAGCGCGAGAAGCTATGAAATAAGGAGTGGGGCGCTGGGTGCGGACAGGCGCTGGGGCGTGCCGCCGCCCCGTCAAATTCGGCCGCCGTCCGCGGCCAGCCAGGCGCGCGCCAGCGCGAACGGATCGTCGCCTGCGAAGATGCCGTCGCGGTCGCTCATGCTTGCTGCCCTTCCGGCTTTG